>NZ_JBIVUX010000006.1:0-530029 GCF_044757385.1 Streptomyces sp. NPDC091282
CACGGCCGAGTACTCACACATCACGAACGGCCGAATCAGCACACCAGTCACGCCCCACCAGGACGTTTCAACAAGATCGTGTTACGAGCTCGTAGCAACTGGTGATGAGGCCGCCCTGCGGGCCCGCACTGCGGTAGGTGCCGGGCTTGATGTCGTTGCCGACGACGTACGTGCCATCGCCGGGGAACCCATCCGAGGAGACCTTGCCGACTGCTGACGGGGTGTTGTCGGTGGCCACGCGCGTGGTGGTCGCTGTCGCGGTGACCGTCGCTGAAGGTGCTGTCTTGTTGGCGCTTGAGTTGCTCGTGACGCCGATCAGCACACCGACGAAGAGCCCGACGAGAGCCGCGCTCGCATGGGTAAGGATCCTCCAGCGGGAGCGTGCAGAACGTGGCGTCGACTGGGTCCTGTCGCCGCGGTCCGGGGGTTGCAGTGGCCCGTCCGGAGGGCCTGGAGGGTGCTGGCTGTTCATGCCTTCAGCGTGCGTCGACCAGCGCGTCCTCGCACTCCGAGCCGTGTGGGCAGTGATGGTGAGTCGGCGGCGAGCGGACCACCTATAAACACTGACGCGGGCGGTCGTTGCCGTCTCAGCAACGACCGCCCACGCCGCACTGTCAGGCCCTAGGCGGGTTGCCCTCGCGGCCCCACCGGGTGGCCCAGTACAGATCCCTCACTGGCACGTACTCCTGGAACGCCTTCATGGCCTCGGTCTGTGCGTCGCGCTCCGCCTTGGTCAAGACCGGCGGCTCTTCCCCGGGAGGGAGGGGCTTGGGATCGCCCATGATCTTCTGCAAGATCTCGTATGCCCGACGCATCCGGTTCAGGGTGTCCCTGTACCGCGCTTCCAGTTCCTCGTACGACTCGCTCATCTCGTTTTCCTTCCACCCTGCTTGGACGAAGTGGACCGGGAAGGTCCGTCCGCGGCAAGCACTTCCGCAAAACGGGTGCTGAGGACCGGGGAACCAGCGGTGCCATGATGGGCATCCGGTTCACCGAGAACCCGCTACGTGCGTACGGCGCGACGCGTCATGCCAACTCCTCTGAAAAGTTGTGATGTTGCGGTGGCACCCGCCTCCGGCTGCACAGCACAGCACCGCACCGCCCGAAGCGGGAATCTGGTCAGACGGCCGCCGCTCTCTGAAGCAAGCGAGCGCCTGCGCTTTGAGGTGGTTGAGGCACGGCTCGCAGACGTAGACCGGGGCGGGTTGTCCATCCCGCTGAAGAGGGCCAAGCCAGATCGCCGGCACTGCGGTGCGCGTGCCCCTGAGCCAGCAATCTCCAGTGGTCCATCGCCACGCCACGGGAGCCTTTTCCTTTCCTAGGCATTCGGGACGGTCGAGCCGGCCGTCCGGCAGTTGGATGCGCAGCTCCAGAGCCGGAACGACGGGCCCAGATGGCGCACTCCATCGCCATCTGCTGGCAGATCAGGGGCCGACGACGTTCGGGAGAGATGTGGTCGTCGCCGTCGGGGTGCTCACTCGTCGGCCTCGATGAGGAGTTCGGCCCAGACCTCTTTGCCCCACGGATGCTTGCCTGAGCCGTGCAGGTCATAGCCCCAGCGGTCGGCGACGGTATACATGAGTAGCAGGCCACGCCTTGACTCGTCGGCATCATCTGACTCTGGGTTGAAGAAGCAGCGAGGGAATCACGCGCTCCAGAGAAGCGCTTGTGCAAGAATTGGTACATCAACTAAAGTCTGCTCGGTGGTGCAGTACTCCAACCCGAAGTCGGACCAGAGGAGTCGTCCGCATGAGTGTGTCTCTTTCGCCCTGGGCGACCGAGGTGTTCGGCAAGCAGGATCTGGCAGTTCGAGCGGGTGTTGGCCAGGCACTACGGAACATGCAGGCCAACGCGCAGGCTGCACAGGAGCAGGCGGAATCGCGTACCAATCACACGTACGGCTCGGCCCGGTGGCAGGGGCAGTTCGAGCGGGTGTGGGAGGAACTGAAGGATCTACCGGGAGCCACTCCCGTGAAGCCGTTCGGGTTCCCGTTCGAGCTGATGGTGGTCGGGAACGGTCTGCTCTATCCGTTCCTCTACTCGAAGACCTTGTCGGACGTGCGCACGGCGCGCATTCCGCGTGAGTCCCGTTTGGTGAAGGAGCTGTTCACGTTCGCACCCGACCCGGCTGAGGTGCAGGGCGCGTTCGACTTCGAGGGCTTCGACGAAAGCGGTCAGGTAGTGGAGCCCCGCGGTGGTCTCGCATCTGTGCCACGAGGCACCCGTCTGATTCTTGTTCCCTTCGCCTGCAATGCCTCCGAACTCCTGGAGGCGTACTGGGGCATTGCGGCGCTGGGTGCTGAGCGGCGCCTGGTGTGGGAGACCGCCCCTGAGCCCCTCGCCCTGCCTGACACTGTCACATCCCACGGACAGCACCTGAGGAGCATCCCCAAGCAGGCCACGGCGTCCGAGCGAAAACTGACCAGCTTCGACGGCGGAGCAGAGCCGACCCTTACGCTGTCGTCTCGTGCGAACGTTGATCAACAGCGCGACGTTCCGCCGCTGACAGAAGCAGAGCCGGCCGACGACCAGACCAGCGAAGATGATGCGAATCAATAAGCAAGACCTCATCCCGGGCCTGGAGGAGCGGGGCACCACGCCCCGTGCCATCTCGGACGGCTTTGATCCCGCCCGGCTGACACAAGCACGTCGGCTGGCCGAGAAGACGAAGAAAGACGTCGCGAATGCCCTCGGGGTGACCCCGGCGGCGGTGGGCCAGTACGAGACAGGGGTGTCCCGCCCCCGCCCGGACCTCATCCCCCGTCTTGCCGAAACACTTGGCGTACCGGCCACGTTCTTCCTGGTCGGCCGTCCAGTAAGCCGGCTCGACGCCTCCATGGCCCACTTCCGCAGCTTGCGCAGCACGCCGAAGTCGCAGAGGGAACGAGCCCTCGCCTTTGCCGAACAGGTATGGGAACTCACCTACGCCCTGGAACGGCGGATTCAGCTGCCCTTGGTGAACCTGCCCGGTTTCGCCGGGGGCGAGGTCCACCCCGGAGCCGAATTGCCCACGAATCCTGCTGGGGCAGCACAAGAGCTCCGTCGCCGTTGGGGCATGGGGGACGGACCCGCCACCCACCTCGTCCGACGCATGGAGTCCCACGGCATCGTCGCCGTGATGCCTCCGGCATCCGACACCTCGGCCGCCACCGTGGACGCCTTCTCCACCCGAGCGGCACGGCCCCTCGTGGTCCTCACAGCCAACCGAGCCGACGACGTCTACCGCCATCGCTTCACCGCTGCCCACGAACTCGGGCACCTCGTACTCCACGGCGATGCCACTGGAGACAGCCGTCAGGAGAAGGAAGCCGACGCCTTCGCCGCCGAGTTCCTCACTCCCCAAGACAGCGTCCTACCCCTCTTGCCCAAGCGGATGGACCTCGCGCGACTAGCCGAACTTAGGCAGGTCTGGGGCGTCTCCATCCACTCACTCGTCTGCCGGTGCCGTGAACTTGGGCTCATCTCGGATGCCACGGCCAGCCGCACTTACCAACGCTTGCGTGCACTGGACGGCCAGCCGGGTTTCATCCCCGAGTCGGTCTCGAACTACTCCGGCGAACAACCGTCTCTTCTGCGCCAAGCCTTCGAACTGGCCTGCAAGGAAACGGATCTGTCGGTAGCTAAACTGGCGCATGAGCTGGCCTGGACGACCGAGCGCGTCCGAGAACTGCTCGATTGCCAGGAACGGCGCCCGGTGCTACGCCTTGTGCAATAGCGAACCAGTCCATACGAGCCGCTTCGTACGGCCACATCGACAGACAAGATCCTTCCAGGACTCGTAACCCGTCAGATCTCCTTGAACGTTCCGTTTATGCCGAGTTCTTCTAGGCGCCGCTGGATCTGCTCGGCCTCATCAGCCTGTATGACCAACTGGAGAGTGCCCTGCAGATAGCTGATCTGCCTTTCGTCCAGGGCCATGTAGAACGCTCGGAAGAGTGCGGCGAAACCGTCGGCGCTGTCGCCGTTGGCCAGGAGGTTCTTGGTGAACGAGAAGGCGACCTGCCGGTCCCTGGCCTGCTCCCTTTGCGGAGACTGGTCCGGACTCGGCCCATCGGTCTCGCGCTGCCGGGGCACGCTCGGTGTGTCGACAGCTGAACTGCCTGGCTTGCGAGTCGAGACGATTTCGACGGTGCCGTCGGCTGTCAAAGAGCATTGACCTTCATGAGCCGGCTGGTCGCAGTCGGCGCACGTCTTGGGATGTGGCTTGGCGAGGCGCAGGCCCGTGCTCGCGAGGTTGACCTGTCCAGGTGCTGTGACCTCCACCTCGGTGCCCACTCCATCGACGATGCTCAGCAGGCCCTGGCTGACTGCATCGTAGATCGCCTGTTGAAGGTCGCGGTCACCGCCGAACAGCAAAGGCAATCGGGGGGCGCTGTAGAAGGCGACTCGGATGTCGGAGAGGGTTTTGCCGTAGTCGTGGTCGCGAAGGTTATGCAAGAGGGCCTTTGCGCTGAACTGGCCGGTGTCGAAGACCTTGTCCCGAGCAGCGAGGCCCTTCCAGACGAGCATGCCGTCGAGGGCGGTGATGTTGTCCTTGTCGAATGTAAGTTGGTCGAGGTATCGCTCCCCGTCCGGGTCGGGCTGGGCCAAGTAGGCAACATGCTGGTACGCCCGCTTGAGCGCCCTCTCCAGCTGAGTCTTGGCCTCGGCGAGCTCCTTGGCACCGATGGTCTTGAGTTCGTCGTCGTTCTGAATCTCGGGCGCCTGCATGGCCTTCTGCCTTGACAGGTACTCCACCGCCAAGTTCCTGGCCAGAGCGCGCTGCTGGGTGTTCACCACGGCGTATACCGCGCTGCTGGCCCACTGAACGGGGAGTTGCTGCGCGCCTTGCCCGAGCCCCATGGCAACGGTGAGTGCCTCAAGGGTCGGTTTCTCCATGCCGTTGCGCAGGCTGTACTGCGCCGGGTCGAGGACGATGAGCCGGGTGGTGTAAGCCGTGTCTAAGCCGGCCGTGGCAAGGACATCGGCAGGACTGCGTTGGGGGTCCGCCGTGACGAACTGCAGATCGCGGAATGGACCGCTGCTCGCCAGCCTCTTCGCGATGTCGGCGATGACCTGGTCGCGTTCGGTCTCGGTGATGGTGCGCCGGATGTTCTTCACCAGCATGCGGTGGGTGAGTCGGGTGGAGAGGAAGTAACGGGCTGGCCTGTTGTTTCCCTGACCGGGGGTGATGTCGAGCGCGCTCATCCCTTGGTTCGGGTTGACCAGCTCATCGACGACGCCGTCGGCGTCGGTCACGGTGTACGTGGCCTCTGGCACGCCGGTGGCCGCCTTGACCTCAGGAGCACTGGCTCCGCGGCCACGCCCCGGGCGCAGGGTGCCGACAACGCTTGCCAGGAAGATGAAGGTGGCCGCCCGTTCAGCCGCGCGCGGATTGCTGGTGCCCCAGGAGCTGATCTGCCGTTCGAGATCCTGGCGGCGTGCTGTGCCTGACGAGCCGTCGTGGTTGACGACCTCGATCTCGGCCAAGCTCCTATAGTTCGCGATGGTGCGGTCGTCCTCGACTAGGCCGCTGCCTAGGAGCGCCTCTCGGACGGTGCTGTCCGACAGCGGCAGGTCACCGGGGCCTATGAGAGCCGGCACCCACTCGCCTGACTTGCCGCGCTGCTGCAGGGCATAGACCGTGGCGGCGAAGATGCGGATCGTGGACCGGACCCGTTGGAATCCGGTGACCTTGCTCCACTCCTCCTGCGCCAGGCTCATCAGCATAGGATGGAACGGATAGCAAGATGTCATCTCCGCGCGCCAGTTGCGGCGCCACGCGGCGCCTATCGGGTCCCAGACCTGCTTGCTCCAGGTCTTGTCCGTCAGAACTTCCTTGTAGAGCGCAGCAGTCGCCGCGAGCACCTCACTTGCGGGTTCGGCGTCGAACAGCCGCCGGCGGAGGATGTCTGCGAAGTCGCCCACGCCGGTTACGGTGGTCGGCAGGCCGTTGCGGTCAAGCTGGCTGTTCAGATCGTCGCGGCGGGCCTGAGCGGCAGACGAGAGCGCGGTCTTGTCGGTGTCGGAGGCGATCATCACGACCAGCATCGCGACATGGGGGACGTCATTGACGACATCAAGCAGCGCCCGTAGGAACGCCATGTCTTGGGCCGCCAGGTCGGTCTGGTTTGCTCCGTCCAGTCCGTTGCCGATGTAGTCGAGCACCTCGTCGACGATGATCAGCACGGGCCGGTTCACTGCGCTGATGGCCTCGGCGATCTTGTGCTTGTCGCTCCAGAACCGCCGGTAGCGTTCGAAGAGAGTGTAGTCCTTGGAGAAAAGACGCCACAGGAAACGCTCGTAGAGGTTGACTGCAGGCCCATCTAGCTCCTGTACCCCGACCCCTGGGGTCATGTTGTCGCAGGGCAGCACGACGACATGCGGACGTCCGAGGCCGCCAGCAAGCGGGTGGCCGATTCTGGCCCTCGCGCGCTCGGTCACCTTCTGACCAAGCTCGGTTCCCAGCAACGCCTTTGGATTGGCGGCAAGATGGAAGGCACCGATGCAGGCATGCGACTTACCCCCGCCCATGCCCTGGTCGAGTCGGGTAACTGCTCGGGCTTTCAAGTAGTCGTCACCACCGCCGACGCGGACTGCGATTTCAGTGAGCAGGTCAATGAGCCGCTCGGTCGGGTGCGTGATGTCACCGTAGTAGTCGGCGTCGGCATAGGGCGGCCGGTCAGCTCCCGTGGCGTGAACTGCTCGGAACAGCGACATCTGTACGTCATCGATCTGCCCGGAGGCGCTCCGGATCTCCTGGCGAAGCTTGAGTGCCTTCCACCACGGCGTCACGCTGGTCGTCACAGCTGCTCTCCTGGGCTGGCGGATCTGAGGATCACGGTGGTGGTACTGGTCGTCATCACACGAGCCGCAACTGGGCGTTGTCGATCAGTTGGAGCTGAGTCTTTTCGTAGTTACTCGCTTCCACGGCCTCGGCGGCACCGACGACGCCGGTCCGGTTGCGCAACACACGGGTGAAGCGGACGGAGTCCGGGTCGTTGACGGGAAGTCGGTCCGCGAGGAACTGGACGGCGGCCCACAGGAAGGTGTCGTCAGCTGCGTACTCCGTGGCCGCCATTACCTGGCCCATGGCCTCCAGCCCCTCCTCCGAAGCAGCTGCGAGCGAGAGGGCAATGTCGATGACTGCCGAGTCTTCGTCGATCTTGCCGTTGTATTCCCGGGAGGCGACGAACCGGACACCCTTGTCGGCATCGGGAACCAGGTCCCGTATTGCTGCCAGGTCGAGCGAAGAAGCCAAAGCCTGCCAGCGCAGTTCGGACTTCGCCCGAACCTGCCGGTCATAGAGAGTGATCCACCACAGCGCGAACCGCGTCCGAGCATCAAAGGTCTCCAGCGGCTGGTGGTTAATCTCGACGGCCATGGCCTCCTGGACTGCAGCTCGCGCCAGCGGAAGAAACGTATAGATGTCGACGGGTTCGCCCTTGGCATTGAGGATCTCGTGGTAGCGGCCGACGACCTCCATGGCTGGTCCGGCAGCGGCCATCAACATGTCCGCCGGGGCCAGGCCCCACCGCTCCCAATCCGGGTAACGCCGCTTGATCTCAGCCTTGATCTCGGACTCGACCGCGCCCTTGCGGCCTGCCGGTCGATCGGTCGGGGCCGGGCGGCAGGCCATGGTCAGGGTCGTCTCGATATTGGCCTTACCCTGCTGACCACCGGACTCCGTATTGGCTGGCCATGAACCGGTCATCACCAGCCCGGCTCGCTCGATCGAGTGCAGCAGACGCTGCCACACCTCAGGTTCCCCGTGGCCGAAGACGATCGTGACGACGCCGTCATCCCGGACAACCTGCCGCATCTGAGTGAAGGCTTCGGTGATTAGGGCGTCGTAGTGCTCGCGGGTGCGGTGTTCGTCAGGGGCTTCGCCTCGAACCCGCTTGACGATGATTTCCTGGCTCTTGTCCTGGCAGCCGTACGGGTCGGCAGTGATAGCGAGTTCCGGCCAGGTGTTGTGCAGGCACCGCTTAGCCCACGTGAAAAAAAGATCGGATGCGTCCGCATACGCGATCATCTGGTCGTACGGAGGGTCAGTGACGACTGCGGTGAAGGTGCGAGGAGGGAAGGCCAGAGCAGTGGCAGTTCCTCGCTGCACAGAGGCCGACATACCGCACAGATCGGAGAACAGATTGCGACAGGCGGCCAGCACGTTGTCCGAGATCGACTTCCACGTTCCGGGGCCCTCGCCGATGCCAGCTTCGAAGAAGTCGTGGGAAAAGGTGATCGACCCTTCGTTGACGAAAAGATCCCCGACCCGTGCACCGCCCGTGCTCTGGAACCGCGCACCACGGGTGGACCGCCGCAGTTTCTTCACCACGACCGCAGTCGCGTACCCAGTCAGGGCCCGCACGTATTCCCGCGACAGCCCGGCGGCGGCCAGCTCCTCACCGAGCTCATTGATGATGCGTGCGAGCCGCACATAGGAAAGGGTCTGACGGCCGACCATCAAGTCGCCGTAAGTCTTCGCCCCATAGATGCTCGGGCCGATGATGTTGTTGTTGCCCGGCGCGATTCCCTCGTCCGGAACAGCGGGCAGGAACGGGCTGAACGCTGCCTCTGTAGCCAGCGCCCGCCCGGCCGCAGCGACAGCCTCGCGCTCTGCACCCGTGGGGCGGCGGAAGGTCTTCTGGCTCTTGACGTCGATGTCCGCAGCGAGAACCAGGGCGTCCTGGCCGTGTCCCTCTTGTAACTGTCGGCGATGTACTGCAAGCGGGTGGACGTGATTACAGAACACGCAGATCGCACTCTTCCCCGCCACCTTCTTGCCGTTCACTACGGCGTTGGTCAGCGTTGGCGTGCGAGCGGGCTTTCCGGAGGCCACGACCGCCTCCCACGTGCTGGAAGCCCGGTCCGCGTCGATGTAGAACGAGACGGCCTCTCTGTCGCCACGGGCTGGCATCAGCTCGTAGGAACCGATGAGCGGGAACCGGCGGTGGCATTCCTGGCAAGGGATAGTTACGGACCATAAGTAGCCCCACGGCAGGGCTCCGTTGTGTCGGGGGTAGACGTCGCTCATTGAGGCCGCGTGACGGGTCTGTATCTCTGAGAACAGCGATTTGAGGTCGCTCAGCAATCTGTCCGTACGGGACATGAGTAGGTGGTCCCGCTCTTCCCCGAACGGCAGCTCGGGCTCATCGCTCCAGTCAACGAACGGCGCGGAGGTGAGCAAGTGGCTTGCGAGCGCCGCGACTGGGCTGTAGTCGACAGCGGATGCCTGGACGCCCAAACGTGCCGATTCCAGGGGAATCATGCCTCGTCCCGAGAAGGGGTCCAGAGTGGTCGCGCCTTCAGGATTCGCCTTGGCGATCTCGGTTTGAAGATCGCCCCATGCGGCATAGCGCCCCTTCATGGCCTCTCGGACCAGATTCTGCAGCCTGGTCCGTTCTGCAGCGTCGTCTGGCCACGGCAGCAGGGAACAGATGGTGGCCGCTTTGGCCTGAGCGGTGGGTCGCTTTGCGAACCACATGAACAGGGAGATCTCGCTGTTGCCCGAGCCCCAGCCTTTGTCACTGTTGGCCGATACCTCTGCGCTGGGAAACCAGCGTTCAATCATGCGGGTCATGCGTTACTCCCGGGGGCGTTCTTGAGGCTGGTGCCCGGGACGCGGAACACCGCGTTCCCGGTCATGACGTTCGCGAAGAGGGTGGCGGGGTCTTGGTAAGCACCGAAGAACCGGCCCTTGCCGTCGGCGCACTGGTCGATGACGTAGAGCCAGTACTCCTTGCGGTGCTGGGTCGCGATGAGGACTTCGTTGCCTGTCATCCGGATGCCGTCGCTGCCCGCGCTGCCGAGCACGCCCTTGACCTCGACATGGCGGACTTGGCTGTGGCGGCGGGCCTCCAAGTCGTAACCGCGGCCCTCGGTGTGGACATCGGCCACGGTCCAGCCGTCGTCCTCAAGGAGTTGCTGCACGCGCCGCATGGAGACCAACTCGGCGTCGATCTCGGCCTGGACGCTGAGGTCGGCGGTGGCCAGGACGCGGATTCGACCCACCTGCTTCGGTTCGGTCAGATGCACGTCCGCGAGCCGCTCCAACTCTTTGAGTCGCCGAGCGGTCTGGTCCTGAAGTCGGTGCCGCAGCTCAAGGCGGGCAAGGCGGTCATCGATACCGTCGGTTAGGCTCAGCGGCAGGTTGGTCAGGTCACGGCGGGCCTGAGAGAACCAGTCGGCGCGCACCTTCCGGTGCTCCGTGACGGTCGCGTCGGCTACTTCGTGGGCAGATGCGAGCGCATGGCTCTCCCGAGCCGGATGTGGTGAGCCGCCGTGCTGGTCGGTGGGCACGAGGTTGGCCAGGGACTCCCATCGCACCGGGCGGGCATTGCCACTGTCGTCCACCTTGATCAAGGTGGCCCATATGCTGGCGCGCTTGCCGTTGCTTTCGGTCATCGTCGCCTCGTATGCGTACAAGTCGTACGGGGTGAGGCTGGTGGGGTCGGATGCGGCGCCGGACTGGTACAGAGCCTCGGCCAGGGTGTGCTCGGCTGTGTTGATCAGGTCGCTAAAGCCGGGTTCACCGGGGCCGAGGGTGACTGTGTCACTGATGTCGATGCTCTCTGAGGCTTCGCGCATCACATCCCCGCTGGTGGCGACGTGAACCTCGTTCCGTCCGCCCAGCGTGGCCGGAAATATGGCCTTGCCGCTCAGAGAGAGCCGCCGGAACCCGGGCCCGGCCGCGGTCGGTGCGGACTTCAGTACGCCGGCCGCCGCGAGCCGGTCGAGGTATGCCTCGACGATGGCCGGGTTGATGCGTGCGAAGAGGTCACGCTGAAGCAGCGTCAGTGCGGCCACCGCATCGACCTGACTGGCCAGACGTCGCTCGTTGTCCCGTACCTTCCGGGCCGCCCGGCTGAGTTCCTGCGTCTGAACCGCTTGGGCGGCGGCGATGGCCTGCTGCTTCTTCAGCTCGTCGTTGCCGTAGAGGTCCGAAAGCCACTTGTCGTAATCGACACCGGTGATTTCAGCGACTGCCGAAAGGCTGTCGAACATCTGGCCACGCAGTTCGTTCGCGGCCGTAACGAAGTTGTCCAGGAGGCGGAGCAGGGTCTTGCCTTCCCGGGTGTCGGTAGCAACCAGGTTGTAGAGGTAGACCTCGCGCTGTTGACCGACGCGGTGGATACGTCCCATCCGCTGTTCGAGGCGGACCAAAGACCACGGGATGTCGTAGTTCACGAGCACGTGCGCAGCCTGCAGGTCGATGCCCTCGTTGCCGGCGTCAGTGGTGACGATGATCTGGAATTCGCCGCGCATGAATGCCTTGCGCGTCACGTCGCGTTCGGTCTTGCCCTGGCGGCCGGAGTAGAGCTGTGCGGTGTATCCCTGGGCCTGGAGCCGCTGGGCGATCCACTCGGCCGAGTCTGCGTACTCGGTGAAGACAACGGCCTGTTCACCGTTCCCGGGGTGGATTCCATGGGCGGCCAGGCAGTCGTCGGTGAGCCGCTTCCACTTCGACGGCTGCCAGCGAGAGTCAGTGACTATTGCGTCGATCTGCTGCACAAGGCTGTTGATCGCGGACCGCTCAGCCCTGGAAGCGGCCGAGACCGAGTGAATCACCTTCGCCTCATCGACCTCGGCCTCGTCACCGTGATCCTCGCGGTCGGCGATGAGCGCCGCCTCCGCCTCGCTCATCGCCCCCATGTGCTCGTACCGTCGGCGCAGCGTCTCGGCCAGCGCATAGAGACTGGAGGCTGCTCGCTTCCCGTAGACCATGCGGGCAAGCGGTTGTGCCACCGGGGGGAAGAATCGGTCGACCATATCCAGGGCGGCCCTGTAGAAGCCGTACTCGGTCTGCGACAGCGGGACGCTGTGGTTGTGCGCGGTGCGCCCCTTGAACAACCGGGTCGTGCCGTCGTAGTCGACCAAGTCCTCCTTCATCCTCCGAAGGAAGTGAATGGGACCGGGGCGCAGCGCACTGAGCTTGATGTTGGGGTCGTTGCCCGGATCCGGGTAGATCTCCGGGTCCACCAGATGCAGCAGGTGTCGGAAGAGCCACTCTTTGCCGCGGTGCGGCGTTGCTGTCATCAGCAGCGCGCGGGGGGTGTTCTTGGCCAACAGCCGTCCGACCTGGTGGAAGCCGGCAGCGGTCGGAGTCAGTCGGTGCGCTTCGTCGAAGACGACCAGATCCCAGCCAGCCTTGTCGGGCCGGATGGCGTCCTGTACTGCAGGGTTCACCGCTGCCAATTCCAGCGACACCACCCATAGGTCGTTGGAGTTCAGCGCGTCCTCACGCACGGTGGCCGAGGTCAGCTGACGCAGCCCGCCTCCCAGTAATCGCTGGAAGTCGTCCACCCACTTGGTGGCCAGGTTCGCCGGACACACGATGATCGCCCGCTTTATCAGGCCGAGCCTTTGCATCTCACGCAGATATAAGCCGGCCATGATCGTTTTTCCGGTACCCGGCTCGTCACAGAGAAGGAAACGCAGCAGGGGCTGGGGGAGCATCGCTCCATAGACGGCCGTGGTCTGATGCGCGTACGGCTTCAGTGGCGTGGCTGCCATCGCACTGGACTCGGCGTTGGTTGCCGCGGCATTCATCCACTGGGTCCACATCGCGGCCAGCACGCGGGCGGAGTCGGCCCGCCCGTCGCTGACGAGAGGGCGCACGGTCTCGGTGTCTCCGGCTGCCAGATTCACTTCGTGACGACGGTCTTCGTCGTCGACCAGGATGAGATCCCATGACCCCGATTGATCTCCGGGCAGGGCGAACCTGATTGTGGCGAACTCCGGTACGCCAGCGGCCTGGACCCTTACTCTCTGGCCGCGCTCGAATGCGGCTTGGGGCGGCATGCTTATTTGTCTGCCTCAAGGCTCGCCCGGATCCAGCTGATGAGACTGGCCACAGGCCAATCCGTTAGACGTGGACATGCCATGCCCTGGCCCCTCCCCCGGTCAACCGTGGTTCCCCAACCACCGTCAACTAACGGAACGTCAAGTTACAGTAACCACCTGCGACTTCCAAGGGTTGGGGATGTGAAGACTGAGGCGTGAGCGAGGTTTTCCGGCCACCCGTTGCCTTTGGGCACAAGGGTCTGATCGCACGCAACTTGCGGTCGGTGGGAGCGGCATGGCCGAGGCCGCTAAGGGCTTACCGCCTGAGCGATGCGTGAGCGGACGGTGTGGCAGGAGCTGTCCTGATGTGGACCGGCCTCCATGGCGAACCTGTCCTGACCTGGTGGTTTCGCACACGGAAGAATCGTCCAGCAGCATCCAGCAAGATCTTTCCCCGACTTGTAATGCGTAGGTCGTCGGTTCGAATCCGACAGGGGGCTCTGTCACAGCCGTCGGCCCCCGCGATCCGTGATCGTGGGGGCCGACGGCTGTCGGGGCGGGGTCAGCCGGTGACCGGCTTCGTCGCCTTGCTGGTCGCCGTGCCGTCGCCGTGGCCCGTGCGGTGGGCCGTGATGCGCACGGTGATCTTCTTGCCCTTCTGCGCCGTCTTCAGGGTCAGGGTGGACTTGGTGGCTCCGCTGATCGCCTTGCCGTTCGCGTACCACTGGTAGGCGTACGACGTCGGCGCCGGGCTCCAGGTGCCGTGCGCCGCCGTCAGCTTCTTGCCGGCCTTTGCCGTGCCGCTGATCGTCGGCGCCTTGGTCGCCTTGGGCGCGTCCCCCTTCGCGACCGTCACCGCGGCCGAGGTCGCGGACCCGCTCAGCCAGCCGCTCTTCCCGGCCGTCACGGTCACCGTGAGCTTCTTGCCGAGCAGGGCCGCCGGGACGGTGTACGACGCGGCGGTGGCCCCGGAGATCGCCTTGCCGTCGGCCTTCCACTGGTAGGTGTAGGAGGCCGGGGCCGCCGACCAGCTGCCGGTCGTGGCGGTGACCTTGGCGCCGACCTTGGCGGTACCCGTGATCTTCGGGGCGGCCGTGCCGGTCAGCCGAGGCTGGGTCACCGTGAAGCCGCCGCTCGGATATTCGCAGCAGAACGACAGCACGCTGACGCTCCAGTCGCCGACGGCCGCGCCGGTCAGGTCCAGGGTGGCCGTCATCGAGCGGTTGTCCGCGGCGACCGAGTCGGCCTTCGCGGAGATCGTCCGGCCGGACAGGCTCAGCCGTACCTGGGTGTTCGGGCCGAGCGCGGTGCCGGTGACCGTCACCTTCACCTTCGTGCCGCTCACCCCGGTGGTCGGGCTGATCCCCGTGACGCTCACCTTGTCGGTGCCGCAGAGGGGGGAGGAGCAGGCCAGCCGGGCGCTGTAGGCGGTGCTGGACGCGGCCTCGGGCAGGCTCAGCAGGAACACGGTCGGGGTGACCGCCGGGGACGAACCGAGCGTGTCGCAGTCGTAGCCGTCGCCGCCCTCGCCGATGTAGTGGACGCAGCCGTTGCGCCAGGACGCCGGGTTGTACAGCGCCGGTACGGCTGTGGCGGTCGCGCCGGAGGTGTCCTTGATGTCGGCGGAGAAGTGGTCGAGGCCCGTGGTCGGCAGGACCGCGCACACGGCGCTGTGCGCCTCGTCGAGGGTGCCGGTGACCGGGCCGTACCCGTACGAGACCGACGGGACCCGGGTGCACTCGGGCGCGGGGCCGTCGGCGGTCGCGATGCGCAGGGCGTCCAAGTGGTAGACGGGGGAGGCCTGCTGGCCCGCCGGGGTCTGGACGAGGACCTGGTGGGTGGTGGAGCCGGTGACCGCGCAGGCACTGCTGCGGAAGGAGCACTCGGTCCTGCCGTCGCCGCCGATCACCGCGATGTCCGCCGTGCCCAGAGCGTCCCGCACGTTGACGTGGACGACGTCGGTGGCGGCGGGGGTGGTGACCTGGACGCAGTCGACGGTGCCGGCGGCGCCGTAACCGCGCTTCACCGAGGGACCGCCGACCTTGGCCGCCGCGGTCTTCGCGCAGCCCGCCGAGGTGGCGGAGGCGGTGACGTCCCGGCGGGTCAGCGTGTATGCGGCCGCCTTGTCCTGGCCGGCGACCAGCACGGTGTGGGCCTTGCCCGGGGTGAGCGAGCAGACGGACCAGCCGTCGGTGGCGGCGTAGTGCTCGCAGACCTTCTTGCCGGTGGCGTCCAGCACCGAGAACTTCGCGGGTACGTCCCCGGATGTCGCGGTCAGCTGGAGCAGTTCGGCGCCCGTGTGGGCGTCCGCCGGGATGTCGAGGCACTGCGAGAAGACTCCGGCACCGGTGGTGAACGTGGCCTTCGCGCCGTCGGCCGAGAAGCTGCCCGCGGGCAGCACGGGGCAGCCCTCGGGGGCGTCGGTGCGGTGCAGGGCGACGCTGTAGGAGCCGGTCGCGCCCTCGGCCTGGTACTCGCTGTGCAGCAGCACGCGGTAGGGCGCCGTGCCGGTGAGCGCGCAGTCGCCGTCCGCGAGAGCCTGCGCGTCGCACTGGGCGGTGCCGGCGGCGTCGACGACCTCCACGTCGGCGTGGACGCCGGCGGAGACCAGCGGGCGGAGCGCGGCGATCCGGGCGTTCCGCGGGGCGGGCAGGGTCAGGCAGTCGTACTGGCCGGGCGTGCTCAGCTCGCCCTGGTGCAGGCCGTATCCGGTGGTCACGCACCCGGCGTCGGAGGCGCGGTCGAGGACGATCAGGCCCTGGCGGGCGCTGCCCCCGGGGATCGCGGTCCAGGTGCCGGCCGCGGGCACCCGGCACGGGTCGGTGCCGGAGCGGCACACGGTCCTGCCGTCGGTGCCGTAGACCTGGACCGCGCCGGTGCCGCGGTCGTCGTTGACGTAGTGGACGGTGTAGGGACCGGCCTTGTCGGTGGTGAAGGTGTAGCAGCCGCCGACGGTGAGGTCCTGCGGGTCCAGGGCGCCGTAGGGGCGGACCGGGGCGGTGGTGCAGCCCTGCGGGTCGTTCAGGCGTCGGGCGGCGACCGTGTACCCGGCGGGGAAGCCGTTCTCCGAGGAGGTGACCTGGGAGATCACCCGGTAGGGGCCGCTGCCGGTCAGCACGCAGCCGTCCTCGCCGTCCTCCGGGAAGTGCGGGCAGACGCGGGCTCCGGTCGTGTCGGTGAGCCACGCGGTGGTGCTGCCGTAGACCGAGGTGGCGGCCGTGAGGCTGATGCGCTCGCCGGGACGGCCGGTGAAGGGCTGGCAGTCGATCTCGGCCGGACTGACGCTGGTGCGGGTGGCGGGCGGCTGGTCCCAGCCGGTGCCGGCCGGGTCGAAGCAGCCCGGCGTGGCCGAGCGGAGCGGGACGACGGTGAGCGTCGAGGCGGCGAGGTCCCAGCCGGTGTTGAGGACCTTGAGGGTGTAGGCGCCGGCCGCGGGCAGGTCGCACCAGCCCTTGACGCCGTACTCGACGTCGTAGCAGTCGAGCTGGGTGCCGTCGGCGGTGGACAGCTGCGGGTAGAGGTCACTGCTGCCGGCGCCGAAGGAGACCAGGTGCAGGCCGGGCGCCTCGGCGGTGAGGGTGAAGCAGGTGCTGCCGTCCGCAGGCACCGACACCTGGGCCTCGGCGTCCCCGGGGTCGCCGAAGGAGGCGAGGGCCAGTGGTGCGCACACCGGGTCGTCGGCGCGGGCGGATCCGGCGCCGACGAGGGTGAGCAGCGAGGCGAGCAGGGACACGGCGAGGACGGTCACGGCGGTGAGCCGCCCGGGTCTCGCCGTCGGGCCGAAGCCGGTGCCGGGCACGGGGTGCGCCATCGATTCCCCCCTGGAAATACGGATGTTGGGGCGATCGTCGCACACAGGTGTGACACAGGTTCAACGAGATTCCGGGGGTGCCCGCGCACCGCGGAGCCGTGCGGTGGGTCAGTGCCGCCCCGCCACCCGGTCCGCCAGTCGGGCCAGGCGGGAGGAGTCGGTGCTCGGGTGGTGGCGTTCGCGTCGGTCGGCGGTGCGGTAGGTGGTGTACATGGCCTGGACGCCGAGCCAGCGGAAGGGTTCCGGTTCCCACTTGCGGACCTTGTGGTCCACCCACGGCAGCTCGGTCAGGTCGGTGCGGCCCGCCTGGCCGGAGTCGAGCTGGACGAGGTCGCGCAGGGTGCGGCCCGCGAGGTTGGTGGTGGCGACGCCGGAGCCGACGTAGCCGCCCGCCCAGCCCAGCCCCGTGGAGCGGTCGAGGGTGACGGTCGCGCACCAGTCGCGCGGCACCCCGAGCACCCCGGACCAGGCGTGCTCGATGCCGACGCCCGCGAGCGAGGGGAAGAACCGGACCAGGATCTCGCGGAGGGCCTCGATCGTCGCCTCCTGCGTCCGGCCGTCGTTGTCCGTCCGTGAGCCGAAGCGGTACGGCACCCCGCGCCCGCCGAGCGCGATCCGCCCGTCGGCGGTGCGCTGGGCGTACATGTAGGCGTGCGCCATGTCGCCGAGGGTCTCCAGCCCCTGCCAGCCCACCGACTCCCACTGCTCCTCGGTCAGCGGCTCGGTGGCGATCATCGAGGAGTTCATCGGCAGCCAGGTGCGCTTCTGGCCCTTGAGGTTCGCGGTGAAGCCCTCGGTGCAGCGCAGGACGTACGGGGCGCGGACCGTGCCGTACGGCGTGACGGCGTGCCGCGGGCGGATCTCGGTCACAGGCGTGGACTCGTGGATCCGCACGCCCAGCGCCTCCACCGCCGCCGCCAGCCCCTTCACCAGCTTCACGGGGTGCAGGCGGGCGCCGTGCGGGGTCCAGGCGGCGCCCACCGCGTCGGCGACCCGGATCCGCTCGCGGGCCTCCCGGGCGCCGTAGAGCTCGCGGTCGTCCTCGCCGTACGACAGCTCGTGCTCGTGGAAGGCCCGCAGGCGGGACAGCTGGGCCGGGGTGGTGGCCACCTCCAGCACGCCGCCCTTGTGCAGGTCGGCGTCGATGCCCTCGGCGGCGGCGACCGCGATCACCTCGTCGACGGTCCGGTTCATGGCCCGCTGAAGGCGTACGGCGGCGTCGTGGCCGTGCAGCGCGGCGTACCGGTCGCGGCCGGCGATGCCGTTGTAGAGCCAGCCGCCGTTGCGGCCGGAGGCGCCGTAGCCGCAGAACTTCTGCTCCAGGACCGTGATGCGGAGGAAGGGAGCGGCCTTCTTCAGGTAGTAGGCGGTCCACAGGCCGGTGTAGCCACCGCCCACGATCACCACGTCCGCCGACGCGTCCCCGTCGAGCGGCTCCCGCACCGCCGGGAGGCCGTCGTGCGCGTACCAGAAGGAGATGCCACCGTTGACGACACTGCTTGCCGAGCTGCTCATGGCCGGACGTTAACCCTTGAGAGCGGTCAGTGTCTCCTTCGGATTCCATGCTTTTCCACGGCCTCTGACCAGCGGATAGCAGGCCAGACCGATCAGTGCGGCGACGAGGTGCCCGAGGTCGGTGAAGGTGGGCGACCCGGCCAGCGGCAGCCCGTAGACCAGCAGGACGACCGCGAGGTACCCGTACCGCCAGGGCGTCGCGATCCGGTACGCGAGCACCGCGACCACCCCGGCCAGCGCGTAACTCACCCCGATGTCCAGGGTGTTGACCGCGGAGTGCGGGGCGATGCCGTCGTGGATGCCCTTCAGCAGCGCGCCCTCGCTGATCAGGGTGGCCAGCACGTGCGCGGTCACGCACACCAGCAGCCAGCGGACGGTGCCGAGCCAGCGTTCCGCGGGCGCGTGGAAGACGGTGTAGAGCACCGCGTACGGCACCCAGTGGCCGCCGCCGATCCACATCGCGCTGGCGACCAGCACCCGCAGCGGGTTGTCCGACAGCTCGCGGATGTTCGTGGACCGCTGCCGCAGGAACTGCTGCTCGAACTCCGGCGACATGTGGTGCAGCGCGACCGTCGTCACGAAGAGGATCGCCAGCCAGACGTACGTGCCGGGAGCGCTGCGGACATACCTCCACGCCCTGCCGCCGAGGTCCCGGAGAATTCGCATGAGGCGATTCATGCACGGCCGCAACGTCGGGTGGGTGATTGACATTCCGGAGCGGCCGATCCCGGTCGTCTTCCGTTGTCGGTGGCGCCCTGCAAGATGGGGGCATGGCGAGGACAGTGGCCGGCGGGTCCGGTGGTGGCAGGGTGAAGGGCGCGCGGCGGCCGGAGGTGCGGCTGCCCGAGCTGGAGCCGTGGGGCGGCGGCGAGCTGGAGCCGGACGGCGACTACGACGGGCTGGAGTTCCGGGAGGCGGACTTCGCCGGGCAGGACGGCGCGGGCGCCCGGTTCATGGACTGCGCGCTGACCGGCTGCGCCTTCGACGAGGCGGGGCTGCGGCACGCCCGCCTGCTGGACACGGTCCTGACGGCACCGCGAGGCGTCGGCACGAACCTGGCCGACGCGACGCTCCGCGACGTCGAGCTGGTCGACGCCCGCCTGGGCGGCACCCAGCTGCACGGTGCGGTCCTGGAGCGCGTGGTGGTCCGCGGCGGCAAGATCGACTATCTCAACCTGCGCACGGCCCGGCTCAGGGACGTCGTCTTCGAGGGCTGCGTCCTGGTGGAGCCTGACTTCGGCGACGCGGTCCTGGAGCGGGTGGAGTTCGTCGACTGCACGCTGAAGGAGGCCGACCTCACCGGGGTGACGATGAAGGACGTCGACCTGCGCGGCGCCGCGGCCCTGGAGATCAGCAGAGGCGTGGAGCGGCTGGCCGGGGCGGTGATCAGCACGTCCCAACTGCTCGACCTGGCCCCGGTGCTGGCCGCGCAGCTGGGGATCCGCGTGGAGGGCTGAGCGCGGCCGCCGCTGACACCGCCGCTGGAGCCCGGCCGAGGCAAGGAGGTCACTCCTGGGGCGGCACCGCGGCCGCCCTGCGCAGGCCCAGGTGGTCGTCCGGGTCCTGGAGCCGGTCCGGCTGCGCGGCCAGCATGCGGCGGACCGCCTGTTCCGGCATGCGGACCACGACCGGCCGGGGCAGCGTCAGCTCCCGTACGGCGGTGCCGGTACGGGAGGGGCGCAGCCGGTCGCTCACCCGCGCCACCACCCGCACGTCCAGCGTGAACTGCACCAGCACCGACGCGGCCTTGGGCTTGTGCAGCGGCATCGAACCCGACGCGTTCACCGCCGCGTCGGCCGCGCCGCCGCTGCCACCGGCGTTGGCCATCATCTGGTTGAGGCGGAACTCGTCGGCGTTGAGCAGCCCCGCGCCCGCCAGGCCGCGCGCCGACCGGCCGTGGTCGGCGGAGCCGAGACCGTCCGTCTGGGTGGGCCGGGGCGCGTCCAGGTGGCTCTGCCCCACCGTCTCGAAGGTCATCTTGTCGCCGACGCCCAGCACCCGGCCGTCCCGCAGCCGCGCGTGCAGGGACGCCCGCAGGTCCTGGCCGGCCGCCCCGGTGGCGTGCACCGGCGGCAGCTCCGCCCCGGCGGAGGTCAGCAGCGGCAGCGCCGCGATCAGCCACTCCGTGGAGACGGCCTCGTTCAGGGTGTACGCGGCGGCCTGGCCCTTGCCGCGGAAGCGGGCGCCGCCGCCCGCCTCCCGTACCGCGGCGCCGACCAGTTCCCGGACCTGCGGCGCGCCCTGGAACCCGTTCACCTGCGCCTCCATCGGCAGCCGTACGCCCGCGGCCCGCCAGCCGCCGAGCGCGGCCGGGCGGTCGTCCCGCGGGCCGGGCGCGGCGGCCACCGGCTGGTGGCGCGGTGCGGTCACCCGGCCGAGCGCCGCCAGGTCCTTGTCCAGGACGCGGTGGGTCAGCGCCTGGCGGCCCAGGGAGACCAGCGCCACCCGGCGGTCGCCGCGGTGCAGTTCGAGGGTCGCCTCGATCGGCACCCGCACCTTCGACGACTTCGCGGTCTTCGCCTCCGCGACCGTCTTCATGCCGAGCTGGCCGCGGGCCGCCGTGCCGGAGCGACGGGAGCCGCCCGAGCCGACGCCGAGGCCCGCCGCGCCGCCCATGCTCTTCAGCTGGCCTGCGCCGCCGTCCGGTTTGCCGGACCCGGCGAAGATCCCCTCCACGCCGGTGGACACGCCCTCGTCGTGGGCGGCGGCCTGCTGGGCGACCGCCGCGGTGATGTACTCCAGGTCCCGGCCGTCGTCCGCCGCGCCCTCGTGGGCGCCGTCGCCCAGCCGGTTGACCTTGAACACGGCCCAGTACGGCGTCCTGCGGCCGTCGAACAGCTCGACGGTGACCCCGCCGTCCATGGCGCCGGACAGCAGCCCGGCGCTGCCGTCGCGGTCCAGGACGCGCAGCAGCCGCTGCACGTTGTCGTTGCGGTCGGCCAGCTGGCGCCGGGGCAGCAGGTCGTCGGCGAGGGTCTGCTGTCCGCTCTCCGCGAGGCGGGTGCGCAGCCGGGCCAGCAGCGGCACGAAGTTCGGCAGGTTCTCGATCATGCCGAAGCCGAGGGGCAGCCCGCGGTCGAAGGACGGTCCGGTGGCGGGCGGCGGCGCCGACGTGCCGGCGCGGCCCGCCGTCTCCCGCCGGCCCCCTTCGCGCGCCTCGCGCTCGGCGCCCGCGCGGGAACTCTCCGCGGCCCGCCGCCCCGGCCGGGACGACGGCGGCGCCGTCACCGGTTCCGCGTCGAGCTTGAGCTGCCTGCGGATCGGGGCGGGCAGCTGCGCCTCGGTCAGCCACACCGCCGCCTCGGCCGGCAGGGTGCGGGCGGCCGTCGCCACGTAGGGGCCGCCGCCGGTGACCTTGACCTCGGCGACCATCGTGACGAGCAGGTCGCACTGGACGAGGTAGAGCGGCGCCTTCTTCGGGGTGTGCGCGTTGCGTTCGACGGTGCCGGAGAGCGCCGCGGACCGGGTGTCGCCCTCGCCGCTGGTCCGGTTCCCGGACAGGCCCTGGCCGAGCCGCCACTCGGGGCCGTTCTCCGAGCCGGTGGCGCCGAACTGCCAGGTGCTGGTGGTGCCCTGCCCTTCCTGGCCGGCCGCCTGGTGGCCGCCGAGCACGAAGGTCTCGGTGCCCGGTCCCGCGCCCCGGTGCAGGAACTTCGGGTTGGCGAGCGTGAGCCGGGTGCCCACGGCCCCGTTCAGCGCGGCGAGCCGCCGCGGATAGCGCAGGTTCTTCACCACCCAGCCGGAGGACGCGGCCTGCCGCAGGGCCGCCGTGATGGCCTGCGGCCCGAACCGTTCCTCGACCGCCAGCCGCGGCGCGAGCCCTTCGGCCTGGAGCGCGGGGTCCTCGCGGACACCCTTGTTGCGGGCGGCGGCCTTGGACAGCAGCTGGAAGGCGAGGTCGCGGACGGCCTGGCCGTCGCCGACCGTCTCCACCAGCTGCCAGTCGCGCAGCGCCTGCCCGGCGGACGGCCGGGGCACCAGCGTGGCCAGATCGCCGATACCCTCGGCGGTGACGGCGTGGTCCGGCCGCGGGGCCTGCGCCCGCCGCCGGCCGCCCACCGCCTCCTGCCGCTGTCTGCCCTCCTCGTCGAGGGTGAACTCGGTCGGGGTGACGAGCCGTACGTCCTGCTCGTCCAGGTGCAGTCCGGCCAGCCGTTTCGCCTCGGGCGCGTTCTGGCCCGGGGAGCCGGGGGTGAGGGCGCGGCCGAGTGTGCGCTGCCGGGAGGTCATGGTGACGTCGACGTCCAGCCGCAGGGCCGCTCCGAAGGTGCTGGCGGTCTCGGAGCCGTTGGTGAGGACGTCCGTGCGGGTGGTGGGGCCGCCCTGGTTGCGGCGGGTGCCGGTGCGGTGCCGCTCGTAGCGGGCCGAGCCGGTCAGGAAGCCGGGGACGAGCCGGGCCTGCCCGAGCACGAGGCCGCCGATCGAGCGGGAACTGCTGCGGCCGCTCTGCGCGTTGCCGGCCACGCCGGAGTGGCTGCGCACCAGCCAGTTGTCGGTGTCGCCGAGGTAGCCGGTCTCGCGGAGCTGCCCGCGGACGAGGAGCTGCACGTCGTGCGAGTGCAGCGTGGTCTTGCGGCGCAGCCGCACCCGGATGCCGGTCGTGGTCAGCTGGTCCTTGTTGACCCGCAGGTTGGTCTCGGACAGCGCGGCCATCAGCTCGCGGTGGTTGCGCCGCTGCACCGCGGCCTCCTCCTTGCCGGGCGTCGGAGCCGGGTCCGTGCCGAAGGCGGGGAGGTAGCCGGACAGCCGGGGATCGGTCGCGAACAGTTCCCGGACGGCCCGGACCATGGGGCCGGTGTCGAGTTGGCTGAGGACGACGCTGGAGCCCATCGCGCCGAACGGGAGGTGCCGCTCGACGTCGCTCTCCTCGCCGTTCTCGTCGGTCCGCCGCGGCTTCTCGATGAACTCCTTGGCCTCGACGCCGGGCGGCAGCGGCAGCCCGAGCGAGCGTGCCTCGTCGGCCCGCAGGCTCATCCACACCTGGAGGGAGTGCCGGGCGACCCGGGTTCCGGGGCGCAGGACGTTCTCGGCCGAGCGCGGGCCGGTGCCCTCGGCTGTGAACCGGACGGTCGCCAGGTAGAGCACCTTGTCGCCGCGCACCTCCGCGCCCTGGCGGCTCGACACGGTCTGTTCGGCCACCGTGAACCGCGCCTTGCGGGCCGCGGCGACCGGCATGGCCGTCGCGCGCACCACGGCCGCGTTGCCGGTCGCTCCGACGCCGATGGCCGGGCCGAGGCCGCCGGTGACGGCGCGTCCCTTGCCCGCGCTCTCCGTCTGGGTGTGCTGGGTCTGCTGGTGGGTGCGCAGCTGGGTCCCGCCGGTGCCCCAGGCGGGCGACATGCCGGTGATCTCGGCGTGCAGGCGGTAGCTGCCGACGCTGCTGCCGTCCTTGGACGCCAGGTCCTCGCCGGTGACGCCGTCCCGCAGCAGCCGGGGCATGTCCTCAAGGACGGTCGCCGTGGAGGTCGCCTCGTAGAGCCGGGCGCGGCCGGGGGCTCCGGGTGCGGTGAGGGAGGGGTGCAGGACGCCGGCGACCGTGTCGAAGAGGCCGCCGCCGCCCTGGTGCGGGCCGGCGGCGTCGGTGACGGCGACCGGGGCCATGGAGTCGGCGAGGGTGACGAGCCGGGCGGTGTCCGCCCGGAGCGGCTGCGGGGCGGCGGGCGGTGTGGTGCCGGCCGGGACGAGGTGTTCGGTGGGGACGCGCTGGGTGAGGGTGCCGGAGCCGTGGAAGGTCTGCGCGGGCCGTGCCGCGTGCTGGGCGCCCTGCTGCTTGATCCGCACGCCGTAGCGCACCTTGCGCGGCGCCTGGACCGAGCCCTTCTCGCTGCGCAGCACCCGTGGTTCGGCCACGTTGCGCTGGCCGCGGGACTCCCGTGAGGACTGCCAGGGCTGCGCGTTCGCCAGGCCCGCGCCGCCCAGCCACAGTCCCGGTACGACGGGTGCGAGCCCGAAGGCCATGCCGCCCAGGCCCTTGCTGGACGCGCCGCTTGCGGTGGTCGCGACGGTGGTGGCGGTGTTGTGCTGGACGTCGACCTTGGTGTCCTTGCCCTCGGCGTCGTCCAGTTCGGCGAGCGGCGGGCCGTCCGGGTCCGGCACGGTCCGGGCGAGGACGTCCTTGGGGTGGAAGGCGGGCGGCCGGTCGTCGGCGGCGCGGGTGATGCTGACGGTGACGTCGTACCACTCCTTGCCGTTCTTGCCCTGGACCGCGAAGGCGCGGCCCTGTCCGTAGAACGACTCGGGGCGTCCGGCCAGTTCGGCGGCGATGTCGGCGACCGTGCCCGCGCCGTGCCCGACGACGGCGGCCACCGCGTTGCGCACGAACTCCTGCCCGGTCAGCGCGTACGCCGTGGACAGCCCGGCGGCCCGGAAGTCCATCAAGTACGGCGGCAGCTCCAGCCCCGGTTCGGTGTTCTCCTCCTGCACGGTGGCCACCGGCGCCACCGGCCGGCCGCGTACCGCGGGCGGCGGGAGGACGCCCTTGCCCTTGGCGCGCCGCAGCGCCTGCGTGGTGGCCGCGTTGCCGGCCTTGCCCTGCAGGGCCAGCATGGCGTGTTCCGTGGGGCCCACGGGCACGGTCGCGCGCACGGGTGTCGTGGGGACCGGCAGCGGTGGCCGGGAGGTCTCGGAAGAAGTGGTTTTCCCGCCGTCACCTGACTGCCGCTGCGTCCGCACGGAGTCAACGTAAAGGCAGCCTGGCCAGGCAGAACGTCTTCCGCCTCAGTTGTCACCCCGGTCTGGCCGGCCGGTCAACTGCCGTACATCCGGACGTCGTTCAACCCGCCCGGGACGGCTACGACACCCTCGGGAAACGGGCCTGGAGCGTCCAGATCGCCGGGTTGTCCGCCAGGCCCTCGTGCATGTCGGTGAGGTCGGCGATCAGGTCGTGCAGGAAGTCCCGTGCCTCGCGGCGCAGTTCGGTGTGGGAGAAGGTGAGCGGGGGTTCCTCGGCCGGCATCCAGTCGGCCTCGACGTCGACCCAGCCGAAGCGGCGCTCGAAGAGCATGCGGTCGGTGGACTCGGTGAAGTCGAGTTCCGCGTGCTGCGGCCGGGAGGCCCGGGAGCCCGCCGGGTCGCGGTCGATCCGCTCCACGATGTCGCACAGCGCCCACGCGAAGTCGAGCACCGGCACCCATCCCCAGGCTGTGGACAGCTCCCGGTCCGCCTTGGTGTCGGCGAGGTAGACGTCCCCGCAGAACAGGTCGTGACGCAGCGCGTGGACGTCCACCCGCCGGTAGTCGGTCTGGGGCGGGTCGGGGAACCGGTTGGAGAGGGCGTAGCCGATGTCGAGCACGTCGTCGATGGTGTCATGGCGTCCCGGGGTCCCGTGCGCGCCCCGGTCGCCGCCGCGCGGACCGGCCTGCGGCGGCGGGGGCCGCCCCGGTCACCCCTTCGGCCCGCCCAGCTCCTTGCGCAGGACGGCGCACGGCCGCCCGAGCTGCCGGTCCGGACGGTGCCCGGTCACCTCGTACCCGAGGGCCGTCCAGAAGGCGAGCCCCTTCGGGTTGTTCTCCAGCACGGCCAGCCGCACGGCGTCCCGCCCGGCCGCCCTGAACCGCTCCTCGACACCCTCGGCGATCCGCCGCCCGTACCCGCGGGCCCGCGCCGCCGCGTCGACCAGCAGCAGCCCGATCCACGGGTCGGGATCCTCCGGATCGGGATGCCGGGCCAGCGTGATCGCCACGCCCACCAGCTGCCCCTCGGCCCGCGCCAGCAGCACCTCCACGTCCGGATTCAGCATCTCGTCGGCGAGCGCCCCGGCCACCTGCTCGGGCCGGATGTCGTCCGGATCCGGGAAGTCGCCGCTGACCGCCTGGAACTCCCGGTCCGAGGCGTACAGCGCGGTCAGCTCGGTGAGCAGCGGGGGCGGGATGTCGTGGTCGGGGGTGAGGGGGAGCGGGGCGAGGATCATGCGGGCAACTTATCCGGCGGATACCGGGGCAGGCCGTCTGTCGCGATGGTCCAGTCGCCGATGGTGACGTCCTGGTGCGGAAGGCACGATGAACGCCGAAGTCTGCACCGGGGGGCCAGCTGGTCACCCGCCACGACAACGAGCGCCATGAGCATCGCGGCCGCCAACCACTCTGATCAGGGATCAAGCGGAAGTGAGGACTGTTCCGCGGCTGGTCCCAGGTAGGTGTACTCGGTGGACCGTGCGATCCCCATGGAGTCCAACTGCTGCCGGAACCGGACCCGGAAGTGGACGTTGTCCCCGAGACCGGGACGCATGCGCAGCAGCTCGTCGGGCTCCTCGAAGCGGACGTCGTATGCGGGTGCGTTCTTGGCGGTACCCGTCTTGACCTTCACCATGCCGCTTTCCCGTAGTTCGGTGATGCGGCCGGAGATGGTGATCTCCTGGTCCCGATCTCTGGTTTCCCGCAATCGCTTCACGTAGCTTCTGCCCTGCTCTGTCAGGCGGGCGCGGCGCAGGCTTCCGTCAGCGCCGTACCAGGTCACACCCAGATCCAGCGCGTATCGGTTCAGCGCCCGGGACACGGTGTCGACCGCGTCGAAGAGCTTCGCCCACTCGCGGATGTCGCGTTCCGACTCAAGGGCGTCGAGCAGCATGGTGAGGGTGCCGAGACCGGTGGAGGCAGCGGACGTGGGAGGCGCGTCGAGGGCGTCGGTCCGGGCGGGCTCGACGGGCGTGGTGACGGGCCGGGCGTGTACGACGGTGCTGCCTGCCGAGATGCCCGTGAGTTCCAGCTGTACCGGCGTACCTGCCGCGGCGGAGATCAGGTGTTCCACGGGTTCGAGAAGTGCGTCGCCCCACTGGAACCGGAGAGCACCGCCCTCCGCGTCCGGCCCGGTCAGTCGCAGTTGGAGTTCCTCTTCGAGCAGGGCGTTCGGTGCGTACTCACGTGCTGCGGCCAGTCGGCTCGCCCGGTGTTCCGCCTCGATCTCCTCGTCGTCCCGTTCCTCGGTTCCCATTGAGTCCAAGAGGCGGGCAGCGCGTTGTGCTTCGGCAGGATCGTCTCTCTGGAGCGCGCGCCTGCGCTCACGCCAGCTGTCGCCGGTCACAGTCGCACCTCCAGATAGCCGCGTGCCGGGGCGGCACTTTCCTCGGATGGTGAGCGGTCGTTCGTGTCCGGCAGTCTGCAGCGCTGCCACCAGTCGTCCCACACACCTCGTTGTGTGAAGTATGTCCGTTCGTCCGCTGTGAAGCGTTCCGGCTCGAAAATGCGCGCAACGGGTTGGTACCCGATGCGAAGCGGTGAGACGCCGAACTTCTCCCGCATCCTGGCCCTGCTCTGGAAAGCCGTGGTCAGCCATTTGGAACCCGGCTTCCCACGTACGGTGCGCTCGGCCCGCGTGTCGATCAGAACGGTCACGTCGATGTTCGCGGGATCGACCTTGGTGCTGACGAAGCTGCCGCCCAGCCACAAGCTGTGGATAAGTGGAATGCCGTCGAGGGCAGCGGCGCAGGTCTCCTCCAGCGTGAGGAACGGGTCGAGGTAGTCGTGCAGGCCGTCCCACAGTTCGGTGCGGGTTGTGGATTCTCCGAACTCGGGGGCGCTGACCAGCATGGACTCCGTCTCGTCGAAGGAGACGGAGTACCGTCCCAGAGGGAGAAATCCGGTCGCGGTGAATGAGGGCAGCACGAGGGGTCCTGTCTGGCGAAAGGGTGATTCATCCTGTCCGGCCGACTCGCGGACTGCGACGGCTTTCAGGAAATCGACCCGTCAACGCGAGTGTCCGGCTGTCGGAACGACCGCAGGCTGACTCCGCCGGATCCGATCGGCAGTCGCGGCAGCGGCCGGGGGCAGGGGCGCGGAAGGGGCGGTCGCAGCCGTCGCAGGTCTGGAACGGGTGTCTGGTTTGCGGGGCCGGTGCGGCTGAAGGCCGGAACGGGGGTGGAGGCGGAAGCTGTGCGGCCAGGCGGTGGGCCAGGAAGGCGGCCGGCCGGATCAGGGGTTCCGTCGGCAGGCCGGCGGTCAGGGCGTGGCGTACGGCGGTGGGGGTGACGTCACGTTCCAGCCAGGCGGCGACCCCGGGGGCCAGCCACTCGGTGTCGGTGGCCGACAGCAGCAGCCGGGAGTCGTGGCGGCGGAGGTCGGCGAGGAGGTCGACGGCCTTCTGGACGAGCGCCGGAGAGGGGCAGGCCGGGCGCGGTACGGAGGGGAGGGCCTTCTCGCGGACCGGCTGCCGCGGTGGCGGCTTCGGCCGGGCCGCGTCCTCGGGGTGCCCGGCGTGGTGGCCGGGGCGGTTGCAGGAGACCGTGCGGGTGACGATCCGGCCGTCCGCGATCCGCTCCCGTTCCCGCCGCAGATAGCCCTCGGCCTCCAGCTCCCGCAGCGCGGCCGCGATACGGTCCCTGCCCTCCGGGAAACGGGTCGCCAGGCTCTTGATGTCCACCCGGGCGCCCTTGGGGAGCGACTGGATGTGCACCCCGAAGCCGATCGCGAGCGCCGACAGGGTCGGGTGCTGCGCCAGGTGGTTGCCGATCACCACGAAGTGGGACGTGTGCCGGGCGTTGTCGTGCACCAGGCCGCCGGACCCCCGATTCGGGTGCTTCTTGGCGGCAACGCGGGGCTCGGCGCACGAGGGCGCGCTAGGGTTTTTCGTATCCATCGGGAAGGTGTTGCTTCCTAGGTGGTCAGGCCCTCGCACTGGGATTGCCGTCCCGGCGGGGGCCGAAGTTTTTTCGCTGCTGTCGCGCCGAGCGTAGGGCACGCAACCTGCACCAAAGCCAGCCGAGTTGGGCATATTCACCCGCGGGAGTGACGCCGGGCGACGGGCGGGAGGGGTGGGCTTGGTGGGGTCCTTTTCCCCCGGTTTCCTTCCTTGGTCAGTGGCGTCCCTGAGCACCGCGGCCCGGGTCTCCGGGCTTCGGTGACACGTCGATCTCGGCCCACACCGTCTTGCGCGGCGACAGTCCGGGCGCCACGCCCCACTTGTCGGCCAGCGCCTCCACCAGCACCAGGCCGCGGCCGGACTCGGCGTCCGGCGCGAGGGGCCCGGTGCGCGGCGGCCGGTCACCGCGGGTGTCCGTCACCTCGATCCGCAGGGTTCCTCCCACGACGTAGAGCGCGAGCCCGAAGTCCCGTCCCGGCACCCGCCCGTGCGTCGCCGCGTTCGCCGCCAGCTCGGCCACGATCTGCCGCGCCGGGTCCAGCGGCAGCCCCCAGGCGCGCAGTTGCTCGGCGGCCAGCAGCCGGGCCAGGCGGGCGCCCCGCGGCGTGGACGAGAGCCGCAGGCTCATGTTGCGGACGGGGGTGGAGATTTCATCGTTCACATCACTCAGCGTGGCCGGGCCTGCATACCGTGACCAGTGACGAAGCCCTTGCGTACGGTGACTGTCCGGACCTTGTCCGGTGCTGTCCCGGCTGTCGGGCGCGGGCGTACGGCACGGAGGGTGTGGGATGAGCGAGGTGGCCGAACCGGGCTGGGAGGTCGACCCGGACGACGACTGGGGCGTGGCGGTCGTCGCCACGGTCGGGCGTCAGCTGAAGCTGCGGCGGGAGGCGGCGGGGCTGCGCGCCGCCGAGTTCGGAGAGGTCGTCGGCTACGGCGAGGACATGGTCTACAAGGTCGAGGGCGGCAAGCGGATCCCCCGCCAGGAGTACCTGAACCGGGCGGACGAGGTCCTGGGCGCGGGTGGTCAGGTCTCGGCGATGTGGGAGGACGTGAAGAGGGTCCGGTACCCGAAGAAGGTACGGGAGTTGGCCAAGCTGGAGGGGCAGGCGGCCGAGATCGGGGTGTACGAGGTCGTCAGCATCAATGGCCTGTTGCAGACGCCTGAACATGCCCGAGCGCTGTTCGAGGCCTGGCAGCCTGCCTACTCGGAGGACGACCTGGAACGCGTGCTGGCAGCGCGCATGGCTCGGCGGTCCATCTTCGAGCGGTCACCGGCACCGGCACTCGGCTTCGTCCTCGAAGAGGCAGCGCTTCGACGCCGCGTCGGCGGCACAATGGTGTGGCGGCAGCAACTCGAACATCTGCTGGAGGTGGGTCGGTTGCGGAACGTCACCCTCCAGGTGATGCCCACGAACGGCGGGGCCCATCCGGGTCTGGGCGGCAGGGTCGAAATCCTGAAGTTCCCCGACGGGACGGCAGTCGGACGTTCGGACGGCGCGTTCAACGGGCGGGCAACCTCTGACCCGAAACAGCTCCACATCCTTGAGCTGCGGTATGGCACCATCCGGGCGCAGGCTCTACCGCCCCAGGAGACACTGGCCCTCATCGAGCACATGCTTGGAGAAACATGATCCGCAAGGCTTCTGCCGGAACCCCCTCCGAGCTGGCGTGGTTCAAGAGCAGTTACAGCAGCGGGCCGGATGGCGACAGTTGCGTCGAAGTGGCCCTGGCCTGGTTCAAGAGCAGCTACAGCGGCGGCAATGACGGAGAGTCCTGCCTCGAAATAGCCCCCACTCCCACCACCATCCACGTCCGCGACTCCAAGTACCGCACGGTCGCCGGTCCCCGGCTCGCCCTCGCGCCCGCCGCCTGGGCACCCTTCGTGGCGTACGCGTCGTCGGTGATCTGAGCGGGACGCCAGGAGCCCCCGGCCGCGACCCACGCGACCAGGGGCTCCCGCACAGCGCAGCGGTCGTCAGACGTTGACGCCGAAGTCCTGGGCGATGCCGACCAGGCCGGACGCGTAGCCCTGGCCCACCGCGCGGAACTTCCACTCCGCGCCGTTGCGGTACAGCTCGCCGAAGACCATCGCGGTCTCCGTCGCCGCGTCCTCGGAGAGGTCGTAGCGGGCGATCTCGGCGCCGCCGGCCTGGTTGACGATCCGGATGTAGGCGTTGCGGACCTGGCCGAAGTTCTGCGAGCGGGTCTCCGCGTCGTAGATCGAGACCGGGAAGACGATCTTGTCGATGTCGGCCGGGAGGGCCGCCAGGTTGACGTTGATCGCCTCGTCGTCGCCGGCGCCTTCACCCGTGCGGTTGTCGCCCGTGTGGACGATCGTGTTGTCCGGGGTCTGCTTGTTGTTGAAGAACACGAAGTGGCCGTCGGAGTAGACCTTGCCCTGCGTGTTGACCGCGATCGCCGAGGCGTCGAGGTCGAAGTCCGTGCCGGTGGTCGTGCGGACGTCCCAGCCGAGGCCCACGGTGACGGCGGTCAGGCCCGGAGCCTCCTTGGTGAGCGAGACGTTGCCACCCTTGGACAGGCTTACAGCCATGGTCGGGAGTCCTTTCCCTTGTCTGCGTACGGCCGTGCGGCGTACGGGCTTGAAGCTACAGCTACCCGTATGAACGCCACGAGGGGTACCGAAGGTTCCACCTCGCTTTACTTTCTTTACCGAACGGGTGACGAAGGATAATCGCGTGACGTGTGCCGGTCAGCCGCGCGACCATGGGGACATGTCCGGTCCGTACCTCATCCGCGGCTCCGTCTCGCTCCCCGAGGCCGAGCTCCACTGGCGTTTCTCGCGGTCGTCCGGTCCGGGCGGGCAGCACGTCAACACCAGTGACTCTCAGGTGGAACTGCGCTTCGACCTCGCGAACACCACGGCGCTGCCGCCGGTCTGGAAGGACCGCGCGCTGGCCCGGCTGGCCGGCCGGCTCGTCGACGGCATGGTGGTCGTACGGGCGTCCGAGCACCGTTCGCAGTGGCGCAACCGCGAGACCGCCGCCGTACGCCTCGCGGCCCTCCTCGCCGAGGCCACCGCGCCGCCGCCGAAGCCCCGCACGCCGACCCGTATCCCCCGCGGCATCAACGAACGGCGGCTGCGGGAGAAGAAGCAGCGGTCGGACACCAAACGGGGGCGCTCCGGCCGCGACTGGTCGTAGTCGCCGAGGGCTGATCCACCCGGCGGATCCCCGCCGGGATTTTCCGTTCGCGATCGCACCGCGCCGCGGTTCCGCCTTTCCCTGTGCGCCCGCGGAATGTGTGCCCGAGGGAATGGAAAAACAGACCGCGCGGTTTCATCCGAGCTGCCGGTATCGGCCCCGGAAATACATCAGCGGTCCGCCTTCCGCGCTCGGGAGATCCGCGGACAGGACGCGGCCGATCACCAGAGTGTGGTCGCCGGCGATCACCCGCTGCTCGGTACGGCATTCCAGGGTCGCGAGCGCGCCGCCGACCAGCGGCGCGCCCGTCGCCTCGCCGCGCACGTACGGAATGTCCTCGAAGAGCAGCCGGTCGCTGATGCGGCCCTTCATCGCGAAGCGGCCGGCGATGTGGCGCTGGCTCTCGGTGAGCACGGAGACGGCCCACAGCGGCTGCTCGTCGAGCAGGTCGTCCATGCGGGCGCCGGTACGCAGGCTGACCAGCACCAATGGCGGATCCAGGGACACCGACACGAACGCGGTCGCGGTCATGCCGACGTCCTCGCCCGCCGGTGCCAGCGGGTCGTCGGGATCGAGCGGCGGCTCCTGCGCGGTCACCAGGACCACGCCCGCGGCGAGCCGCGCCAGGGCCGCCTTGAACGCTTCGTTGCTCACCCCCACAGCATGCCCGGTGGCTTCTGCGACGGTGGGAGAGGGAGTCTTCAGCACACCGGAAACGCTAGTGTCGGCCCCTGTGCGCCGACATCGGCCATCCGTCCGAGCCGGGTCCTAGGACCAACGGCGGGGTGCCGAAAGCTCGTAACGTGCATCATGTGCACACACACCCAAAGGCTGTGTTCGGTAAACGCACGGGGAAAACGCAGAAACTCCACGCAATTGCTCATCTTCTGCTGTGACTTGAGTCACAAGGGGCATTAATTGTTGACCCTGTGTACCGAGTGGGCAGCGCGCTGTGATTCAGTGGCGGGGAAAAGTAGCGCCGAAGCAGACCCTTGATTCGCTGCGAGGTCTCGGGGGGAGGGCGAACATGGAGACCGAGTCGGAACCCTACGTCCGTCTTGCGTCCCTGCGACAACTGCATCAGGTCATGGCCGACATGAACACGGCCCGCAGTCTGGCGGACACGTTGCAGACGGTCGCCGACGGTGTGATCACCGCCCTCGGGTTCGAGATGGCGTGCGTGAACCTCGTGCGTCCCGACGGCGACCTCGTGGTCGCGGCCCTCTCCGGCAACTCCGCCGCCGAGGCGCTGATCACCGGCCGCGTCGGCTCCCGCGACTCCTGGGAGCGGCGGCTCGGCATGGGCGAGCGCTGGGGCGACCTCGTCTTCATACCGCACACCGAGGGCTGGGTCCTCGACGACGACGACGTCCCGCAGTGGTACACGGACGGTCCCGCGCCCCGCTTCGAGGACGAGTGGCACCCCTCGGACCGCCTCTTCGCCCCCATGTACACGCCAGGCATATCCGGCAGCTCCTGCGGCGAACTGCTCGGCGTGATCTCCGTGGACCGCCCGCGCAACGGCCGGCATCCCGGCGCCTGGGGCCGCGAGGCCCTGCAGATGTACGCCTTCCAGGCCGCGATCGCCATCAGCAACGCACGGCTGCGGGCGAACATGCAGCGGGCGCTGGTCAGGCTGGAGCGCGAGCAGCAGGCCCTGCGCGCCAGCGAGGAGTCGTTCCGGCAGGCCTTCGAGTACGCCCCCTCCGGCATGGCGATAGCCGAGATGGGCGGCGACCAGCACGGCCGAATACTGCGCACCAACGACGCCCTGTGCCGCCTGCTGGGCCGCCCCGCCTCCGCGATGCGCCGCTACTCCTTCTCCGACCTGGTCCACCCGGAGGACATCGGCACCCTGCTGCGCACCTCCGCGGAGGGCGGCCGCGCCGAGCTCCGCCTGGGCCGCAGGGACGGGACGTACGTCTGGGTCTCGCTCCGCAACTCCGTGGTCGCCGACGCGGCCGACGGGCCCCGCTTCCTCCTCACCCACGTCGAGGACATAGAGGAGCGCAAGCGCCGCGAGCTGCAGCTCGCCCACCGCGCCTCCCACGACTCCCTGACCGGCCTGCCGAACTCCGCCGAGCTGCGCTCCCGGCTCTCCTCCCGGCTCTGCCGCCGCGCCGACACCGACGGCCTGGAGTCCCTGGACGCGGCCTACGGCCACCCGGCCTACGACGTCAACGGCCACGGCTTCGACTTCGCCGCGTCGGCCCAGTCGTACGACGGCTACGACCACCACGTGCACACCGTCGCCCCCGAGGAGGGCCGCGACGACGGTGCCAAGGGGCTCGCGGTGCTCTTCTGCGACCTCGACGGCTTCAAGTCGATCAACGACCGGTTCGGGCACAACGCGGGTGACGCGGTTCTCATCGAGGTCGCGCGCAGGCTCACCCGGGGCGTCCGGGACGGCGACACCGTGGCCCGTCTCGGCGGCGACGAGTTCGTGATCCTCGCCGACGGGCTCGGCAAGGCCGACGCCCAGGACCTGGCGGTTCGGCTGCGCAACGAGATCATCCAGCCGATCCGTGCCGAGGGCCGGGCCGTCCGGGTGGGCGCCAGTTTCGGCATCGGATGGGCGCACTGCGGCATGACGGCGGACGAAGTCCTGAAATCCGCCGACGAGCGGATGTACGTAGAGAAACGATCTCGTCCCAAACAACATCGTCGGGCGGGATGACTCCCAGGTCATCGCGTTGATGCGGTCTGAGTCACCCGTTTGGCTCAGTCAGACCGGGTAGGCTCGACTCTCAATACCTGTACCGCATCCGCCCGCACCTGTTGAGGAGTACCAAGGGATGACGCCCGGCAACAACGGCGCGAGCACGCCCGAGGACGAAGACCCGTTCGGCTACCTGTACGCCGACGGCCAGGCCAGAGGAGCCCAGCCGCCGTCCGGCTCCGGTGGTTACGGCTACCCGAACGCGGTCAGCAGGGTGCGCTCGGTCGGCGAGCGGACCTACGGCGGCCAGCAGCAGGCGCCGCAGGCACCGCCGTACGGTGGTCAGACCATCCCGCAGCAGCAGCCGGGCGCCGGCTACGGCCAGCCGCCGTCCGCGGCCTACCAGGCCCCGGAGACCTTCCCGGGCGGCGCCCCGGCCAGCCGCCAGGCCCCGCAGAACACCGGCCGCGGCCGGGGCCCGAACACCAAGGGCCTGCTGATCGGCGCGATCGCGGTGGTCGCGGCGGTCGTCATAGGCATCAGCGTCGCGATGCTGAACGGCAACGGCGACGACGACAAGGCCGACACCGGCGCCTCGACGTCCCCGACCCAGTCCGAATCCCCCTCCGCGACCCCGTCGAGCACCAGCTCGGTCTCGGCGTCGGGTGACATCTCACCGGTCGACGCCAAGGCCCTGCGCCTGGACGGCGGCGCGAGCCTGGCCTCGGACGTCGAGGGCGCCAAGGCCGAGGGCGGTATCTACGTCACGAACTTCAGCCAGGCCGGCGCCGGCGTCACCTGGACGGTCAACGGCATCCCGTCGGACGGCATCTACACCGTCTTCGCGCACTACAGCGCCGTCAAGGACGCGAGCATGACGCTGTCCATCAACGGCAAGGTGTTCGGCAGCAAGTTCTCGCTGGACAACTACACGCACCAGAACGACCCGGCCAAGGCCTGGACGACCTCGTACACCTACCCCACCCTCACCAAGGGCACCAACACGATCTCCCTGTCCTGCCAGAGCGGAGACAGCTGCGACATCCTGCTGGACCAGCTGTGGGTGAGGCAGGGCAAGCACACGAACAAGGACTAGGTAGTCGTTGTCCCGCCGGTCACCGTGACCTGGTCGAGCAGCTTCTCGTAGGTCGGGCGGTCGAAATCGCCCGCCGCCGGGGATCGTACGGTCGCCGCCGACAAGGCGACGGCCCGTGCCAGGCGGTCCGGCCACGGTAGGTGTTCGATCAGGCCGGAGAGCAGGGCGGCCACCGCCGAGTCGCCCGCGCCGGTCGGGTTGCCGTGTACCGGGGCCGGAGGCGTTGCGTGCCAGCGGCCCTCCGGGGTCACCGCCAGCAGGCCCCGCGGGCCCAGTGAGGCGACCACCGCGCGGGCGCCGCGACGGCGGGCGTCCTGGGTGGCGCGGGCCGGGTCGTGGGAGCCGGTGAGTTCGGCCAGCTCGTCGGCGTTCGGCTTGACCAGGTCCGGGCGGGCGGCCACCCCGCGCCGCAGCGGCTCCCCGCTGGTGTCGAGGAGGACGGGCACGCCGGCGGAACGGGCCGTCTTGATCAGCCCGGCGTACGCACCCACCGGCACTCCCGGCGGCAGGCTGCCGCACAGCGCCACCGCCGAGGCGCCGGGCAGCAACTCCTCGTAATGGCCGAGGAAGGCAGCCCACTCGGCGGCTGCTATCTGCGGGCCCGGCTCGTTCAACTGGGTCGTGTCGCCCGACAGTTCGTCCACGACGGCGATGGTGCGGCGCGTCGGCCCGGCGATCGGCAGCAGCGCGTCCACCACCCCCGCCGACTCCGCGAGCCGCTCCCGCACCGACCGTCCGGTGGCGCCGCCCGCGAAGCCGGTCACCGTCGTCTCGTGCCCGAGCGCGGCCAGCACCCGCGCCACGTTCACGCCCTTGCCGCCCGGCCGTTCGGTCACGTCCGAGACGCGGTGCGAGGTGTGCGGGCGCAGGACACCGACCCGGTAGGTGATGTCGAGAGCGGTGTTCAGCGTGACCGTGAGGATCATCGGCGACCTCCCCCTCGCGCCGTACGTGTCGGGATCCTGATCATGCCAAAGAGACGGCGACCGGCCTAGGGTTCGGGTCTGGTGTGCAGGACCTCGCGGGCCTGTTCCGCGGCTCGGGCGATGCTCTCGCTGACGAAGTCGAGGAAGCGGGCGATGTTCTCCAGGCGGGTGGCGGCCGGGGTGCCGGGGACGAGGACGCCGACGCCCTGCCGGGCGATCTCCACGATCCGGGCGGTGGACCGGGCGCTGGCCATCATCGACTGGTACCAGATGTCGTCGTCGACGACATAGCGCTCGCGGCGGCCCTCGCCCTGTTCCCGCCGGGCGAGGCCCTGGCTCTCCAGGAAGGCGATCGCCTTGGAGACGGACGCCGGGCTGACCTGCAGCCGTTCCACGAGTTCGGCCGCGGTGAGGCTGCCGGTGTCGGCGAGGGTGAGGGAGGCCAGCACCCGGGCCGGCATCGCGGTCATGCCCGACGCCATCATGACGCCGGTCAGCGTCTCCTCGTACGCGCGCACGGCCTCCGGATCGCGCCCGTGGGCGAGTGCCGGCGCCCCGGTGTCCCGGGGCGCGGCCTGCCTGCTGCGATGGGCGCGGCGTTCGGTGGCGCGGTGGGCCTGGTCGGCGCGGTAGCCCGCGGGACCGCCGTTGCGCAGCACCTCTCGGGTGACCGTCGAGGTCGGGCGGTCGAGGCGGCGGGCGATCTCGGCGTAGGCGAGATCGTCGGCCAGCCCCTGCGCGATCTGGCGGCGTTCCTGCTGGGTGAGCCTGCCTCCCGGCATCGCGGTCTCTCCGTCCCTGCCCGTCCGTACCGCTCCCTGTCGCTCCCAGCGTAGCGTTCAACTCCAGTTCATTGCAACGATCGGAGAGGTGCGTTGCATTCATCTCGATGACGAGTGCAACGATATCGAGGCTCTGAGCTGCGTATATCAAGTTTCCGTGCATCAAGTGCGTTGCCGAAGTCGTGAACGCAACGTAGCTTTTCCTTCATCGGAAACAGAGAGCGACAGGAGAGCACGATGCAGAAGTTCGACACCACCGCCCCGGTCTCCGCCGTCCTGGAGATCCCCGCCGGACGGGTCCAGCTCATCGCCGCGGACCGCGCCGACACCACCGTCGAGGTGCGGCCCGCCGACCCCGCCAAGAGTCGTGACGTCAAGGCCGCCGAGGGGGCGCGCGTCAGCTACGCCGACGGTGTCCTGCGGATCGAGGCCGCGGCCTCCGGCGGCAGGCTGCTCGGACCGTCCGGGTCCGTGGAGGTCACCGTCCAGCTGCCCGCCGGCTCCCGCGTCGAGGCCCGCACCTCCGGCGCCGAACTCCGCGGGGTCGGACGCCTCGGTGACCTCGACTTCGAGGGCGCCTACCGCCGGATCAAGATCGACGAGGCCGCCGGGGTCCGCCTCACCGCACTCGACGGCGACGTCGAGATCGGACGGCTGGGCGGTCCCGCGCAGATCAGCACCACCCGGGGTGCCATTCGGATCACCGAGGCGGTGCGCGGCACGGTCGTGCTCCGCACCGAGGACGGCGACATCTCGGTCGGCGCCGCCGCCGGCGTCTCGGCGGTCCTGGACGCCGGAACCGGCTACGGCCGCGTCGCCGACTCCCTCAAGAACGACGGCACCGCCGGACTCGACATCCGCGCCACCACCGCCCGCGGCGACATCACCGCCCGCAGCCTCTGAGAACGCCCGCGACCGCGCACGGGCCCCGCCACCGCATCGAGGTGGCGGGGCCCGCCGCGTCAGCCCAGTTCGGGCACGACCACCCAGACGCCCTGCCGCATCACGCCCTTCAGCGTGAAGTCGGCGTCGAACACCAGCAGGTCGGCGTCCTTGCCGGGCTCCAGGGAGCCGATGCGGTCGTAACGGCCCAGCAGGCGCGCCGGGTTGGCGGACAGCGCGGCCACGGCGTGCTCCACGGGCAGCCGGTCGACGGTCACCGCCCGCCGCAGCGCGCGGTCCAGGGTGAGCGTGGAGCCGGCGATGGAACCGCCCTCCACCAGCCGGGCGACCCCGTCCGTGACCTCGACCTCCAGCGGGCCCAGCAGATACCGGCCGTCGCCGCTGCCGGCCGCGTCCATGGCGTCCGTGATGAACGCGACCCGGCCGTGACCCGCGTGGTGGAAGGCCAACTGCAGCGCGGCCGGGTGCAGATGGGTGCCGTCGTTGATCAGCTCGACGGTCACCCGCTCGTCCTCCAGCAGGGCGGCGATCGGGCCGGGCGCGCGGTGGCCGATCGGCGGCATCGCGTTGAAGAGGTGGGTGGCGACGGTGGCGCCCGCGTCGATCGCCTCGACCGTCTGCTCGTACGTCGCGTCCGTGTGGCCGACGGCGGCGATGACGCCGTGCTCGGCGAGCAGCCGTACCGACTCGACACCGCCGGGCAGTTCGGTGGCGAGCGTGACCATCCTGGCCTGGCCGCGCGCCGCGTCGAGCAGCTTGCGGACTTCCGCCGGGTCCGGGTCGCGCAGCAGCGCCTCGGAGTGCGCGCCCTTGCGGCACGGCGAGATGAACGGGCCCTCGAAGTGGACACCGGCGATCTCCCCCTGCTCGGCCAGCTCCGAGAGCAGGCCGGCCTGGCGGGCGAGGACGTCCATGTCGTCGGTGACGGTGGAGGCGACGAGGGTGGTCGTGCCGTGCGCGCGGTGGGTGCGGACGCCGGCGAGGATCTGCTCCGCGGTGCCGGAGCTGAAGGAGGCTCCGCCGCCGCCGTGGTTGTGGATGTCCACGAAGCCGGGCAGCAGCCAGTGGCCGGTGACGTCGATGACGTCGGCGTTCTCGGGGGCGTGAGCGGCGATGCGGGTGCCCTCGACCGCGATACGCCCGCTTTCGACCACTCCGGTCGGGAGGACTGTGCGGGCGCCGTCGAGGACCAGGCCGTGCGTCCCGAGGTGCGGGTCCGTGAGGGCTGGTCGCGCAGTTCGCCGCGCCCCTGACGGGGCGCTGTCGTCGCGCTCGTTGGCAGCCATCAGGGCATTACCTCCGCAGTAGTAGTCGTAGTCAGCAGGTCCTGGGCGAGGAGCCCGGCCCCCAGACACCCCGCCGTGTCCCCCAGCGCCGCCGGGACGATCGCCGGCAGCTTCTGGAAGGTCACCCGGCTCCGCACGGCCTCCCGCAGCGGCTCGAACAGCACGTCCCCGGCCTCCGCGAGGCCGCCGCCGACGATCAGGACCCGCGGGTCCAGGAGGGTGAGGGCCGTGACCAGCCCGTCGGCGAGGGCGGCCACCGCCTCCTCCCACACCCGCACGGCGTTCGGGTCACCGGACGCGACGGACTTCGCGCACTGCGCCGCGTCCGCGTCCGGGTCTCCGGTGGCCGCGGCCCACGCCTCGCTCACCGCGGCGGCCGACGCGTACCGCTCAAGACAGCCGCGCTGCCCGCACGGGCAGGGCACACCCTGCGGCCGTACGACGATGTGGCCGACCTCGCCCGCGAAGCCGTGCGCGCCCGGCTCCACCCGGCCGTCCAGGCCGAAGCCGCCCGCGATACCGGTGCCGAGCGCCACGAAGAAGAAGCGGTCCGCGCCCTTGCCCGCGCCGAGCCGTCCCTCGGCCAGGCCGCCGGTGCGCACGTCGTGGCCCAGGGCGACCGGGATGCCGAGGCGGTCGGCGAGCTCCGCGCGCAGCGGTACGTCGCGCCAGCCGAGGTTGGCCGAGAAGACCGCGACGCCGTTCGGCTCGTCGACTATGCCGGGTACGGCGAGGCCGACCGCGGCCGCGCCCTCGCCGAGCCGGCTCTCGCCGACGGCGTGCAGGTCGGCGGCGAAGTCGAGGATGGCGGCGACGACGGCGTCGGGACCGCGCTCGCGGCCGGTCGCCCTGCGGTCCTGGTGGAGCAGCTCGCCGTCCGGCCCGACCAGCGCGGCCTTCATTCCGGTGCCGCCCACGTCCAGGGCGATGACATGTCTCACGGGAACAGTGTGGCCCTCCGACCCGCAAGAGGTCTAGTCCACTTGCGTGGTGTAGACCTTATGGGTCCACATATTGAACAGCGAGACAGTTGGAACAGGGGCAGTGCACGTGCGGCGGCGTAGGGCAGGAATGATCGCGGTGATGTCCGCTACGGGCATGACGGCGGTTCTTGGTGGCTGTGGGACGACCGGATCCTCGGACGTCACCCTCAGACTCGTCGCAGCAGACTACGGAGACTCCGCCGCCAACAGCTCGCAGAAGTACTGGGACCGGCTGGCCAAGGGGTACGAGGCCCAGCACCCCGACGTGAAGGTCGACGTCAGCGTCTACTCGTGGAACGACGTGGACCGCAAGGTCAAGGACATGGTCGCCGCCGGCGACGCGCCCGACCTGGCGCAGATCGGCGCGTACGCCGACTACGCGGCCGCCGGCGACCTGTACGAGGCCGGCGACCTGCTCTCCATCCCGGTCCAGGCCGACTTCCCCTCCCAGCTCGCCGAGGCGGGCCAGTGGAACCACGCGCAGTACGGCATACCCTTCGCCGCGTCCACGCGCGTCCTCTTCTACAACAAGACCCTCTTCTCCGAGGCCGGCATCACCCCGCCCACCACCTGGGACGACCTCGCGGCCGACGCGAAGGCCCTCAAGGCGCACGGCGTGACGTACCCGTACGCGCTGCCGCTCGGCTCCGAGGAGGCCCAGGCGGAGACCATGCAGTGGCTGCTCAGCGGAGGCGGCGGCTACACCGACGACATCGGCACGTACACGATCGACTCCTCGCAGAACGTCGAGACCTTCACCTGGCTCAAGGACGAGCTGGTGGGCAAGGGCCTGACCGGACCGACCGCGCCCGGCAGGCTCAACCGGGCGACGGCGTTCGCGGCGTTCGCCGACGGCCAGGTCGGCATGCTCAACGGCCACCCCACGCTCATCAAGCAGGCCGAGAAGAAGGGCGTGAAGTTCGGCGCCGTCCCGATGCCCTCCCGCGCCGGCCAGAGCACCAGCACCCCGTCCATGGGCGTCACCGACTGGATGGCGGCCTTCAAGCAGAACGGCCACGCGGAGCAGGTCGGCGACTTCCTCGACTACGTCTACAGCGAGAAGAACGTCCTCGACTTCTCCCGCGAGTACGGCCTGCTCCCGGTCACCACGTCCGCGTCCCAGACGATGACCGACTCCTCGCGGGCCCAGGACAAGCAGCTCCGTCCCTTCCTCGAACAGCTGCCCACCTCCGAGCTGTACCCGGCGGGCAAGACCTCGTGGGCCGCGGTCAGCGCGGACGTCAAGAAGCAGATCGGCACGGCGGTCGCGTCCACCGGCGACCCGACCGGCGTGCTCACCCGGCTCCAGTCCGAGGCGACGGCGGCCGACAGCCGTACGACGACGGGCTGAGCGCTACGGTTCTCGGCATGGACCGGGAAGAACTGGGCGCACGCGAGCTGGCGATCCTCGCTCTGGAACGCCGGGGCTTTGCGAGCCCCGGCGCCAAGGAGCGGGTGATCCGCGAGGAACTGGACCTGGCGCCGGTGCGCTACTACCAGCTCCTCAACGCCCTCCTCGACGACGAACGGGCCCTGGCGCACGATCCGGTGACGGTCAACAGGCTGCGGCGGGTGCGGGAGGGGCGGCGGTCGGAGCGGTAGGGGGTACGTGCGGGTCGGTGGGGGCTTGTCGCGCAGTTCCCCGCGCCCCCTAAGGGCGCTCCGATACTGTCGGTCGCATGGGCACCCATTCCACGGAACCCCTTCCGACGCCTCGCACCGTCGCCGGTCGTGACGGTCTCGCCGCTCTCCTCTCGCAGCCGCGTTCCGCGCTCGTCGGGCTCGACTTCGACGGGACGCTCGCGCCGATCGTCGCCGATCCCGAGCAGGCCCGCGCCCACCCGGACGCCGTACCGGCCCTCGCCGCCCTCGCGCCCAAGGTGGCCTCCGTCGCCGTCATCACCGGCCGGCCCACCGACATCGCCGTCCGCTACGGCGGTTTCGCCGGGGTGCCCGGCCTGGACCACCTCGTCGTCCTCGGCCACTACGGCGCCGAACGCTGGGACGCGGCCACCGGCGAACTCACCACGCCGCCCGCGCACCCCGGCATCGCCGCCGTCCGCGCCGAACTCCCGGCCGTCATCGACGCCGCGGGGGCGCACGGCACCTGGACCGAGGACAAGGGCCACGCCCTGGCCGTCCACACCCGCCGGGCCGACGACCCGCAGGCCGCCTTCGAGGCCCTGCGCGCCCCGCTGACCGACCTGGCCACCCGCCACGCCCTGATCGTCGAACCGGGCCGCCTGGTGCTGGAACTCCGCCCGCCGGGCATGGACAAGGGCGTGGCCCTGCGCGCCTACGCACGGGAGATCGGCGCGGGCGCGATCCTCTACGCCGGCGACGACCTGGGGGACATCCCGGCCTTCACGGCGGTGGAGAAACTGCGCGAGGAAGGCGTCCCGGGCCTGCTGGTGTGCAGCGGCAGCGCGGAGGTCACGGAACTGGCCGACCGAGCCGACCTGGTGGTCGACGGCCCGCAAGAAGTAGTCCGCCTCCTGAAATCACTGGCCGAGCAAAGCGCCCCGTAAGGGGCGCTGGGGGTGCCCCCGGCCGAAGGCTGGGGGAGGAACTGCGCGACCAGCCCCCACCGGCCCGCGGCCAAGGAACTCAGCCCCGCAACGCCGCCAGCTGCTCAAGGAACCACGCCGCGGGCGGCAACGCCGTAGCCGCCGCGGCCAACCGCTTCGACCGCTCCGCCCGCTCCTCGTCCCCCATGGTCAACGCCTCCTGCAAGGCGCCGGCGGTCCCGACGATGTCGTAGGGGTTCACCACCACCGCGTCCTCGCCCAGCTCCTCGTACGCACCCGCCTCCCGCGAGAGCACCAGCGCGCACCCCGCGTCCGAGACCAGCGGGATCTCCTTGGCGACCAGGTTCATGCCGTCCCGGATCGGGTTCACCAGGGCCACGTCGGCCAGCCGGTAGGCCGCCAGCGACCGGGCGAAGTCGTCCTTCACGTGCAGCACGACCGGCGTCCAGCCCGCCGTCCCGTACGCCGCGTTGATCTCGTCGGCGACCCGCTGCACCTCGGCCGTGTAGTCGCGGTACACGGCGAGGTCCTGCCGCGAGGGGTACGCGAACGCCACGTGCACCACCCGCTCCCGCCACTCGGGGTGGTCGTCGAGCAGCTGCCGGTACGCCAGCAGGCCCCGCACGATGTTCTTCGACAGCTCGGTCCTGTCCACCCGGACGATCGTCCGGCGGCCCTCGCCGATCTCCTCCCGCAGCGCCCGCATCCGCTCGTCCACGTCCGGCTCGTGCGACCGCTTGCGCAGGAACTCCGCGTCGGCGCCCAGCCCGTGCACCCCGATCCGGGTCTCACCGGCCGCCGGGATACCCGGGCCCAGCACCGCGTGACAGCAGGCCACGAACGCGTCCGCCCACCGCCGGGTCAGGAACGCCGCGTGGTCCGCGCCCAGGATCCCGCCGAGCAGCTCCGCCGCGATGTCGTCGGGGAGCAGCCGGAAGTAGTCCGGCGGCGCCCACGGGGTGTGCGAGAAATGGCCGATACGCAGGTCCGGGCGCAGCCGGCGCAGCATCCGCGGGGCCAGCGCCAGGTGGTAGTCCTGGATGACGACCACCGCGCCCTGGCCCGCCTCCTGCGCCAGCGCCTCCGCGAACGCCTGGTTGTAGGCCTGGTACGACGCCCACTGGCGCCGGAACTCCGCGTCGAAGACCGGCTCCAACGGGGTCTGGTAGAGCATGTGGTGCACGAACCAGAGCGCCGAGTTCGCGATGCCGTTGTAGGCGTCCGAGAACACGTCCGGGGCGATGTCGAGCATCCTGACCTGCTGCCCGCCGGTGTCCCCGGCCGGCAGCCGGCCGCCCTCGACCCGCCGCGCCGCCTCCCGGTCGCCGTCGCTCAGCGCCGCGCACACCCACACCGCGTCCGCGTCCGGCCCGATCGCCGACAGACCCGAGACCAGGCCGCCGCCGCCCCGTTTGGCGTGCAGCGAACCGTCGTCGCGCATCTCGTACGAAACCGGGCCGCGGTTGGACGCGACCAGCACCTCAGCACCGCCGGTGGAAGACATACGCCTCAACCTAGCCCGGCCCGGAAACGCTCAAACGTGCGGTCACGTCCGACGCGCCGCCGTATACGGCCGTACGTCGAAGTCACGCCACCCGGCGTTCGGCGTACTCGGTGATCTCCGCCATCGGCGGCCGTTCCTCGGTGTCCACGGAGTAGGTGCGCGGCTCGAAGCCGTCCTCGCCCCGTTCGAACTGGGTCAGGGCGGGCCGGATCAGATGGCCGCGGGCCAGCCGCAGCTGGGCGGTGCGGTAGATCGCGGCGGACATCCGGCCGAGGGCCTGGCCGTCCTGGTGGCGGTGCTTGCGCACCCCGACGTCGACCTGCGCCAGGGCGTCCAGGCCGACCAGGTGCAGGGCGTCGACCAGCATGCCCAGCTCCACGCCGTAGCCGACCGGGAACGGGAGCTGTTCGAGGAGCGAGCGGCGGGCCGCGTACTCGCCGCCGAGCGGCTGGACGAACCCGGCCAGCTGCGGCCAGTGCATGTTCAGCAGCGGGCGGGCCATCAGCTCGGTGACCCGGCCGCCCTGCCCTGCCGAGCCGGCCAGCGGGCGGTCGTACATCGCCTTGACCAGGTCCACGTCCGGGTCGGTCAGCAGCGGGCCGACGATCCCGATGACGAAGTCGGAGGAGAACTCCCTCAGGTCGGCGTCGACGAAGCAGACGATGTCCCCGGTGGTGACCAGGAGCGAGCGCCACAGCACCTCGCCCTTGCCGGGGACGGCGGGGATGCGCGGCAGGATCGTGTCGCGGTGCACGACCCGGGCACCGGCCGCCGCGGCCACCGCCGCCGTACGGTCGGTGGAACCGGAGTCGACGACCACGACCTCGTCGACGAGCGGCGCCTGCCGCATCAGGTCGTGGCGGATGATCGCCACGATGTCACCGACGGTCTCCTCCTCGTTGAGCGCGGGCAGCACGACGGAGACGGTCTGACCGGTGCGCTGCTTGGCGGCGAGTATCCGGTGCAGCGGACGTTCGCTCATGGACCAGGAGCGGGTGGCCAGCCAGCGCTCGACTTCTTCCAGCACAGTCAGCGGCTCCTCACTGTCACGATCACACTGCGAGGTGTGACCCATCTCGCGGTTCGGACGACTATCTCAACTGTCCTGGCCTTCGGTTACAGTCTTGAACAACGCCGATGACCATCGCATGTCCTGGGGTCACCGGCCGTTGACAACCGCATACCGCTCATCCAGAGGGGCAGAGGGATACGGCCCGATGAAGCCCCGGCAACCCTCCAGTCGGCTCTCGCTGATCGCTGTCGATCACTCGCGGGGCTCCCGGCTAGGGAAGGTGCCAAATCCGTCTCACGGCGAAATGCGTCGTGAGGAAGATGAGGAGAAAGGGCCTCGCCTCACATGGCTGTGCAGACTGCTGCGACCACCACCGACCCCGCGACCGTCGACCTCGGACCCGCCACCGCGCTGAGCTGCCGCGAGTGCGGTCACCGCGTGCCGCTCGGCCCGGTGTTCGCCTGCGAGGAGTGTTTCGGCCCGCTCGAGATCGCGTACGACTTCTCGGCCTACGACACCGAGGAACTGCGCAAGCGCATCGAAGCGGGTCCCGCGAACATCTGGCGCTACGCGCCGCTGCTGCCCGTCCCCGCGGACGTGGCGACCAAGCCGAACATCAACCCGGGCTGGACCAAGCTCGTCCAGGCCGACAACCTGGCCAGGGAGCTGGGCGTCACCGGCGGCCTGTACGTCAAGGACGACTCCGGCAACCCGACGCACTCCTTCAAGGACCGGGTCGTCGCCCAGGCCGTCGAGGCCGCGCGTGCCTTCGGCTACACCACGCTCTCCTGCTCCTCCACCGGCAACCTCGCCGGCGCGGTCGGTGCCGCCGCCGCGCGGGCCGGCTTCCGCTCCTGCGTGTTCATCCCGCACGACCTGGAGCAGGGCAAGATCGTCATGGCCGCGATCTACGGCGGCGAGCTCGTCGGCATCGAGGGCAACTACGACGACGTGAACCGTTTCTGCTCCGAGCTGATCGGCGACTCGGCCGGTGAGGGCTGGGGCTTCGTCAACGTCAACCTGCGGCCCTACTACGCGGAGGGCTCCAAGACCCTGGCGTACGAGATCTGCGAGCAGCTCGGCTGGCGGATCCCGGACCAGCTGGTCGTGCCGATCGCCTCGGGCTCGCAGCTCACGAAGATCGACAAGGGGCTCCAGGAGCTGATCAAGCTCGGGCTGGTCGAGGACCGGCCGTACAAGATCTTCGGTGCGCAGGCCGAGGGGTGCTCGCCGGTGTCGGTGGCGTACAAGGCGGGCCACGACGTGGTCCGGCCGCAGAAGCCGAACACGATCGCCAAGTCCCTCGCCATCGGCAATCCGGCCGACGGGCCCTATGTCCTGGACATCGCGCGCCGCACCGGCGGTGCGGTGGAGGACGTCACCGACGAGCAGGTCGTCGACGCGATCAAGCTGCTCGCGCGGACCGAGGGAATCTTCGCCGAGACCGCCGGCGGGGTGACCGTCGGCGTCACCAGGAAGCTCATCGAGAATGGGCAGATCGATCCGTCGAAGTCGGTCGTCGTACTGAACACGGGTGACGGACTGAAGACGCTGGACGCCGTGGCGGGGACCGGGCTGACGGCGACCATCCGGCCCACTCTCGATTCGTTCCGTGAAGCCGGGCTCGCCTGAGTCAGCCTTATACATTCCAGCGCGTCGCCCCAACCGGAGGTTCACCCGTGAGCGTCACCGTTCGCATCCCCACCATTCTGCGCACCTACACCGGTGGCCAGGCCGAAGTCAGTGCCGAAGGCGGCACCCTCGGCGAGGTCATCTCCGACCTGGAGAAGAACCACACCGGCATCGCCGGCCGTGTTCTCGACGACGAGGGCAAGCTGCGCCGTTTCGTCAACGTGTACGTCAACGACGACGATGTGCGGTTCGAGCAGGGCCTGGAGACGGCCACCCCGGACGGGGCCGGCGTCTCCATCATTCCGGCGGTGGCCGGCGGCTGACCTGCCGTCCCGCTGACAGGCTGATCGAATGACCGAACATTACCTTCGGTAAGGCCGATCACCGAGTGTTCATCCGATTGCCCCCTCCGTGAGAGAAGCGGAGGGGGCAATTCTGTGTGGTTGAGCGCGGTACAGTTGGGGAACGCGATCCCGATCTCCAGGTCGGGAGCCCTGTATTCGATACCGCGAGGCTGCCAAGAAGTAGCCAAAGTGTGCGGGTTCTACGCGGCTTTTGTGGCTTTTATATGGCCCGACTTGCCCTGAATTCAGCCGAATTCTCACTACATTCCGGACCCTTCCCGTCCAGAATTCTCGTCCGATTGACCTGTTGCAGACGGCAGTTGGGCAGATACATTCAGCCGCGGTCGACGCGTTCCGGCGCACGCCCCCAACCATTGGGGAGTGAGGTCTGACCCGGATCCGCGAAGTGTGGATCTGTGCAAGGGCCAGTAATAGGGGAGTTAGGCATGGCTCAGGGCACCGTCAAGTGGTTCAACGCGGAGAAGGGGTACGGCTTCATCGCGGTCGACGGTGGTGCGGATGTTTTCGTCCACTACAGCGCGATCCAGATGGACGGCTACCGCACCCTGGAGGAAGGTCAGCGGGTCGATTTCGAGATCTCGCAGGGCCAGAAGGGGCCGCAGGCGGACATGGTCCGGCTCGCGACCAGCTGAAGCACGCGCCGACTGACAGCGTCGTTCTTCTTTCTTGTCGGAGGGCTCGTATCCCATGGGGAGTCATGGGTTACGAGCCCTTTGGCATGCTCCGGACATCGAGGTGCCGCGCCCCCGGTCCTGCCGGGGCTCCCGCGCCCGCGCGTGACCCCGCCACCACCCCTGAACGAGCCCCCGCTTCGCGAGGGCGCCTTGCACTCTCGATGGGCGAGTGCTAATCATTGGCGTTAGCACTCTGAAGGTGAGAGTGACAAAAATGGACCGGGTCGGTGAGGCCCGCAGGCCGGGTGGGGCAAAGGACCCACGGGTCGGCGAGCCGTCCGTCGCGGGCGCGGGCGCGGTCCGAAGACTCACCCCCAGTCCTGGAGGGACCACTTCACATGGCCAAGATCATCGCGTTCGACGAGGAGGCGCGGCGCGGCCTTGAGCGCGGTATGAACCAGCTCGCCGACGCCGTCAAGGTCACCCTCGGCCCCAAGGGCCGCAACGTCGTCCTTGAGAAGAAGTGGGGCGCCCCCACGATCACCAACGATGGTGTCTCCATCGCCAAGGAGATCGAGCTGGAGGACCCGTACGAGAAGATCGGCGCCGAGCTGGTCAAGGAAGTCGCCAAGAAGACGGACGACGTCGCCGGTGACGGTACGACCACCGCGACCGTGCTCGCCCAGGCCCTGGTCAAGGAAGGCCTGCGCAACGTCGCCGCCGGTGCCAACCCGATGGCCCTGAAGCGCGGTATCGAGAAGGCCGTCGAGGCCGTCTCCGGTGCCCTCCTGGAGCAGGCGAAGGACGTCGAGACCAAGGAGCAGATCGCCTCCACGGCCTCCATCTCCGCCGCCGACACCCAGATCGGCGAGCTCATCGCCGAGGCCATGGACAAGGTCGGCAAGGAAGGCGTCATCACCGTCGAGGAGTCCCAGACCTTCGGTCTGGAGCTGGAGCTCACCGAGGGTATGCGCTTCGACAAGGGCTACATCTCGGCGTACTTCGCCACCGACATGGAGCGTATGGAGGCGTCCCTCGACGACCCGTACATCCTGATCGCCAACTCGAAGATCGGCTCCGTCAAGGACCTGCTCCCGCTGCTGGAGAAGGTCATGCAGTCGGGCAAGCCGCTGCTGATCATCGCCGAGGACGTCGAGGGCGAGGCCCTGTCGACCCTGGTCGTGAACAAGATCCGCGGCACCTTCAAGTCCGTCGCGGTCAAGGCCCCGGGCTTCGGCGACCGCCGCAAGGCGATGCTGAACGACATCGCCATCCTCACCGGCGGCGAGGTCATCTCCGAGGAGGTCGGTCTCAAGCTGGAGAACACGACCCTCGACCTGCTGGGCCGCGCCCGCAAGGTGGTCATCACCAAGGACGAGACCACCATCGTCGACGGCGCCGGCTCCACCGAGCAGGTCCAGGGCCGCGTCAACCAGATCCGCGCCGAGATCGAGCAGTCCGACTCGGACTACGACCGCGAGAAGCTCCAGGAGCGCCTGGCCAAGCTCGCCGGTGGCGTCGCCGTCATCAAGGCCGGTGCCGCGACCGAGGTCGAGCTCAAGGAGCGCAAGCACCGCATCGAGGACGCCGTTCGCAACGCGAAGGCGGCCGTCGAGGAGGGCATCGTCGCCGGTGGTGGCGTGGCCCTGCTCCAGGCCTCCCAGGTGTTCGAGAAGCTGGAGCTCGACGGTGACGAGGCGACCGGCGCCAACGCCGTGAAGCTCGCCCTGGAGGCCCCGCTCAAGCAGATCGCCGTCAACGGTGGTCTCGAGGGTGGCGTCGTCGTGGAGAAGGTCCGCAACCTCCAGGTCGGCCACGGCCTGAACGCCGCGACCGGCGAGTACGTCGACATGATCGCCGAGGGCATCATCGACCCGGCGAAGGTGACCCGTTCCGCGCTGCAGAACGCCGCCTCCATCGCCGCGCTGTTCCTGACCACCGAGGCCGTCATCGCCGACAAGCCGGAGAAGGCCGCCGCGGCCGCTCCGGGCGGCATGCCGGGCGGTGACATGGACTTCTGATCGACCCTGGTCGATCGCTCGTCCTGACCGAGGGCGGCACTCCCTGTTCGCAGGGGGTGCCGCCCTCGGGCGTTTCCGCGTACTCAGGGTTTCCGTGCGCCCGGTGTCTCCGCGCGTCCGGTGTTTCCGCCGCTCGCGGACATGCGTGCATGGCTTGCCGTTGTGGCACAAACTGCCATCCGGTCAGGGTGTGTCGTTGGTGTGGGGTTCATCTGTTCTTCGGTAGGTGCGCACAGCATCCACTCCATGAAGAAGATCGCCCTCGCCGGTGCGGCCCTCGCGCTCACCGCCGCCTCCGCCTCCCTCACCGCCCCGGCCGCCTCCGCCGCCCCGGCCGGACACGCCTCCTCCGGCCACCGCATCCCGTTCACCGCCGCCACCGTGACCGCGGCCGACGACGGCTCGTACCACCTGGTCTGGAGGGCCCCCGGGGTGCGCTCGGTGACGATCCGCGCCGCCGGGCACGTCGTCGCGCGCGGCGGCGCCACCGGCGACGTGACTGTGAAGGGGCTGCGCGCCGCCGACCGGCAGTGGTTCGACTTCGTGCCCGAGCGCGGCGGCTCGCTGCACCTCGCCGACCGGCTGATCAAGCTGGACGGCACGACCAACTTCCGCGACGCGGGCGGGTACCGCACCAGCGACGGCCACTGGGTGAGGATGGGCGAGATCTACCGCTCCGACGCCCTGAACAACCTCACCGCCGCCGACGCCGCCAAGCTCCGGCGCCTCGGCATCCGCGCCGACTACGACCTGCGCACCGCGTCGGAGCGCGCCTCGGCCCCCGACGTCGTCCCGTCCGGCGTGCGCTACCACGTCGCCGACGTACTGGCCGGCTCGGACATGACCACCACCATGCCGACGACGCCGGAAGCCGCCGTCCAGATGATGGTGGACGGCGAGAAGTTCATGGTCAGCGGCGCCACCGCGCGGACCGCGTACCGCTCCGTCCTCGCCGGTGTCGCCGACCGCCACGGGTACGGCGTCCTCTACCACTGCACGGCGGGCAAGGACCGCACCGGCTGGTCCAGCGCCGCGCTGCTCACCGCGCTCGGCGTGCCCCGCGCCACGGTGACCGCGGACTACCTGGCCAGCAACACCTACCGCGCGTCCGCCAACGCGGCGGCCCTGGCCCAGCTGCCCCCGGCCCAGGCCGCGGTCTACAAGCCGCTTCTGGACGTCCGCACCGAGTACCTGAACTCCGGCTTCGACGAGGTCGCGGACACGTACGGCACCTTCGGCGCGTACCTGAAGCGGGGTCTGGGCGTCGACGGCCGGGAACTGCGCGACCTGAAGCGGGAGTTGCTGGTCGGCTAGCCGGGACGGGAACGGCCGGGTGACCTGGGTCACACGGCTTTCCCGCGGGGACGGGAATGGAGGGCTCCGCGGGAGTCGTTGACACCGCATGTGCACTCGATGCGTGTGCACATACCGTCCGGTCAACGACCTGTTCATGAGGAGCCCCCCACGTGACCGTCACCACGCCCTCCGCCTCCCGCGCGGCCGAGATCCTCGCCCGTCCGATCGCCCTGAACGGGTTCACGGTCCCCAACCGGATCGTGATGGCGCCGATGACCCGCCAGTTCAGCCCGGGGGGCGTGCCCGGTGAGGACGTGGTCTCGTACTACTCCCGCCGGGCCGCCGCCGGTGTCGGCCTGATCGTCACCGAGGGCACCTACGTCGGCCACGACTCCGCCGGGCAGAGCACCCGCATCCCGCGGTTCCACGGCGAGGAGCAGCTGGCGGGCTGGGCGAAGGTCGCCGAGGGCGTGCACGCGGCGGGCGGCACCATCGTGCCGCAGCTGTGGCACATCGGCATGGTCCGCAAGCAGGGCCAGCCGCCGGTGGCGGACGCCCCCGCCGTCGGTCCCTCCGGCATCCGCCTGGACGGCACCGAGGGCGAGGGCAAGGCGATGACCTCGCAGGACCTGGACGACGTCATCCGCGCGTTCGCCGAGGCCGCGGCCGCCGCCGAGCGCATCGGCTTCGACGGGGTCGAGCTGCACGGCGCCCACGGCTACCTCCTCGACCAGTTCCTGTGGGCGGGCACCAACCGCCGTACCGACGCCTACGGCGGCGACCCGGTCGCCCGCACCAGGTTCGCCGCGGAGATCGTGGCCGCCGTCCGCGCGTCGGTCTCCCCGGAGTTCCCGGTGATCTTCCGCTACTCGCAGTGGAAGTCGGACAACTACGACGCCCGCCTCGCCGAGACCCCGGAGGAGCTGGAGGCCATCCTCACCCCGCTCGCCGCGGCCGGTGTCGACGTCTTCCACGCCTCCACCCGGCGCTACTGGCTCCCCGAGTTCGAGGACTCCGACCTCAACCTGGCCGGCTGGACCAAGAAGCTCACCGGGAAGCCGACCATCACCGTCGGCTCGGTCGGCCTCGACGGCGACTTCATCAAGGCCTTCGCGGGCGAGGGCTCCGTGACCCGGGGCATCGACGACCTCCTGGACAGCCTGGAGCGCGACGAGTACGACATGGTCGCCGTCGGCCGCGCCCTCCTCCAGGACCCGGAGTGGGCGGCGAAGGTGCTGGCCGGCCGCACCGGCGAACTCGCCTCCTACGACGCCGCCGCGCTGAAGACGCTCAGCTGACCTGAGCCCCCGCACGCGCCCCGGGACCACCGGCGACCGGCCGGCGGGACCGGGGCGCGTGCGCACCGCACCGGGACGCGGCCCGGAACCGCCGGTACCGTCCCGGGCATGCGGATACTCCACCTCTCGGACACCCATCTGAACCGCACCGGCACCCCCGACCGCCGGGGTGTCGACGCCACCGCCTCCCTGCGGCTGATGCTCGACGAACTCAGCGGCCTGACCGGCTTCGACGTGGTCGTGGTCACCGGCGACCTCGCCGACGACGGCGCGGCCGAGGCGTACGCCACGCTGCGCACGCTGGTCGGCCGCTACGCGCGGGACCGGGACATCCCCGTCCTGTGCACCACCGGCAACCACGACGAGCGCGCGGCCTTCGCCGAGGTGCTGGGCAGCGGGCACCTGGACGCCGACGGCACCGACCGCGCCGAGCAGGTGTTCGGCGCCGGGGAGCTGGCCGCCGTCAGCACGGTCGGCGGCTGGCGGTTCGTCACCCTCGACTCCCTGGTCCCGGGCAAGGTGTACGGCCGCCTGGGCGCCTCCCAACTGGACTGGCTGCGCGAGGTGCTGCGCACCCCGGCCGAACACGGCACGGTCCTCGCCTTCCACCACCCGCCCTTCGCCCTCGGCCTCTCGGTGACCCAGCCCGCCTTCGGGCTGCGCGACCCCGGCGACCTGGCGGCGGCGATCCGCGGCGCCGACGTGCGGATGATCCTCAACGGCCACTACCACCTCCAGCTCTTCGGCCTGCTGGAATCGGTGCCGGTGTGGGTGACGCCGGGGGTCGTCAACCGGATCGACCTGACCGTGGCACCCGGTGAGCGGGCGGTGCGCGGGGCGTCGGCCTCCCTGGTGGAGCTGGGCGGACCGGCGGGCCCGCTGTGCCACACCTTCCATGCGCGCGATCCGCGGGCCCATGAGACCGTGTACGAGATCGACGAGGCGCAGGCCAGGGCGTTCGTCGCCCAGCATGGCTGACGGTTCACCCATACGGGTGACGGGTGTTCGGCACTCGTGTGACGTGCCGGACGTTCCACGAGTGACCGGCCGCGAGCGCGGCGGCGCCCCCACCGAAAGCGAGCGAGCATGACGACGAGTCAGTCTCCGCAGCCGCCCCATGCCGCCGACGGACCGGTCGTACGCACCGCGGCGGGCGCCGTGCGCGGGTTGCGGGAGGACGGGCTGGCGGTCTTCCGGGGCATACCGTTCGCCGAGCCTCCGGTGGGAGAGGCGCGGTTCGCGGCGCCCCTGCGGGCCCGTCCGTGGGAAGGCACACGCGAGGCGTACGCCTTCGGGCCGCCGCCTCCGCAGGACCTCGGCATCCAGGGGCGCACCGGCGTCCTGGAGACCCCCGAGGGCGACGACTGGCTGACGGTGAACGTCTGGTCGCCGGAACCGGACCCGGCCGCCCGCCGCCCGGTGATGGTGTGGATCTACGGCGGCGCCTACAAACTGGGCCACTCCGGCAGCCCCGGCTACGACGCCCGGCGCATCGCACGCGACGGCGACGTGGTCGTGGTCACCCTCAACTACCGCGTCGGCATGGAGGGTTTCGCCCAGATCGAGGGGGCGCCCGCGAACCGCGGCCTGCTGGACCAGGTGGCGGCCCTGGAGTGGGTGCGGGAGAACATCACGGCCTTCGGCGGCGACCCCGACCAGGTCACCGTCTTCGGGGAGTCGGCGGGCGGCGGCTCGGTGGCCGCACTGCTGGCGATGCCCCGCGCCCGCGGCCTGTTCCGCCGGGCGATCGCCCAGAGCGTGCCCGGCACGTTCTTCTCCGCCGAACTGGCCGCGGACATCGCGCGGGCACTCGCGGCGGAGGCCGGCCTGAGCCCCACCCGGTCCGGCCTGGCGGCGACCGATCCGCGCCGGCTGACCGAGGCCGGACAGTCCCTGGGCGTCAAGATGGCCCAGTACATAGGACGGTGGGGCCGGATCGCGCCCACGCTGACACCGTTCTCCCCGGTGGTCGACGGCGAGGTGCTGCCCACCACTCCCTGGCAGGCGGTGGCCTCCGGCGCCGCCCGGGACGTGGACCTCCTGGTCGGCCACAACCGCGACGAGTACCGCCTGTTCCTGGTCATGGGCGGGATGTACGGCAAGATCACGGAGGAGCAGGCGACCGGCGCCCTGCGGCTGTTCGCGCCGGGCGGTGAGGCGGGCGTGCACGCCTACCGGGAGGCGTTCCCCGGGGCGTCACCGGACGAACTGTACGAGCGGGTGCAGACCGACTGGCTCTTCGGCATGCCGTCGCTGCGCCTGGCGGAGGCCCAGGCCGCGGCCGGCGGCCGGGCCCACCTCTACGAACTGACCTGGGGCGCACCGGGCAACGGCGGACTGCTGGGCGCCTGCCACGGCCTGGACATCCCGCTGCTGTTCGGCACGTTCGACGCGGACCTCGGCGGCCTCCTGTGGGCGGGCACCGACGTCACCCCGGAGGCCGAGACCCTGTCCGCCCGCTTCCGTACGGCGTGGACGGCCTTCGCGAGGACGGGCGACCCGGGCTGGCCCGAATTCGACCTCCAGGACCGCCTCACCCAGGTCCTGGACACGTCACCGGCGGTCACGCCGTATCCGGAGGAGCGCAGCCGGAAGCTCTGGGAGGGCCACGAGTTCACTCCCGCCCCGCTGCTCGGCTGACCGGGGCGGCGCCGGGCCGGGGCGGGGATCAGAGGTTGCCGAGGGGCTCGATGTCCACGTGGACCGGTGTGCCCCAGACCCGGAGCACCTCGTAGTCGGTGAACTCGTGGACCAGCCGGTAGGCCATGGCAGGCCGGGACCCGCGGCGCTGGGCACCGATGTACAGCTCGGCCTCGCGCCGGTCGCGGCGCGGGGTGCCGCACAGCTCCCACTCCCGGCCGTTCCACGCCTCCGGCAGCCACCGCTGCTGGGCCTGCGGCCGGTCGGCCCGCACCCCGTACCGCGACATCGAAGGCCCCGCGGCGGCCTCGCCCTGCGCGGGCCGGGGCCCGCCCGCGTACTCCGACCGCCGGGCGGCCCGCCGCCGCGTCTCGCAGAGCAGGCACAGATCCGGGGCGCTCTCGTCCACCGGACCCTGCGGGTGCTCGGCGCACCGCGTGGCGGGCGCGGCCGAGCCGACGCTCTCCTCCAGCAGGTCGAGGGCGCGCCGCAGATCGTCCTTGACCTCGTGCAGTTTGGCGTCGGGCGTGGTGGCGGTCAGCGCCTCCCCGTGCTCGCCGAGCAGCCGAAGGGCCCGCCCCAGGGCGGTGAGCTGGGAGTGGTTCATAGGCTCCAGCGTGGCACACGGCACCGACAGCGCACCGGCGAGCCAGGATGGCACGGTTGGCCTACCCTTCACGTAGATGGTCCGTTATGCGGTCTCGTGCGGAGTTCTGTCGTGGACGGTCTCGCTGATCTGGGCGGCACACGGGGATGGGGTGCCGTGCACCCTCCGCCAGCCGGTGAACCGGTCTTCGCCGGGCCCTGGCAGCGCCGGGCCTTCGCCCTCGCGATCCTCTCCAGCCGTGTCGCGTCCGGCGGGGTCAACACGGACGCCTTCCGGCACGCCCTGGAGCGACTGGACCACGCCGCCTACTTCGACGACGGTTACTACGGCCGCTGGCTCAACGCCGGGGAACTGATGCTGGGCGACAGCGCGATCCTGGCGCCCGGTGCCGTCGACGCCCGCGCCCGCAACATGCGCGGCGAACACGTGCCCGAGCCGCCGGTCCCCGAGCCCGCCCGGCCCGACTACGCCCCGACCGCCCCCGGCTCCCTGCGCACCCTGGACTCCCCGGCGGCGTTCGCCGCAGGCGACCGCGTGCGAACCCGGGCCGCGTCCGTCCCCGGACACACCCGGCTGCCGCGCTACGCCCGCGGCCGTACCGGCGTCGTCCAGGCCGTCAGGCCCCCGTCCGTGCTCCCGGACACCAACGCCCACTTCCGGGGCGAGAACCCGCAGCACGTCTACTCGGTGCGGTTCGACTCCCGCGAGCTGTGGGGCGCCGGCACCGACGCCTTCGCGGTCACCGTGGAGATGTACGAGAGCTATCTGGAGGTCGCCGTATGACCACCGCAGGACCGGAGACCGGCTCCGCGGCCGGACCGGGGGATCGCCTCCCCCCGTCCCTGCGCACCGAGGCGCTGGAGCAACTGCTCACCGAGCGGGGCCTGATCGACCCCAGGGCGATGGACGCGATGATCAGGGAGTACGAGACCACCGTCGGTCCGCTCAACGGCGCGAAGGTGGTCGCCAAGGCATGGACCGATCCGGAGTACCGGCGCAGGCTCCTGGACGACGGCACCGCGGCCATCAAGGAACTCGGCTTCTCGGGGCCGCAGGGCGAGCACATCGTCGTCGTGGAGAACACCCCGACCACCCATCACGTCGTCGTCTGCACGCTCTGCTCCTGCTATCCCTGGCCGGTGCTCGGCCTGCCGCCCGGCTGGTACAAGGATCCCGCCTACCGCGCCCGCGTGGTGCGGGAACCGCGCCGCGTGCTCGCCGAGATGGGCCTGGACCTGGACGACGACGTGGAGATCACCGTCCACGACTCCACCAGTGAGGTTCGCTGGCTGGTCCTGCCCGAACGGCCGGCGGGCACCGGGCACCTCTCCGAGGAAGAACTCGTGCCCCTGGTCTCCCGGGACGCGATGGTCGGTGTCGCCAGGGCGGCGGGACCGTGACCGCCCCGCTCGACGCCGAGGGCCCGGCCGCACCGCCGCGCTCCAACGGCGAACTGGTCTTCGCCGAGCCCTGGGAGAGCCGCGTCTTCGGCATGGCCGTCAGCCTCCACGAGTCCGGCGCGTTCACCTGGCCGCGGTTTCAGGCCGCTCTGATCGCCAGGATCGCGGCGGCACCGCCCGACGAGCCGTACCGGTACTACCGGTTGTGGCTCGCCGCGCTGGAGGACGTACTGGCCGGAATGGACGCGGTGTCCGCGGACGAGGTCACCGCACGGGCCCGTGCCCTGGCCCGGCGCCCCGCGGGCCACGACCACGGCGTCACCGCCTGACGTCGCACGCCCTCGGGACGGGAGGGCGCGGGCGAGTCCGTCGCCCCCCGGCCGCCCGGCTGAGGAACCTCGGGTGACGTGGACATCCAGTACTCCCGCGGCGCCGGGCGCGGCGCGGACGGCGACCCGCCCGCGGAGCCGACGGGCAGACCGGCCGCGGACACCGCCGCCGGGTCACGAGGCCGGGGACGGCGGTGACGTGTGCGGGGCCGCCGTGGTGAGCGCGGCGCGCAGGTGGCCGCCGGACCGCTCCAGGAGGCGGGCGGCGGTGGGGCCGTCGACACCGGCCAGGATCACCAGGATGGCGTTCTTCACCTCGCCGCCGGTCGCGGCCAGGGCCCGCTCGGTCTCCTCCTCGTCCGCGCCGGTGGCCAGCGCCACGATCCGCCGGGACCGGGCGCGCAGCTTCTCGTTCGAGGCCCGGACGTCGACCATCAGGTTCCCGAAGGTCTTGCCGAGCCGGATCATCGTGATCGTCGACAGCATGTTGAGGACGAGCTTCTGGGCGGTGCCGGCCTTGAGACGGGTGGAGCCGGTGAGCAGCTCGGGGCCGACGACCACCTCGATGCCGTGCTCGGCGGCGGCCGCGAGCGCGCTGTCCGCGTTGCAGGACAGGCCGACGGTCAGGGCGCCCAGGCCGCGGGCGTGTGCGACGGCTCCGACGGCGTAGGGGGTGCGGCCGGACGCCGAGATCCCGACGACCGCGTCGGCGGCGCCGATCCCGAGGGCGTCGAGGTCCTCGCGGGCCCGTTCCGCCGAGTCCTCGGCGCCCTCCACCGAGGTGACCACGGCCGCGGGACCGCCCGCGATGACGCCGACGACCTGTCCGGGGGCGGTGTCGAAGGTGGGCGGGCACTCCGAGGCGTCGAGCACGCCGAGCCGCCCGGCGGTGCCGGCGCCGGCGTAGACGAGCCGCCCGCCCGCGGCCATCCGGGCCGAGATCGCGTCGATGGCGCCGGCGATCTCGGGCAGGCGCAGTGCGACGGCGGCGGCGACCTGGGCGTCCTCGCCGTTCATGAGCCGGGCGATGTCGAGGGTGGGCAGCGTGTCGATCTCGGAGAGCTCGGGCCGGAACGCCTCGGTGGTGAGCGTGTCGAGCTGGCTGCGGAGGGAGCGGTGTTCGGTGGTCATGGAGGACGGCTCTTTCTGACTCGGTCGAGCGCACACACCCAGGGGCGCGGACCCTGCTCGGCAGGCGGCTCCGCCGTGCGGGCACCCCGGCCCGCGGCGCGGCCGCGTCCGTCGCACCGCACGCGCCCCTACGGTCTACCGGGGCAAATTACGATGCCGGTGGGCCAACGCCTCGTAGGACGCCGCCAGCGCCGGTGCCGCCGTCTCGTACGTCCGCTGCGCGACGCCCACGAAGAGGCAGTCCACCACCAGCAGCTGACCGGTGCGCGAGGACATCGCGGCCGGCCGCAGCTCGCTCTCCCGCGAGGTCGACGTCGTCAGCACGTGGTCGGCGTACTGCGCCACCGAGGAGTCCGGCCGCCCGGTGACGGCGATGGTCGTCGCCCCGCGCTCGAACGCCACCCGCAGCGGCTCGATGACGTCGCCGGTGGCCCCGGAGTGCGTGATGGCGACGGCCACGTCACCCGCGCGCAACTGCACCGCGTTGGTGACCGCCAGGTGCGGATCGCTGTGCGCGTGCGCGATCAGTCCTATCCGCAGCAGCTTCTGCGTGAGGTCCTGGGCGACCAGCCCGGACGCCCCGATGCCGTAGACGTCGGTCCGCCGGGCGGCGGCGAGCGCGTGCACCGCGGCGCCCAGCTGGACGGTGTCCAGGCCGGCGGCGGTGTCCGCGAGGGCCTGCTGCTCGTCGTAGGCGAGTTTGGCCACGACGTCGGCGATCGGGTCGTCGACGGCTATGTCGGTGGTGATCGCGGGCGCCCGCCCGGACTGCTGGTGGGCGGCGAGCCCGGCGAGGGCGAGCCGCAGGTCGCGGTAGCCGGGGTAGCCGAGCAGGCGGGCGGTGCGCACGACGGTCGCCTCGCTCGTGCCGGTGCGCTCGGCGAGACCGGTGACCGTGAGCGCCGCACAGCCGGCCGGGTCGCCTGCGACGGTCTCGGCGACGCGCTGCATGGAGCGGGTCATGGACGGGGCGAGGGTCCGCACCTTGGCCGCGAGGGCGGCCGGAGCCGGCGGCGTGCTCCCGGGGGCCGGGATCCCGCCCGGACGGTTGCCGAAAATTTCCTTCACGTTCTCGGTCACTCCTGAAAGATATTTTCGTTGCGGGTGCCGGGTCAAGACCGCGCACAATAGGACCATGGACCCCGTGACCCCCCTGGAGCAGGCGCTGCACGCCGCCCGTGCCCTGGTCCTCGCCGACCTGGTCGCGGGCCAGGTCGCCGAGGCGGACGTCGTCTCGCTGGTCGAGGACTCCGTCGTACAGCGCCGCTGGTGGGTGGAGCAGTGGCCGGACGGCGTGACGTACGTGGCGGGGCTGGTCGCCCAGGACGTCCAGGACGCCCTCCTGGAGCGGTACGGCCGCTGGCCGCTGTGCCCGGTCTGCCCCACCGGCGACCCGCACGCCCTGGACGTCGAACCGGAACTGGGCCCGGACCCGCACTGGGTGTGCCACAAGGCGGGCGTGAAGGTCGCCTCCGTCGGCTCCCTGGGCCGGGCGACGGGCGGGACGGCGTCCTCGTGAGGGTGCTCTCATGACCGTGTACATCGACCCGCCGACCTGGCCCGGCCACGGCCGCATGTGGTCCCACCTGGTCAGCGACGTGTCCTACGCCGAACTGCACGCCTTCGCCGAGGGGTTGGGCGTGCCGCGCCGGGCCTTCGAGCGGGACCACTACGACGTCCCGTCGCACCGGTACGCGGACGCGGTGCGGGCGGGCGCGGTGCGGGTCAGCAGCCGCGAGGTGGTGCGGCTGCTGCACGGGGCGGGGCTGCGCCGACGCAAGCGAACGCTGCCGCGGTGATCCGCCTCAGCGGCCGCGCAGTTCGAAGGCAAGCCCCTCGCCGTCCGCGCTCACCTTGGTGAAACCGGCGCGGGTGACGACCGCCTGGGACGGGGTGTTGGCGGGGTCGACGGTGGCGAACAGGGAGGTCACGTCGGGGCGGGCCAGGGCCCAGTCGGCCAGCGCGCGCAGCGCCTCCGTCGCGTAGCCGTGGCCGCGGGCGGACTCGGTCAGGTCGTAGCCGATCTCGACGCGGCCGTCCTCGTCCGGCGCGGAGTGGAAGCCGAGGCCGCCGACCGCGCGGCCGTCCTCCCGGCGGACCAGCGCGAAGACCCCGAACTCCGGCCGGTGCACGCCCCCTTCGTACGCCTTCAGCAGGAACCCGGCGGCGTCCCGGGTGCCCTGGTAGGGGCCGCCCTCGGCCCACGTGAACCCGCCGTCGCCGCCCAGGCGCAGGTCGCGGGCCTCGGCGGGGCGGATGCCGACGAGGTCGAGGCGGTCGGCGGCGATGACGAGGTTGTTGCGCCAGCGCCATTCGGTGACCGGGGCGCGGCCGGACAGCTCACCGCGGCCGGTGGCCCACAGCAGGGTCGTCCAGGGCGACGGGCCGGGCTGGACGTGCGGGAAGAGCACTTCGAGAACCGCTGCGGCCAGTTCCTCCGAGGGCCGGTACGGCAGCCCCAGGGCCGCCGCCATGTCCTGCGTGTGCAGCAGCACTTCGGCGACGCCCATCGCGGCGAAGCCGGTCCGGTCGGCGCTGCGGAAGGGGTACGGGTGGAAGGCGCGGACGCCGTGCGGGGTGGTCCGGACGGTGGCGGCGAGCAGGGCGCCGGTCGTCTCGATCACGTGCAGCAGGCCGGAGTTGTCGGTGCCGTCGTCGAGCCTCAGCTCGAAGGGCACGTACGCGTCCTTCGCGCGCCCGGCCAGGTTCGCCGCGTACGCGACGAGGTCGTCGGCCACGTGGACCGCCGTCTCGTGACAGCTCCACTCCAGGCCCGCCGCCTTCACCGCCGTCCAGTCCCGGTCCGCCGCCGGCCGCAGCACCGCGACACAGGCCGCGACGGCCTCTTCCACCTGATCCCCGCCCATTTCACGCATGAGCCGCACCCTAGGACCCCGGATCCCGCGTGGTCGACAGCATTTCCAGCTCGGCGGCGAGGTTGTAGCGGGCGGTCGGCTCCCAATTGGACCGGCCGTACGGCGTCCTGAAGAGCCGCGGCAGGCCGAGGAGTTGGCGGAGGATCGCGGACCGGCCCGTGCGGAAGGCGTCGCTCGGCACGAAGTGGTACTCCTCGCGGACCTCGGCGGTGTAGGCGGCGTACGCGGCGGGCGGCGCGGCGAGGATCGCGAGGTCGGCGTCGCACAGGGCCTCGCCGTTGCGGTCGCCGGGCGCCGGGTCGTGGGTGACGGTGAGCCGGACCAGACGGGCGACCTCGGCGGTCCCGGCACCGGAGAGACCGGCCTCGGGCAGCGCGCGTTCGGCGAGGCGGGCCGAACGCTCCTCGTTCTCCGACCGGTCCGGCAGGTAGACGGCGTCGTGGAACCACGCGGCGAGCCGCACCAGGTCCGGCTCGTCCGCGTGCTCCGCCAGTACGTCGACGTGGTCGAGGACCGCCGTGAGGTGGGCCGTGGTGTGGTACCGGCGCTGAGGTTCGCGCCAGCGGTCCAGCAGGGCCGTGGCGTACCGGTCGGGGTCGGGCAGGCGCGGGTCGTCGCCGCGCGCCGCGAGGAGGGCGTGCCGGAAGCGGGCACGCAGTTCCTGGAGATCGGCCATGCCGGCATTCTCCCGCCTGCCACCGGCGAGCCCCTAGCGTGGACCGCATGACTGCTGCCGACGAAGTACGTGACCCCACGCTGCCCGGACGTCTGCTCGCCGTCGAGCGGGACGCGCTGCTCCCGCTCCTGCGGTCCCGGCCGGACGCGGATCTCGCGCTGCCGACCCCCGCGTGTCCCGGCTGGACGGTGCGCGACGTGCTCGCCCACTGCTCGGCCGTGCTGGTCCGGGTGGTGGAGAGCCGGTTCGAGAAGGGGGTGTTCTCGCCCGAGTCGAACGAGCGGGACATCGCCGAGCGCGCCGAGTGGACGAACACGCGGGTCCTCGACGAGCTGGAGCGCGGGATGACCGAGGCCGGGGAGGTGATCGCGGAGCGCGCCGACGGCGCCTGGGACCCGATCGCCTTCGGCGAGTGGGTGCACGCCGGTGACGTCCGCGACGGCCTCGGCGAGCCGGGCGCCTACACCGGCGAGGGCCGGCCGCACGCGCTCTCCCTGCTGGCCGGCATCACCCGCGACCGGGGCCGGCCGCGCCTGCAGGCCGACCTGGACGACGTGGACGAGCCGCTGCACCTGGGCGTGGTGAGCGGGACCCGGACCCCGGCCCGCTTCATCGGGGACTCGGCGACGCTCGTGCGGCTGTACACGGGCCGGGCGGTCGACGGGGTGTCGTACGAGCTGACCGGGGCGGCGGTGGAGGAGCTGAATCTGTACGGGTGAGCGGCCGGGGGCGGTCTCGCGCCCGTATACGGTCCCCCCGTACCCTTTGATTGGACTAGACCTCCTGAGGTCGGCCGGCCGGTCCCGGGATCGGCCGGCCGTGCCGGGGTACACGGGGAACACCACGGAAGGGGCCCTATGAGCACGCGTGCAGTCCTGGAGGTGATCGCCCTCGACGCCGAGGACGCGGTCGCCGCCCAGGCCGGAGGCGCGGACCGCCTCGAACTGGTCACCGACATGGCGGCCGACGGGCTGACCCCGTCGCCCGGGACGTTCACCGCGATCCGGGCCGCCGTGGACATCGACCTGCGCGTGATGCTGAGGCTGACGGACGGATTCGCCGCGGGCGACGTCGACCGCCTGGCCGCGGTGGCCGCGGAGCTGCGCGCGGCCGGGGCGGACCAGTTCGTGCTCGGGTTCCTCGGCACCGGCGGGGACGTGGACCTGGCCGCCGTGGAGCGCGTGACGGCCGAGCTGGCGGGCTGCCGCTGGACCTTCCACCGGGCCATCGACCGCGCCGCCGACCGGGACGCGCTGCGCAAGCAGCTCGCCGACCTGCCGGGCCTGGACACCTACCTCACCGCGGGCGCCGCGGCCGGCGTGGACGAAGGCCTGCCCACCCTGCTCGCCGAGGCACGGCGCCGCGGCGAACCGGGATACGGACAGACCCTCCTGGTCGGAGGCGGCCTGCGGCTCGACCACGTGCCCGACCTGCTGGCGGCCGGCATCGACGCCTTCCACATCGGCGGCGCGGCCCGGCCGGACGGCTGGCAGGGCCCCGTCTCGGCACCGGCGGTACGCGCGTGGCGTCAGGCCCTCGACACGGCCTGACCGACAGCGGGCCCGCCGGACGCCGGGGCGGTTCCGGCGGTCCGGCGGCCGTGCGCGTCAGTCCAGCTGGGACGGGAGCGGGGACGCGTGCGTCACGATCAGGCCGGAGACGGCACGGGTGAGCGCCACGTAGAGGCGGCGCAGGCCGGTGCGTTCGTCGGGTTCGCCGTCGACCACCGCCTGCGGCTCGTCCAGCACCACGTAGTCGTACTCCAGGCCCTTCGCCAGCGACGCCGGCACCAGGGTGAGGCGGGTCTCGGCCGTCGTCTCCTCACCGGGGGCGAGGTACCCGATGCCCGCCGCCGCCAGGGCGTCCGCCAGCGCCGGTACCCGCGCGTCCGCCGCGATCAGGCCCGTCGACCCCTCGTTGCGCAGCAGCTCCTCGCAGGCCGCCACGGTCTCGGCGGCACCGGCGGCCGGCCGCACCGCGAAGAAGCCGGGGTTCTCCCGGACCGACGCCACCGGGGCGAGGCCCGGCGCGATGTGCGGCAGCAGCCGGGAGGCGTAGCCGATGACGTCCGTCGGGACGCGGAAACCGGCCGTCAGCTCCTCGATCACGCCGTCCGACTTGCCGAGGTGGGCCAGCGCCTCGTCCCAGCTCCGGGTCGCCCACGGCGTGGTGCCCTGCGCCAGGTCGCCGAGGACGGTCGCCGAGCCCGTGGTGCAGCGGCGGCCGACCGCGCGGTACTGCATGGGCGACAGGTCCTGCGCCTCGTCCAGGACCACGTGGCCGAGGGAGTGCGTCCGCTGCACGAGATCCGTCGCCTCGTCGATCAGCACCGCGTCCGCGGCCGACCACCTGGCCGCCTTGACGCCGCGCACCGGCTTCGCCCAGAGGATCGTCTTCTGCTCGTCGTCGCCGAGGACGCCCGCCGCGTGCACGGCGAGGAAGTCCGCGTCCGTCAGCAGGCGCAGCACCAGCTTCGCCGGGTCGACGGGCGGCCAGACCTGTTTGACGGCCGCCTTCACCGCCGCGTTGCGCGCCACCGCGTCCTGCACGCGGTCGTCGGGAGCCTCGCCCGAGCGTTCCATCTGGACCAGGACGGCGTGCGCGATGCGCTGCGGCAGGGCCTCGCGCGCGGCGCCGTACCGGATGCCGCGGTCCAGCAACTCCTGGACGATGGACTCCAGTTCGTACGCCGGGACGCGCCAGCGGCGGGAGCCGCGGACCACCACGACCGGCTCGGTGGGCATCGTGACGTGCGCGTACACCGCCCGGCGCAGCACCTCCGCCATCCGGGCGTCGCCCTTGACCACCGCGGCGGGCGCGGGGTCGGTGCCGCGCACCTCGACGCCGTTCGCCACCAGGTCGTCCACCGTGGCCTGCTGGACCGTCAGCTCGCCGAGCGCGGGCAGCACCTGCTCGATGTAGTGGAGGAAGGACCGGTTCGGCCCGATGACCAGGGTGCCGGTGCGGGCCAGGCGCTCCCGGTGGGCGTAGAGCAGGTACGCGACCCGGTGCAGGCCGACGGCGGTCTTCCCGGTCCCCGGCCCGCCCTGCACGCACACGGTGCCGCCGAGCCCGCTGCGCACGATCTCGTCCTGCTCGGGCTGGATGGTCGCGACGATGTCCCGCATCGGCCCGACGCGCGGGCGCTCGATCTCCTGCTGGAGCAGCTTGCTGGTCCGGGCCGCCTCGCCGGGGTCGGACAGGTGCTCGTCCTCGTACGCGGTGATGTCGCCGCGGGTGTACCCGAAGCGGCGGCGCAGCGAGACGTCCAGCGGGTCCTTCTTGGACGCGCGGTAGAACGGCTGCGAGACCGGCGCCCGCCAGTCGATGACCATCGGGTCGCCGTCGTGGTCGTGCACGTGCCGGCGGCCGATGTAGAAGCGCTCGCCGTCCGCGCCCTCGGCCTGGTCGGCGCCGGGGGCGTGCAGGTAGTCGAGGCGGCCGAAGAAGAGAGGGGTGTCGCTGAGGTCGGCCAGCGCCTTGATGCGCTCCTCGATCTGGCGGGCCAGTACCTCGGCGTTGACCCAGTTCGCGGTGACGTCGCGGATGTCCAGCGACTCGACGTCCTCCCGCATGGCCCGCAGGGCGGCCCGGGACCCGGCGAGGTGGGCGCGCTCGCGGGAGAGGGGGTCGGTGGCGGCTGCCGCGTGCGGGTCCGTGAGGGGGTCGTGGGCGGGCGTGGACAAGGGAGTGCCTCCGAGGCCTGCGGATGGGGTGGCGCCCACGGATGAGTGGCGCACAGGTGGCGGTCAGCCGGCCGGTTTCCGTCCGGTCGGCGGCACTCCGGGGAAGGAGGCGGGCAAGAGCGGAGATTGTAGTGAGGTGAGGGCGGGGGAGGCCAATGGATTTACGGCGGGGCGCGCCGCGGGGGCGGGGCGGGCGCGGCCCGGACCGGGATCGGGGTCGGGGTCTGGGCCGGGATCGGGGTCGGGGCCGCGGTGAAGGCCAGAGCCGGGGCGAAGGCCTGGGCCGGGGCCGGATCCCTGAGAGGGTGCGGTTCTCGGGGGCCGGGTCCCTTAGGGGGCGTGTCCCTCGTGGGGTGGGGCGGAGACGGGGGGTGCGGTCCATCGGCGGGTGGACCGGCGGGGGCCGGAAATTGGACCCCTGGACCGATGCCGTACTCGTGTCCGAAGTTCCACCATGGAGGCATGAGCGCAGCAACCATCCATCCAGCCCCGAGCCGGCCACCGGGCGCCACCGCCCTGGACGGCGTCCCGCACCCGCACCACCGTCTGGGCGACGCCCTGCGCGCCGTCAAGGTCTTCGTCGGCGCGGCGTTCAGCGTCGCCATACTCGGCGAGTACGGCGAGGAAGCGGGCATACGCCGCAGGTGACGGCATAGGGTCACCTCCGTGCCGAACCGGACGGTGACGTCTTCCCCCCTGCCCTCCCGCACCCTGCCCCTCTCCCTCCTGGCGGTCTCCCTCTCCTCCTTCGCCGTCCTCTGCCTCCTGCTGCACGCCCCGATGGCCGATCTGCTCGTCTACCGGGCCGAGGGCGAGGCCGTGGTCCACGGCGGCGACCTGTACGGCTTCACGGTCACCCCATGGCGGCTGCCGGCGACGTACCCGCCCTTCGCGGCGGTCCTGTTCGTCCCGACGACGTGGATCCCCGTCCCGGCCCTGAAAGCGGCGTTCCTCGCGGGCAACGCGCTCCTGCTCGCGTGCCTCGTCGCCCGCTCCGCCCGCCTGGCCGGCCGCCCGGCACCCCTCCCCGTGCTGTGCACGGCCACCGCCCTCGCCCTGTGGCTGGAGCCGGTCTTCCAGACCCTGCTCTTCGGCCAGATCAACCTGCTGATCGCCTGCCTGGTCCTCTGGGACCTCACCCGGCCGCCCGGCGCCCGCGGCAAGGGCGTGGCCCTCGGGATCGCGGCGGGCCTCAAGCTCACCCCGGCGATCTTCATCGCCTACCTGTTCCTCACCGCGCGCAGAAAGGAGGCGGGCGTCGCGGCGGCGTCCTTCGCCGCCACGGCGGTGCTCGGTGCCCTGTTCCTCCCGGCGGCGACCGTGGACTTCTGGACGCGGCGCCTGTTCGAGACCGGCCGGGTCGGCAAGGCCTGGATCGTCGACAACCAGTCGCTTCAGGGCCTGGTCGCGCGGGCGACGGGCACGGAGGCACCGGGCCCGGCCTGGGTGCTTCCGGCGGCCGTGCTCGCGGCGGCGGGCCTGTGGCTGGCGACCCGCGCCCACCGAGCCCACCGAGCCCACGGACAGCGCGGCGAGCGCCTGGGCATCCTGCTCACCGCGTTCACGGCACTGCTGATCAGCCCGATCAGCTGGTCCCACCACTGGGTGTGGTGCGTGCCGCTGCTCGCGGTGCTGTGGGCGGAGGGGCGGCCGTTCGTCGCGGCCTGCACGGCCCTGGTGTTCACCGCCCGCACGATGTGGGTGCTGCCGCACGAGGGTGACCGGGACCTGCACCTGCCCTGGTGGCAGCAGCCGTTCGCCGCGCCCTACCCGCTGCTGGGCCTGGCGCTGCTGGCGGGCGCGGCGCTGGCCCTGCGGCGGCACGCCCGCGCCCGGCCGGAGCGTCAGCCCTCCGTGCCCGCGACGCCCTCCGTGCCCTCCGCGAGGAGTTCGTCCGCGTCGACGATGCGGTAGGCGTAGCCCTGCTCCGCCAGGAACCGCTGCCGGTGGGCGGCGAAGTCCTGGTCGATCGTGTCGCGGGCGACGACGGAGTAGAAGTGCGCCTGGTGGCCGTCGGCCTTCGGGCGCAGCACCCGGCCGAGGCGCTGGGCCTCCTCCTGGCGGGAGCCGAAGGTGCCCGACACCTGGATGGCGACCGTCGCCTCCGGCAGGTCGATGGAGAAGTTGGCGACCTTCGAGACCACCAGCACGCTGATCTCGCCCTCGCGGAAGGCGTCGAAGAGCTTCTCGCGCTGGGCGTTGGAGGTCTCGCCCTTGATGACGGGGGCGTTCAGGTGCTCGCCCAGCTCGTCGAGCTGGTCGATGTACTGGCCGATGACCAGGATCTGCTGGCCGGCGAAGCGCTTCACGATCGCCTCCGTGACCTTCCGCTTGGTCGCGGTGGTCGCACAGAAGCGGTACTTCTCCTCGGCCTCGGCGGTGGCGTAGGCGAGCCGCTCCGAGTCCGTGAGGTTGACCCGCACCTCCACGCAGTCGGCGGGCGCGATGTAGCCCTGCGCCTCGATCTCCTTCCACGGGGCGTCGAAGCGCTTGGGCCCGATCAGGGAGAACACGTCCGATTCCCGGCCGTCCTCGCGCACGAGGGTGGCCGTCAGCCCCAGCCGCCGGCGCGCCTGCAGGTCGGCGGTGAACTTGAAGACAGGAGCCGGCAGCAGATGGACCTCGTCGTAGACGATCAGACCCCAGTCGCGGGAGTCGAAGAGTTCCAGGTGCGGGTAGACGCCCTTCCGCCGGGTGGTGAGCACCTGGTAGGTGGCGATCGTGACGGGCCGGATCTCCTTCCGCGTCCCGCTGTACTCGCCGATCTCGTCCTCGGTCAGGCTGGTCCGCTTGACCAGTTCGTGCTTCCACTGGCGCGCGGAGACGGTGTTGGTGACGAGGATCAGCGTCGTCGACTTGGCCTGCGCCATGGACCCCGCGCCGACCAGCGTCTTGCCCGCCCCGCACGGCAGCACGACGACACCGCTGCCGCCGTGCCAGAAGTTCTCCACGGCCTGCTTCTGGTAGGGCCGCAGCGCCCAGCCGTCCTCGGCCAGCTCGATCGGATGGGCCTCGCCGTCCACGTATCCGGCGAGGTCCTCGGCGGGCCAGCCCAGCTTCAGGAGCGTCTGCTTGATCTGCCCGCGCTCGGAGGGGTGCACGGCCACGGTGTCCGGGTCGATCCGGGCGCCGACCAGCGGGATGATCCGCTTGGAGCGCAGGATCTCCTCCAGGACCGGACGGTCGGTGGTGGTGAGCACCAGGCCGTGCGCCGGGTGCTTGGAGAGCGTCAGCCGGCCGTAGCGGTCCATCGTCTCCGCGATGTCCACCAGCAGTGCGTGCGGCACCGGGTAGCGGCTGTACTCCACCAGCGCGTCGACGACCTGCTCGGCGTCGTGCCCGGCCGCCCGCGCGTTCCACAGGCCCAGCGGGGTCACCCGGTAGGTGTGGATGTGCTCCGGCGCCCGCTCCAGTTCGGCGAAGGGGGCGATCGCCCGACGGCATTCGTCGGCCCGCTCGTGGTCGACTTCCAGGAGCAGCGTCTTGTCGGACTGGACGATCAGCGGACCATTCACGCGCGGCACCCTTTCCCTTTCGGCCCATGCGGCCATCGCCGTGGCGGCCATCGTCATGGGCCAAAGTTCCAGTGTGCCTCATGGGCCGGGGGTTCCGGGCCGAGAGCGAGCGCGGCCCGGTGGGGGCTTGTCACGTGGGACCAGCGAGCCCACCTTCCTGGGGGCGCGGGGAACTGCGCGAACGGCCCCCGCCGGCCCGCGGCCGACCGACGACCCGACCCGGCCCCCGCCGTCCCCCCCCCCCGGGCGCCCGGCGACGCAACCCTCGGCCCGTTTCGGGTGTCATGTCCCGGGGGGAGCCGCGCAGCGCGCGTGGTCCGGTGAGGAGGGGTGGGGTGACGTCCGTACGAATCTGGGGGCCGGGCGCCGGTGCGGTGGCGGTGCTGGTGGTGACGGGGGTGTGGGCGCACGGGTCCGCCGGTGTGGACGCCGGTCTGTGGGCCGAGGTCCGGCCGGCCATCGAGGCCCGGCTCGTGGCGCGGGCCGCCGGCCCCGGCGACGGCGAGTCCGGTCCCGGGCGGCGCTGGTTCTGCCGCGCGGAGGTCCTCGACCTGTCGGAGAGCGGGGGCCGGGTGCGGGCCGGGATCGACACCCTGTGCCTGGAGTACGGCGAGCGCGGCGGCGCCCTGGCGGAGTGCGCCGGGGCGCGGATCCCGCAGGTGGTGCGGCTGGAGCGGGACCCGGCGCACGGCGGGTACCGCGTCGTCTCCGAGGAGGAGCCGCCCGACGACGACGCCGCCTGGACGGCCGGTCACTTCAGCCGGCACGCGAGGTCCCGCCTCGACGAGGAGATGCCGTCCACCGCGCTGGCGGCCCAGGCCCGCACCCGCTTCGGCCTGCCCGCGCACGCCCCGGTCCGGGACTCCTGCTGAGGCCGCTCAGTCCTCCGCGAGTTCCGCCACTCCGGTCACCCGGTGCAGGGGGTAGGTGCGCACCTCGTCGGCCGTGTGGTCGTACGCCGTGACGAAGCCGCCCTCGACCCGGATCGGGGCGATGACGCGCTGGCTGGCGGTGCCCTCGGCGTTGACGTAACCGATCCACAGGGTGCCGCCGGTGAGGACGGCGGCCTGCATGGTGGCCAGGGTCTCGGCGGCGGTGGTGCGCGGGAGTTCACCGCCCTGGACCGCGGTGCCGGCCGCCTTGCGCGGGGTGGTGGCGGCCAGGTCTCCGGCGCGGATCGCGCGGATCGCGGCGGCCAGCAGGGTGCCGTCCGGCGGGGGCGGCCCGTCCGGGACCGGCTCGGGGGCCGAGCGCGGCGGGGTGCGGTGGGCGTGCGCGCGGGTGATCAGGACGTCGCCCTCGGCGGACTCGGCGGCGGGCGCGTAGCCCATCGCGCGCAGGCCCTCCAGGAGGCCCGCCGGGTCGGCCTGGGTGGCGAGCACGGTCGGGGCCAGGCGGCGCAGGCCCAGGGCGGCAGCCCGCTTGTCGGCCATGATCTCGTTCAGGACGGTGTCGTCGTCGCAGCGGACGTACGCCGAGGCCGCGCCCACCCGCAGATGGCCGTGCCTGCGGGCCACGTCGTCGACCAGGTAGGCGAGCGGCTGCGGGACCGGCGTGCGGGAGTGCGCGGTGAGGAAGGCGTGCAGGTCGGTCGCGGTGCGGCCGGCGTCCAGGGCGCGGCGGACCGAGGCGGGCGTGAAGCGGTAGACGGTCGCGCCGCCCTTGGACTCGACGTCGGCGAGCACGCCCAGCGCGTCGGCGAGCGGGCGTCGCAGCGGGCCGGGGGCGACCGCGGTCAGGTCGGCCTGGAGCAGGACGTGGTCGAGCGGCTCGGGCAGCAGCGGGGCCAGCAGACGGCCCGCGGCCGCGGCGGCGACCGCCTGCTCGGGCGGCGGGAGCGGTTCGAGGGCGGCGGGACGGTGGTGGTGCACGGGCAGCTTGTCGCCGGGACCGTTGTCACCGGGACCGGCGGACCGGTGCGGCTCCGGTTCCTGCTCGGCCTCCGCCGGCGGCGCGCCCAGCAGCACCCTGCCGTGCGCCGACAGCGCCCCGCGTCCCGTCACGCCGAGCAGTTCGGCCTCCGACAGGGTCCAGCGGGCCAGCCGCCCGCGCAGGTCCTCGCCCTGCTGCTGCGGTCCGCGCAGCGGCCGCTCCCAGCGCAGCCGGGCCAGCACCGAGGCGGCGGCGGGAGCGGTGCCCTCCGGGAGCCCGGCCAGCAGCGTCAGCACCCGGTGCCGTACCTCGGGCGCGGCCGAGCGGTCGAGGCCGGGACCGAGTGCGGACAGCGCGCGGTCCTTGGCGTCCCGGCCGCCGACCAGACCGGAGGCGCGGGTCGCGGTCAGCCAGGCCTGGGCGAGCAGGGCCCAGCGTTCGGCCGGCGGGCGGTCCAGCCACTCGTCGTAGGCGGGGGTGGCCGCGTACCGTTCGTCGGCCTCGCCGTCGGAGGCGAGCAGCCCGGCCGCGTACGCCAGCTCGACCCAGAAGGCCGCGACCGGCTCGGGCAGGTCCAGCGCCACGGCCGTGCGCTTCAGGTCCCGGACGCTCAGGCCGCCGGCCCGCAGCACAGCGGGGCCGCCCTCGTCCCAGTCCTTGAGGAGGTCCTCGACGGTGGCCAGCGCGGTGTACGCCTGTCCGGCCGCCGTGGTGTCCACAACCTGTGGACGGTGCGTCGCGGTCGGCTCGACCACCGGCGGCACCGGCTCGGGCTCGCGGTGCGCGCGGCCCTCCCGCAGGTGCAGGGCGACCTCGCGGGGGAGGACGACCGTGCCCGGCGCGGTCGGCAGCAGCAGGCCGCGGTCCAGGAGCCAGCGCAGATGGGCGGCGGGCTCCGGGGTGACCTGACCGTACGGCGGGCCCCAGACCAGCCGGGAGAGGACGTCGAGGGACTCGGCGGGGGCGCCGCCGAGCAGCTTCGCCATCTTCTTGCGGTGGCCGAAGAGCTTGCCGAGCGCGGTCACCGCGGAGACCGCGTCGTGGGTCGAGGGCAGCCCGGCGGTGGTGACGATCTCCTGGATGCGGCCCGGTGACATGCCCGCGGCGGCCTCCCGCACGCTCGGACCCAGCCCGGTCGGCGAGGGGTACTGCGGAGACGGGGCGAGCACCTCGCGCGCGGTCCGCACCAGCCGCAGCCGGTCGTCGTCGCCCCACACCAGCGCCTGGTCGCGGAGCGTGCCGAGGGCGCGCGGCAGGGCGGCGGCGACCGGCGGGTCCCCGGCGTCGCCGGCCATCAGACCGAGCAGTTCGGCGTAGGCCGCCGGGTCGCCGGCCACCGCCAGCGCCTCCGCGGTCTGCAGGGCGAAGCGGTCCAGGCGTTCCAGGGCCCGCAGCACCGAGGCGCGGGTGCCGGCCCGGGTGGCCAGCTGGGTGAGGTCGGTGGGGACGGGGGTGATGAGGTCGGGGCGGGCGCGCAGCAGGACGGCCAGGGAGGCGTCGTCCCTGGCGCGAAGCGCCTCCGCGAGGGAGCGCGGCGGGGTGGCCGGGTTGCTCATCCGACCCACGGTAGCGGGTGCGGGACGGGGACCGGGATCACCCGGCGGTTCCCGACCCGCTCGTCGTGCACCCGTCACCCCGGGCGGCGGACGGCGGTCCGGTCGGCCGGGTGCGGCAACCACCCCCGGCCGGAGCGGCGTTGCCCGCGGACGTGCGGGCCGACATGACGGGTGACCTGCGCTACCGTCGTTGCGCAGGGTCATTCAAGGCAGCGGCCCCGGAGGGGACTTCGTGGGGATCGAGAGCGATCAGGTCGTCTACGAGTATCTGAGCCGGGTCGGGGACATCGCGCACCAGCGCCAGTTGTCGTCGGCCGACCGGATGCGGCTGGTGTCGGGGCTGCGCAACGAGATCGACCGGCACCGGGCGAAGGCGGCCGTCGACAGCCCCGCCGCGGTCCGGCGCATCCTGGACCGGCTGGGCTCGCCCGACGAGGTCGTCGAGGCGGCCGGAGGGACGGCGGAGACCGGCGCGCCGTCACCGCAGGCGCCCGCCGTTCCCGTCCAGCGGGAGGCCGGGGCGCCCGCCGGGAGCGAGGACCTGCGCCGTGTCGTACCGCGGCCGCGGCCCGCCGAACCGGAGGACGGCCCGCCGCCCCGCGACTGGTGGCGGGTGGACAGCAGCCCGTTCGGCGACGGCGACAGCGTGCCGGGGTTCGTGGGCGGCGTGGAGATCCCGGAGCTGCTGAGGAAGCCGCGGCCGCGCACGGACGAGGCGGAGGACGCGGCGGCCGGGCCGGTCCCGCGGACCGAGGCGGTCGAGGAGGCCGAGGAGGTCGTGGCGCCGGTCCGCCGCCGGCTGCGGGTCGTGCCGAGGCCGGCGGTCGGCTGGAGCAACCCGCTGCTGCTGCTCGCCGCGGCGGCGCTGGTCGTGGGCGCGGTCCTCGGCAACTGGTTCGCGCTGCTCCTCGGCTGGCTGATCGCCTACGGCTCCCGCCGGCTCACCCCGGCGGAGACCAAGCTGGCCGTGCTGTGGGTGCCGGGGCTGTCCGTCACGGCGGGACTGGTCTGGCTGTGGGGCCGCAGTGCCGGCCGCTGGGGCGAGCCGGTGGCGCAGGGGCACATGAGCGATGCGGTGGGTGAGACGTGGCCGTGGGTGGTGCGGGGGGCTGCCGTGGCGTCGGCGCTGTATCTGGTGTGGCGGTCGCAGCGGAAGCGGTGACGGTCGGGCCGGGCCGGGTTGAGTTGGGTCGGGTCGTCGGTCGGCCGCGGGCCGGTGGGGGCTTGTCGCGCAGTTCCCCGCGCCCCTTTGGGTCGGACCAGTGAGCCCACCTTTTTTGGGGGCGCGGGGAACTGCGCGAACGGCCCCCACCGGCCCGCACCGGTCCACCGACCCCGCGGCCCGTGACCGGAACCCGGTGTTTTTCGGGCCCCCGGCACAATGGTCGATATGACTTCTCGCGCCCTCACCGTCGGGTTCGATCTCGACATGACCCTCATCGACTCCCGGCCCGGGATCCACGCCTGCTACACGGCGCTGGCCGAGCGGACGGGGACCTACATCGACGCCGATCTCGCGATCACCCGGCTGGGGCCGCCGCTCGCCGAGGAACTGGTCAACTGGTTCCCCGCCGAGCGGGTCGCGGAGATGAGCGAGCTGTACCGGGCGATGTACCCGGAGATAGCCATCGCCGCGACGCCCGCCATGCCCGGCGCCCGGGAGGCGATCGCGGCGGTGCGGGGCGCGGGCGGCAGGGCCGTCGTGGTCACCGCGAAGTACGAGCCCAACGCGAAGCTGCACCTCAGCCATCTCGGCATGGTGCCGGACGCGGTGGTCGGCGACCTCTGGGCCGAGCAGAAGGCCGCCGCGCTGCGTGAGCACGGCGCGAGCGTGTACGTCGGGGACCACGTCGGCGACGTGCGCGGGGCACGTACCGCCGGAGCGCTGTCCGTCGCCGTGGCCACCGGGCCGTGCGACGCGGACGAACTGCTCGCGGCGGGCGCCGACGTGGTGCTCGGGGACCTCACCGAACTCCCGGCCTGGCTGGCGGCCTACCGGGAGGACACCTCCCGGGCCTGACGGCGCCCCGCCGTGATCGACTGGAGCACTCCGGCGCCGGCGACCAGGAAACCGACGCCCATGAGCATGCTCAACAGGTACATGTAGGTCGGAAAAGGCTTCGCGCCGAGGAACAGCGGTATCACGGTGACGAGAGTGGCCACCGTACCGATGAAGAAGAGCACGGCACCGGCGCGGATCAGTCGGTCACCGGGCCCGGCGGAATTCGCTTGGGTTTTGTCACGCACTCGACCAGGGTAGTTCCCTGCCCGGAGGAACAACCGGGCGACGTCTTGTCACGCGCCCGAAGACCATTAGCCTTGGTACCGGCGGGTCATGGACGACCCGCCCGAGTGCTATCAAGAGCCGTTCCAGAGCTGTTGCATTCAGAAGTTTACCGAGCAGTTTCCGACGAGATACGAGGACGAGGACAGACGTGCCTACCGGCAAGGTCAAGTGGTTCAACAGCGAGAAGGGCTTCGGCTTTCTCTCCCGCGACGACGGCGGTGACGTCTTCGTCCATTCCTCGGTTCTCCCCGACGGGGTCGACGCACTCAAGCCCGGACAGCGCGTGGAGTTCGGCGTCGTCGCCGGTCAGCGCGGTGACCAGGCACTGTCGGTGGTCCTGCTCGACCCCACCCCGTCGGTCGCCGCCGCCCAGCGCAAGAAGCCGGACGAACTGGCCTCGATCGTCCAGGACCTGACCACCCTGCTCGAAAACATCACGCCGATGCTGGAGCGCGGCCGTTACCCCGACAAGGCCGCCGGCGCGAAGATCGCCGGACTGCTGCGCGCGGTCGCGGACCAGCTCGACGTCTAAACCCGTCAGAGACGGCCAAGTCACGTAAGCGGGCGCGTCCCGTAACTGCTTTTACGGGAAATCGAGTGCGCGCGGGCCGAGGGGCGGGACGAGTCCCTCGGCCGCCGCCCGGGTGAGCAGTCCGCGCACCGCCGCGTAGCCGTCCTCGCCGAGTTCCGCGGTGAACTCGTTGACGTAGAGCCCGATGTGCTGGTCGGCGACGGCCGGGTCCATCTCCTGCGCGTGCGCCATGACGTAGGGCCGGGAGGCCTCGGGGTCGTCCCAGGCCGCGCGGACGGAGCCGCGGATCGACTCGGCGAGCCGGGTCAGCGTCTTGGTGCCCAGGGACCGCTTGGCGATGATCGCGCCGAGCGGGATCGGCAGGCCCGTCGTGCTCTCCCAGTGCTCGCCCATGTCGGCGAGCTTGTGCAGCCCGTAGTTCTGGTAGGTGAAACGCGCCTCGTGGATCACCAGCCCCGCGTCGACCTTCCCGTCCCGCACGGCCGGCATGATCTCGTGGAACGGCATGACCACGATCTCGCCGACCCCGCCCGGCAGCGTGTCCGCCGCCCACAGCCGGAACAGCAGGTACGCCGTCGACCGCTCGCTCGGCACCGCGACCGTGCGGCCCGTGAGGTCCGCCCCGGCCTCCCGGGTCAGCACCAGCGGCCCGCAGCCCCGGCCCAGCGCGCCGCCGCAGGGCAGCAGCGCGTACTCGTCGAGGACGTACGGCAGCACGGCGTACGACACCTTCAGCGCGTCGGACTCGCCGCGCTCGGCCATGCCGTTGGTGATGTCGATGTCCGCGAAGGTCACGTCGAGGGCGGGCGCGCCCTCGACGCGGCCGTGGGCGAGGGCGTCGAAGACGAAGGTGTCGTTCGGGCAGGGCGAGTAGGCGATGCTCAGCGAGTCAGCGGTGGTCATGAGGGTTCCAACTCTCCAGGACGGGCGGGAGCTTCCCGAAGGCCCCGGTCAGGGCGGCCAGGGCCGCCGGGATGCGCCAGGCGTCCCGGTCGCGGGGGCCGACGGGATTGGAGACCGCGCGTATCTCCAGGACGGGCACGCCGTGCGCGGCGGCCGCCTCGGCCACGCCGAAGCCCTCCATGGCCTCGGCGAGGGCGTGCGGGTGCCGGGCGCTCAGATCGGCCGCGCGGGCGGCCGAACCGGTCACGGTGGACACGGTGAGTACCGCTCCCGGGCGTGCTCCGGTCGCCTCGGCGATGGCTCGTACGAGTGGATCCGGCGGACGGTGGCTGACGGTCCCGAATCCCAGTTCGGTGACCGGCACGAACCCGTCGGCGGTCTCGGCGCCCAGGTCCGCCGCGATGATCTCGTCGGCGACGACCAGGGAGCCGACGGGGGCCGCGGGCCGGAAACCCCCGGCGATCCCGGCGGAGACGACCAGCGCGTAGGGCCGGCCCTCCAGGGCGGCCGCGGTGAGCGCGGTCGCGGTGCCCGCGGCGGCCAGTGCCGGACCCACGCCGGCGGCCAGCAGGTCGTACCCTCCCGCGGTGCGCAGCAGCGTCGCGGCGGGCAGCCGTACCTCGGTCGTACCGCCCGGGAACGCCGCCGCCACCGCGTCCCGTTCGGCAGGGACCGCGGTGGCCACGAGGACGCGCACGGCGGACGTGGTCAGGCGTCCTTCTTGAGCTTGAAGGACCACAGGCCCAGCACCGACTTGTCGCCCTCCTTGATGGAGACGAGGGTCGAGTTGCCGGACGCGCCGTACTGGGCGTTGAAGAACACGCTGCCCGGGATGGTGCGGTAGGTCTTCTTGCTGGAGTCGGTGAGCGGCTGACCGTTCATCAGGATCGTCCAGCCGTTGTCCGCGATCTTCGGGTCGACACCGAAGCGGACCGTGTCGTCCGGGTCCACCTTGATGGACTCGATCCCGGTGTCCTTGAGGCAGTTCGCGAGGGAGGCCGTGTTCAGGGCCTTGCCGTCGTTGTAGCAGGTGGCCTCGGAGTTGACCGAGGACGTACCGACGGTGACCGTGGCGATCGGCGTCGGCTTGTCACAGGCCGAGAGAACGAGCAGTCCGGCGGAAACGGCGCCGGCGGCGGCGACGACGCGGCGGCGTCGCGAGCGGGAGTGCAGCGTGGTCATGGCCGAAGGCTATCGGGCGCTCCGGGCCGTCTCCCCATGTGGGGTACGGCGTGCCCGGTTCGTTACGCCGGCTGCGCGCCTCAGGCCACCCTCGGCCGGGTCCGCGGGCCGTGCCGGGCCGAACCGAGCAGGCCGCGCAGGGTGGCCAGCCAGCCGGCCGCCACGATCACGGCCGCCACCACCAGGCCCAGGGTCCCGTTCAGCGGCATCACGATGCCCACCGCGCCGCCGAACACCCAGGCCATCTGGAGCAGCGTCTCGGAGCGGGCGAACGCCGAGGTGCGCACCTGCTCCGGCACGTCCCGCTGGATCAGCGCGTCCAGGCACAGCTTGGCCAGCGCCTGCCCGAATCCGGCCACCGCGGCCAGCACGGCCACCAGCAGCGCCCCGAAGAACAGGGCCGCGACGATCGCCGTCCCCAGCACCACGGCGACCGCCGTCACGATGATGATCTCCGGCGTCCGGGAGCGCAGCCAGGCGCCCACCGCCGTACCGAGCGCGTTGCCCGCGCCCGCGGCCACGCCCACGATCCCGAGCGACACCGCCGCGCTCTCGCCGGTCAGCGGGTGCTCGCGGAGCAGGAACGCCAGGAAGAAGATCAGGAAGCCGGAGAGGCAGCGCAGGGCCGCGTTGGCGCCCAGCGCGTGCGTGACGGCCGGACCCACCGTCCGCAGCCCCGGCCGCTTCGTGCCCTTGCGGAGCGGGCCGTGCAGGTGCTCCTCGTCGGCGGCGAGCAGCGCCACGTCCTCGCCCTTGGCCGAGTCGACCTTCGCGGGCAGCGTGAAGGAGAGGAACGTACCGGCGGCGAAGATCACGAAGGCGCCGTACAGCGGCCAGGGATCACCGATGGCGTGCAGCCCGGCCCCGACCGGGGCGGCCACCCCGGTGGCGAGCAGCCCGGCGAGCGTGACCCGTGAGTTGGCCTTCACCAGGGAGATGCCGGGCGGCAGCAGCCGGGGCACGACGGCACTGCGCACCACGCCGTACGCCTTCGACGCGACCAGCACCCCGAGCGCGGCCGGATACAGCTCCAGGCTGCCGCCGGCCACCGCGCCCGAGATGATCAGCGCGAGCAGCGCCCGCGCCAGCATCGCGCCGGCCATCGCGGCGCGCCGGCCGTGCGGGAGGCGGTCGAGGAGCGGGCCGATGACCGGGGCGAGCACGGTGAAGGGCGCCATGGTGATGGCGAGGTAGAGCGCGACCCGTCCGCGGGCCTCGTCGGTCGGCACCGAGAAGAACACGGTGGAGGCCAGCGCGACGGTGATCATGACGTCGCCCGCGCCGTTGACCGCGTGCAGTTCGATCAGCTTGCCGAGCCCGGACTCGCCGGCGCCGTGCGCGTGCGTGGCCCTGCGGATGCTCCGGGCGGTACCGGTCACCGGGAGGTGCAGGGCACGCCCGACGGAGCGGACGGCACCGCGCATCCGGCCCGCACCGCTACCGGCCCCGACGGTGCGTTGGGGGGATTTCGCGGTTGCCACGTCGTTCATAGTGCCCTGAGACGACAGTTCCTAGTGCACTTTGTGACCAAGCGAGTCGGAGACGGCTCCGCCGCCGGCATGGCCGCGCACGGGGCCCGTGACGGGGCCGGGATGCGGCTCGGCCGCGTCGGAGCGGCCCCTTCCACCCGCCCGCACCGGCCGTACGACGCCACCGGGCGCCGCCTTTGCCAACGCACGCCCGCCGCGCAGGCTCCGCGCCGGACTGTCGCCCACGACCGGCGACGGGGTAGCGTGCGTATCTCAGCCATAAAGCACAATGGATGGCAGAGGTGCGCCCGAGCGCGATCGGACGCGGACGTCGATGCGGCCCACAGGTCCGCTCCGTCCGCCCCACCGCCGGAGGCAGCCGCACTCGTGAGACGGCGTAGGAGAGAAGCGATACCTGTGAGCGCAGCGACAACGCGAAGCCGCACCCCCGACCGCCTGTGCGCCGAGGCGGTCGACCTCGCCCGCACCGCCGCCGAAGAGGCCGCCGCACCCGGAGTGGTGGGCGAGCACGCCGGAGCGGTCGCCGAGGGTGACCGCGTCGTCACGCACTACTTCGAGTGCAAGGAACTCGGGTACCGCGGCTGGCGCTGGGCGGTGACGGTGGCCCGCGCCTCCCGCGCCAAGCTCGTCACGCTCGACGAGGTCGTCCTGCTGCCCGGCTCCGACGCCCTCCTCGCCCCCGAGTGGGTGCCCTGGAGCGAGCGGCTGCGCCCCGGCGACATGGGCCCCGGCGACCTGCTCCCCACCGAGGCCGAGGACCTGCGGCTGGAGCCCGGCTACACCGGCGAGGACGGCCCGGAGCCGAACTCCCCGGTGTCGGAGGAGATGGAGGAGCTGGCGGAGGCCGAGGACGCCGACGTCACCGCGGGCACGCCCGCGAGCCTCCCCACGGTCCCCTCCCGGGGCACGATCGCCTCGGTCGCCGAGGAACTGGGCATGCGCCGCGCCCGGGTGCTGTCCCGCTACGGCCTGCACATCGCCGCCGACCGCTGGGAGGAGTCGTTCGGCGCCACGACCCCGATGGCCCAGGCGGCCCCCGCGACCTGCGTCAGCTGCGGTTTCCTCACCCCCATCGGCGGTTCCCTGGGCCAGGCGTTCGGCGTCTGCGCCAACGAGTTCTCCCCGGCCGACGGCCGGGTCGTCTCCTTCGCCTACGGCTGCGGCGGCCACTCCGAGGCCGCGGTCATGCCGAAGCCTCCGGTGGTGGCACCTCCGGTGATCGACGAGACCCGCGTCGACCCCTTCCCGCTCCGCCCGTCCGCCGACTCCGGTTCGGTGCCGGCGGCGGAGGACGAGACGTCGGCGGAGCTGGGCCACTCCTGACCCGAGCGGCGGACACCCGGCCCGCCGCCCCGGAGTGACCCCCGGTCAGCCCCGCCCGTCGCCGGTGCGTTTCCGGCCTCCCCCGCCGCCCGAACCGCTTCGCCGTCCCGTCGCCACCGCGGCCGGGATTCCCGGCTCGGCCCGAAGTGACGCCCGGTCACGGCCGCGTCCGGAGTGACGCCCGGCCAGCCCCGGGCAGCGCCCGCGCACCTCCGGGCGATGTCGCTGCCGCAGGGCGCGGGCCGCACCGCGCAGGGCGCGCTGCCGCGCCGGCGGTGCCGCGCCGGGCGTGCCGTCCGCGTGGAGTCGGCCATTCCGCCTCAACCGCTTCCGCCTCAACCGCTTCCGCCTCAACCGCTTCCGTCGCGGCCGCGCCCCGCGAGGCACCGGCTTGCCCGCGGGGCCGCCGTCGCGCTGATCGGCAGCGGTGACGCCGGCGTGTACGCGATGGCCCAGCGGCGTGCTGGCGGTACGGCGCCGGGCCGCCGGCGGGCGCGCCAGTGCTGCGTAGGGCGTGCTGCCGTGCTGCGTCGGCGCGGAGTCGGCTCCTGTGCCGGGACCGCGTCGGGCGGGCCGGTGCCCCGCGGCACCGGCGTGTCCGCCGGGCCCCGTGTCCGGCGGTGCGGCGCCGGGGCCTCGGAGCGGCGGGTGGCCGGGTACGGCGGATCGGCGCCGCCGGGTGTGTGCTGGTCGGCTGGTCGCGTCGGGTGGGCGGGCGGGGGGATCCCCGGCGCGCGGTACCTTCGTCCTCACGTCGACGAGGAGAGTGAACGTGAGCAAGTTCGTGCGGCCCGCCGCCGAGGGCGCCGATCCGTTCGGCACCGCCCGCCTGCGTCGCGGTGTCCTCGACGCCTGGGCCACCAGCCCCGCCCGGTTCCGTGAGGACGCCAACGCCGAGGAGGACCTGGTCCTCGGCGGCTACCGGGACCGGCTCGTCGTGGAGCTCGCCCAGAACGCCGCCGACGCGGCCGCCCGCGCCGGTGTCCCCGGCCGGTTCAGGCTCACCCTCCGCGACGGCGTCCTGTTCGCCGCCAACACCGGCGCCCCGCTGGACGCGGCCGGCGTCGAGTCCCTCTCCACCCTGCGCGCCTCCGCGAAGCGCGAGGACACCGACCGTGCCGTCGGACGGTTCGGCGTCGGCTTCGCCGCCGTGCTCGCGGTGACCGACGAGCCCGCGGTGGTCGGCCGGCACGGCGGCGTGCGGTGGTCGCTCGCCGAGGCCCGCGAACTGGCCGAGGAGACCGCCCGGCAGGGCGGCGGGCTCGGCGACGAGATCCGCCGCCGGGACGGCCATGTCCCGCTGCTGCGGCTCCCGTTCGCCGCCGAGGGCACCGCCCCCGACCCGTACGACACGGTGGTGATCCTGCCGCTGCGGGATCCCGCCGCCACCGACCTCGCCGAACGCCTGCTCGACGCCGTCGACGACGCCCTCCTGCTCGCCCTGCCGGGACTCGCCGAGGTCGTGATCGAGACCGGCGACACCGTGCGCACCCTGAGCCGCGGCACCGACGGCGAACTCACCGTCGTGGAGGACTCCCGGCAGGGCACGACCCGCTGGCGTACCGTCTCCGCGCACGGCCCGCTCACCCCGGACCTGCTCGCCGACCGGCCGGTCGAGGAACGGCTGCGCCCGCACTGGTCGCTGACCTGGGCCGTGCCCACGGACGCCGCGGGCGCCCCGGACCGGCCGCGCACCGCCGCCGTGCTGCACGCCCCCACCCCCAGCGACGAAGCCCTCGGCGTCCCCGCCCTGCTCATCGCGTCCTTCCCGCTGGACACCACCCGCCGGCACGCCGCGCCCGGCCCGCTCACCGACTTCCTGGTGCAGCGCGCCGCCGACGCGTACGCCGAATTCCTCGCCGGCTGGCGGCCGGTGGGGGAGGAGATCATCCATCTGGTGCCCGGCCCGCTCGGCAAGGGCGAACTGGACGGCGCGCTGCGCCAGGCGATCCTGGAACGGCTGCCGCGCACCGCGTTCCTGCCGCCCGCCGTCGAGGGCGGCGGCGACGACGAGCTTCCCGAGGCGCTGCGCCCGCGGGACGCCGAGATCGTGGAGGGCGCGGGCGCGGAGACGGTCCGGGTGCTCGCGGAGGTCCTCCCCACCCTGCTGCCCGCCGGGCTCGAACGCCGCGTGGAACTGCGGACGTTGTCCGTCACCCGGCTCCCGCTCGCCGACGCCGTGGACCGCCTGGCCGGCCTGGAGAAGGACCCGGACTGGTGGTGGCGGCTCTACGACAGCCTCGCCGGCGTCGACCCGGAACGGCTGTCGGGCCTGCCGGTCCCGCTGGCCGGGGGGACCTCCCGGGCCTTCGGCTCCGGGGGAGCCCGTACGACCATCGGCCCCCGCCAGGTCCTGCTCCCCGGCCCGGACGCGGTCGTCGACCCGGAGATCCTGGCCCGCCTCGGCCTCAAGGTCGCCCACCAGGACGCCGCCCACCCGCTCCTGGAGAAGCTCGGCGCCCTGCCCGCGACCCCGCGCGCGATCCTCACCACCCCGCAGGTCCGGGCCGCCGTGGCCGCCTCCCTGGACGACGACGGGGGCCTGGACTGGGAGGCGGACACCCTGGACGCCGAGGAACTGGCGGACACCGTCCTCGCCCTGGTGCGGGACGCCGGACTGGAACCCGGCGACGAACCCTGGCTGGGCGCCCTCGCCCTGCCCGACGAGGACGGCGAACCGGCCCCCGCCGGTGAACTCGTCCTCCCGGGAAGCCCGTTCGCCCGGGTGATCAGGGCGGGCGAACTGGCCGCCGTGGACGCCGAGCTGGCGGAGAAGTGGGGCGAGCAGCCGCTGGCCGCCTGCGGGGTACTGGCGGACTTCGCGCTGGTCCGCGCCACCGACGTCGTCCTGGATCCGGACGAACTGGAGCCTCGCGAGGGCGACTTCGCGGAGCCCGACGACGCCGGCCTGCTCGACGCGGTCGACGTCTGGTGCGAGGACATCCTCGACCGCTTCCCCGACTCGCCCGTGCCTCCGGTCGCCACCGAGCTGACCGCCGTCCGTGACCTCGACCTCGTGGACGAGGACCACTGGCCCGAGGCGCTCGCGCTGCTCGCCCGGCCGCCGCTGCGGGACGCCCTGACCCAGCCGGTCCGCGTCCTGCTGCCGGACGGCACCCACGAGGTCGTACGCCCGTACACGGCCTGGTGGCTGCGCGGTCACCCGGTGCTCGACGGCCGCCGCCCCGCGGGTCTGCTGGCCTCCGGCGGCGATCCGCTGCTGCGCGGTCTCTACGAGGAGGCCGACGCGACCGGCTTCGAGGACGAGCAGGTGCTGCGGGCGCTGGGCGTTCGCACGTCGGTCGCCGCGCTGCTCGACGAGCCGGGCGGCGCCGCCGAACTCCTGGACCGCCTCGCCGACCCGGACCGCTCGGTCACCGGAGCCCAACTGCACGCCCTGTACGGCGCGTTGGCGGACCTGGATCCCGAGCAGGTGACCCTCCCCGACGAGGTGCGGGCGGTGGTCGACGGCCGGGTGGAGGTGGTGGACGCGGCGGACGCGGTGGTGGTCGACTCCCCGGACCTGCTGCCGTTCACGGCCGGTGTCCCGCTGCTCCCGGTACGGCCCGCCCGCGCCGCCGAACTGGCCGAGCTGTTCCAGGTGCGGCGGCTGAGCGAGTCGGTGACCGGGTCGGTGGACTCGGAGGGCACCGAACACGACGTTCCCGAGCCGGTCCGCGTCCTGCTCGGTCCGCGCACTCCGGGAACGTACGTCGAACACGAGGAACTGGTGGTCGACGGCGTCGAGATCGACTGGCGGCTCACCGGGGACGGCGTCCTGCACGCCGCGACCCTGGAGGGCGTCGCGGCGGGCCTCGCCTGGGCGGCCGGGCAGTGGCCGCGCCGCTTCGAGGTGGCCGCGCTGCTGGAGGACCCGTCCCGCACGGAGGAACTGGCCCGGGACCGCTGGTTCGACTGAGGCCGGGCCGAGGCGCACGGAGGGACGGGACGCGGCCCGGTGGTCCGGGCCGCGTCCGGGCGCGCGGACGCCTTACGGGGTCAGCGCGCCTCCACCTCCAGGAAGTACTCGAAGCGGTCCAGGTCGAGCGCCATGCCGGTCAGCCGCCGGAAACCGTCGGCGTGTTCGGGCCGCAGCGGGTGCACGTCGGTGAGCTGGTGCGCGGGTATCGCCAGCAGCCGCCCGAGCGCGTGGACGCCCACCGACGAGACGTCGGTGACCGACTCGGGCGTGTCCTCGTCCTTGGCGTAGCAGGCGACGAGGTATCTCATGGGGTGTCCTTCCGGACGGACGAGGTCCTGCGACCGGCGGCCCCGGCGACCACCGGACGAATCTCACACGACCTCCGCTTCTTGCACAACCTTTCTCCGCAGTCGCGGATCTGATCGGGCGAGTCAGCAGACTCACCGGTCACTTCCAACAGGGGAATTCATGCGCATACGCGCCACCGTGGTCGCCGCCTCCGGCGTCCTGGCCCTCTCCGCCCTCGCCGTGCCGGCCGCACAGGCCACCGGCGGAACCTCCTACAGCCCCTCCGGTCTGGCGAAGCTCGTCAAGGCGCACCAGGGCGGCCGGTCGGCGTACACCGCCAAGCCCGCGGACGACCCCGGCACCCCCTACCCGCTGAACCTGTCGTTCTCGAACGTGCAGGTCAACAAGGGCAAGCCGATCGTCGCGGGCACCACCACGCACGGGACGTTCCCGGTCACCTACAAGGTGACGCACGGCGCCGACGTCGACATCCACGCGGACGACTTCCTGATGGACGTCGAGATCTACCGCGGTGACATCGACGACCCGGCCAACGAGCTCTTCGGCATGGACTGGCCGTCCTGCACGGACACGTCGGCGACCACCGCCACCTGCAAGGGCACCATCGACGTCTTCGCGGCCGACCAGCTCTCCAACGCCGATGCCACCACCTGGAAGGCGTACGGCTTCGCGCTCGCCCTCAACGGGCAGGACCCGTCCCAGGGCGACTGGAGCAAGATCGGTTACGCCGAGGGGGACCGCCTGGCCACCGCCAAGCTCCAGCGCCTGTCGAAGCTGACGGTGAACGCGGCCCCGGAGCCGGTGAAGAAGGGCAAGACCGTCACGGTCACCGGCAAGCTGTCGCGCGCCAACTGGGACGACGGCAAGTACCACGGCTACGCGACCCAGTCCGTGCGGCTGCAGTTCCGCAAGAAGAACTCCAGCACCTACACGAACGTCAAGGGCATCAAGTCGTCCACGACCGGCACGCTGAGGACGACCACCACGGCGACGGTGGACGGCTTCTACCGGTTCTCCTTCGTGGGCACGTCCACGACTCCGGCGGTCAACGCGGCGGGCGACTACGTCGACGTGAAGTAACTCCAAGGGGACGTAATCCGGTCGCAAAAGAATAAAAATCTGATCGGATTGCGTCCCACCCGTACAACCAGTGCCGTCCCTCGTGGATCTGATCACCTGTGAGCCAACAGGCTCCCTAGATCACTTGGGCCTCGGGCCCACTGTTCCCACTGGGGAATCCATGCGCATTCGTGCCACTGTGGCCGCCGTCTCCGGCGCCCTGGCCCTCACCGCGTTCGTCGCCCCGGCCGCGCACGCCGCTGGCACCACCACGCTGGCCGTCACCTTCTCCAGCGTGCAGGTCAACGGCGGCAAGGCCGTCGTCGTGCCCGCCACGGGCTCCGTGAAGTTCTCGATCACCTACAAGGTGACGCACGCCGCCAGCCTGAAGAGCAGCGACTTCTTCACCGTCCCGGTCATCTACCACGGCTCCGCCATCAAGTCGGCCGAGTACGGCGTGGCCCCCTCCGACCTGGCGAGCTGCACGAACACCTCCTCGACGGTCGAGAGCTGCAAGGCCACGCTCAGCGCCGGCCACGACGACGTGGTCAACAGCGTCGCCGGTACCTGGCAGGCGGGCGGCATCGCGTTCGACAAGAACGGCAACCCCGCCGTCTTCGCGAACAACCTGGGCAAGGTCTCGGTCCAGCGCCTGTCGAAGCTGACCGTGAACGCGGCCCCGGAGCCGGTCAAGAAGGGCAGGACGGTCACGGTGACCGGCAGCCTGACCCGCGCCAACTGGGAGACGAACAAGTACGGCGGCTACGCCGGCCAGTCCGTGAAGCTGCAGTTCCGCAAGAAGGGCTCCAGCACCTACACCACGCTGAAGACCGTCACGTCCTCCTCCACGGGCGCCCTGAAGACCACGACCACCGCGACGGTCGACGGCTACTACCGCTACTCCTTCGCGGGCACCTCCACGACCCCCGCGGTCAGCGCCACCGGCGACTACGTCGACGTGCAGTAGGTCCCGTCAGGGATACGGGGAACCGCGTGGCCGGCGCTCGCCGGGCCGCGCGGCTCCCACCGCCGCCTCACACCGGGTACTTCCGCTCCACCCACTTCCACAGGAACTCCAGCACCGCCGACGCCACCACCGCCACGCCGACCGCGGTCCACGGCATCACCGTGCCCACCAGTTTCAGAGCGAAGAAGCTCTGCAGGGCCGGTACCGCGAGGACGAGGACGAAGGCCGCGCCCATCGAGAGCACCAGCGCCACCCGCCACCAGGTGTACGGGCGGGCGATGATCGCGAGGATCCACATCGAGATCAGGAACAGGGTCAGGGTCGCCGCGCTGGTCTCGGCGTCCAGGGAGCCGGAGCCCGTGTAGTAGTGGCGGGCGATCAGGTACGTCACGAAGGTCGCGGCACCGGCCAGCACCCCGCCCGGGATCGAGTAGCGCATCACGCGGCGCACGAAGTGCGGTCTGGCCCGCTCCGTGTTGGGCGCGAGGGCCAGGAAGAAGGCCGGGATGCCGATGGTGAGGGTGGACAGCAGGGTCAGGTGCCGGGGCAGGAACGGGTACTCGACCTGCCAGCAGACCACGAGCACCGCGAGCAGCACCGAGTAGACGGTCTTGACCAGGAACAGGGTGGCGACCCGGGTGATGTTGCCGATCACCCGGCGCCCCTCGGCCACCACCGAGGGCAGCGTGGCGAAGCTGTTGTCGAGCAGGACGATCTGCGCGACCGCCCGGGTGGCCTCGGAGCCGGAGCCCATCGCGACGCCGATGTCGGCGTCCTTCAGCGCGAGCACGTCGTTCACGCCGTCGCCGGTCATCGCGACCGTGTGCCCGCGGGACTGCAGCGCCCCGACCATGTCCCGCTTCTGCTGCGGGGTGACGCGTCCGAAGACGGTGCCCTCGTCGAGCGCCTCGGCCAGCTCGGCGGGCTCCTCGGGCAGCCGGCGCGCGTCCACCGTCTGGCCGCTCAGGCCGAGCTTGGCGGCCACCGCGCCGACCGACACCGCGTTGTCGCCGGAGATCACCTTCGCCTTGACCTCCTGGTCGGCGAAGTAGCGGAGGGTGTCGGCGGCGTCGGGGCGCAGCCGCTGTTCCAGGACCACCAGGGCGGTGGGCCGGGCGCCGTCGGCGACCTTGGCGTGGTCGAGGTCCCGGGAGGCGCGGGCGAGGAGCAGCACCCGCAGGCCTTCCTCGTTGAGCCGCACGGTTTCGGCCAGTGCCGGGTCGTCGGCGCCGAGCAGCACGTCCGGCGCCCCCAGCAGCCAGGTGCTCAGCTCCCCGTCGCCCTCGCTGAAGGTCGCGCCGCTGTACTTGCGGGCGGAGGAGAAGGGCAGCGACTCCACGCACCGCCAGTCCTCGCTGTCGGGGTAGGCGTCGATGATCGCCTGGAGGGAGGCGTTCGGGCGCGGGTCGGACTCGCCGAGCGAGCCCAGCACCTTGCGGACGTACCCCTCGTCCGCCCCGTCCAGCGCCCGCAGCCCGGTGACGTCCATGCCGCCCTCGGTGAGCGTGCCGGTCTTGTCCAGGCACACGGTGTCGACGCGGGCCAGGCCCTCGATCGCGGGGAGTTCCTGCACCAGGCACTGCCGGCGGCCCAGCCGGATCACGCCGATCGCGAAGGCGACGGAGGTGAGCAGCACCAGGCCCTCGGGGACCATCGGGACGATGCCGCCGACCGTGCGGGCCACGGCGTCCTTGAGGCCGTTGTTCTTGACCACGAGCTGGGTGGCGACCAGGCCGACGGCGGCCGGGACCATCATCCAGGTCACGTACTTGAGGATGGTCGAGATGCCGGTGCGCAGTTCGGAGTGGACGAGCGTGAAGCGCGAGGCCTCCTCGGCGAGCTGGGCCGCGTAGGCCTCCCGGCCGACCTTGGTGGCGGCGAAGGCGCCGCCGCCCGCGACCACGAAACTGCCCGACATCACCTGGTCACCGTGGCGTTTGACGACCGGGTCGGCCTCGCCGGTGAGCAGCGACTCGTCGATCTCCAGGCCGTCGGCCTCGGCGCACACCCCGTCCACCACGATCTTGTCGCCGGGGCCGACCTCGATGAGGTCGTCGAGGACGATCTCGCTGGTGGCCACTTCCACCGCGGCTCCGTCGCGGCGCACGGTCGGCCGTGACTCGCCGATCACCGCGAGCGAGTCCAGCGTCTTCTTGGCCCGCCACTCCTGGACGATGCCGATGCCCGTGTTGGCGAGGATCACGAAGCCGAACAGGCTGTCCTGGATCGGCGCCACCACCAGCATGACCACCCAGAGCACACCGATGATCGCGTTGAACCGGGTGAAGACGTTCGCGCGCACGATCTCGCCGAAGGAGCGGCTGCTGCGCACCGGTACGTCGTTCACCTCGCCGCGTGCGATCCGCTCCGCGACCTCGGCGGCGGTCAGTCCGCCGGGCCGGACCGGGAGCGGCAGCGGAACCGGATGCACGGGGTCGAGTTCCGCGCCCGCGTCGATGTGCGTCATACGTTCGACGGTACGTGCGGATTTGCGCGTTCACCTGCCGAGTGCCCGGAAGATCCGACCAGGGGAGGAGTGAAGTCCTGCCCTGGTTGTAGAGCGGCCCCGGGAGGGCCCCTACAGGGTGCGGGCGGCCGCCGCGCGCTTGATGGCCGCGTCGCGCTTCTTCACGTACCAGATGCCGATCAGCCCGAGGCCGCCGCCGGCCAGGCAGGTCCACACCCACCAGGTGTGGCCGTGGTCGGCGTACCAGCCGTAGAAGGGGAGCTGGACCAGGAAGAGGACGAACCAGACGATCGTGCCGCCGATGATCGTCGGCACCACGGGTCCCTCCAGGGGTTCCGGTGCCTCGTGCTGGGGAGTCCACTTCGCCATGGTGCTCAGCTTACGCACCGCGGGGTTCTACGCGCGGAGATGGCGATCTGGGACTCATATGTTCATACTGAAACCGTTTGTGTCTGGCTACTTCTGATCGTAGGAACATCCAATGTCAACCCCGGCTTCCACTCAGGCCCCCGCCCCCGAACAGCCGGGTGCGACCCCCGCGTACGGCGCGCTCGACCGCTACTTCAAGATCTCCGAGCGGGGCAGCACCCTCGCCCGCGAGGTGCGCGGCGGTTTCGCCACGTTCTTCGCGATGGCCTACATCATCGTGCTGAACCCGATCATCCTCGGCAGCGCGAAGGACATGTACGGCCACCAGCTCGACAACGGGCAGCTGGTCACCGCGACCGTCGTCACCGCGGCCTTCACCACCCTGCTCATGGGCGTCATCGGCAACGTCCCGATCGCGCTCGCCGCCGGTCTCGGCGTGAACTCCGTCGTCGCCCTCCAGCTGGCGCCCCGGATGTCCTGGCCCGACGCCATGGGCATGGTGGTGCTGGCCGGCATCGTCGTGATGCTGCTGGTGGCCAGCGGCCTGCGGGAGCGCGTGATGAACGCGGTGCCCTACAGCCTGCGCAAGGCGATCTCGATCGGCATCGGCCTGTTCATCATGCTGATCGGCCTGGTGGACTCCGGCTTCGTCAGCCGCATCCCGGACGTCGCCCAGACCACCGTCCCGCTCCAGCTCGGCGCGACCGGTCACCTCAACGGCTGGCCGGTCCTGGTCTTCGTGCTCGGCGCGCTGCTGACCCTCGCGCTGATCGTCCGCAAGGTCTCCGGCGCGATCCTGATCTCCATCGTCGCGATGACGGTGCTCGCGCTGATCATCAACTCCGTCGCCCATGTGACGACCTGGGGCCTGACCGTCCCGAAGTGGCCCGGCAACCCCGTCTCCACCCCGGACTTCGGCCTGCTCGGCAAGGTCAGCCTCTTCGGCGGCTTCGACAAGGTCGGCGTGCTGACCGGCATCCTCTTCGTCTTCACCGTCCTGCTGTCCTGCTTCTTCGACGCCATGGGCACGATCATGGGCGTCAGCGACGAGGCGAAGCTGACCGACGCCCAGGGCTACATGCCGGGCATCAACAAGGTCCTCTTCATCGACGGTGTCGCGGTCGCGGCCGGCGGTGCCAGCTCCTCCTCGGCCACCACCTGCTTCGTGGAGTCGACGGCCGGTGTCGGCGAGGGCGCGCGGACCGGCTTCGCCAACGTCGTCACCGGCGCGCTGTTCGCCGTCGCGCTGTTCCTGACGCCGATCGCCACGATGGTCCCCTCCCAGGCCGCCACCCCGGCGCTGCTCGCGGTGGGCTTCCTGATCCTGGCCGGTTCGATCAAGGAGATCGACTGGGCCGACTACACCGTCGCGATCCCGGCCTTCGTGACCATGGTGATGATGCCGTTCACCTATTCGATCACGAACGGCATCGGCATGGGCTTCATCACCTTCGTGGTGCTGCGGCTGACCGCCGGCCGGGCCAGGGAGATCCCGGTGGCCATGTATGCGGTCGCGGCCGTGTTCGCCTTCTACTACCTGATGCCGGCCCTGGGCCTGACCTGATCCCGGCCGGGTCCGGGTCTCACGTGACCTTGACCTGATCGCCGTAGAACCTCTCCGTCTCCTCGACGGCGGCCGAGAACCGCTCGTCGAAATCACCGCGAATGAGCGTCCGGACCACGTAGTCCTGGACGCTCATTCCTCTTTTCGCCGCATGGTGCCGGAGCCGGTCGAGCAGCTCTTTGTCTATCCGCAGGCTGAGCACACTGGTCCCCATGCATACGAGGGCGCCACATCGGGGCGCCCGATGCGTGACTTTCCGGATTCGACTCACTCGTACGGGTGACGCGAGGTTTTACGGGTGACTCCGCGCCTCGGGATGTGGTGGCCGAGGTCACGGGCTCATCGGCGTGTCCCGAGTGGTCCTTAGCGAGAGTAATGAGTTACTCTAAAGAACATGCCGGACCTTACCCATGGCGACGACGCGGCCGCCGTGAACTCACTCCGCTCCGCCGTGATGCGACTCTCGCGACGGCTGAAGCACCAGCGGGTCGACGAGTCACTGAGCCCCACCGAGATGTCGGTGCTGGGCACCCTCTCCAACTGCGGCCAGGCCACCCCCGGTGAGCTGGCCCGCAAGGAGCATGTGCAGCCGCCCTCGATGACCCGCATCGTGGCGCTGCTCGAAGCCAAGGGACTGGTCCGTCTGGAGCCGCACCCCGAGGACCGGCGCCAGAAGGTCGTCACCAGGACCGAGCAGGCCGAGGCGATGCTCGAGGAGAGCCGCCGCAAGCGCAACGCGTTCCTGGCCGGCCTGGTGGACGGCCTGGACGAGGACGAATGGGCCAAGCTCCGTGCCGCCGCCCCCGTCCTGGAGAAGCTCGCACATCTGTAAGACCCCTTCACACCGCGCGTGGCCGAAGGGGCGCACCGGCTGGAGCGCCCCGTCGGCGAACCGGCCAGAGAAAGAGGAGGCGAACGCACTTTGAGTACGGGATCCGGAGCACCTTCCGCCCCCGCACCGACCGCCCCGACTACCCCCGTCCCCCGCAGATCCTCGATGTTCAGCTCGCTGAAGGTCAGGAACTACCGCCTGTTCTTCGCAGGCCAGGTCGTCTCCAACATAGGCACCTGGATGCAGCGCATCGCCCAGGACTGGCTGGTCCTCAGCCTCACCGGCTCCGCGACGGCGGTCGGTGTCACCACCGCCCTGCAGTTCCTGCCGATGCTCCTCTTCGGCCTCTACGGCGGAGTCCTGGTGGACCGGCTGAACAAGCGGCGCGCCCTCCTCGTCACCCAGTCGGCCATGGCCCTCACCGGCGTCGCGCTCGCCCTGCTGACCCTCTCCGGCCACGTGCTCGTCTGGCACGTCTACCTCGCCGCCTTCTTCGTCGGCCTCGCCACGGTGGTCGACAACCCGGCCCGCCAGTCCTTCGTCTCCGAGATGGTCGGCCCGGACCAGCTGCAGAACGCGGTCAGCCTGAACTCCGCGAACTTCCAGTCGGCCCGTCTGGTCGGCCCCGCCGTCGCCGGCCTGATGATCACCGGCGTCGGCACCGGCTGGGCGTTCCTCTTCAACGGCCTGTCCTTCGTCGCCCCCATCGTCGGCCTGCTCCTGATGCGCGGGCGCGACCTGCACGCCGTCCGGCGCGCGCCGAGAGGGAAGGGCCAGCTGCGGGAGGGCCTGCACTACGTGGCCGGGCGCCCCGACCTGACCTGGACGATCATCCTGGTCGGCTTCATCGGCACCTTCGGCTTCAACTTCCCCGTCTACCTCTCCGCCTTCGCGGACGACGTCTTCCACGCGGGCGCCGGCTCCTACAGCCTCTTCAACACCCTGATGGCGGTCGGCTCCCTGGCCGGCGCGCTGCTCGCCGCCCGGCGCGGCACGGCCAAGCTGCGGGTGATGCTCGCGGCGGCCGTGGCCTTCGGCGGTCTGGAGCTGGTGGCGGCGACCGCGCCGTCCCTGTGGCTGTTCTCCCTGCTGATGGTCCCGATCGGCATGTTCGGCATGACGGTCAACGTCACCGCCAACACCACCGTCCAGATGGGCACCGATCCGGCCATGCGCGGCCGGGTGATGGCCCTGTACATGATGGTGTTCATGGGCGGCTCGCCCATCGGCGCGCCCATCGCCGGCTGGATCACCGACACGTACGGCGTCCGCGCCGGTCTCGCGGTGGGCGGCGCCATCGCCGCCGCGGCCGCCGTGGTGATCGGCCTGGTGCTGGCCCGCGTCGGCAACCTGCGGCTGTCGGTCGGCTGGTACGGCGGCCACCCGCGGGTGCGGTTCGTCCCGCGCGAGGAGCGGGAGGAGCTGGCCGCGGCCGCGTGACCCGCACCCGGTACCGGGCCGGAGACGCACCCCGCGCCCCGTCCCGGCACCGGCCCCGCGCCCCGTCCCGGCACCGGCCCCGCGCGCCGTCCCGGCACCGGCCCCGTGCGGCGGCCCGGCTCCGTCCGGTGGCTCGGCCCGCCCGGTGGCTCTGCCCTGCCTGGCGGCCCGGCCCCGTCCGGTCCCATCGGGTCGCCCGCCCCGCCCGGCGGCCCGGTCCTCTCGGGTCGCCCGGTCCTGCCCGATCCTTTCCGGTCCCCTCAGGGCGCCCGGTCCCGTCGGGTCGCCCGCCCCGCCCGGCCCCGTCCGGCGGCCCGGCCCCGTCCGGGCCCTTCGGGTCGTCCGGCCCCGCCCGGCCCGCCGGGTCCCCTCAGGTCGCCCGGTCCCCTGGTCGCGCCCGGTTTCCTTGGGCCGCCCAAGTCCCCTCGGGCCGCCCAAGTCCCCTCGGGCCGCCCGGTCCCGCCCGGTCCCCTGGCCCCGCCGGGCCCCCTCGGGCCGTCCGGCCCCGCCGGGCCCCCTCGGGTCGTCCGGCCCCGCCGGGCCCCCTCGGGTCGTCCGGCCCCGCCCGGTCCCCTCAGGCCGTCCGGCCCCGCTCGGTCCCCTTGGGTCGCCCGGTCGCGCCAGGCCCCGCCCGGTCGCGCCCGGCCCCGTCCGGTCGCACCGGCCCCGCCGCGCGTTCCGCGCCCCCCGGCCCGCCCTCCGCGAGGGTGATCCTCGTCTCGTCCTGATGGCAGGCTGGTTCCCATGAGACTCTTCGCCGCCGTGCTGCCCCCGGCCGAGGCGGCCGCCGAGCTCGCCGCCGAGGTCGACCGGCTGAAGCGGCTGCCCGGTGCGGACGCGCTGCGCTGGACCGGCCGTCCCGGCTGGCACTTCACCCTCGCCTTCTACGGCGAGGTCGAGGACGGCGTCGTACCCGGCCTCGCGGAGCGGCTGGCCAGGGCCGCCCACCGCACTCCGCCGTTCCCGCTGGCCGTCGCGGGCGGCGGTCAGTTCGGCCACGGGCGGGCGCTGTGGGCGGGTGCGCGGGGCGACCTGGAGACTCTGCGTCTCCTCGCCGAGCGTGCGGAGGCGGCGGCGCGGAAGGCGGGCGTGCCGATGGGGGAGCACCGCCGCTACAAGGCCCACCTGACGGTGGCGCGCAGCCGGGACGCGGTGCGCACCGGGCCGTACGTCGAGCTGCTCGACGGGTTCACGAGCCGGACCTGGACGGTCGGCGATGTGGCGCTGGTGCGCAGCAACCTGCCGGTCTCGGGAGTGCCCGGGGAGCAGCCGCGGTACGAGGTGGTCGCTTCCTGGGAGCTGGGGGCGGGCGGTTAGGCTCGGTGCCGTGGACCCGAAGACCCGGAACCGGATCATGGCCGGTGCGCTCGTGCTGTTGTTCGTCGTCGTCGCGGTGGCGTCGGCGATGAGGTGAGGACCGGCCGGGGAACTGCGGCCGCCGTGCCCGCCACGGGCTGGACACGGCCGGTCGCGCAGTCCCCCGGCCCCAGGCCGTGTCCGGCCCACGGGACCTCGTTCCTGAGGCGTGCTACCAGGCGAAGGCCTCCGGCGAGGGCCCGGGACCGGGGAAGATCTCGTCCAGGCCGGCCAGCAGCTCCTCGCTCAGCTCCAGCTCGACGGCCCGCAGCGCGGACTCCAGCTGCTCGCCGGTGCGCGGGCCGACGATCGGGCCGGTCACGCCCGGACGCGTGAGCAGCCAGGCCAGCGCGGCCTCGCCCGGTGCGACCCCGTGCTTGTCGAGCAGGTCCTCGTAGGCCTGGACCTGGGCGCGGAGACTGGTGTTGGCGAGGGCGTCGGCGGCCCGGCCGCCGGCCCGGCGCCCGCCCGCCACCTCCTTCTTGATCACACCGCCGAGCAGCCCGCCGTGCAGCGGCGACCAGGGGATGACCCCGAGGCCGTAGTCCTGCGCGGCCGGGATGACCTCCATCTCGGCGCGCCGCTCGGCGAGGTTGTAGAGGCACTGCTCGCTGACCAGCCCGATCGTGCCGCCGCGCCGGGCGGCGATCTCGTTGGCCTGGGCGATCTTGTAGCCGGGGAAGTTGGAGGACCCCACGTACAGGATCTTGCCCTGCGCGATGAGGGTGTCGATCGCCTGCCAGATCTCCTCGAAGGGGGTCCGGCGGTCGATGTGGTGGAACTGGTAGACGTCGATGTGGTCGGTCCCCAGCCGCTTCAGGCTGGCGTCGACGGCCCGCCGGATGTTGACGGCGGACAGCTTGTCGTGGTTGGGCCAGGCGTCGCCTTCGGCGGCCATGTTGCCGTAGACCTTGGTGGCGAGCACGACCTTGTCGCGGTGCGCGGGACTCTTGGCGAACCAGCTGCCGATGATCTCTTCGGTCCGGCCCTTGTTCTCGCCCCACCCGTACACATTGGCGGTGTCGAAGAAGTTGATGCCGGCATCCAGCGCCGCGTCCATGATCGCGTGGCTGGCGGCCTCATCGGTCTGCGGGCCGAAGTTCATGGTGCCGAGGACGAGTCGGCTGACCTTGAGTCCGGTACGTCCGAGCTGCGTGTACTTCATGGTCACCCAGCCAACGTCTTGGAGTGCGCTCCAGGCAAGCACTCGGGGCCGGTCGGTCCGGGTTCCTCAGAGGAAGACGCGGGCGACGTCGAGCCACCTGTCCGCGTCCGCGCCGACCGCCCGGAGCCCGGTCTCGGCCCGCGACCTGCGGCGGGTGACCCGGAGGCAGAAGTCGAGGGCGGTGCCGAGGACCCGTTGCGGCGCGTCCTGCGGGCCCCACGCCCAGGTCAGGCCGGAGGGATTGGTCAGTTCGACGCGGAACGGCGCCGCGGGCACCGGCAGCCCGGCGGCGCCGAAGGACAGCTCCCGTCCGGTCACGCCGAGGGCGGCCACCTCCCGGAGCCGGTCCGTCGGACGGCGGGAGGCGCCGAGCGCGTCGAAGACGTCCTGGCCGTGGGCCCATGTCTCCATCAGCCGCAGCGGTGTCATCAGCACGCTCGTCAGCCGGGAGCCGAACCAGGGGAAGCCGTGGTCCGGCGGGACGTCACGGAGCGCCGCCGCCGCCTCGGCACGGCCCGCGCGCCAGCGCTCCAGCAGTTCCTGCCGTGGTACGGCCGCGCCCGCGGCGGCGTCGAGGTCGGCGTACCGGGCGCCCGCGGCCGCGGCCCGCTCCAGCACGGCGTCGAACCCCTCCGGATCCCGTACGGCGATGACGACGTTCTCGTCGGCCGAGGCGAGGTGCGCGATCTGGTGGGCGATCGTCCACCCCGCGGCCGGGGTCGGCCTGGTCCAGTCGGGATGCGCCGACACCAGGGCGTCCAGCTCGTCCCCTTCGGCCACCAGGCCGGGCAGCGCGAACCCGCCGTCGAGGGCGGACATGTCGAGGCCGTAGTTCAGCATCCGGAACCACCTTCGCACGCGGACGGCAGGCACGGCCGACCCTAACCGAAGGAATCCCCGGAAACCGCTCAACTCCGGTGCGCGCAGGGTCAGTCGACCGGAAACTCGTCGGTCTTCAGGGTGAGCCCGACGGCCGTGGCGGTGAGATCCACCTCGTCCCCGAAGCCGACCTTCGTCTCGGTCGCGTAGTCGTCGCCCTTGGGGTTCGTGTAGACGTGACAGCGGCGCTGGTAGGGATCGGCGATCAGGTAGACGGGGACCTCGGCCTGGGCGTAGGCGGCCTTCTTCAGGCCGTAGTCGTTGGCCGCGGTGCCCCGGGAGATGACCTCCACGACGAACTCGACGTCCTCGTGGCGCCACAGGCCCTTCGCGTTCCTGGCCGCCTCCTCGGCCACCACGGTCACGTCGGACGCGAACCCGTTCAGATGCCCCGGGTAGTCGACACGGACGTCGGACTTGACCCGCTTGCGCGGATACGTGGTCCGCAACTGCTCGACGATGTCCAGGATGATCTCCCAGTGGGTGTCCCGCTGCGGCGTCATGACGACGGTCCCCTCGACGATCTCGACCTTGTATCCCTCGGGGGCGGGCATCTTCTCGATCCGCTCGAACAGCTCGTCGAGCGTGATCTCGTCGTCGCTCTCGGCCATCGCGATCCTGTCGTCGAGGACGGTCATCCTGGCGCTCCTCCCCGGCCGCCCTCCGCACGAGTACGGCCGCGCGGTTCAACGATACGCACGGTGACCGGGCAACGGCGGGATCCGTCAGGGCGTTGCGGGGGTGTACTCCTCGCCCAGGTCCCAGCCCTGCCACATCGCCTCGGCGAAGGCCTCCGCGATCCGGTGCTCGCCGGCCGCGTTCGGGTGGGTGCCGTCGTAGGTGTCCGTGTCGATGTCGTACGCCGGCGGCGGCGAGGCCAGCAGCAGCGGGGAGCGGGGCTCGTCCAGGTCGGCGACGGTCTTCGCCAGCAGGACGTTGAAGAGGTTCACCTGGTCCGCGAACTGCGGGTCGGACGCGGCCCGGATGTTCGGGATCACCGGCAGCACCACCATCCGCACGCGCGGGTTGGTCTCCCGGGCGGCGGCGACGAAGGACCGCGCGTTCGCCGCCGTCTGCTCCGCGTTCGTGTAGAAGCCGAGGTCGATCAGGCCGAGGGAGACCAGGAGGATGTCGGCCCGGTGGGTCCTTACCGCCTCGCCGATCAGCGGCGCCATGTGCAGCCAGCCCTCGCCCCAGCCGGCCAGGTGCGCGCGCGGGAAAGCGGGGTCGGCGTAGGCGTACGAGCCGGGCGCGTCGGCGAGCTTGTCGTACAGCGTCTCGCGCGGGCCGACCAGCGTGAACGGGCCGCCGTAGGTCGCGCACAGGTGCTGCCACATGCGGTACCGCCATGTGTGTTCGCCCGTGCTGCCGATGGTCATCGAGTCCCCGACGGGCATGAACCTGAGCATCCGCTCATGATGGACGATCAGCGGGAGCGGTGGGGTGTGAGGACCGACACGTCCCCCGCGCCCGCGCACAGCACGGGATGGCAGGCTTGGGCCCATGCGTCCACGACCGTTCGCCCTCCTCGCCGGGATCCTGCTCACGGGTGCCCTCGCCGCCGCGCCCGCCTCCGCCGCCGACGGCACCGGCGACAAGGGGTTCACGATCACGGACCCGCGGATCACCGAGTCCAGCGGTCTCGCCGCCTCCCACCTGCACCCCGGTATCTACTGGACCCACAACGACAGCGACGACGGCCCCTACATCTACGCCGTCGACAGCGCGACCGGGAAGACCGTCGCCACGGTGACGCTCAGCGGCATCGGCAGGCCCCGTGACGTGGAGGCCATCTCCATCGGACCCGACAACCAGATCTACGTCGGCGACATCGGCGACAACCTCGACGGCAGCTGGCCGTACGTGTGGATCTACCGGCTGCCCGAGCCGAAGGTCCTCCGGGACCAGACGGTCAGGGCCACGCAGTACATCGTCAAGTACGCCAACGGCGCCCGGAACGCCGAGTCGCTGATCGTCCACCCGAAGACCGGCCGGGTGTACATCATCGACAAGAAGGAGGACGGCGGCCACCTCTACGAGGGCCCGGCGACCCTGTCCTCCTCCGGCACCAACGTCTTCAGGCCCGTGGCCACCGTCGACCTGTGGGCCACCGACGCGGCCTTCTCACCCGACGGGAAGCAACTCGTCGTCCGCGGCTACTTCGGCGGCATCTACTACGACTGGAACGGCGGCCGGATCAAGCGCGAGGGCCGGCTCGACGTGCCGCTCCAGAAGCAGGGCGAGTCCGTCAGCTACTCCGCCGACGGGACCAGGCTGATGTACGGCAGCGAGGGCTCCGACAGCCCGGTGCAGGCCGAGGACGTGCCGGGCGGCGGCCCGTCCGGCACGTCGTCGTCCGGCGGCGGGAGTTCGTCCGCCTCGGGGGACGGCGGCACCGCGAACGGCAAGGTCAAGGTCGGCGCCGTCGCCGTCGGGGTCGCCGTGCTCGCCTTCCTCGGGCTGCGCCGGCTGCGGCGCACGCCCGGCCGCCGGCACTGACCTGGCGTCCGTCCGGGTGTCACCCGGACGGCCCACCGGGGCGGCGGCACCGGGCCGGTCCGCGCAGCCTGGAGGGGTTCCCGCGGGCGGGGACGGCAGGCCGTGACCGTCCCGCGCCGCACGGAACGGGAGCCCCCATGCGCCGTACCGCCCCGCGCCCGGCCGGGAAGATCTGCCTCATCACGGCGGCCCTGGGCCTGACCGTCCCGGCGCCCGCCACCGCCGCGCCCGCCCCGGTTCCGCAAGCCCGCTCGGTGACTCTGCCGGTCGACGGCACCTTCGCGGGCCCGCGCGAGAAGGTGCGCCTCGCGGGCACCCTCGTCGTCACCGTCGTCACCGCCCCGGACGCGGCCGGCGGCGGCACCGCGCGGATCGTCAGCGGCCTGGACGACGCCGAGGGCACCGGCGACCCGAGCGGCGGGACGTACGGCCTGGCCGGTACCCAGCGGGACAGCCTGCCGTTCTCGGCGGCGGCCACCACGACCCTCACCGTGCGGCCCGCCCTCGTGCTGACCTCACCGGCCGTCCCGCCCGCCCCGGCCGTGCAGCCGGACCGGGTGCGGCCCGTCATGGTCTCGGTGACCGTCACCGCCGACGGCGTGATCGGCGCCGTCACGGCCGCGGTCGGCCCCCCGGCGTCCTGAGGGCCCGGTGCGCGGAAGGAGCGGAGAGCGGTGCCGTACGTCTTGACGGGATGACGGTGTCTCAGTTTCCTGGGAGGTGCGCGGTGCATGGGAGCGCTCCCATATTCCGCCACCGCGCTCCCAGTGGAACTCCGAGAGGAACAGCCGCATGTTCCGCTTACGCACCCTGCGAAAAGCCCTGTGCGCTGCCGCCGCCGCCCTCCTCCTGCCCTTCGCCGCCGTGCACAGCGCGCACGCGGCGACCGCCCCCGGGGCCGGCTACTGGCACACCAGCGGCCGGCAGATCCTGGACGCGGCCGGGCAGCCGGTCCGGATCGCCGGGATCAACTGGTTCGGGTTCGAGACCGCCAACTACGTGGTGCACGGCCTCTGGTCGCGCGACTACAAGAGCATGATCGACCAGATGAGGTCGCTGGGCTACAACACCATCCGGCTGCCCTACAGCGACGACATCTTCAAGAGCACGGCCGTCCCCAACGGCATCGACTTCAGCGGCGGCAAGAACGCCGACCTCCAAGGGCTGAACTCGCTCCAGGTGATGGACCGCATCGTGGCCTACGCCGGCCAGGACGGCCTCAAGGTCATCCTGGACCGGCACCGCCCGGACGCGAGCGGCCAGTCGGCGCTCTGGTACACCGCGTCGGTCCCGGAGTCCACGTGGATCGCCGACCTGAAGGCCCTGGCCGGGCGGTACGCGGCCGACCCGACCGTCATCGGCATCGACCTTCACAACGAGCCCCACGACCCCGCCTGCTGGGGCTGCGGGGACACCTCCGTCGACTGGCGGCTCGCCGCGCAGCGCGCCGGGAACGCCGTGCTGTCCGTCAACCCCGCCCTGCTGGTCTTCGTCGAGGGCGTGCAGACGGTCGACGGCGTCTCCGGCTGGTGGGGCGGCAACCTGATGGGCGCCGGGCAGTACCCGGTGCAGCTGAGCGTCCCCGGCCGGGTCGTCTACTCCGCCCACGACTACGCCACCAGCGTGGCTCAGCAGCCCTGGTTCAGCGACCCTTCGTTCCCCGCCAACATGCCCGGGATCTGGGACAAATACTGGGGCTACCTGTTCAAGCAGAACATCGCGCCGGTGTGGGTCGGCGAGTTCGGCACCACGCTCGCCTCCACCGTGGACCAGAAGTGGCTCACCGCGCTGGTGAGCTACCTGCGGCCGACCGCGACGTACGGCGCCGACTCCTTCCAGTGGACCTTCTGGTCCTGGAACCCGAACTCCGGTGACACGGGCGGGATCCTGAAGGACGACTGGCAGACCGTGGACACGGTGAAGGACGGATACCTGGCGAGCATCAAGGCACCGCTGTTCCCGGGCTCGGGCACAGGGGGCGGCGGCGGTGGCGGTGGCGGGGGCACGGGCGCCTCCTGCGCGGCCTCCTACACCGTCAGCAGCGACTGGGGCAGCGGCTTCAACGCCGACGTCAAGGTCACCAACACCGGTACGGCCGCGATCGGTTCGTGGACGGTGACCTGGACGTGGAGCGGCTCGCAGCAGGTCACCAACATGTGGAACGCCACCTACACGCAGAGCGGCCAGAAGGTCACCGCCGTGAACGCCGCGCACAACGGGTCCGTCCCCGCGGGCGGTTCGGTGAGCTTCGGGTTCGGCGGCGCGCCGGGCGGCTCGGGAGCGCCGAGCGTGACCTGCTCGGCCGGGTGAGATGACACGAGGGCGCCCGGCGCGGTGCACCGGGCGCCCTTCACCGTCGTACGGAGGTGATCAGAGCTTCTCGATCACGTAGTCGACGCACTTCGTCAGCGCCTCGACGTCGGCCGGGTCGATCGCCGGGAACATCGCGACGCGGAGCTGGTTGCGGCCGAGCTTGCGGTACGGCTCGGTGTCCACGATGCCGTTGGCGCGCAGCACCTTGGCGACGGCCGCCGCGTCGATCTCGTCGGCGAAGTCGATCGTGCCGATGACCTGCGAGCGCTGGGCCGGGTCGGCGACGAACGGGGTGGCGTACTTGCTCTCCTCGGCCCAGGTGTACAGGCGCGTCGAGGAGTCCTTCGTACGGGCCGTCGACCAGTCCAGGCCGCCCTGGCCGTTCAGCCACTGCACCTGCTGGTCGAGCAGGAAGAGGGTGGCGAGGGCCGGGGTGTTGTACGTCTGGTTCTTGCGGGAGTTGTCGATCGCCGTGGGCAGGCTGAAGAACTCCGGCACGTGCCGGCCCGACGCGTGGACGCGCTCGGCGCGCTCGACCGCCGCGGGGGAGAAGACACCGATCCACAGGCCGCCGTCGGAGGCGAAGGACTTCTGCGGGGCGAAGTAGTAGACGTCGGTCTCGCTGACGTCGACCGGCAGGCCGCCCGCGCCGGAGGTGGCGTCCACGAGCACGAGCGCGCCCGGGTCGGCCCCGGCCACCCGCTCGATCGGCATGGCGACACCGGTCGACGTCTCGTTGTGGGTGAACGCGTACGTGTCCACGCCGGCCTCGGCCTGCGGCCGCGGGTGGGTGCCCGGGTCGGCGGCGATGACGGTGGGGTCGGCCAGCCAGGGGGCGAGCCGGGCCGCCTTGGCGAACTTGGACGAGAACTCGCCGAAGGTCAGGTGCTGCGACTTGGCGTCGATCAGGCCGTGCGTGGCGACGTCCCAGAACGCGGTGGACCCGCCGTTGCCGAGGACGACCTCGTAGCCGTCCGGGAGGGAGAACAGGGCGCTGATGCCCTCTCGGACCCGGCCGACCAGGTTCTTCACCGGGGCCTGGCGGTGGGAGGTGCCCAGCAGGGAGGTACCGGTCGCGGCGAGCGCGTCCAGCGCCTCCGTCCGCACCTTGGAGGGGCCAGCGCCGAAGCGTCCGTCGGCGGGCTTGATGTCAGCGGGGATCTGGATGTCAGCCACGGGGCCGAGCGTAGTGGCTGGAGGAAACCCGGTCGAAATGTAGTCCGTCGGGTGAGACGGGCGGGTGTGGGCCGTCCGCCGGATCCGGTTTCCCCGGCCGTCCTCCCGCGTCACCGCCGGGAGCGGCGGGCAGACTGGGAGGCATGGTCGATCTGGAGGCTGAGCTGCGCCGGGCCGTCCGGGGCGAGGTGGGGTTCGACGTCACCTCGCGGGCGCTGGTCACCATGGACGCGTCCAACTACCGGCGGGTCCCGGCGGGGGTGGTGGCGCCCCGGGACGCGGACGATGTGGCGGCCGTCCTGGAGGTGTGCCGGGCGCACGCGGTGCCGGTGGTGGCGCGGGGCGGCGGCACCTCGATCGCCGGGCAGGCCACCGGCACCGGCGTGGTGCTGGACTTCACCCGCCACATGAACCGGCTGATCGGCCTGGACCCGGTCACCCGTACGGCCGTCGTCCAGCCGGGTCTGGTCCTGGACCGTCTCCAGGAGGCCGCCGCCCCGCACGGTCTGCGCTTCGGGCCCGACCCCTCCACGCACAGCCGCTGCACGCTCGGCGGGATGATCGGCAACAACTCGTGCGGCTCGCACAGCGTGGCCTGGGGCACCACCGCCGACAGCGTCCGCGAGCTGGACGTCGTCACCGCGCGGGGCGCCCGGCTGCGTCTGGGCCGGGACTGGGCCGGCGCGCCGCCGGGCCTGCGCGAGCTGGTCGACGGCGAACTGGCCCGCCTGCGCACCGGCTTCCCCGACCTGCCCCGGCGGATCTCCGGCTACGCGCTGGACGCCCTGCTCCCCGAGCGGGGCGCCGACGTGGCCCGCGCGTTCTGCGGCAGCGAGGGCACGCTCGGGATCCTCACCGAGGCCACCGTCCGGCTCGTCGAGGCACCCCGCGCGCGTGCCCTCGCGGTCCTCGGCTACGCCGACGAGAGCGCCGCGGCGGAGGCGGCGGCCGGACTGCTCGCCGCCGCCCCGCTGACGGTGGAGGGCATGGCCGCCGACCTGGTGCGGTCCCCGGCCGGACTGCCGCGCGGCGGCGCCTGGCTGTTCGTGGAGACCGGCGGGGAGACGGCCGCGCAGGCACGCGCGCGCGCCGAGGCCGTGGTCCGCGCGGCGGACGTCCTCGACGCACTGGTCGTCACCGACCCGGCCGGGCAGCGCGCGCTCTGGCGGGTCCGCGAGGACGCCTCCGGTACGGCGACCCGGATGCCGGACGGCAGCGAGGCCTGGCCCGGCTGGGAGGACTGCGCGGTGCCGCCGGCCCGACTGGGCGCCTACCTGCGGGACTTCAGGAGCCTGCTGGCCACGCATGGCCTGCGGGGCACGCCGTACGGCCACTTCGGGGACGGCTGCATCCACGTCCGCATCGACTTCGACCTGCTCGACGCGGCGGGCGTGGCCCGCTTCCGCCGCTTCTCGGAGGAGCTGGCGGACCTCGTCGTCGCCCACGGCGGCTCGCTCTCCGGGGAGCACGGGGACGGCCAGGCCAGGGCGGAACTGCTGCCGCGGATGTACGGCGCGCCGACGGTGGCGCTGTTCGAGCGCGCGAAGGGCCTCTGGGACCCCGACGACCTCCTCAACCCCGGCATGCTGGTCCGGCCCGCCCCGCTGGACACGAACCTGCGCTTCGCCGTGCTGCCCCGCGAGCCGCTGCCGGTGGCCTTCGCCTATCCGGCCGACGGCGGGGACTTCTCGGCGGCCGTCCGCCGCTGCGTGGGCGTGGCGAAGTGCCGGACGACCGAGGCGTCCGGCGCGTCGGTGATGTGCCCGTCCTTCCGGGCCACCGGCGAGGAGGCGCACTCCACCCGCGGCCGGGCCCGGCTGCTGCACGAGATGCTGGCGGGCGAGCTGGTGACGGACGGCTGGCGGTCCACGGAGGTACGGGACGCGCTGGACCTGTGCCTGTCCTGCAAGGGCTGCCGCACGGACTGCCCGGTCGGCGTGGACATGGCCACCTACAAGGCGGAGTTCCTGCACCACCACTACGCCGGGCGGCGGCGTCCCGCGGCGCACTACAGCATGGGCCGGCTGCCGCGCTGGCTGAGCCTGGTGGCCCGGACCCGCACCGCCGGCCTGGTCAACGCGCTCGCCGCGCTGCGCCCGCCGGCGGCGCTGGCCGCACGCCTCGGCGGTATCGCGCCGGAGCGGGAGTTCCCGCGCCTGGCGCGGGAGCCGTTCAGCCGCTGGCTGCGGCGGCGCGGACGCGGGCGGGACCGGGCCGCGCGCTCCGGCGGCGGGCCGCGGGTCCCGGCGCCGACGGCCTACCTGTGGCCGGACACGTTCACCGAGCACCTGTCACCGTCGGTGGGCCGGGCGGCGGTCCGGGTGCTGGAGGCGGCGGGTGTGACGGTGGCCGAAGTCCCGGCACGGCCGCGGCCGTTGCGGGACTCCCGCCCGTGCTGCGGGCTGACGTACGTGTCGACGGGCCAGCTCGACGAGGCGCGGGCGGTGCTGCGCCGCACCCTCGACCTGCTGGGCCCGCTCCTGCCGCCGGATCCGGACGGCGCGCGGCAGGCGCCGGTGTTCGTGGTCCTGGAACCCAGCTGTGCCGCCGCCCTCCGCGCGGACCTGCCGGAACTCCTCCCGGACGACCCGCGGGCGGCCCGGCTGGCGGCGGCGGTGGTCACCTTCGCGGAGGCGCTGGAACGGCTGGCCCCGGAGTGGACCCCGCCCCGCCTGGACCGCCCGGTCACCGGCCAGACCCACTGCCATCAGCACGCGGTGCTGGGCGACGCCGCCGACCGCCGGCTCCGCGAGGCCGCCGCGCTGACCGGCGACCTGGTCGGCGGCTGCTGCGGCCTGGCCGGCAACTTCGGCTTCGAGAAAGGGCACTTCGAGGTGTCGAAGACCTGTGCGCAGGAGCGGCTGCTGCCGGCGGTGGCCGCGGCGCCCCGGGAGGCGGTGGTCCTGGCCGACGGCTTCTCCTGCCGGACGCAGCTGGAGCAGCTGGCCGGGGTGCGGGGGAGGCATCTGGCGGAGGTCCTGGCCGAGGCCCTGGAGCCGGACCGGGAAGGGAGGCGGCCGTGACCGGGATGGGCGTGGACCGGGTGGCGGTCCTCTCCGACGTCCACGGGGTGCTGCCCGCGCTGGAGGCGGTCCTCGCCGAACCGGACGTCTCCGCGGCCGACCGCATCGTCCTCACCGGCGACATCACGGCGGGTCCGCAGCCGGGCCGGGTGATCGAGACGCTGCGCGAGCTGGGCGGCCGGGTGCTGTGGCTGTCGGGGAACGCGGACCGCGAGCTGGTCGAGTACCGCCGCGGCCTGCGCACCGCGATCCCGGACCCGATCGGCCCGTTCGCCGCGGACGCGCTCACCGCCGGGCAGGTCGACTTCCTCGCCGCCCTGCCCAGGACCGCCACCCTCACGGTGCGCGGCCTGGGCCGGGTCCTGTTCTGCCACGCGACACCCCGCGACGACGAGGAGATCGTCCTGGTCGACTCCTCGCCGGAGCGCTGGGCCGAGGTGTTCACCGGGCTCGACCCGGCCGTCACGACCGTCGTCTGCGGCCACACCCACATGCCGTACACCCGGCTCGTCCACGGCCGCCTGGTCGTCAACCCCGGCAGCGTGGGCATGCCGTACGGCCGTCCGGGCGCCCACTGGTGCCTGCTGGGCCCCGGAGCCGGCCTCAGGGTGACGCCGTACGACATCCCGGCGGCGGTGGCCCGGCTCCGCGCCGAGAGCGCGTACCCGGACATCGCGCACTGGGCGGACTTCTACCTGAACGCGCGGGTGACCGACACGGAGGCGCTGGCGGCGTTCGGCCCCGGCGACGGACGGGCGGCGGCCACCGGGGCGGGGTAGCGGCGGCCGCGGGCGACGGCAGCTGCGCGGACGGGGTAGCGGCGGCCGGGGTGGACGGCGGGCGCGAGGACGGGGCGGCGGCATTCGCGGCAAGGGTTCCGACACGCCCGCGGCCGGGGACGCGGAAACGATTCCGGGCAGGTCCGGGTCTGTTCTGCTTGATGCCGTCGCCGTCGACCGGCTGCCCGACCGCCCAGGAACCCCCCGAGGAGCCCTCGCCCATGACCTCAGCCGCCGCCCGCCTGCACCTCCGGCCCGTCTCCCGTGCCGAGCACCTCGCCTTCGCCGACTCCCGCCGCCCCTCCCCGAGCCACCTGCAACTGCCGTCCTGGGGTGACGTGAAGCCGGACTGGCAGGCGGAGAGCCTCGGCTGGTTCGACGGGGAGGGGCGGATGGCCGGGTCCGCGCTGGTGCTGCTGCGGGCGCTGCCCAAGGTGAAGCGGTACCTGGCCTACCTGCCGGAGGGGCCCGTCATCGACTGGCACGACCCGGAGCCGGAGCGCTGGCTCGACCCGCTGCTGGCCCACCTGAAGGGGCGCGGGGCGTTCGCGGTGAAGATGGGGCCGCCCGTCGTCGTACGGCGGTGGAGCGCGGAGGCGGTGAAGGAGGCGATCGCCGACCCGGCCGCCCGGCGGCTGCGGGACGCCCCGCCGACCTCGGAGGAGCCAGGTGCCCTCGCGCTCGCCGAACGGCTGCGGCGGCTGGGATGGCGGCAGGCCGCGGACGGCGGCGAGGACGGGTTCGCGGCCGGGCAGCCCCGCTACGTGTTCCAGGTCCCCTTCGCCGGGCGGTCGCTGGACGACATCCGCGGCGGGCTCAACCAGCAGTGGCGGCGCAACGTGAAGAAGGCCGAGAAGGCCGGGGTCAAGGTGGTCCGCGGCAGCTACGAGGACCTGCCCGCCTTCTACACGCTGTACACCGAGACCGCCGGGCGCGACCGCTTCCTGCCGCGCCCGCTCGCCTACTTCCAGCGCATGTGGACCGCGCTCACCGCCGAACACCCCGACCGGATGCGCCTCTACCTCGCCCACCACGACGGCGAGGTCCTCGCAGCCGCGACCATGCTCACCGTCGGCGACCACGTCTGGTACTCCTACGGCGCCTCCACCGGCCGCAGGCGCGAGGTCCAGCCCAACAACGCCATCCAGTGGCGGATGATGTGCGACGCCCACGAGGCGGGCGCCGCCGTGTACGACTTCCGGGGCATCACCGACACCCTGGAGGAGTCCGACCACCTGCTGGGCCTGCTCCGCTTCAAGGTCGGCGCGGGCGGGGAGGCCGTCGAGTACCTGGGGGAGTGGGACTTCCCGCTCAACAGGCTGCTCCACAAGGCGTTCGACGTGTACATGGGCCGCCGCTGACTCCGCGGGGCGTGACCTGCGGCGACACCGGGCGCGCCCGGCCGGCGGCCAGGACAGCTCCATAAGGGCTTCACGCGCCTGTCCAAGTCCATTACCCTGGACTGAGCAGTGCACCGCAATGAACGACGAGCTTCCTGGACCGCCCGTGACCACCCCCAGCACCTCACAGCCGACGCCCACCACCGGGTCCGCGCCCGCCGCTGCCGTCACCGCCGCCGACGGCGACGGAGCGCCGGGCCGCCTCGGCTCGCTCGGCCCCGTCGGGCTGGTGCTGGTCGGCGGGATCTCCGTGCAGTTCGGCGCCGCCGTCGCGGTGACCCTGATGCCCCGGGCGGGCGCGCTCGGCGTGGTCTGCCTGCGGCTGTTCGCGGCCGCCGTGATCCTGCTGGTCGTCTGCCGGCCCAGGCTGCGCGGCCACTCCCGCGCCGACTGGGGCACGGTCGTCGTCTTCGGCATCACCATGGGCGCGATGAACGGCCTGTTCTACGAGGCCGTCGCCCGCATCCCGCTGGGCCTCGCCGTCACCCTGGAGGTGCTCGGCCCGCTCGCCCTGTCCGTGCTGGCCTCCCGAAGGCTGGTCAACGCGCTGTGGGCCGGGCTGGCCCTGGCCGGCGTCTTCCTGCTCGGCGGCGGCGACTTCAGCGGCCTCGACCCCGTCGGCGTCGGTCTGGCCCTGGGCGCCGGAGCCATGTGGGCCACCTACATCATCTTCAGCGCGCGCACCGGCCGCCGGTTCCCGCAGGCCGACGGCCTCGCCCTCGCCATGGCGGTCGCCGCGCTGCTCTTCCTCCCGCTGGGCATCGCCGAGGCGGGCGGCAGGCTCCTGGACCCGACCACCCTGGCGCTCGGCTCGTCCGTCGCCGTCCTGTCCTCCGTACTGCCCTACACCCTCGAACTCCTCGCCCTGCGGCGGCTGCCCGCGCCCACCTTCGCCGTCCTCATGAGCCTGGAACCGGCGATCGCGGCGACGGCCGGATTCCTCATCCTGGACCAGGCCCTGTCGGCCGCCCAGGCCGCCGCGGTCGCCCTCGTCATCGCCGCCAGCATCGGCGCGGTCCGCACCCAGGCGGGGCGCCGCGGGCGGGCGGCGGCCGGGCTGCAGGAGGCGGAGGCGGCGGTCGCGCTTCAGGAAGCGGGGAAGGGCAGCGCGTCCTGATAGCCGTTGGACGGCTTCGGGATCCTGCGCACGCTCTGGGCGTCCAGCGCGACCGGCGCGGACCGGGTGCCCAGCTTCCCTCCGGGGTGCCAGTTCCCGGTGACCGACACCCAGGTGTCGGCCGGCGGCACGCTGCTGCCGTAGATCCGCACCTTCACCGACTGCGCGTCGGCGGCGCAGCACGAGATGATGATCCGGGTCAGGTCCCAGCTGCCGCCGCCCGCCACCGGCGTGACCAGCCCGCTCATCCGCACCGTCCGCCCCTTGATGGCCAGCGAGCGGTCCTGCTGCACCCGCGTGGTGAAGTCCGTGAGGGTGATCGGCAGCGGTGAGGTGCGCGGCAGCGGGTCGAAGCCGTCCCGCTGGTCCACGACCTTCGCGGGCTGCCGGGAAGCGGTGTACGCGCCGAGCGCCGGCGGGGCGTAGAAGAGCAGGCTCAGCGCGGGCAGCAGAAGCAGCCAGGCCACCCGGGGCACGGCGGAGTGGTCGTGGCCGTGGTGCCCGGCACCGTCCGTGCCCGCCGCGCGTCCCCTCCGCCCCGCCGCCTCCGCGATGCCCAGCACCAGCAGCACGAACCCGGACCCGACCAGCAGCGGCCGCATCCCCGGCTTGACGTAGCGCAGGCACACGTCGGTGAAGAGCGAGGCGTGCAGCAGGCCGAGCCCGCTGAGGACCAGCAGCGTCACCTGAAGCGGACGTCTCACAGCAGCACCCCTGCGACCAGCACACTGCACAGGACCGCGACGACCGTCGTGGCGGCCGAGAAACGGACCGCGAAGGCCCGGCCGAACGTGCCCGTCTGCAGGGCGATCAGCTTGAGGTCCACCATGGGCCCGACCACCATGAACGCCAGCCGGGCGGTGGGCGAGAAGCCCGTGAGCGACGACGCCACGAACGCGTCCGCCTCCGAGCAGACCGCCAGGATGATCGCCAGCGCGGCCAGGAACAGCACCGACAGCCAGGGCGAACCGGAGAAGGTGTCGAGCACCGAGCGCGGCACCGCCACGTTGAAGGTGGCCGCGGCCATGGCACCGACCACCAGGAAGCCGCCCGCCTGCAGGAAGTCGTGCTGGAAGGAGCTGCGGAACTCCGTCAGGCGGCTGTGTCCCGGCTGGTGCCCGGTGTGCCGCACGGCGGGCCGCAGCCACTCCTCACGGCCCAGCCACAGCCACAGCCAGCCCATCACCGCGGCCGTCACCAGCGAGGCGAGCAGCCGGGCCAGGACCATCAGCGGCGTACCGGGGAAGGCGATCGCGGTGGCGGTCAGCACGACCGGGTTGATCGCGGGCGCGGAGAGCAGGAACGCGAAGGCGGCGGCCGGCGTGACGCCGCGTCCGATCAGGCTGTTCGCCACCGGTACCGACGCGCACTCGCACCCCGGCAGCACCACGCCGGCCAGCCCGGCGACCGGCACGGCCAGCGCGGGCCGCTTCGGCAGCAGCCGGGTGAACACCCGCTCCGGCACGAACGCGTTGATCGCCCCCGACAGCGCCGTACCGAGCAGCAGGAACGGCGTCGCCTGCACGACCACCGCCAGGCACACCGTCTGCCACGCCTGCAGCGCGGCCTTGCTCACGCCCTGGCCGAGGAAGAAGAGCAGGGTGCCGGGGAGGACGGCGGCGGCCACCAGGAGAAGCGGCCAGTGGCGCGGCAGTTCACGCGAGAACGCGTCCGCGGCCCCCTCGCCGGCCGCCTGGCCGTGACCGGTCGCGGCGGGCTCCGCGACGACCGTCGCCTCCGCCCCCGCGGCGAATTGATCCGTCCTCCGCACGCCCCACACATCACTTCGTCGCCGGATGTCCGCATCGAACATAGGCCATCCGAACACCCCCGCCCCGACCGGGCGTCCCAAGGAATCCCCCAGGAACGGCCAGGAATGCCCCAGGGCGAGCACCGCCACCGGCCCGGACGGCAAATTCATGCAAGCGTGCTTGATTGTTTCTCGGGCCGCTGCCATGCTCCTCCCCATGTCCGAGCCGACGCCCGTCATCGACGACCTGCGTGAGGAGAGCACGGAACTCGACCGGCTGGTGGCCGAGTCGGGAACCGAGCGGTGGACCCTCGCCACCCCCGCGCCCCGCTGGACCGTCGCCCACCAGATCGCCCACCTGCACTGGACCGACCGCGCGGCCCTGCTCGCCGTGACGGACGAGGACGGCTTCCGCGCGGAGGCCGAGAAGGCACTCGCCGCCCCCGACACCTTCGTCGACGACGGTGCCGAGGACGGCGCCCGGCTCCCGCCCGCCGACCTGCTGTCCCGCTGGCGCGAGGGCCGCGCCGCACTGGACCGGGCCCTGCGCGCCGCCCCGCCCGGCACCCGCTTCCCCTGGTTCGGGCCGCCCATGTCCGCCGCCTCCATGGCCACCGGCCGTCTCATGGAGACCTGGGCCCACGGCCAGGACATCGCCGACGCCCTCGGCGTGGTCCGCGCCCCCACCGCCCGCCTCGCCCACGTGGTCCGCATCGGCGTACGGGCCCGGAACTTCGCCTACCTGGTGCACGGACTCACCCCGCCCGCCGAGGAGTTCCGGGTGGAGATCACCGGCCCCGACGGCCAGCTGTGGGCGCACGGTCCCGAGGACGCGCCGCAGCGCGTCACCGGCCCCGCACTCGACTTCTGCCTGCTCGTCACCCAGCGCGCCCACCGCGCCGACCTCGCCGTCACCGCCACGGGCGCCGACGCCGACCGCTGGCTCGACATCGCCCAGGCCTTCGCGGGCCCGCCCGGCCCCGGGCGCACCCCGAAGGGCGGCACCGCGTGACCCTGCGCATAGGCAACGCCTCCGGCTTCTACGGCGACCGCTTCGACGCGCTGCGCGAGATGCTCACCGGCGGCGAACTCGACGTCCTCACCGGCGACTACCTCGCCGAACTGACCATGCTCATCCTGGGCCGCGACCGCCTCAAGGACCCCGGCGCCGGGTACGCCCGCACCTTCCTGCGCCAGCTGGAGGAGTGCCTGGGCCTCGCCCACGAGCGCGGCGTACGGATCGTCACCAACGCCGGCGGCCTCAACCCCGCCGGACTCGCCGACGCGGTACGGCGCCTGGCCGACCGGCTCGGCATCCCCGTGCGCGTCGCCCACGTGGAGGGCGACGACCTCACCGCCGCCCACCCCGGCAGCCTCGCCGCCCACGCCTACCTCGGCGGCTTCGGGATCGCCGCGTGCCTGCGGGCCGGCGCCGACGTCGTGGTCACCGGCCGGGTCACCGACGCCGCCCTCGTCACCGGACCCGCCGCCGCCCACTTCGGCTGGGAACCCGACGCCTACGACCGGCTCGCGGGCGCCGTCGTCGCCGGCCACGTCCTGGAGTGCGGAACCCAGGCCACCGGCGGCAACTACGCCTTCTTCACCGACGCGGGACCCGGCCGGGACCTGCGGCGGCCCGGCTTCCCGCTCGCCGAACTCCACGAGGACGGCAGCTGCGTCATCACCAAGCACCCCGGCACCGGCGGCTTCGTCGACGTCGGCACGGTGACCGCGCAGCTCCTGTACGAGACCGGCGGCGCCCGGTACGCGGGCCCCGACGTCACCGCCCGCCTCGACACCGTACGGCTGCGCCAGGACGGCCGGGACCGGGTGCGGATCGAGGGCGTCCGGGGCGAGGCACCGCCTCCGGCCCTCAAGGTCGGCCGCAACCGGCTGGGCGGCTTCCGCAACGAGGTCGTCTTCGTCCTCACCGGCCTCGACATCGAGGCCAAGGCGGAACTGGTCAAGGCGCAGATGGCCGACGCCCTCGCCAAGTCGCCCCCGCGGGAGGTGCGGTGGGACCTGGTGCGCACCGACCGGGCCGACGCGGACACCGAGGAGACCGCCAGTGCCCTGCTGCGGCTCGTCGTCCGCGACCCGGACCAGCAGGCCGTCGGCCGGGCCCTGAGCGGAGCCGCCGTGGAACTGGCGCTCGCCAGCTACCCCGGCTTCCACGTGCTCGCCCCGCCCGGAAAGGGCGCGCCCTACGGGGTCTTCGAGGACGTGTACGTCCCCCAGGGCGACGTACCCCACGCGGCCGTCCTGGACGACGGCCGGCGGATCCCCGTGCCGCCGGCCCGGGACACCCGCGTACTCCAGGAGCCGCCCGAGCCGCCGCTGCCCGAGCCGCCGCCGGCCGGACCGACCCGGCGGGCGCCCCTCGGCCTCGTCGCCGGAGCCCGCAGCGGCGACAAGGGCGGCAACGCCAACGTCGGCGTCTGGGTCCGCTCCGACGAGGCCTGGCGCTGGCTCGCGCACACCCTGACCGCCGACGCCTTCCGGCAGCTCGTACCCGAGAGCCGCGAGCTGACCGTCACCCGCCACCTGCTGCCCGGCCTGCGGGCCGTCAACTTCACCGTCGAGGGCATCCTCGGCCAGGGCGTGGCCGCCCAGCACCGTTTCGACCCCCAGGCCAAGGCCCTCGGCGAATGGCTCCGCTCCCGCCACCTGGACATCCCGGAGGCCCTGCTGTGACGGTCATCGAGACCACCCTCGACACCCACCGCCCCGACCACCGGGCGAACCGCGACACCATGCTCGCCAAGCTCGCCGACCTGGAGGCCGAGCACGCCAAGGCCCTCGCGGGCGGCGGCGAGAAGTACGTCGCGCGCCACCGCGGGCGCGGCAAACTCCTCGCCCGCGAGCGCATCGAACTCCTCCTGGACCCCGACACCCCCTTCCTGGAGCTGTCGCCGCTGGCCGCCTGGGGCAGCGACTACGCCGTCGGCGCCTCGCTGGTCACCGGGATCGGCGTCGTCGAGGGCGTGGAGTGCCTGATCACCGCCAACGACCCGACCGTGCGCGGCGGCGCCAGCAACCCCTGGTCGCTGAAGAAGGCCCTGCGCGCCAACGACATCGCCCTCGCCAACCGGCTGCCCTGCATCAGCCTGGTCGAGTCCGGCGGCGCCGACCTGCCCTCGCAGAAGGAGATCTTCATCCCGGGCGGCGCCGTCTTCCGCGACCTCACCCGGCTGTCGGCCGCCGGCATCCCCACCGTCGCCGTCGTCTTCGGCAACTCCACCGCGGGCGGCGCCTACGTCCCCGGCATGTCCGACCACGTGATCATGGTGAAGGAGCGCGCCAAGGTCTTCCTCGGCGGACCGCCCCTGGTGAAGATGGCCACCGGCGAGGAGAGCGACGACGAGTCCCTCGGCGGCGCCGAGATGCACGCGCGCGTGTCGGGCCTCGCCGACCACTTCGCCGTCGACGAACCGGACGCGCTGCGCCAGGCCCGCCGCGTGGTCGCCCGCCTCAACCACCGCAAGGCGCACCGCGACCCGGGCCCGGCCGAGCCGCCGAAGTACGCCGCCGACGACCTCCTCGGCATCGTCCCCGGCGACCTCAAGACGCCCTTCGACCCGCGCGAGGTGATCGCACGGCTCGTCGACGCCTCCGACTTCGACGAGTTCAAGCCGCTGTACGGGACCAGTCTGACGACGGGCTGGGCCACCCTGCACGGCTATCCCGTCGGCATCCTCGCCAACGCCCAGGGCGTCCTGTTCTCCGCGGAGTCCCAGAAGGCCGCCCAGTTCATCCAGCTCGCCAACCAGCGGGACATCCCGCTCCTGTTCCTGCACAACACCACCGGCTACATGGTCGGCCAGGAGTACGAGCAGGGCGGGATCATCAAACACGGCGCCATGATGATCAACGCGGTCAGCAACAGCCGCGTCCCGCACCTCTCCGTCCTCATGGGCGCCTCCTACGGCGCCGGCCACTACGGCATGTGCGGCCGCGCCTACGACCCCCGCTTCCTGTTCGCCTGGCCCAGCGCCAAGTCCGCCGTCATGGGCCCGCAGCAGCTCGCCGGCGTGCTCTCGATCGTCGCCCGCCAGTCGGCCGCCGCGAAGGGACAGCCCTACGACGACGACGCCGACGCCGCGCTGCGCGCCATGGTCGAGCAGCAGATCGAGTCCGAGTCGCTGCCGATGTTCCTGTCCGGGCGGCTGTACGACGACGGCGTCATCGACCCGCGCGACACCCGTACCGTCCTCGGCCTGTGCCTGTCCGCCATCCACACCGCCCCCTTCGAGGGCGCGCGGGGCGGCTTCGGCGTCTTCCGGATGTGAGGCATCAATGATTTCGACTCTGCTGGTCGCCAACCGGGGCGAGATCGCCTGCCGGATCTTCCGGACCTGCGCCGAACTCGGCATCAGGACCGTCGCCGTGCACTCGGACGCCGACGAGAACGCGCTGCACGCGCGCGTGGCCGACAGCGCGGTACGGCTGCCGGGCGCCACGCCCGCGGACACCTACCTGCGCGGCGACCTGGTGGTCAAGGCCGCCGTCAGCGCCGGCGCCGACGCCGTGCACCCCGGCTACGGCTTCCTCTCCGAGAACGCCGACTTCGCCCGCGCCGTCCTCGACGCCGGCCTGGTCTGGATCGGCCCGCCGCCGGAGGCGATCGAGGCGATGGCGTCCAAGACGCGCGCCAAGGAGCTGATGGGGATCGCGCCGCTCGGCGAGGTCACCGAGGCGGACCTGCCCGTGCTGGTGAAGGCGGCCGCGGGCGGCGGCGGGCGCGGGATGCGCGTCGTGCGCCGCCTGGACGAACTGGACGCCGCGCTGGAGGGCGCGCGCGCCGAGGCCGCGAGCGCCTTCGGCGACGGCGAGGTCTTCGTCGAGCCCTACATCGAACGCGGCCGCCACGTCGAGGTGCAGATCCTCGCCGACACGCACGGCACCGTGTGGCCGCTGGGCACCCGCGACTGCTCACTCCAGCGCAGGCACCAGAAGGTGATCGAGGAGGCACCGGCGCCCGGTCTCCCCGACGGGCTCACCGAGAAGCTGTACGCGCTGGCCGTGCGCGCCGCCCGCGCCGTCTCCTACACGGGCGCCGGCACCGTGGAGTTCCTCGTCGACGGCACCGAGACGCACTTCCTGGAGATGAACACCCGCCTCCAGGTGGAACACCCGGTCACCGAGGCCGTCTTCGGCATCGACCTGGTCGCCGAACAGATCCGCGTCGCCGAGGGCCACGCCCTGGCCGCCGAGGCACCGCCCGCCCGCGGCCACGCGGTCGAGGCCCGCCTCTACGCCGAGGACCCGGCCCGCGACTGGGCCCCGCAGACCGGCACCCTGCACCGCCTCGCCGTCCCCGGCGGCGTCCGCCTGGACACCGGCTACGGCGACGGCGACGAGATCGGCGTCCACTACGACGCGATGCTCGCCAAAGCCGTCGCGCACGCCCCCACGCGCGCGGAGGCCCTGCGCAGACTGGCCCACGCGCTGGAACAGGCCACCCTGCACGGCCCCACCACCAACCGCGACCTCCTCGTCCGCTCCCTGCGCCACGAGGAGTTCACCACCGCCCGCATGGACACCGGCTTCTACGACCGCCACCTCGCCGGCCTCACCGCCCCCGCCCCCGACCCGCACGCCCCGCTCGCCGCCGCCCTCGCCGACGCCCACGGCCGCTCCCGGTTCGGCGGCTGGCGCAACCTCTCCTCCCAGCCGCAGACCAAGCGGTACCTGATGGCGGACGAGGAGCACGAGGTCCACTACCGGCACACCCGCGACGGCCTCGCGGCGGACGGCGTACGCGTCGTGCACGCGGACGCGCACCTGGTCGTGCTCGACATCGACGGCGTGCACCGCAAGTTCGCGGTGTCCCGGTACGGCGACCGGGTCCACGTCAACGCCACCGCCCTCACCGCGCTCCCGCGCTTCCCCGACCCGAAGGCCCAGCTGGCACCGGGCTCCCTGCTGGCACCGATGCCGGGAACGGTCGTACGGATCGCGGAGGGGCTGACGGAGGGCGACTCGGTGGAGGCGGGCCAGCCGCTGATGTGGCTGGAGGCCATGAAGATGCAGCACCAGATCACGGCGCCGGTGACGGGAACGCTGAGCGAGCTGCGGGTCGCGGTCGGCCAACAGGTAGAGCCCGGCTCGCTACTGGCAGTGGTAAAGGCGCCCCTGTAGGGGCGCGGGGCCGTATTCGATTTGCGGCTGTCGCCGCGTGAGCGCGACCAGCCACCGACAACCCGCACTCGAAGGAGCCACCGTGACCCCTCAAATCGAAACCGACGAGCACAAGGCACTCCGCGAAGCGGTCGCCGCCCTCGGCAAGAAGTACGGCCGCGACTACATCACCCGCACCATCGCCGAGGGCCGCCACCCCACCGAACTCTGGCAGGAAGCCGGAAAACTCGGCTACCTCGGCGTCAACCTCCCGGAGGAGTACGGCGGCGGAGGCGGCGGCATCGCCGAACTCTCCATCGTGCTCGAAGAACTCGGCGCCGCCGGCTCCCCGCTCCTCATGCTCGTGGTCTCGCCCGCCATCTGCGGAACCGTGATCTCCCGCTTCGGCACCGAGGAGCAGAAGCGCACCTGGATCCCGGGACTCTCCGACGGCTCCCGCCTGATGGCCTTCGGCATCACCGAACCCGACGCCGGCTCCAACTCGCACCGCATCACCACCACCGCCCGCCGCGACCCCGACACCGGCGACTGGCTGCTCACCGGCCGCAAGGTCTTCATCTCCGGCGTCGACATGGCCGACGCCGTCCTGATCGTCGGCCGCACCGAGGACGCCCGCACCGGCAGCCTCAAGCCCTGCCTGTTCATCGTCCCGACCGACGCCGGCGGCTTCCACAAGAACCCCATCGACATGGAACTCAACGCCGCCGAGAAGCAGTGGGAACTGGTCCTGGACGACGTACGGCTGCCCGCCGACGCACTCGTCGGCGACGAGGACGCCGGTCTCCTTCAGCTCTTCGCCGGACTGAACCCGGAACGGATCATGACGGCCGCCTTCGCGATCGGCATGGGACGCCACGCCCTGGCCAAGGCGATCGCCTACGCGCGCGAGCGGACCGTCTGGAAGACCCCCATCGGCGCCCACCAGGCCATCGCGCACCCGCTCGCCCAGGCCCACATCGAGCTCGAACTCGCCCGCCTGATGATGCAGAAGGCGGCCCACCTCTACGACGCCGGGGACGACATCGGCGCGGGCGAGGCCGCCAACATGGCCAAGTACGCGGCCGCCGAGGCCTGCGTGCGCGCGGTCGACCAGGCCGTGCACACCCTCGGCGGCAACGGACTCACCCGCGAATTCGGCCTCGCCTCGCTGATAACGGCCGCGCGCGTGGCTCGTATTGCTCCGGTGAGCAGGGAGATGATTCTCAACTACGTCTCCCACCAGACCCTGGGCCTGCCCAAGTCGTACTAGGCCGCCTTGGAGGAACCGTGTTCCGCAGCGCGTACGCAGACGTTCCGCCCGTAGAACTCCCGATCCACGAGGCCGTACTGGGCCGCGCCGCCGCGTTCGGCGACACGCCCGCCCTGATCGACGGCACCGACGGCACCACCCTCAGCTACGAACAACTGGACCGGTTCCACCGCAGGGTCGCGGCCGGACTCGCCGACGCCGGCGTCCGCAAGGGCGACGTGCTCGCCCTGCACAGCCCGAACACGGTCGCCTTCCCGACGGCCTTCTACGCGGCCACGCGCGCGGGCGCCTCCGTCACCACCGTGCACCCCCTCGCCACCCCCGAGGAGTTCGCCAAACAGCTCACGGACTCCGCGGCCCGCTGGATCATCACCGTCTCACCGCTCCTGGAGGCCGCCCGCCGGGCCGCCGAACTCGCCGGCGGCGTGGCCGAGATCTTCGTCTGCGACAGCGCGCCCGGCCACCGCTCGCTGATCGACATGCTCGCCTCCACCGCACCCGAGCCGCACGTCGCCATCGACCCCGCCGAGGACATCGCCGCACTGCCGTACTCCTCCGGCACCACCGGCGTCCCCAAGGGCGTGATGCTCACCCACCGGCAGATCGCCACCAACCTCGCCCAGCTGGAACCCGCCGTCCCCACCGGCCCCGGCGAACGCATCCTCGCCGTCCTCCCGCTCTTCCACATCTACGGCCTCACCGCGCTCATGAACGCGCCGCTGCGGATGGGCGCCACCGTCGTCGTCCTGCCCCGCTTCGACCTGGAGACCTTCCTCGCGGCCATCCAGAACCACCGCATCACCGGCCTGTACGTCGCCCCGCCGATCGTCCTCGCCCTCGCCAAGCACCCCCTGGTCGAGCAGTACGACCTGTCCTCCCTGCGGTACGTCATGAGCGCCGCCGCACCCCTGGACGCCCGCCTCGCCGCCGCCTGCTCCGCACGCCTCGGTCTGCCGCCCGTCGCCCAGGCCTACGGCATGACGGAACTCTCGCCCGGCACCCACGTCGTCCCGCTCGACGCCATGCGCCACGCACCGCCCGGCACCGTCGGCCGCCTCATCGCCGGCACCGAGATGCGGATCGTCTCCCTCGACGACCCGCACAAGGACCTCGGCACCGGCGAACCCGGCGAGATCCTCATCCGCGGCCCCCAGGTCATGAAGGGCTACCTCGGCCGCCCCGACGCCACCGCCGAGATGATCGACACCGACGGCTGGCTGCACACCGGGGACGTCGGCCACACCGACGCCGACGGCTGGCTGTTCGTCGTCGACCGGGTCAAGGAACTCATCAAGTACAAGGGCTTCCAGGTGGCCCCCGCCGAACTGGAGGCCGTCCTGCTCACCCACCCCGGCATCGCCGACGCCGCCGTCGTCGGCACCTACAACGAGGACGGCAACGAGGTCCCGCACGCCTTCGTCGTCCGCCAGCCCGCCGCCACCGCGCTCACCGAGAACGAGACCATGCTCTACGTCGCCGAACGCGTCGCACCCTACAAACGCGTCCGCAGGGTCACCTTCGTCGCCGGGGTGCCCCGCGCCGCGTCCGGGAAGATACTCCGCCGCGAACTCCGCGGCCTCACCACGACCGCGACCGCCACGACCGCGACCGCCACGACCGCGACCGCCACGACCGCGACCGCCCCGACCGCGGAACCCGAGGAGCGCCCATGACGTCCGTCGGACAGACACGCGCGCGTGCCGTCGCCACCCTCAGCCTCGACTCCGTCCCCACCCGCAACGCCCTGTCCGCCGCCCTCGTCGCCGAACTCACCGAAGCCCTCGCCGACTGCGCCAAGGACCCCGACGTCCGCGCGGTCGTCCTCACCCACACCGGGACGACCTTCTGCGCCGGCGCCGACCTGCGCGACCCGCCCCACCCCGACGCCCTCGTCCAGCTCCTGCGCCGGATCGTCGAGCTGCCCAAACCGGTCGTCGCCCGCGTCACGGGACACGTCCGCGCGGGCGGCCTCGGCCTCCTCGCCGCCTGCGACATCGCCGCCGCCTCCACCGACTCCACCTTCGCCTTCACGGAGGTCCGCATCGGCGTCGCCCCCGCGGTGATCTCCCTGCCGCTCCTCCCGCGCGCCGACCCCCGCACCCTCGCCCGCTACTACCTCACCGGCGAACGCTTCGACCCGGCCGAAGCCGTACGCCTCGGCCTGCTCACCGCCGCCGCCGACGACGTCGACACCGCCCTCGAACCCGTCCTCGACGGACTGCGGCGCTCCGCACCCGAGGCCCTGGCCGAGACGAAACGGCTGCTCACGGCTAGGGTGCTGGAGACATTCGACCGGGACGCGGCCACCCTCACCGCGCTCTCGGCCCGGCTGTTCTCCTCCGACCAGGCCCGCGAGGGGATGACAGCCTTCCTCGAACGACGGGACGCGGCGTGGGTGGTGTGAGTACGGCGGAACGGGCGCCGAAGCAGGACCGCAGCCGGGCCACCCGGCAACGGCTCCTGGAAGCCGCCGTGGCCTGCCTGGCCGAACACGGCTGGGCGGGCTCCACGGTCGCCGTCGTCGCCGAACGCGCCGGCGTCTCCCGGGGCGCCGCCCAGCACCACTTCCCCACCCGCGAGGACCTCTTCACCGCCGCCGTCGAGTACGTCGCCGAGGAACGCTCGAACGCCATCCGGGCCCTCTTCCCCGACGGGGCCGCGGCGGACCGCAGGGCCGTCGTCTCGGCCCTCGTCGACCTCTTCACCGGCCCCCTCTTCCGCGCCGCCCTCCACCTGTGGGTCGCCGCCTCCGACGAGGACCAGCTCCGCCCCCGCGTCACCGAACTGGAGGCCCGCGTCGGCCGCGAGACCCACCGCATCGCCGTGGACCTCCTGGCCGCCGACGAATCCCGGCCCGGCACCCGGGAGACCGTCCAGGGACTCCTGGACATGGCCCGGGGTCTCGGCCTCGCCAACCTCCTGACCGACGACGCGGCGAGGCGGGAACGCGTGGTGACGCAGTGGGCGGCACTGCTGGACGAGGTGCTGGCCTGACGAGGTGCCGGCCTGACGAGGGCCGACCTGACGAGGTGCCGGCCAGACGAGGCGGCCCTAGTGGGCGATGTCCGCGAACCCCTCGATGTCCTCCACCTTCCGGGACCCCGGACCCACGTACTCCGCCGACGGCCGCACCAGCCGGCCCGTCCGCTTCTGCTCCAGGATGTGCGCCGACCACCCGGCCGTGCGCGCGCACGTGAACATCGACGTGAACATGTGCGCCGGCACCTCGGCGAAGTCCAGCATGATCGCCGCCCAGAACTCCACGTTGGTGGCGAGCACACGATCCGGCCGGCGGTTGTGGAGCTCCTCCAGCGCCGCCTTCTCCAGCGCCTCCGCGATCTCGAACCGCGGCGCCCCCAGCTCCCGCGCCGTCCGCCGCAGAACCCGCGCCCGCGGGTCCTCCGCCCGGTACACCCGGTGCCCGAACCCCATCAGCCGCTCGCCCCGGTCCAGCGCGCCCTTGACGTACGCCGTCGCGTCCCCGGTCCGCTCGATCTCCTCGATCATCCCGAGCACCCGGGACGGCGCACCGCCGTGCAGCGGCCCCGACATGGCACCCACGGCGCCCGACAGCGCGGCGGCGACGTCCGCGCCCGTGGAGGCGATGACCCGCGCGGTGAAGGTCGACGCGTTCATCCCGTGCTCGGCGGCCGACGTCCAGTAGGCGTCCACGGCCGCCACGTGCCGCGGGTCCGGCTCCCCGCGCCACCGGATCATGAACCGCTCGACCACCGAGTTCGCCTTGTCGATCTCGCGCTGCGGCACCATCGCCAGCCCCTGCCCGCGCGCGGACTGGGCGACGTACGACAGCGCCATGACCGCGGCCCGCGCCAGGTCGTCCCTGGCCTGCTCCGCGTCGATGTCGAGGAGCGGCTTGAGCCCCCACACGGGGGCGAGCATGGCGAGCGCGGACTGCACGTCCACCCGGATGTCACCCGAATGGACCGGGATGGGGAACGGCTCCGCGGCCGGCAGACCGGGATTGAAGGCACCGTCGACCAGCAGCCCCCAGACGTTCCCGAACGAGACGTGCCCGACCAGGTCCTCGATGTCGACGCCCCGGTACCGCAGGGCGCCTCCCTCCTTGTCCGGTTCGGCGATCTCCGTCTCGAACGCGACGACTCCTTCGAGCCCGGGTACGAAGTCGGACATGGGGCGGCTCCTCGATAGAGGTGTACGGCGGAGGCATCTGCACCATAACCCCGAGTGTCAGAATTGGGGAGCCCAGCGGCACTCAGTGCCACCAAGGGGGTTGGCGCAGCATATGGCCCGAACCCGTATGCCCATACGGCAGGATGACCGCGTGACCGACCGTGACCCCGCTGCGATGCGCCAGCACTACCGGGCCGAGGGCCTCGACGAGAAGGACCTGCCCGTCCATCCGATGGACCAGTTCACCCACTGGTTCGAACAGGCCGCGCGGGCGGCCGACGACGGCGTGATCCACGAACCCAACGCGATGGTCGTCTCCACCGCCGACGCGGAGGGCCGCCCCAGCTCACGCACGGTCCTGATGAAGCAGTACGACGCGAAGGGCTTCGTCTTCTACACCAACTACGACTCCCGCAAGGCCCGGGACATCGCCGCGAACCCGCACGTCTCCCTGCTCTTCCCCTGGCACGCGCTGGCCCGCCAGGTCATCGTCACCGGCACCGCCCGCCGCACCGGCCGCGACGAGACCACCGCCTACTTCCGCACCCGCCCGCACGGCTCCCAGCTCGGCGCCTGGGCCAGCGCCCAGTCCTCGGTCGTCTCCCGCACCGAACTCGACACCGCCTACGCCGAGCTGCACGCCCGCTACCCCGAGGGCGAACAGGTCCCGGTCCCCCCGCACTGGGGCGGCTTCCGGGTCGAACCCCGCACCATCGAGTTCTGGCAGGGCCGCCACAACCGCCTCCACGACCGCCTGCGCTACGTGGCCGCCCCCGACGGCACCTGGCAGGTGGAACGCCTCAGCCCCTGACCGGCCCCGGGAACGCAGACGACCCGCGAGCTCGGGTCCCTCCGCCGAAAGACGGAGAAGCCGGCCGGACGTACCGGCGAGCTCGCGGGTCGGGTGACTGCGTTGGATTGGCCGGCTGCGTACATCTCGTGCACGCCGGTCCGGCACCGCACATCGTGTGGGGGCGGGCCGTCAGCCCGCAGCCACCTCTTCCGTCCGATATGCATACATCTACCGAACCACCTCCTCTCTGAAGTACCAGCAACTCTACGAAGCCGTCCGGAAGGGCTCAACTGTTTTTTGGAGATGCCGGCGGAGTGAGCTCAGGCCGAGTCCGAAGTGCTGCTTGGTACGAGAGCGCCGTAGGCGCGGGAATCCGTACCGATCGGGTGTGGTGCGTGCGTACGAGCCGCGGCCGGTGGCCTTCGCGACCAGGACCCGTTCGGGGAACCTCACGATCGCATCGGGGGCACCTCCCTGATCCTGCGATCGCGATGACTGGGGCTGGTCACTCGACGGCCTCACGGCCGGGGAGCGAGTGACCTCCCTTCTCGTGTATCCAGGCGAAACTACGGTTCCGGGCCCTGACCGATGCCTTGATCGTCCTGGAATCGCCCGGTCGTGCGAATCCGGCGCGTTACTCGAACGCCTGGGTGGAGTGGGTGCTGACGGGCGAGAGGGGCACGGATATGCGTTGAGGCCGTGACGGAGATCTGGCTGGCGTTCCCTGCCCGAGCGGACGGCGGGGAGAACGGAGGAAGTCGTGGACGGCGAGCAGCTCAGGGTCGTCGGTGTCGGTGCGGGTGGGGGTGGGCTGGAGGGGTGGCGGTATGTGCACAACGTCGTCGTGCCGCCCGCCGCGATGTCGGCCGGTGAGGCGCGGGAGCGGCTGGAGCGGGGGTATCTGCTGGAGAACGCGTATCTCGGTGACGTGCTCGTGGGGTGTTCCACCGTGCGGCCGGCGGTCGACGGCGCGGTGACGGTGATCGCGCGCGTGCTGCCGGGGTTTCGGCGGCGGGGGTTCGGCAAGGCGTTGTACGAGCGTGGGCTGGCGCACGCGCGCGAGCGGGGCGCCGAGGCCGTCGAGACGTGTGTGCTGGCGGTCAACGAGGACGGGCTGCGGTTCGCCGGACGGCACGGGTTCGTCGAGGTGGAGCGGTATGTGCTCGACGGAGGGGACGATGAGTGGGTGGATCTTCGGCTCGGGCTGTGAGCGCCCGCGCGCAACGATTCCTTCAATCTTGCGGGAACACGGTGTGGGCTGCGTCACGTTCGAGTTGAATGAAGGGCAGCGAGGAACCGACGCGCCGTGCGTGCGGACGCAGCCTGATGGGGGTCCAGGTGAGTGCTTCCCGGCGTAGTGGGACCACCGACGAGCTGGGGCCGGGCGAGCCTGAGCGCGAGCCGGAGCGGGACGGTCCGGAGGACTCGGGCGGATCCGATCTGCTCGCGGCGCTCCTGGACGGCATGGACGCGGCCCTGTGCGCGTTCGACGCGGACGGCTTCGTCACCCACTGGAACCGCGAGGCCGAGCGGATCCTCGGGTGGACGGCCGCCGAGGCGGTGGGCCGGCACGGGTTCGCCGGCTGGGCGGTGCGCGAGGCGGACGCCGACGAGGTCGAGGGGCGGCTGCTGTCGGCCATGCACGCCCCGGGACGCCAGGTGCACGAGTTCGCGCTGCTCACCAAGGACGGCCGCCGGGTGCTGGTGCGGACCCAGTCCGCGGCCGTGCGCGGCCCGGACGGCAAGCCCGCGGGCGTGTACTGCGCGTTCAGCGAGGTGCACACGCAGATCGACCTGGAGCGGTCCATCGCGCTGAGCGAGGCGCTGTTCGAGGACGCGGCCTGGGGTGTCGTCCTGGTCGACGCGGACCTGCGGCCGGCCGTGGTCAACGCGTTCGCCGCGCGGGCGCTCGGGACCGGGCGCACCTCGGCGCTGGGGCGCCCGCTCGGGGAGCTGCTGGCGCAGGGCGTGGAGGACCTGGAGGGCGCGCTGACCCACGTGCTGGCCGAGGGCGCGCCGCCCGCGCCGGCCGAGATGTGGGTGAGCGTGCGGACGGCGGAGGGCGAGCAGCGGCGCTGCTGGCGGTCCGGGTTCCTGCGGCTGGCGTCGCCGCTCGCGGAGGAGCCGGTGCCGCTCGGGGTCGGCTGGCTGTTCCAGGACGTCACGGAGGCCAAGCAGGCCGAGCAGGAGGCGGCGATGCTGCGCTTCCGCGCGAACCAGCTGCACCGTGCGGGCCGCGCGGCCTCCGAGTGCGAGGACCCGGTGGAGGCGGCCACCCTCCATCTGGACTTCGCGCTGGCCGGGTTCGCCGATCACGCGGTGGTCGACCGGGTGGTGGGCGGTTCGCGGGCGGACGGGGAGGTGGGTCCAGTACGGCTGGTGCGGATCGCGGCCACGCCGTCCGGGGCGCCGGGTCCGAGCCTGCTGACGGGCGCGGCCGGGCTGCCGGTGCGCTACGACGACGGTCATCCGGCGCTGCAGTGCGTGGCGCGTGCCGGGAGCGTGCGGGCGGACGCCGGGAACGTGCCGGCGGACAGCGCGCGGGAGTGGGCGCTGGAGCGGCAGTGGCCGGGGGACGCGGTGCACGCGCTGTGCGCGGTGCTGCGCAGCCGGGGGCGGACGCTGGGCGTGCTGACGTTCCTGCGCGGGCCGGGGCGCAGCCGCTTCGAGCGCGTGGACGCCACGTACGCGGAGGACGTGGCGGTGCGGATCGCGACGGCGCTGGACCTGGCCCAGCTGGTGCGGGAGCGGCAGCAGTAGCGGTGTCCCGGCGCCGGGCCGGCTCAGTGCTGGTAGAAGATCCGGTCGCCGTACTCCTCGAAGACCCGGGCGTTCCATTCGTGGCCGCCGTCGACGTTGCCCGAGCGCAGCAGCGGGGGTTCGATGCCGCGGTCGGCGAGGGTGGCCGCGGTGGTGGCCAGGACCGCCTGGAGCAGGGCGCTGGTGACGACCGTGGAGGCCGGGGCGAAGGGGGCGGGGATGGTGTCGAGGGTGAGTTCGGCGTCCCCGATGGCGATCTTGGAGTCGAGGACGACGTCGCAGTGGTCCTTGAGGTAGGTGCCGGAGGAGTGCCGGGAGGCGGTCTCGGCGGCGTAGGCCACGGAGGTCACGCCGATGACCTTGGCGCCGCGGGTGCGGGCGCTGACGGCCATCTCGACGGGCAGGGCGTTGCGGCCGGACAGGGAGACGATCACGAGGGCGTCGCCGGCGCGCAGCGGGGAGGTGTCGAGGACGGCGGTGGCGAGTCCGTCGACGCGTTCCAGGCGGGAGCCGAGGGTCGCGGGCATCACGTCGACGCCGACGAGGCCGGGCGCGGCCAGCAGGTTCATGAGGGCGAGGCCGCCCGCGCGGTAGACGAGGTCCTGGGCGGCGAGCGAGGAGTGCCCGGCGCCGAAGGCGAACAGCCGGCCGCCGGCGGCGACGGTGTCGGCGAGGAGGACGCCGGCGGCGGTGATGGTCTCGGCCTCCTCGTCGCGGACGCGTTGCAGGAGGCCGATCGCGGCGTCGAAGAACAGGTCGGCGGGTGTGCCGTCGCTCATGCGGTGCCCCTTTGCTCGACGCCGAGTGGTGTGTGTCGCGGATCACCCTCCGGTCTGGACCATCTCGGTGTCAATACGGCCGGGGAGCGGCGGCGCGGGGCCGGTGTGCCCGGCCCCTGTTTTCCCCGCGTCCCCCGCTTGTCAGTGGGATCCGGCAGAATTGGTGTCAGGGCCAGCGCACGCACGCGGCCGGGCTTCCGGCAGAGGTAATCGAGGGGCACGTATGTCCGGACTGATCGACACCACGGAGATGTATCTCCGCACCATCCTCGAACTCGAAGAGGAAGGCGTGGTCCCCATGCGCGCCCGCATCGCGGAGCGGCTCGACCAGAGCGGGCCGACGGTGAGCCAGACGGTGGCGCGGATGGAGCGGGACGGCCTGGTGTCCGTCGCCAGCGACCGCCATCTGGAGCTGACCGACGAGGGCAGGCGGCTGGCGACGCGGGTGATGCGCAAGCACCGGCTCGCCGAGTGCCTGCTGGTCGACGTGATCGGCCTGGAGTGGGAGCAGGTGCACGCCGAGGCGTGCCGCTGGGAGCACGTGATGAGCGAGGCGGTGGAGCGGCGGGTGCTGGAGCTGCTGCGCCATCCGACCGAGTCGCCGTACGGCAACCCGATCCCGGGTCTTGAGGAGCTGGGCGAGAAGGACGGCGCGGATCCCTTCCTGGACGAGGGCATGGTGTCGCTGGCCGACCTGGATCCGGGTGCGGACGGCAAGACCGTGGTCGTACGCCGGATCGGTGAGCCCATCCAGACCGACGCGCAGCTGATGTACACGCTGCGGCGGGCGGGTGTGCAGCCCGGTTCGGTGGTGAGCGTGACGGAGGCGGCCGGCGGGGTGCTGGTGGGCAGCGGCGGCGAGGCGGCCGAGCTGGAGGCGGACGTCGCCTCCCACGTGTTCGTCGCCAAGCGCTGAGCGGTCCTCGCCGGGCGCCGGACTCCGGCCGTCCGGCGTGCTCCGCCGACGGCTGACGGCGTCCGGAGGTTTTTCGTCAACTTCCGCTGCTCATGCGGGAGTTGACGCTCTCTCTCGACGTTCCCGGGAGGCGTGTCGAACGCGTCGGATCCGAGATTCAGTGCTCCGAATCGCAGCGCTCGGACGCTTCGCGTGCGAGGCTGTCGCGAGAGGCATATGACCTGAGGGGGGCGGGGAGGATGTGCCGAAGACGTGGAAAAGGAGCGAGGGCCGGCCCCGGCACCCTCAGGTGCCGGGGCCTGTCCTCCCCAGAGCTGACCCGGAGCCCCGAGCTCTCAGGGTCATCCCCTCGGACCGTCTTCCCCGAGCGGTCCGCCCCCCGCAGAACAAATCCCCCTGGTGGCGCCGATCATGCCTGGGGAGGGGTCACTCGAACGAGGGGTGTTGCCCGCAGGAGCCCCGATGTTCGAATGGATATTCGATAGTCTGCAGCGGTACCGAAGCGTCACGAAGCGACACGAGGCGACATCAGGCACGCGGAGCTAGGGGGGTGCCAGGCTCATGGCACGACGCATCGACGTGACAGGAGCCGGCGGCGTACACCTCGCCGCCTGGGAGTTCGCGGACCCGCCCAAGACGGAGGACTCGGCGCGCCCGCACGGTGACCGTTCCGCGCCGGACCGCTCCTTCCCCGGCGTGCTGTTACTGCACGGCCTGATGGGACGCGCCTCGCACTGGGCCTCCACCGCCCGCTGGCTCTCCGACCGGCACCGCGCCGTCGCGCTCGACCAGCGCGGCCACGGCCAGAGCGGCAAGCCTCCGCAGGCCGCGTACACCCGGGAGGCGTACGTCGAGGACGCCGCGGCCGCCATCGAGCAGCTGGGCCTGGCCCCGGCGGTGCTCGTCGGCCACGCCATGGGCGCGCTGACCGCCTGGCAGCTCGCCGCGAAACGCCCCGACCTGGTCCGGGGCCTGGTCATCTGCGACATGCGGGCCTCCGCGCTGGGCGCGGCCTCGCAGCGCGAGTGGGCCGACTGGTTCAGGTCCTGGCCCCTTCCCTTCGCCACGCTCGCCGACGTACGCAAGTGGTTCGGCGAGGACGACCCCTGGGTGGAGCGGCCCAACCCGGCGCGCGGGGAGTTCTACGCCGAGGTGATGCACGAGCGCGCCGACGGCTGGCGGCCCGTCTTCGACCCCGACCAGATGCTGACGTCCCGCGAGACCTGGGTGTACGACGCGCACTGGGAGGAGCTGGCCCAGGTGCCGTGCCCCGCGCTGGTCGTGCGCGGCGTGGACGGCGAGCTGGGGCGGGCGGAGGCGCAGGAGATGGTCCGGGTCCTGTCCCAGGGCGAGTACGCCGAGGTGGCCGAGGCCGGGCATCTGCTGCCGTACGACCGGCCGGAGGCCTGGCGGGCGGCCGTGGAACCGTTCCTCGAACGCGTGACGGAGTGAGGCGCCGCGCCCCGGCACCGGACCCCGCCGCGCCCCCTCCGGGCCGCCGGACGCACCCCCGTGCCCCCGTGGCGCGCCCCGGTCACCCCCTGCTCACCGCCGACAGGATCTCGGGCAGGTTCGCCGCCGTGCGGGGCGCCGCCGCGCGCAGGCCCGACCAGGTGACCGCCGCCCCGTAGGCGGCCCCCACCGGCAGCAGCAGCCAGGTCCACTCCCCGCCGCCCGCGCTCACGTTCAGCGTGATCGTGAGCGCGATCACGGGGGCGCACAGCAGGGCCGCCGAGACCATGCCGCCGAAGATCGCGATCCAGGCCAGGCCGGCCTGCCCGGCGGCGACGTTCTTGTGGCTGTCCTGGGGGATGGAGTACGGGAAGCGGGCCGAGGTCCAGGCACCGGTCGCCAGCATCGCGCCGAGCAGCGCGAAGGACAGGCCGAGCACCTCCGGCAGCCGGGGCCAGTCGCCCAGCAGGGCCGTGGTCACGACGGTCACGAGGGTCGCGTACGGCAGGGTGATGACCAGCAGCGCCAGCGCACGCCCGCGCAGTTCGACGTAGGCGTCCCGCGGCGAGGAGATGGTGAGCGCGACCATCCAGAACGCGGAGGTGTCCTGCCCGAACTGGTTGTACATCTGGATGCCGAGCATCCCGGCGGCGAAGCACGCGAAGTAGATCGACCCGGTGCCCTGGAGGGCGTTGAAGACGGGCACGATCAGGCCGATGGCCAGGGACGTCACCCACGCGGCCTTCGTCTTGGGGTCGCGCCACACGTAGCGCAGGCTGCGCGCCATGACCGTCCCGGTGCGGCCGGCGGGCAGCAGCCGTCCGAGGCCCGCGCCGTCGGAGGCGCGGGCGCGGCCTGCCGGGTCGGGTGCCTGGAGCGTCGAGCCGTCCGGCGCGGTCATCAGCCGGGTCAGGGTCCGCGCCCAGGCGCCGACCAGCAGCGCCAGGGCGAGCACGGTCAGGCCCAGTTGCGCGGCGGCCGTGCCGTACGAGCCCGTGCTCGCCGCGTGCACCGCGCCGATCGCGGACGCCGGCGGCAGCCAGCGCAGCACGTCGGCCACCGGGGCCAGTTCCCCGAGTCCGGCCGAACCGAGGCTCCGGGCGGCGAAGTTGACCAGCTGCGCCCCGACCGCGATGACGAGTCCGCTCAGTACCGCCAGGTCACGGCCCTTGCGGCTGCTGAGCAGCCGGACGTTCGCGGCGGCCACGGTCCGGGCGAGGGCCACGCAGACCAGCAGCGCGAGGGGCACCGCGAGGACCGCGGCGCCGTACCCGGCGGCGCCGTGCGCCACGGCCGCCGCGCAGCCCGTCAGCAGCAGCAGCGAGAACAGCGGGCCGACACCGACCAGGGAGGCGGCCAGCAGGGCCCGTACCAGCGGCCGGGGCCGCAGCGGGAGCATCACCAGGCGGGTCGGGTCCAGCGTCTCGTCGCCGCTCGGGAAGAACAGCGGCATGAACGCCCAGCCCAGCGCCAGCACGACCGCCGCCGGTACGGCGACCGCGTCGGCGTGCGCGTGCCCGCGCAGCATGATCAGGCCCAGCAGTTGCGCGACCCCGAACAGCAGCGCGAGCACGGCCGACACCACGAACGCGGCCCGCCGGCCGCCGGACTGCCGCAGCCCGTTGCGCAGCAGGGACAGCTTCAGCCGTACGACGGTGGCGGTCACGTCCGTCATCGGGCCGCACCGCCGCCCAGCCAGTCCAGGTCGGAACCGGCGTCCCGGCCGCTCGCGCCGACCAGTTCGAGGAAGGCGGTCTGGAGGGTGCCGTGCGCCCCGCGCACGTCCTCCAGGGTGCCCGTGGCACGGATCCGTCCGGCCGCCATCACGGCCACCCAGTCGCACAGCGACTCGACGAGCTCCATGACGTGCGAGGAGAAGACGACGGTCGCGCCGGAGGCGGTGTACCGCTCCAGGACGCCCCGGATCGTCTGCGCGGACACCGGGTCGACGCCCTCGAACGGCTCGTCCAGGAAGAGGACTTCGGGATTGTGGAGGAGAGCCGCCGCGAGTCCGATCTTCTTGCGCATGCCGGTCGAGTAGTCGACGACGAGCTTGTGCTGGGAGCCGGCGAGGTCGAGCACGTCCAGCAGCTGGGTGGCCCGCTTGTCGACCTCGGCACCGGGCAGCCCGCGCAGCCGGCCGCTGTAGCCGAGCAGTTCGCGCCCGGAGAGCCGTTCGAAGAGCCGCAGCCCTTCGGGCAGGACGCCGATCCGGGCCTTCACCGCCACCGGGTCCCGCCACACGTCGTGGCCCACCACCTCGACGCTCCCCTGGTCCGGCCGGAGCAGCCCGGTCACCATGGACAGGGTGGTGGTCTTCCCGGCTCCGTTGGGCCCGACCAGCCCGACGAACTTCCCGGCGGGCAGCGACAGATCGATCCCGCCGACCGCCACCTGCTGCCCGAACCGCTTCCAGAGCCCATGAACGCGCACCGCATCGGTCATGGGTGAAACCCTAAGGGGACGGCGGGGTTTCGCGGCGTCGGGCCGTCCGGCGTGCTACCGGTCCCGTCCGCAGGCGTACGCCAGCGCCGAGACCAGTTCCTCCGCGTCCGGCAGCCACCGGTTCGCCGGCGTCGGCCGGCAGGCCCACTGCACCGCGCCCCGGGAGCCCAGCCGGGTCGGCGGCGCCGGTACGTACGCGCCCTCGCCCACCGCCACCAGGTCCAGCGACGCAGGCGACCAGCCCAGCTTCCGCACCAGGTCGGGCGTCTTCGCCGCGCCGCCCGGCAGCACGAAGAACTGCATCCTGCCGTCGGGCGTGAGCGTCACCGGGCCGAGGGTCAGCTCCATCCGCTCCATCCGCGCCAGCGCCAGGAACCCGGCGGTCTCCGGGACGTCGAGCGCGTCGAAGGTCCGGCCCGTCGGCAGCAGGATCGACGCCGTCGGCTGCTTCTGCCACATCCGGCGCGCCACCGTCACGCTCCCGGTGGCCTGCGACGCCCAGTCCGGACGCGCCGCGTGCGCGCCGGGGGCCGCGCACGCCGCCTCCCCGCAGGAACAGCACTGCACCCCCTCGACCGCTTCCAGCCAGGTGCCCGGAAAGACGTCCCAGTGGCGCTCCTCGGCGTAGCGTACGGCGGTCTCCAGCAGCGATTCCCCGCGCTGCTTCGGAATCTGAGCGGCTTCGGTGCCGACGATCGTCTCTTCCACGTTCATCACAACTCCCGCACCCACCTGGAGTTACGGGCGTAGCGCGCGCGGGGGAGGAGCATCGATTCCGCAACTGGGGCGCATGGATGCATGTGCAGGGGCGCGCAGGAGGAACCAGGGCGTGAGCGGGTACTGACAAGTGGGGGGTTGGCGACGGGCGTCCCCGCAATTCCGTCGCGTTTACCCGGCAATCCTCGCATGTCCCGCATTTTCGGTATGTCCGCTGGGCAGTGATCGTCAAGGCCGGATCTTTTCCCTACAGGGAGTTCGCAGGGGGTACGCCATGGCCGCAAGGCCGCTTGTCGCGCGGCAGCCGAACGAACGGTTGCAGGCGCTCATCCAGGAGGCGGGGTGCTCGAACGCCGGGCTGGCCCGCCGGGTCAACATGTGCGGCGCCGAGCACGGTCTCGACCTCCGGTACGACAAGACGTCCGTGGCCCGCTGGCTGCGCGGACAGCAACCGCGGGGCCGCGCGCCCGCGATCATCGCCGAGGCGCTGGGCCGCAAGCTGGGCCGCACGGTCACGATCGACGAGATCGGCATGGCCAACGGCAAGAACCTCGCGTCCGGCGTCGGCCTCCAGTTCTCGCCGACGGTGCTGGGGGCCATCGAGCAGGTCTGCGAGCTGTGGCGCAGCGACGTGGGCCGCCGGGACTTCCTGTCCGGCTCCTCGGTCGCCGCGTCCGCGCTGGTCGAGCCCAGCCGGGACTGGCTGATCTCGGCGCCCGACGCGCAGGTCGCGCGGCAGGCCGGGCCGCGGGTCGGGCCCTCGGACGTCGCGGCCGTCAAGGCGATGACGCAGGCGCTCACCGATCTCGACCACCAGTACGGGAGCGGGCACGTGCGCCCGGTCGTCGTGCACTACCTCAACAGCGTGGTCTCCGGGCTGCTCGCCGGGTCCTACCGGGAGTCCGTGGGACGGGAGTTGTTCGCGGCCGTCGCCCGGCTCACCGAACTCGCCGGGTACATGGCTGTCGACACCGGGCAGCCCGGACTGGCGCAGCGGTACTACATCCAGTCGCTGCGGCTCGCGCAGGCCGCCGGCGACCGCGGCTACGGCGGCTACGTGCTGGCGGCCTCCATGAGCCACCTCGCCGCGCAGCTCGGGAACCCGCGGGAGATCGCCCAGTTGGCGAGGGCGGCGCAGGAGGGGGCGCGGGGGCGCGTGACGCCGCGTGCGGAGGCCATGTTCCACGCGGCCGAGGCCCGTGGGCACGCGTTGCTGGGCGACGCGCGGTCGGCTCAACTGGCTGCGGGGCGCGCGGTGTCGGCGATGGAGGCGGCCGACCCGTCCGCGGGGGACGACCCGGCGTGGATCGCGCACTTCGACGAGGCCTACCTGGCCGACGAACTGGCGCACTGCCACCGCGACCTGGGCCAGGCCGACGCGGCGGCGCGCAGCGCGGAGCAGTCGCTGGCCGGGCATCCGGCGTCGCGGGCACGGCGCCGCGCGATCGGCTATGTGCTCCTCGCCACGGCGCAGGTGCAGCAGCGCGAGATCGAACAGGCCTGCGCCACCGGCCTGAAGGCGGTGGAACTCCTGGAGACGGTCCGCTCCAACCGGGGCGCCGACTACCTGGAGGACTTCCAGCAGCGCCTGGAGCCGTTCCGGGACGAACCGGTCGTCAGGGAGTTCGGCGCCCGGCTGGATCTCCAGGCAGCCGCATGAATTCATGCCCCGCGGACGCGTGAACGTGTGGGAAACCACACCTTGCCGTGCGAGTGACGGCATATACAGCGCACCGCGGGGCGGTTTTGTTACTGCGGTCACAGGGAAGGAGTTCGCGCCACCAGGTGCGTGGCAGCCGGTTCTGGGGACCCGGTAGCGTGAGCCGACGATTCACAAGGTCCCCCATTAGTAGGAGTCCCGGTGACGCAGAGTGGACAGGGCGAGCCCGCGCGCGAAGGCATCGTGCTGCCCTCCGACGGTGGCGAGCCGCTGCTGCCGGGCATGACGGGCGTTCCCGCGCCCCCGGCACAGCCGGCCGCGCCCGCCCAGGCGCCGACCACCGCGCCCTCCGAGGGCCAGGCCTGGGGACAGCCATGGGGCCCCGGTCACCCGCAGGCCGAGCAGGGCTGGCCGCAGGCGGCCGGCCAGGAGTGGAACACCCAGGAGCCGGCCCCGGAGCTGCCGCCGGCCTGGAGCGCCCAGGCGCACGCGGCCCCGTCGCACGCCGCGCAGCCGCCCGCCGACCCGTACCGGTCCGCCGGCTCCGGCGCGGGCCCGCTCCCGCCGGAGGGCGCGGCCGGTCCGTCGTACGACGGCGGCTACGAGCAGGGCTACGGCTACGGCGCCCAGCCCCAGCAGTCCTACGGCGCCCCGCTGCCGCCCGCCGCCCCGCAGCACGGCGGCCACGGCGGGTACCCCGGTGCCCTGCCGGCCGCCGACGACGGCGCGACCCAGTACATACCGCCGGTGCCCGCCGCACCGGTGGACGAGGGGGCCACGCAGTACATACCGCCGGTGGCCGCCGGTCCCGAAGGGGCCACCCAGCTGATACCGCCGGTCGGCCCCGGCGCGCTGCCGCCGGAGGCGGCCCACGAGCAGGGCGGCTACCCGAGCCCGCAGCACGCGCACTCCGACGCCGACGCCACGCAGTACATCCCGCCCTACCAGGCCGGTGCCGAGCAGGGCGGGGACCGGCAGCCGCCCGCCGAGTTCGACAACCTCTTCCGCAGCGGCCCTGGCGCCGAGCAGCCGGCCGCGTCCACGGCCCAGCTGCCGCGCTTCCAGCAGCCGCAGGGCTACCAGCAGCCGGGCTTCCAGCAGCAGCCGCCCGCGTACACCCCGCCCCCGTCGTCCTACGACCACGGCCACGACGGTGACGACGGCGGCCGGGGCGGGCGCGGCGGCAGGTCGAAGGTGCCGCTGATCGCCGCCGTCGGGATCGGCATCGCCGTCCTCGGGATCGGCGCCGGTGCCCTCTTCAGCGGTGGTGGCGACGGCGGCTCCGGCGACGCGAGCAAGACCGTCGCCGCGACCGCGCCCGCCACCGACGGGTCCTCGTCGGGCGCCGCCGACCCGGGCAAGGCGCAGGCCGCGGCCCTGGACAAGCTGCTCGCCGACAGCGGCAGCAGCCGGGCCACGGTGATCAGCGCCGTCGCCAACGTGAAGCAGTGCAAGAACCTGGACGGCTCCGCCTCGGACCTGCGCAACGCCGCCACGCAGCGGGCCGGGCTGGTCACCCGGCTGTCGAAGCTGTCCGTCGACAAGCTGCCGAACAACGCCGAGCTGACCGCCGCCCTCACCAAGGCGTGGCAGGCCTCCGCGAACGCCGACAACCACTACGCGGCCTGGGCCGACCAGGCCAAGGGCAACCACGGCTGCCGCAAGGGCCAGGCCCGCGGCACCGGCCAGACCGCGGCCGGCAACCGGGAGAGCGGCACCGCCAGCTCCGAGAAGGTGAAGGCGGCCGCGCTGTGGAACTCGATCGCGAGCAAGTACGGGCTGACCCAGCGGCAGCCGACCCAGCTGTGAGGGCGGGCCGCCGCTGAGGGCCGGCCGGCGGTGCGCCGGCCGGCCGGTCAGGACAGGTCCGCGTTCTCCAGGATCTCGGTCATGTCGAGCGCCTTCCTGTTCGCCGACTGGAGCAGGCCGCCCTTGACCGTCTGGACGTTCACGTCGGTGTTGACCAGCCGGGAGAAGCCGGCCGCCGACAGCTTGCCCTGGTAGGGCCAGGACAGCGACGGGGTGAGGTCGCCGGTGGAGACCTTCAGGCCGTCGTTGAGGGTGCGGCGCACGCTGTCGGAGGTGGCGTCGCCCGCGCCGATCTTGTTCAGGGCGGCGAGCAGCACCTGGTAGGCGATCCAGGTCGTCTGCACGCCGGCGTCGGCCGGGTCGATCCGGTTGTCGCCGAAGGCCTCCTTGCTGATGACCTTCTTCATCTGGTCCCAGCGCTTGTCCGAGGCCACCGGGTACCAGCCGGTGATGTACGACCCCTCGTACGGGCCGGAGGCGCCGCCGGTGGAGTTGATCACCGTCTGGTCGACGCTGCCGACCTCGGCGGCCGTCTTCACCTTCGGGTAGTCCTCGCGGGCGCGCTGGAAGTTGTCCATGAAGGTGGCCGTGCGGTCGCCGAGCTCGGGCACCACGCAGCCGGTCTTCTGCGGGTCCGAGGTGGCGCCTTCCAGGGCCTGCTGGGACTGCTTGTCGTACTCGGTGAGGTCCTCGGCGGCGAGCTGGTCCACCGACTTGGCGTGGCCGCGGGCCTGCAGGCCCGAGTCGAGCAGCTGGGGCAGCTGGTCGCCGGCGATGCTGTCCGGGCGGACCAGGGTGACCGGACCGCAGGAGCCGGCGAGCGCCTCGCCGAGGCCGGCCAGCAGCGTGAGCTGACCGCCGTTGACCGGGTAGGAGACGGGGCTGGTGAACTCCTCGTTCGACGCGCCGTAGCCGCCTATGTAGGGAATGGCGGCGCCTTCCAGCGGGGGGAAGTACGAGTCGCCGAACTGGCTGTAGGAGCCGACGACGGCGACCACGTTCTGGTCGACCGCCCGCTGGGCGCAGTTCGCGGCGCCCACGCTGCTGTTGTGGTCGTTGCAGGTCACCAGCTTGAGCTTGCGGCCGTTCACACCGCCCTGGGAGTTGACCCAGCGGACGATGGCCGACGCCATGGCGGGCATGCCGGGCTTGTTGGTGGCACTGGTCTTCTGCGGCGCCCAGGTCATCACCTTGATCTCGTCGCCCCCGGCGGCCGAGAATCCTGGGACGACCCCGCAGCCGGCGGCGAGGGACGCGCAGGCGGTCATGGCCATCGCGGACAGCGCGGTGGCTCTGACGCGCCGGTGGGTCGTGGGGAGGATGGTGCTGAAGGTGGGACGCCTGCCGGTCATGGACACGCACGATTCCCCCACATGAATAACCCGCGAGTGACCCATGGTCAACCAGAGGTGACGCGCAGGTGAATTGCGGGGGCCTGTGACGGGCGTGTGACGAGGAACGTACGATCGATGACCGTGCAAGGTTCGGAGAACTCTTCCCGTCGCGGCCGTCGCTCCTCCACCATGGGCGGCATGCCACTCAACGACATGCCGTGGTGGCGCTGGCGCAGCAATGTGCGCTCCGCGCTGCACATGCTCTCGGACCAGGAGTTCCAGCGGAACGTCTGGCTGGCCGGGCAGGACGGGTACGGCGACGTGACCGACGCGGTCTACCGGCTGGTCGAGGACACCTGGCTGGACAACTGGTCCGCGGAGAAATACGTCGGGACGATATTCCGCGACTCGCAGGAGGCGGCGCTCGTCGACACCGCCGTGCTGCGGGTCCTGCGGATCATGCACCAGGTCGGGCCGGACGCGCCGGTCTCGGCGTACCTCGACCACCAGGGCTGGCCGGACGCGGTCCGGGCGGCCCGGGACGCGCACACGCGCCTGGCGGCGAGCGACGGCGACGACCCGGACGTGCCGCCGCGCACCCTGGAGGTACTGCGGATCATGACGCGGGCGGCCTGAGTCCGCGGAACGGACGCGGACGGCCGGGGAGGGCCCGGCATGAGATTCTGTGGTGCATGACCGATCAGCCCACCCGAGCCCAGGCCACGCCGGCCGACCAGTACGTCCTCACCCTCTCCTGCCCGGACAAGCAGGGGATCGTGCACGCCGTGTCGAGCTACCTGTTCATGACCGGCTGCAACATCGAGGACAGCCAGCAGTTCGGGGACCACGACACGGGTCTGTTCTTCATGCGCGTGCACTTCTCGGCCGAGGCGCCGGTGACGGTCGACAAGCTGCGGGCCAGCTTCGCGGCGGTCGGTGACTCCTTCCACATGGACTGGCAGATCAACGGGGCCGACCAGCGGATGCGCGTGGTCCTCATGGTCAGCAAGTTCGGGCACTGCCTGAACGACCTGCTCTTCCGAGCGCGGATCGGTGCGCTGCCGGTGGAGATCGCGGCGGTGGTCTCCAACCACACCGACTTCGCCGAGCTGGTGGAGTCGTACCACGTGCCCTTCCGCCACATCCCGGTGACGAAGGAGACGAAGGCCGACGCGGAGGCCCGGCTGCTGGAGCTGGTCCGCGAGGAGAACGTCGAGCTGGTGGTCCTCGCCCGGTACATGCAGGTCCTCTCGGACGACCTGTGCAAGCAGCTCAGCGGGCGGATCATCAACATCCACCACTCGTTCCTGCCGAGCTTCAAGGGCGCCAAGCCGTACCACCAGGCGCATGCGCGGGGCGTCAAGCTGATCGGGGCGACGGCGCACTACGTCACGGCGGACCTCGACGAGGGGCCGATCATCGAGCAGGAGGTCGAGCGGGTGGGGCACGGGGTCACCCCGGACCAGCTGGTGGCGATCGGGCGGGACGTGGAGTGCCAGGCGCTGGCGCGGGCGGTGAAGTGGCACGCGGAACGCCGCATCCTCCTCAACGGCCGCCGAACAGTCATCTTCGCCTGACACCCGGCCGCGCCCCTTCAGGGGCGCGGGGAACTGCGCGAGCGGCCACCGTCGGGCCGCAGTCGCCCCGTTGGCGCGCCACCCCGCCCCGTGGGCGGTCCGGTTGGCTACATCCGGCTCAGGCTCGCCGTCGCGAACAGGACGTCCCTGATCGCCGCGCGGTCCCCCAGCTGCCCCGCCGCCGCATCCTCCGGAGGAACGTGTCCCGCCGCCAGCCGGCAGAACTCCACGTCGTCCAGCGCCACGTGCGCCACCTCGAACTCCTCCGATCCCACCGCCGCCGGCGAGTCCAGCGGGATCAGCCACTCGCCGCCGCCGTTGCCCTCGATCTCCAGCCGCAGGCTGCGGCCGGGCCGCCCCGCGGACACCAGGTGCGGGGTCGGACCGGGCGTCGCGAGCCCCGCCTGCCGGCGCGCCGCCAGCGCGGCGGGAAGCATCCGCGCCGCGAGGTCGATCATCCGGTGCAGGTACCGCGGGGCCGGCGGCTCGTAGGGGTAGTCGACGGCCACCGCGATGTCCTCCGCGTGCACCCAGCACTCGAAGGCCCGGTCCAGCATCGCGTCGTGCAGCGGCAGCGCGAAGTCGCCGTACGACACCCCGAGGCGCCCGGCGCCGCCGCCGGTGAAGGAGACGGTCTGCACGAGCCGGTGGCTCTGCTCGCGCCAGGGCCCCCGCACCGCGCGGGTCGGCGGGAAGTGCGAGGCCTGCCAGAAGGTCTCGGTGCGGGCCGCGGGACCCTGCCCGGCCGACTCGCCGAGCGGGTCGGCCAGGCCGAGCGCGGCCGCCACCAGGCCGTCGACGGACAGCAGGTGCGCGATGACCCCGGCGACCGTCGTCCGGCGGCTGGCCGGCGCCGCGCCGTCGAACCACCGCAGCCGTACCGGCGCGTGCCACTCCGCGTCGCCGATGTCCTGGAGCAGGGCGTCCAGGCGCGCGGTCTCGGCGTCGTACGGCGTCGCCCACGCGGGGATCGGGATGCGCGGCGGCCGGCGGTCGAGGCAGGCCTCCAGGACGCGGTTGCGCAGACCGGGATCGAGGTCGAGGCTCTCCGGCTGGTGCAGCAGGCCGACCGCCTCGCGCAGCCGCCGCGCCTCGTCCGCACAGGCCCCGCAGTCGCCGAGGTGGACCTCGACGGCGAGGGACTCGGCCGTCGAGCAGGCCGCCAACGCCCAGGCGCCCAGCAGCGACTTCAGGACGTCGTGCGGCAGCTCCAGAGGCTCCGGCGGCAGGTCCTCGGGGGCGGGCAGCGGCCGGCCGCCGTCCTTGACGGAGGCCCTGGGGAGCGGGATGCGCGGCGGGCCGCCCGGCCCGCCCGCGTGGTCCCGTGGCGCGGCACCGGCTCCGTCGCCGGAGCCGGTGTGCGCGTCGAACGGGTCGGCGCCGGTCACACCGCACCTCCGTATCCGGGCGGTCTCCCGGCGTCGTGCGCGGTGGAGAGCAGTTGCAGGCCGAGGCGCAGCCGGCGGCGGGCCTCGTCCTCGGTGACGCCGAGGTCCACCGCGGTCTGGCGGTAGTCACGGCGCTGGACGTACGCGAGGTCCAGGGCGGCGCGCAGCGGGGTCGGCATGGAGTGCACGATGTAGTCGGCGCGGGCGGCGACGGACGCCCGGCGCACCTTGCGCTCCAGCTCCTCGGTGGCCTCCGCGCCGGTGTCGCCCGGGGTGAGCGCGGCGGTCTCGGTGGCCCGCAGGCGCTGTACGGCGAGCCGGTGGGTCAGCGCGGCGACCCAGGAGCGCAGCGGGCCCTGCCGGGGGTCGTAGGCGTCCGGGTGCTCCCAGACGTGGGCGAAGACCTCGCGGGTTATGGAGTCGGCGGCCCGTTCGTCCCCGAGGACGCGGTGGGCGAGGCCGTGCACGAGCGAGGCGAAGCGGTCGTAGAGCTCACCGAGGGCGGCCGCCTCGCCGCGTGCCAGCCGCTGCTGCATCTTGCGGTCCCAGCGGGGCAGAACGTCCTTCTTCGCCATGCGGCCCCCTCCCCGTGTCTGCGTCCAGCCTGTCGCCACCGTCTCCTCGAATGTAGTCGGCACGTCGGACGACGCACGCCCCTTTATGGCAATGCGCGCCCCCTGAGGGCCCGTGAGTGGTAGAGACCCGCGGACTTCCGCGGTCTTCCTCCGTGCGCTTCTCCGTGCGCCGGGCGGTGCGCCCCTGCGGACGCTCCGGCGGTGTCACAGTCAGGTCCGGGCGATCCTTCTGCTTCTGATCGAACAGGATCGACAGTGACCGAAACAAGACCCTTGCCGATCGTCGCTCGTTTGCCATCGGGGGTTTCGGGGAACGGCCGCTGGGCAGCCGCGCGAAAAGAAGCGAAGGAACTGGCTCCGTTTCCGGGCGGTTCCCGAGATCCGGCAAGCGGAGGGCTGAGCCGTGACTTTCAAGGTGACCGACGTCGAACAGGGCGAATGGGCCGTGCTCGGAGTGTCGGGCGAACTGGACCTGGTGACCTCGCCGGTGCTGCGCCAACGGGTGCACGACGCGGTCGCCGAGGGCTGCCACAGTGTGGTCCTCGACCTCTCCGACGTCTTCTTCTGCGACTCCAGCGGGGTCGGCGTCCTCATCGCGACCCGCCGCCTGATCCGCTCCTGCCAGGGCCGGCTGCGGCTGATCCTGCCCGCCCAGGGCGCGAGTGACGGTTCTCACGTCAACCGCGTCCTCGGCGCCCTCGGCGTGAGACGGCTGTTCGACGTGTATCCCGACATGGACAGCGCGGTCAGCGAGGAGGAGGAGGACCCGCTCTCGGCGTAGCCGGCCGCGCGGCCGCCCGCGGCACGGGAGTGGCACGGGAGCGGCGCCCGCCGGGCCCCATAGCCGACGATCTCCGCCGTGCCACGGTGTTGTCGCGGAATTCCCCCGGTCTTGGCACAAGGGTCGTTTTCCCGCTCCCCGGCCGCCGTCCGCGTCGTACGCTCCCTGCGAGAGGAACCCCCACGTCACGTAAGGCGGCCCGCACACACATGGTCAGCACCGAGTACGAGCGACGGATCGCCGCCCGGTTCGCAACCTTCGACCAGGACGGCAACGGCTGGATCGACCGCGAGGACTTCAACTCCGCGGCCAAGGCGCTGCTCGCCGAGTTCGGCGCCCCCGCCCGCTCCGACAAGGGCCAGGCGCTGTACGCCGGCGCGGAGGCCTTCTGGCAGGGCATGGCCGGGATGGCGGACCGGGACGGCGACCAGCGCATCAGCCGCGAGGAGTTCGTGAGCGGCGCGGTCAAGCGCCTGCACGACAACCCCGACCGGTTCGGCGAGATCGCCCGCCCCTTCCTGCACGCGGCCCTCGCCCTCGCGGACACCGCGAACGACGGCACGGCGACCGTCACCGACACCGTGCGCGTGCTGCGCGTCCTCGGCGTCCCGCCGGAACTCGCCCGCGCGGTCGCGTCCGGCCTGGACATCGACGGCGACGGAAGGGTCGCGGAGACGGAGATCGTCCCGGCGTTCGCCCGCTACTTCACGATCCCGGAGTAGCGCTCCCCGGCGCGGCGGGCGCCGAGAACCACTCGCGGAGCCGGTACTTGAGCACCTTGCGCAAGGTGTCGTTGCGCGGCAGGGCGTCCACCACCTCCAGCCGCTCCGGCAGCTTGTGCACCGACAGGCCCGCCGCGCGCAGGTACGCCACCACCTCCGGCAGGGTCAGCACGGCGCTTCCCGGCGGCTGTTCGACGACCGCGCAGACCAGTTCCCCGCGCTCCGCGTCCGGCAGTCCCACCACCGCCGCGTCACCGACCGCCGGATGCGCGGCGAGCAGGTCCTCGATCTCCTTCGCGGAGATGTTCTCGCCCTTGCGGATGATGACGTCCTTGAGGCGGCCGGTGAGCACCAGGTGGCCGCTCGCCGTCAGCCGCCCCAGGTCCCCCGTGCGCAGGAAGCCGTCCGCGTCGAAGGCCTCGGCGGTCTGCGCCGGATCCAGGTACCCCTGGCACACCGCCTCCCCGCGCAACCGCACCTCACCGCCCTCGGCGACCCGTATCTCCATGCCCTCGGGCGGCCGCCCCTCCGTCGTCGCCAGGTTCTCCGCCGTGTCGTCCGGCGCCCCCATCGTGATCATCGGCACCTCGGTCATGCCGTACCCGTGGGTGAGCTGCACGCCCATCTCGCGCACCACCGCGTGGTACACCTCCGGCGGCTTGGGCGCCCCGCCGCCGGCCAGCAGCCGCAGCGAGGGGATCACCGCGATCCCCGGCTGCCTGCGCTGCTCCGCGAGGAACATCGAGTAGAACGCCGTCGAACCGCCCGCCACCGTGACCCGGTGCCTGCGGTACTCCGGGAGGGCGTCCGGCAGCGCGAACTGCTCGAACATGACCGCGGGGAAGCCGTACAGCAGCAGCATGACCGTGTAGTCGGGTCCCGCGATGTGCGCGTACGGGAAGGCCATCGAGCCCACGTCGTCGGCCGTCAGCCGCAGCGCGTGCGCCAGGCACGAGCCGCCCGCGATCAGCGAACGGTCCGTGTGCAGCACGCCCTTGGGGTCCGAGGTGGTGCCCGAGGTCCAGTAGATCCACCGGACGGAGGTGCCCTCGGCGGGCGGGGCGGGCAGCACCGCCGGATCGCCGTCGGGCAGTTCGTCGTACGCCTCGAAGACGCCCTTCGCGCCCAGCCGCCGGGCCATCTCCGTGTGGTCGAAGCCGCGCCAGACGCCCGGTACGGCGAAGAACTCGGCCCGGGACTCGCGCAGGGCGAAGCCGACCTCGCGGTCCCGGTAGAACGGGATGACGGGGCTCTGCACGGCGCCCAGGCGGGCCAGCGCGAAGGACAGCACCGCCGTCTCGATGCGGGTGGGCAGCTGCCAGGCGACGACCGTGCCCGGGCGCACGCCCATCGCGTGCAGCCCGGCCGCCGCGCGCTCGGCCCGCGCGCGCAGGCCGCCGAAGGACAGGGTGCGCCCGCCCTGGAGGAACACCGGCCGCTCCGGGGTGAGATCGGCCCGGCGCGCGACCAGGTCCCAAAGCGTGCGGGAGGTGCTCAGTTCGTGTGCGGTGGCGTTCATGGAGTCCCCCTGCCAGCGGAACTGACGAGTCGTCAGATGTTAGGTCCTGGCACCTTGCCGGTCCAGGGGTGCGGGGCTAGCCTGCGAGATCTGACGAGCCATCAGTTCCGTGGGGGTGCCTGCCGGTGGACCTGTCGTACACGCCCGAGGAGGAGGACTTCCGGGCGCGGCTGCGGGAGTGGCTGGCCAAGGTGCTCCCGGGCCTGCCGCCGAAGCCGCGGCCCGAGGACTGGCCGGGCCGCCGCGCCTACGACCTCGGCTGGCAGCGGACGCTGTACGACGCCGGCTGGGCCGACGTGCACTGGGACGCGTCCCCCACCACGAGGCTGATCTTCCTGGAGGAGACCGAGCGGGCCGGCGCGCCCTACGTGGGCGCCAACTTCGTGGGCCTGCTGCACGCGGGTCCGACGATCGCCGCCGAGGGCACCGCGGAGCAGCGGGCCCGCTGGCTGGCGCCGATCCTGCGCGGGGACGAGGTGTGGTGCCAGGGCTTCAGCGAACCCGGCGCCGGCTCCGACCTGGCGGCACTGCGCACCCGCGCGCGGCGCGACGGGGACGACTACGTGGTCAGCGGCTCCAAGATCTGGACCTCGCACGCGGAGGTCGCCGACTGGTGCGAACTGCTGGTGCGCACGGACCCGCGGGCGCCCCGGCACCGCGGCATCAGCTGGCTGGCCATGCCCATGGACGCGCCCGGTGTCACCGTACGGCCGCTGCGCACGCTCGCCGGGTCCGCCGAGTTCGCCGAGGTGTTCCTCGACGAGGTGCGGGTCCCGGTCGCGAACCGGGTGGGCGCCGAGAACGACGGCTGGCGCGTCACCATGGTGACCCTCTCCTTCGAACGCGGCACCGCCTTCGTCGGCGAGGTCGTCGCCTGCCGCCGGGTGCTCGGCTCCCTCGCCCGCGAGGCGCGCGCGAACGGCACCTGGGACGACCCGGAGCTGCGCCGCCGCCTCGGCCGGCTGAACGCCGAGTTCCGGGCGCTGTGGCGGCTCACCCAGTGGAACGTCAGCGAGGCCGAGGGCGGGGGCGTGCCCGGCGTCGGCGGCTCGGTGTTCAAACTGCGCTACTCGCACGCACGGCAGGAGCTGTACGACGCGGCCGCCGCCGTGCTCGGCCCGGACGCCCTGGACCTGGACCGGCCGTGGGTCCTGGACCGGCTCTCCTCCCTCTCGTACACCATCGCGGCCGGCACCTCCCAGATCCAGCGGAACATCGTGGCCGAGCGGATCCTCGGGCTGCCGAAGGGACGGTGAGCGGGCATGCGTTTTCGGCTGAGCGACGAACAGCGCGCCCTGCGGGAGGGGATGCGGGCCCTGCTCGCGCGGCGGTCCGGCGGCGAGGCGCCGCGGGCCGCGGCCGGCGCGCCCGGACTGGACCGGGACCTGTGGCGGGAACTCGGGGCGGCCGGGTTCTTCGCGCTGCGGCTGCCGGAGGCGGAGGGCGGCGTCGGACTCGGGCTGCCGGAGGCCGTGCTGGTCTTCGAGGAGGCGGGACGGGCCCTGCTGACCGGACCGCTGGTCGCCACCCACCTGGCCGCGGCCGACGTCCCCGGCGCGGCCGCGGGAGAGGCCGTGGTGGCCCGTGTGGACGGCGGCCTGGCGGAGTGGCTGGCCGAGGCCGACGCCGTCCTCGGGGACGCGTCGGGCGCCGTTCCGCTGCGTTCGGCGGACCCGCTGACGCCGCTGCACCGGGTGCCGGGAGCGGCCACCGCGGCACCCGACCCGGTCGCCGTGCTGCTCACCGCCGCCGAGCAATTGGGCACCGCCGTGCGCGTGGGTGAACTCGCCGTGCAACACGCCCGGACCCGGGAACAGTTCGGGCAGCCGATCGGGGCCTTCCAGGCGGTCAAGCACCTGTGCGCCGAGATGCTGGTGCGGGCCGAGACCGCGCGTGCGGCCGTCTACGCGGCCGCGGTGACCGCCGACCGGGTGGACATCGCGGCGGCCCGGCTGCTGGCCGACGAGGCCGCCGTACGCGGCGCCCGGGACTGCCTCCAGGTGCACGGCGGGATGGGCTTCACCTGGGAGGCCGAGGTGCATCTGCACCTGAAGCGGGCCTGGGTGCGCGCCCGGCGTGGCGGGGGAGGCACGGAGAGTGAGGAGATGCTCGCCGTCGACCTCCTTGGTCAAGTGTTCTAAACCGTACTGGTCTGCGGAATCGGAGCCCCCGGCGGATCCGTGTCGCGGATCGTGGCACACCGGTGTCACGGAGCGTTGATATCGGGTTGTGTCCAACGCGTGACTCGTCACGGCCTGGAGTCGGGCACTCCCTCGGGTACCTTCTGTGGGATGCGAGTGGTTCCGAGGACGAGCCATGCCGGCGGTGCCGTCGAAGCGGCCCCGCCACTCATGGTGCGTACCGCTGCTGGCAGGGCGGTAGGGGCTTCGGCCCCCGCCTGTTCGACTCCCCGCGGCGAGCGTCGCACAGTATGGCGTACGCGTACTCCTTCGCGTTGGAATATGCCCGAAGCGCTTGTTGGGGTGACTGTACGTCAACCATGCTGTCTCGTAAGGGAATCACGTTCCGTGACCCTTGCTCTGGCCGTTGTTCTGGCCATGCAGAAAATGGCTACGATCGTGGCCCTGGCCGTCCTTGTCGTCGCGGTCCTTGTCGCGGCGCTCGCTCGGCGCGGGTTCATGTGTCCGCCGGTTCGGATGGTGTGAGCGGTGCAGGTGCTTCAAGTGCAGCTGGAGATCCGGCCCGACCCCGCGGAGGTGGGACGGGCCAGGAAGTGGGCGCGCTCGCGCCTCGCCGGGTCCGGTATAGCGGCCGACGAGCCGCTCGCCGAGACGCTCATCCTCCTCGTCTCCGAGCTGGTCACCAACGCCGTGGTGCACACGGGCTGTCCGGCCGTGCTGCGGCTGTCGCTGCCGGGCTCGGACCGCGAGGGCGCCGGGGAGTCGGTCACCGTGCGGCTGGAGGTCGCCGACAGCAGTGACCGTGCGCCCGTACCGCGCTGTGTCGGCACGGACGCGACCGGCGGCCGGGGCCTCGCCCTCGTCGACGGGCTCGCCGACCGCTGGGGCTGGAGCCCGGAGGGCGCCGGCAAGCGCATCTGGTGCGAACTCGACCGGTGTGCGGAGCCCGGGCGGAGCGCGGCCGTGGCGTACGGGGCCGGGCTGGCCACGTTCGAAGGGCTGGCTTTCGAGGCGGTGTGATCCCGGGTGTGCGGTGATGCGCCGGGTCGTGCATCCGTGCGCGCCCGTCCCGAAACAGGGCATAGGTCATAAAATCCTGAACGAGTGTTGACGCCTTGTGACGGCATGCTCACGCTTGAGGCCTGCGATTCGCCGCGAGGGGACGGCGAGGGATCCGTGGGGGGAGACCCTCGTCGCGTGTGGGTCGAGCCGGACGGCCGCGCGGAGCCGGGCCCGGGGCGGGCCGGCGCGCGCGGCCGTCCGGATGTTCCGGGGGGAACGGGGGAGGGCGGTGGCACGCCGGCCCCGGCGTGCCACCGCCCCCCACCTCTCAGAACACGGCCACGGGCGCGACCGGGCTGCCCGTCGCCCCGGCGAACGGCTCCGGCGTCGCCGACAGCAGGAACGCGTACCGTCCGGTTTCTCCACAGGCTGTGGACAACTCTTCGAGATTCCAGTTCTGGCCCTGGAGCATCCCCATCTCCACCAGGTCCAGGGCGTGCACGGGCAGCCACAGGTCCTCGATCTCGGGCGGGAAGATCTCGAACGTCAGCGTGTCGTTGGCGACGGCGGCCACGTCGCGGGCGTGGAACCACTGCGGGGTGCGCACCGAGAGGCCCGGCGACGGATAGCCGTACCCGTGCTTGTCCCCGGCGAGGTACACCTGCACCTGGCCGGTCCGCACCAGCACGATGTCCCCGGCCCGCACCGCCGTCCCGGCCAGTTCCTCGGCCGCGTCGAGGTCCTCGGGCGTGACCGCGTGGCCGCCCGCCAGCCGGTCCGCGCCGCGCGCGCGGGCCACGTCCAGCAGCACCCCGCGCGAGACGATGTGCCGGGCCCTGTCGATCCCGCCGAACCCGGCGCCGCCGTGCGCGGTCACGGTGTCCGCCGGGCGGCCGTTGTACACCTTCCCCGAGTGCGAGACATGGGTGAGCGCGTCCCAGTGGGTGCCCGCCTGCAGGCCCATGGTCACCGCGTCGTCGCTGCACGCGACGGTTCCCGGCCCGAAGAGTTCCTGGTTGATCTGGACCATGACGTGCATCGGGTTGACCCGGCCCGGGATCATGCCGGTCTGCACGCCGTCCTGCCGCAGCGGGAGGGCGAGCGGGACCCGGCGGCCGGTGCGGACGGTCGCCGCCGCCTCCCGCACCACCTCGTCGGTGATCAGGTTCAGCGTGCCGATCTCGTCGTCGGTGCCCCAGCGCCCCCAGTTGTTGACGCGCTTGGCGATGTCGTGGAACTCGGCAGGCAGTGACATCGGTTCCTCCCCGGGGCTTGTGTCCGCGCATCCGACGCGCCATAAAATCTAACGGTCCGTCAGAAACCGCGGGAAGGGGCCGGCGTGGGGAACTTCTTGGCAGGCAAGGTCGTCGCCGTGACCGGCGCGGGGCGTGGCATCGGACGGGCGGTCGCGCTGGCCGCGGCGACCGAGGGCGCCAAGGTCGTCGTCAACGACCACGGCGTCTCGGTCGACGGCGGATCGCCCACCAGCGAGGTCGCCGAGGCCGTCGTCAAGGAGATCGAGGCGGCGGGCGGGGACGCGGTCGCGGTCGCCGACGACATCTCCACGATGGCGGGCGGCCTGCGGGTCGTGGACACGGCGGTGTCGTCGTACGGCCGTCTCGACGGGGTCGTGTGCGTGGCGGGGATCCTGCGCGAGCGGATGCTGTTCAACATGACCGAGCAGGAGTGGGACCCGGTGGTCGCCACCCACCTCAAAGGCACGTTCACGGTGTTCCGGGCCGCGTCGGCGGTGATGCGCGCCCAGCGGTCCGGCACCCTGATCGGCTTCACCAGCGGCAACCACCAGGGCTCGGTCTCGCAGGCCAACTACAGCGCGGCCAAGGGCGGGATCATCTCGCTGGTGCGCAGCGCGGCGCTCGGCCTGCACAAGTACGGGGTGACCGCGAACGCCGTGGCGCCGGTGGCCCGGACCCGGATGTCGGCCGGAGTGCCCACGGAACTCGCGGAGATCGGCGAGCCCGAGGACGTCGCGGCGTTCGTCGTCTACCTGCTGTCGGACGCGGCACGGGACGCGGGCGTCACCGGGCAGGTGTACACGGTGGCCGGGCCGAAGATCGCGGTCTGGGCCCAGCCCCGGGAACTCCGGGCCGCGTACGCCGCCGAGGGGTCCTGGACGCCGGAGGCGATCGCGCGGGCCCTGCCGGGGAGCGTCGGGGTGGATCCGATGCCGATGCTGGCGCGGCTGACGGCGATGGAGGCGGCCGCGCGAGCGGGTGAGCGGCCGAACGCCTAGGAAGCCGGGGCGTGCGGGCGCTGTTCGTTCTCTTTCATTCACTCGGGAGGTCACCGTGGAGTTCGGGTTCGCGCCGGAGGACGACGCGTTTCGCGGCGAGGTCCGAGCCTGGCTCGACGCGCACGCCACAGCCGCTGCCGACCGGCGCGGCTGGGAGCGTGCCCTCGGGGCCGCCGGATGGATCGGGCTCGGATGGGCGGAGGGCGGGTACGGCAACCGGACCGCCACGCTCACCCAACAGGTCGCCTGGGCCGAGGAGTACGCGAGGTCGGCCGCCCCGCCGCGCTCCGGGCACATCGGCGAGAACCTGCTCGCCCCGACCCTGATCGCCCACGGCAGCGCCGGGCAGAAGGCCCGCTTCCTGCCCGCCGTCGCCGCCGGTGAGGAGCTGTGGTGCCAGGGCTACAGCGAGCCCGGCGCCGGGTCCGACCTCGCCGGCGTGCGGACCGCGGCCGTACGCGAGGCGGACGGCTACCGCGTCACCGGACAGAAGATCTGGACCTCGCTCGCGCACGAGGCCGACTGGTGTTTCGTGCTCGCCAGGACCGAGCCCGGCTCCCGGCGCCACCACGGCCTCAGCTTCCTGCTGGTGCCCATGGACCAGCCGGGCCGCATAGAGGTCCGCCCGATCCGCCAGATGACCGGCACCAGCGACTTCAACGAGGTCTTCTTCGACGGGGCGCACGCGCGCGCGGAGCACGTCGTCGGCGGCGAGGGCAACGGCTGGCGGGTGGCCATGAGCCTGCTCGGCTTCGAGCGCGGGGTCTCCACCCTCGCCCAGCAGATCGGGTTCGCCGAGGAGCTGGGACGGGTGGTCCGGGACGCCGTGGCGACCGGGGCCGCCGACGATCCGCTGGTACGGGCGCGGCTCGTACGACAGTGGGCCGAGCTGCGGGTGATGCGCTGGAACGCCCTGCGCACGCTCGGCGGTCCGGCCGCCGAACCCGGCGCGCCCAGCGTGGCCAAGCTGCTGTGGGCGGGCTGGCACCAGCGGCTCGGAGAACTCGCGGTGCTGGTGCGGGGCGCCGGCGCGAGCATCGGCCCGGCGGACTGGTCGGCCGCGGCGCCCTACGAACTGGACGCCGCCCAGCACCTGTTCCTCTTCTCCCGGGCCGACACCGTCTACGGCGGCTCGGACCAGGTACAGCGCACGATCATCGCCGAGCGGGTGCTCGGTCTGCCGAGGGAACCGAAGGGGGTCGAGTCGTGATGCGCGCGGTGCTGTTCGACGGGAAGCAGGTGCGGGTCGTCGACGACCTGGACGTACGGGAACCGGAAGCCGGTGAGGTGCTGGTCTGCGTGGCGGCGGCCGGGCTGTGCCACAGCGACCTGTCCGTGGTGGACGGGACCATCCCCTTCCCCGTTCCCGTGGTGCTCGGGCACGAGGGCGCCGGCGTGGTGGAGGCGGTCGGCGCGGGAGTCACCCATGTGGCGCCCGGCGACCATGTCGCGCTGTCCACGCTCGCCAACTGCGGTGCCTGCGCCGACTGCGACCGCGGGCGGCCCACCATGTGCCGCAAGGCCATAGGACGCCCGCGGAAGCCGTTCACGCGGGGCGGCCGGGCCCTCTACCAGTTCGCGTCCAACTCGGCCTTCGCGGAGCGCACGGTCGTCAAGGCCGTGCAGGCGGTCCGGATCCCGAAGGACATCCCGCTGACCTCGGCCGCCCTCATCGGCTGCGGCGTGCTCACCGGCGTGGGCGCCGTACTGAACCGGGCCCGTGTGGACCGCGGCGACACCGTGCTGGTCATCGGCACCGGCGGGATCGGGCTCAACGTCATCCAGGGCGCCCGGATCGCGGGCGCCCTGCGGATCGTGGCCGTGGACGCCAACCCGGCGAAGGAGGAGACGGCCCGGCGGTTCGGCGCGACCGACTTCCTGACCTCGACGGAAGGCGTCCGCGACCTGCTGCCGACCGGCGTCGACCACGCCTTCGAGTGCGTCGGCCGGGTCGAGCTGGTCCGGCAGGCCGTCGACCTGCTGGACCGGCACGGCCAGGCCGTCCTCCTCGGCACCCCCGCCGCCACCGCCGAGGCGTCCTTCGTCGTCGCCTCGATGTTCCTCGACAAGTCCATCCTCGGCTGCCGCTACGGCTCCTCCCGCCCCCAGCGCGACATCGCCCTGTACGCCGAGCTGTACCGGCAGGGCCGCCTGATGCTCGACGAACTGGTCACCGCCACCTACCCGGTGGAGGACTTCGAGAAGGCCCGCGCCGACGCGGAGGCGGGCCGGGTGGCCAGGGGAGTCCTCACGTTCTAGACCGGACACGGCCGGACGGTGGCGTGCCGCGGAGTGCCGGCGGGCCGTCAGCGGACCGCGGCGGCCCGGAAGGTCCGGCGGTAGGCGGTCGGGGTGACGCCGAGCGCCGACTGGAGGTGCTGCCGCATCGACTGCGCCGTGCCGAAGCCGGAGTCCCGGGCCACCCGGTCCATGGACAGCCCGGTGGACTCCAGGAGGTGCCGGGCGCGTTCGACGCGCTGCTGGGCGAGCCACTGGCCGGGGCTGATGCCGGTCTCCTCGCGGAAGCGGCGCGTGAAGGTCCGTACCGACATGGCCTCCTGCCCGGCCATGTCCCGCAGCTGGATGGGCTCGTGCAGGCGGTCCAGGGCCCAGGCGCGGGCGGCCGCGGTGCCGGCGACCTGCGGGTCGGGGACCGGGCGGTGGATGTACTGGGCCTGGCCGCCGTCCCGGTGCGGCGGTACGACGGTACGGCGGGCCACCTCGTTGGCGACGGCGGTGCCGTGGTCGCGGCGGACCATGTGCAGGCACAGGTCGATGCCGGCCGCCACCCCGGCGGACGTCAGCACGTCCCCGTCGTCGATGAACAGGACGTCCGCGTCGACCCGGACCTGCGGGAAGAGCCGCTGGAGATGGTCCGCCTCGGCCCAGTGCGTGGTCGCCGGGCGGCCGTCCAGGTAGCCGGCGGCGGCCAGCACGTAGACGCCGGTGCAGATGGAGGCCAGCCGGGTGCCGGGGCGGATCAGGGCGAGCGCGGCGGCCAGTTCGGGGGTGAGGACGCCCTGCTCGAAGACCGGGCCCAGCTCGTACGAGGCCGGGACCACCACCGTGTCGGCGGTGGCCAGCGCCTCCGGGCCGTTCGGCACGTGGACCGCGAAGTCGGCGTCCGTCTCGACCGGCCCCGGCGGCCGCACCGAGCAGGTCACGACCTCGTACAGGTGCCGTCCCCGGGCGTCCTTGGGCCGGCCGAAGATGCGGTGCGGGATGCCCAGCTCGAACGGGAGCAGGCCGTCCAGGGCGAGGACGACGACTCGGTGCGGGCGGAACCCGGGACCACGGCTCATGGCCCGATCCTAGCGAACACTGTCCTCCGGGCCACTCGATGGAGTGAACCCGCTGCCCGAAGCTGTAGGGCGTGACCCAGACAAGCGAAGCCGCAGCACCCGTCGAGGCTCCGGAGCCCGCCCGTCCGCCGCGCGTCCACCGTGCCTGGTTCGTCGCCGCCGTCACCTTCGTCACGATCATCGGCGCGGCCGCCTTCCGCTCCCTGCCCGGCCTGCTCATCGACCCCCTGCACCAGGAGTTCGGCTGGTCGCGCGGCACGATCGGCGCGGCCGTCTCCGTCAACCTCGCGCTGTACGGGCTCACCGCGCCGTTCGCGGCCGCCCTGATGGACCGGTTCGGCATCCGCCGGGTGGTGGCCGTGGCCCTGACCGTCATCGCGGTCGGCGCGGGGCTGACCGTGTGGATGACGACGGCCTGGCAACTGCTGCTGTGCTGGGGCCTGCTGGTCGGCCTCGGCTCCGGCTCGATGGCCCTGGCCTTCGCCGCCACGGTCACCAACCGCTGGTTCACCACGCGGCGCGGCCTGGTCAGCGGCATCCTCACCGCCGGGTCCGCCTCCGGTCAGCTGATCTTCCTGCCGCTGCTGTCCTGGATGGTCGAGCGCCACGACTGGCGCCCGGCCGCCGTCACAGTCGCCCTGGCCGCCCTCGCGGTGGTCCCGTTCGTCTGGCTGCTGCTGCGCGACCACCCGGCCGACGTGGGTCTGAAGCCCTACGGCGCGACGGAGTTCGTGCCGAAGCCGGCCCCGGTCACCGGAGCCGCGCGCCGGACCGTCGGGGTGCTGCTGTCCGCCGTCCGCACCGGCCCCTTCTGGCTGCTCGCCGGCACCTTCGCGATCTGCGGGGCCTCCACCAACGGCCTGGTCCAGACGCACTTCGTGCCCGCCGCGCACGACCACGGCCTGCCGGTCACCACGGCGGCCTCGCTGCTCGCGGTCATCGGCGTCTTCGACGTCGTCGGCACGATCGCCTCCGGCTGGTTCACCGACCGCTTCGAGGCCCGGCGGCTGCTCGCCGTCTACTACGCCCTGCGCGGCCTGTCCCTCCTGTTCCTGCCGATGCTGCTGGGCCCCGCCATCCATCCGCCGATGATCTTCTTCATCGTCTTCTACGGCCTGGACTGGGTCGCCACCGTCCCGCCCACCCTGGCCCTGTGCCGGGAGCACTTCGGCGACGACAGCGCCATCGTCTTCGGCTGGGTGCTCGCCTCCCACCAGATCGGCGCGGCCCTCGTCGCCTACCTAGGCGGAGTCGCCCGTGACACCTTCGGCACCTACGACATGGTCTGGTACGCCTCCGGCGCGCTGTGCGCGGCGGCGGCCCTGATGGCCCTGGTCATCCGCCGCCGCCCGGCCGCCCTCACGCCCGCCCCGGCCGTCTAGCCGAGCGGCCCGAGCCCGGTGAACCGGCCCCGGTGGAACAGCAGCGGTCCGCCGGGGGCCTCGGCGGCGCCCAGCGCGTCCACCCGGCCCACCACGATCAGGTGGTCGCCGCCGGTGTGGACGGCGTGGACCGTGCAGTCGATCCAGGCGGCGGCGCCGGCCAGGCGGGGTGCGCCGGACACCGGGGACGGGTCGTGGGCGACGCCCGCGAACTTGTCCGCGCCGCTCACCGCGAAGGCGCGGCACAGCTCGCCCTGGTCCGCGCCGAGGACGTTGACGCAGAAGACGCCCGCGCGGGCGATGCGCGGCCAGGTGGCCGACGTACGGGCGACCATGAAGCAGACCAGCGGCGGATCGAGGGAGAGCGAGGAGAAGGACTGGCAGGCGAAACCGGCGGGGGCGGACTCGCCCTCGGCGGCCGGCGCGGTGATCACGGTCACCCCGGTCGCGAAGTTCCCCAGCACCCGCCGGAACTCCGCCGGATCCACCGGCGCCCGCTCGTCCGCACCCACACACCGCAACTCCGGCCGCGGCAGCACCTCCACGGCCCCCGGAGCGGGCCCCGGCGAGGAAGCCGACCGGAGATAACGGACAGCGGCGGCGGCCGCTCCTGCGTGTCCCATCACGGACTCATTGAAGCTGACAGGGCATCAGATGGGAAGGGGGTGCGGGACGCCCTCCGACCGCTTCGTACGCTGCGTCCATGGGGTGGGAAGAAGTACTCGGGCGGGGCGGGACGCGCGAGCGGTCCGGCGGGCGACGGCCGGTCTGGTCCGGCGGCGATCTGGGCGCGGCGGTCGCGGTGGCCACGGCCCAGCTGCCGGCGGCCGCACTGCTGACGTACATCGACCGCTCCGGCCGTGACGACTACGGCGCAGGCAACGGCGGTGCCCTGGGAGCTGCGTTCCTGCTGTTCCTGGCCCCCTTCCTGCTGCCGCTGCTGGGCGTCGCGCAGGCGTTCCTGCTCGCCCTGCCCTCCGTGGTGGCGGCCCGGCTGGCGGGCCGGCGCCTGGGCGGCCCGTCCTGGCCGTGGTACCTGGCGGCGCCCCTGGTGCCGGCCGCTCTGTGGAGCGCGGTCCTCGCGTCGCTCGGGGCCTGGCCGTTCACCGAGGCGTTCGCGGTCCTGGCCGCACTGGGCGTGCTGCCGACGCTCGGCGTCGGCTGGGTCCGGCGGCGCGCCCTGCGCCCTTCGGCCCTCTGGTGGCGGGCCGCCGGCGGCTCGTTCGTGCTGGCCGTCCTCACCTTCGCCGGCGGGGTGCTGGCGTCCGGGGCGGGCCTGGTCCCGCAGTACGAGCCGCCGCGGCTGACCACCGCCCAGCTGACCGGGGTCTGGCGGGACGGGAACGGCGCCGAGCTGCGGCTGCGCGCCGACGGCAGCGCCGAGGCCGTCGGGCTGCCCGCCGAACCGGCGGCCTTCACGGACGACTTCGCCGCCACCGAATACGTCGTCTGCACGGGATCCGGTACCTGGGCGCCCCACCGGACCTGGCGCGACGGCGTACTGGTCGGACTGGACGGGGGCTGCGGCCGGGACACCCAGTGGTCGGTCGGCGGCAGCGCGGACCGGCCCCAGCTCTTCGTGCTCTTCGGCGACCCGGACGCGGGCACCCTGAGGATTCTCCGGCGGGGGTAGCCCCGGCCGGCCTCACCGCCCGTGGAACTCCGGGCTCCGGCGTTCCACGAAGGCGCGCAGACCCTCCTGGGCGTCGTGGGTCGTCATGTTGATCTCCTGGGCGGTGGACTCGGCGGCGAAGGACGAGGTGCGGTCGGCGTCCAGGGATGTGTTCACCAGGTGCTTGGTGAGGGCGAGGGTCCGGGTCGGGCCGGACGCCAGGCGGGCCGCCCAGTCGTGTGCCGTCCCGGCCAGCTCCTCGTCCGGCACGACCCGGTTGACCAGGCCGAGGCGTTCGGCGTCCGCGGCGGACAGGGCGTCGCCGAAGAACATCAGCTCCTTGGCGCGGTGCGGGCCGATCAGGCGCGGCAGGAGGTAGGCGCCGCCGCCGTCGGGGACCAGGGCGCGGCGGACGAACACCTCGATGAACCGGGCGGATTCGGCGGCCAGGACCAGGTCGCAGGCGAGCGCGAGATGGGCGCCGAGGCCGGCCGCGGTGCCGTTGACCGCCGCGATCACCGGCTTCTCGCAGTCCATGACGGCGACGATCAGACGCTGGGCGCCGCGCCGGACGGTGCGGGCCACGTCACCGGGCAGGCGGTCGGCCGTGGCGGCGCCGCCACGCAGGTCGGCGCCCGCGCAGAAGCCGCGGCCGGTGCCCGTGAGGACCACCGCGCCGATCCCCGGGTCCGCGGAGGCCTCGTCGAGGAGCCGGACGACGTGGTCCCGCTGGCCGGGCGTGAGGGCGTTGAGGGCGTCGGGGCGGTCGAGGGTGAGGTGGGCGACCCGCCCCTCGGTCAGGTACCGGACGGTGTCCATCAGCGGCACACCGCCAGCGCGTCCAGCGCCACCGCGCCCTGCCCCTCGGGCAGCACCATCAACGGGTTGATGTCCAGCTCGGCGAGGTGGTCGCCGAGTTCCAGGGCCATCCGCTGGACGCGCAGGATCACCTCGACCAGCGCTTCGAGGTCGGCCGGCGGCCGTCCCCTGACCCCGTCCAGCAGGGGCCGTCCGCGCAGTTCGGCGAGCATGTCCCGGGCCTGCTCCTCGCCGAACGGCGGCACCCGTACCGCCGTGTCGTGCAGGACCTCCACCAGGACCCCGCCGAGCCCGACGGTCACCGTCGGCCCGAACAGGGCGTCGTGCGTGACCCCGGCCACCATCTCCACGCCCCGCTCGACCATCTGGCAGACCAGGATCCCGTCGAGGGCGACGCCCTCGTAGCGGGCGATGTCGGTCAGCTCCCGGTAGGCGTCCCGGACCTGGCTCGCGGAGGTCAGCCCGACCTTCACCAGGCCCAGCTCGGTCTTGTGGGCGATCTGCGCGCCGGACGCCTTCATCACCACCGGGTAGCCGACCAGGCCCGCCGCGCGCACGGCGGCGGCCGCGCTGGTCACCAGCTGCTCGCGCGGCACCCGGATGCCGTAGGCGCGCAGCAGCTGCTTCGCCGCGTGCTCGCTGAGCTGCTGACCCGGCCGCATCAGCGCGAGCGCCTTGCGGTACGAGGGCGACGGCGTGCGCGGGGCCTCGTCGAAGGGGGAGTGGTACGAGCGGACGAAGCGGTGGTGGTCGAGGTAGGCGCGGACGGCGGTGAGGCAGTTGCCGACCGTGCGGAAGGTGGCCACCCGGGAGGAGCCCAGCAGGACCTCGCGGTAGGCGGGTTCGGTGCCGACCGGTGACCCCCACACCACGCACACCAGCTTGTCGCTGGCCTCGGCCGCGTCGACCAGGTCCCGCACCAGCCGGTCGCTGAGCGGCGGGAAGGGGCCGGTGACCGGGCAGATCAGCACGCCGACCGCCGGGTCGGCGAGGATCGCGTCGATGATCTTCCGGCCGCGCCAGTCGCCCACCGGATGACCGCCGTTGTCGACCGGGTTGGCCACGCTCAGGTACTGCGGTATCCACTGGTGCAGCTCGGCCTGGCGCGCCTCGGACAGCACCGGCAGCTTCAGCCCGAGACCGGACGCCAGGTCGGCTACGTGCGCGCCGGTGCCGCCCGAGATCGAGTAGACGACCACGCCGTCGGCGCGCGGTGCCCGTGCGCGGGCCAGCAGGGCCGCGGTGTCCTGGAGTTCGTCGAGGCCGTCGACGCGGATCACGCCGTACTGGCGCAGGGCCGCGTCGATCACGTCGTCGGCGCCGGTCAGCTTGCCGGTGTGGGAGGCGGCGGTGCGGGCGCCGGCCTCGGTGCGGCCGACCTTCACGGCGACCACCGGCACCTCGCGGCGGGCCGCGCGGTCGGCGGCCAGCAGGAAGGCGCGGCCGTCCTTGAGGCCCTCCACGTAGCAGGCGATGGCGCCGACCTCGGGGCGTTCGGCGAAGTAGGAGATGAAGTCGGCGGTCTCCAGGTCGGCCTCGTTGCCGGTGGGTGCCCAGTGCGAGAGGCGGATGCCGAGTTCCTGGGCGGCGAAGACGGGCCGGCCCTGGTGCCCGGACTGGGTGATCAGCGCGATCGCCGGCCCCTCCAGGTCGTCCCGGAACCGCTCGAAGGCGTTCAGGTTGGTGTTCGGGCCGAGCAGCCGCAGTCCCGAGCGGCGCACGGCGGCGGCGAGCCGGACCTGGGCGGCGGCCCCCTCCTCGCCGGTCTCGGCGAACCCGGAGGCGAAGACCACGGCGAACCGCACCTTGGCCTCGGTCAGTTCCTCGATCACCGGGAGGGGGTCGGCGACCAGGAGCACGGCGAGGTCGATCTCCTCGGGCAGGTCGGCCACGGACGCGGCGCAGGGGATGCCGAAGACCGAGGGCCGGGTCGGGTGCACCGGATGCACCCGGGCCCCGACCCGCTCCGCCCAGTCCAGGAGCTGCCGGGTGATGCCGGTGTTGGGCCGTCCCTCGGTGTCCGAGGCGCCGATCACGGCGACCGACCCGGGCCGGAAGAACCGGTCCAGGTCGGGGACGTCCGCGTACAGCGGTCGTCCGCTGACGTCCTGTTCGTCCGTGTCGGCCGTCCGGCCGTGGACGGCGGGCCCGGGTCGCTGCTCACCGCAGGCGATGACCCGGGCCCGGCGGGAGTCGGTGGTGAGGGTGCCGTGGGTTGATCCAAGCATCGTTCCGCCCGCTCCTGTGTGACAGCCCAATAAACTGACGCTGTGTCAGATTACTGAACTGACGCAGCGTCAGGAACTGGTCTGCACGCAAAGTCGACGCGGAAAGTGCTTCTCGCCCCGGTTTCCGCCCCGGTCCGGCCCGGCGCGGACGGGGCCGTCACCGCCCCTGGGCCGCCCGCTGCCGCCGGGCGACGGCCTTAGCGATCCGCTCCGCGTCGATCGCCATCTCCCGGAACATGCCGCTGATGGGGTTGGTGTAGCCGGTGAAGTACAGGCCGGGGGCGTTCTTCGGGGCGCGGGGCCCGTGGGCGACCGGCAGCCCGTGGCCGTCGAGGACGTCGAGGTGGCCGACCAGGCTCTCCAGCCCGCGCGCGTACCCGGTCGCGGCGATCACCGCGTCGGGGGAGAGCAGGGTGCCGTCGGCGAGGACGGCCTTGCCGTCCTCGAAGCCGTCGAGAGCGGCCACGACCTCGACCCGGCCCTCGCGCACCGCGTCCAGGAGGCCGACGTCCAGGACCGGGACGGCGCCCTGCCCGACCCGGCTGAGCAGGCCGCTGTCCGGGCGGGGCAGGCCCTGGGCGGCCAGGTCCGGCACGCTGGCCCTGGCCATCGCGCGGGCCAGCCGGTCGACGAGCGGCACCGGCAGGCGTCGTATCAGGATCGCGTTGTACTGGGCGGCCCAGCCGGCCACCGAGCGGCGCACGATGTGCGGGACCGTGCGGACGGCGAGCCGCACCCGCGCGGCGCCGCCCTCCGCCAGGTCGACGGCGATCTCGGCGCCGGTGTTGCCCGCGCCCACGACCAGGACGTCCTGGCCGGCGAACGGCTCGGCGTTGCGGTATGCGCCGGCGTGCAGGAAGTGCCCGTCGTAGCCGTCCGTGCCGGGCCGGACGGGGATGCGCGGGGTGTGGTTGAAGCCGGTGGCGACCACCACTGCGGAACCGGTCAGCTCCCGGCCGCCGGAGGCGTGCAGCAGCCAGCCGTCGCCCTCGGCCGCGCGCTCCACCCGGGAGACCTCGACGCCGGTGACGATCTCCAGTTCGTGGTGCTCGGCGTACTTCTCCAGGTAGCGCACCACGTCGTCGCGGGCCACCCAGCGGCCGAAGCGGCGCGGCATCGGCAGTCCGGGCAGGGCCGAGAGGCGGCGGGTGGTGTGCAGCCGGAGACGGTCGTAGTGCCCGCGCCAGGAGGCGCCGACCTCGTCGGACTTCTCCAGGACGACGGCGCGGACGCCCCGGGCCCGCAACGCGTATGCGGCGGCGAGCCCTCCGGGGCCGGCGCCGATGACGTAGACGGGTGAGACGGTGGGGGGAAACGCGACCATGGACGGGAGCGTAATCACGCGTTACGTTGATGGGTCTCGGTCAAGACCGGAATTGGTTGCGGATTGATCACACCCGTAGGAGAAGTGGGTGGGACGTGTGGCGTAGCCCACGTGGTCCGAACGGAAACGGCCCATTCCCGGCGGGCTTCGGCCGGCTCCGCCCGTCATCCTCTGGGCCGTCGCGCTGATCTGACGTACCGTCAGAATCATGGATGCGACGAGCGCGCCGGCCGCCCGGCGGTACGACCTCCCCGAACCGGACGCCTTCACCCGCCCCTACTGGCAGGCGGCGGCCGAGGGACGGCTCCTGATCCGCGGCTGCGGCGCCTGCGGCCGCGCCCATCACTACCCGCGGGAGTTCTGCCCGCACTGCTGGAGCGAGGACGTCACCTGGCGGCCCGCGACCGGCCGCGCGGTCCTCTACACCTGGTCCGTCGTGCACCGCAACGACCTGCCGCCCTTCGGTGACCGCGTCCCCTACGTCGCCGCCGTGGTCGACCTGGCCGAGGGTCCGCGCATGATGACCGAGCTGGTGGAGACGCCGGAGCCGCGCGCCGGACTGGAACTGGAGGTCGTCTTCCGCGCGGGCGTACCGGTGTTCCGTCCCGCGGCGCGCTGAGGGAGCGGCGGGCGCGGACCGGGGGTGCGGTCTGGGCCGCCGCTGGGCACAGAGGTTTCAATGGCCCCATGGCCCAGACCGACGAACAGCCCGCCGCCCACCGCTCCGACGCCGCTCCGCACGGCCACGGCCTGCGCCTCGACCACTGGGACCCGGACTCGCCGGACCATGCCGAGGCCTGGCTGCGCGGCCGCACCGACCTGGAGTTCCTGCGCTGGAACACCCCGCTGCAGCCGGACATCGACCTCGGCGGGGCCCGTGCCGCCCTGCTGCGGCAGCAGGACCAGGCGGCCGCCGGAGGCTGCGCGCCGTACCGGATCGCGGACGCGGAGAGCGGCGACACCCTCGGCCACATCGGCATCAACATGATCGACCGGGTCTCCCGCACGGCCCGGGTCGGCTACTGGGTGCTGCCCGAGGCGCGGGGCCGCCGGGTGGCCACCCACGCCCTGGCCCTGGCCGCCCGCCTCACCTTCACCGACCTCGGCCTCCACCGCCTGGAACTGGGCCACGCCCTCGGCCACGAGGCGTCCTGCCGGATCGCGCGGACCTGCGGTTTCCCGTACGAGGGGACCCTGCGGGGCGCGATGTTCGAGGCGGGCCGGCCGCACGCGTTCCGGGACGCCCACCTGCACGCCCGCCTGGCCTCGGACCCGGAGCCGCCGCTCGGATAAAGCACGTGCGGGACGCGGCGTGCGGCGCGATCATCGACCATGGCCCCCGACACCACCGCAGCCCGGCCGGCCGGCGCGCCCGGCTGGCACTTCACCTCCGACGTGAGCGCGTTCCTCGCCCGCGCGGAGGAGTTCCTCGGCTCCCGCCCGGACCTGCACACCGTCCACCTGACGGTGACCCGGCAGCTGCGGCAGCGCGGTGCGCCGGCGTACGGCGACGCACCGCCGTTCCTCGGCCACCTGACCCGGGCCGACGGCAGCGTGGCCGCGGCCCTCCTGCACACCCCGCCGTACGCCCTGCGCACCACCCGTCTGACGGCCGCGGAGAGCGAGTCCCTGGCCGAAAGGCTGCACACCTCGGCCACCCGTTCTCCGCGTTCGCCGCGGAACGCGAGACGGCGCAGGCGTTCACCGCGGCCTGGGAGCGGCGCACCGGGACGCCCGGCACGCTCCGGGACCTCGAACGGCTGTACAACCTGGACGAGTTGACGGTCCCCGCCCCGGCGCCCGGCGGCCGGGCGAGGGTGGCCGGACCCGCCGACCGGGAGCTGCTGATCCGCTGGCACGACGGCTTCGTCGCCGACGCGGGCGTCCAGGGCGTCCGGAACAGCGCGGACTGGGCGGACTTCCGGCTCTCGTACGGCGGCGTCACCCTGTGGGAGACCCCCGACGGCACCCCGGTGTCCATGGCGGGCGTGACCCCCACGGTCGCCGGGCAGGCCCGGATCGCTCCCGTCTACACCCCGCCCGGGCTGCGCGGCCGCGGCTACGCCGGCGCGGTGACCGCGGAGGTCAGCCGGGCCGCCCTGGCGCGGGGCGTCGGCCGGGTGCTGCTCGTCACGGACCTCGCGAACCCGACGAGCAACGCGCTCTACCGGCGCATCGGTTACCGGCCGGTGGCCGACTGGGCGGTGTACGGCTTCGGGGAAGCGGCGTAGGGCCTCACGGCCACAGCAGCTGCTTGCGCCAGCTCCCGTCGCCCTCGCCGACGTACCGGAGGCGGACGTGCCGGCGCTCCGGATCGCCCTGGAAGAACTCGGCCTCCTGCGGGCGCAGCCGGTAGAGGGTCCAGGTCGGCGAGGGCGCGGCCGGGTCGGCGCGGGCCCGCTCCCAGGCCGCCTCCGACTCCTCGCGCAGCTCCTCCAGCGAGGCCAGGAGCCCGCTCTGCCTGCCGGTGAGCGCCGCCGCGAGGGCGCCCGTCGAGCGGGCGTGCAGGTCCGCCTGGCCCTCCTCCCACGGGGCGGCGGTGACCGGCCCGCGCAGCCGGACCTGGCGGCCCAGGACCGGCCAGTAGAAGGCCAGCGCCGCGTACGGCCGGGCGCTCAGGTGGTGGCCCTTGCGGCTGGTCAGGTGCGAGGCGAAGGACCAGCCGTCGCGGTCGGCGCCGTGCAGCATCACGATCCGCACGTCCGCCCGGCCCTCCTCGTCCGAGGTCGCCAGCGACACGGTGTGCGGTTCCGGCTGCCCGGCCGCCACCGCGTCCGCGAACCACGCGGTGAAGAGCGTCAGCGGGTCGTCCGGCGCCGACGACGGGTCGAAGGGCCGCAGTTCGGTGGTCTCGGGGGACCAGACCCGGAGCGACCTCAGGAGGGCGTGAAGATCCGTTGCTGCCATGTGCCGAGTATCACTCGGGGACCCCCGCGGCCGCCCCGGCAGCACGTCGTGCGGTGTCCCGGCCTGCCCCGAGGGACCCGGCCGCCGGACTCGCGGGCACAACCGGGCGAATTCCTGCGAACACCTGTGCCCCGGGCCCACACTGTCCGGCATGAGGGGACCCAGGACCGTGAGAGTGGGCGTACGGCACGTGCTCGGCGACGGCGGGCGGCCCAGGGCGCGGACGGTCACCTGGGCCGCCCGCGACTTCCGGCTGGTCCGGCCGGCGGCTGGCCGGGACCGGGTCGAGCTGGAGTGCCCGGTCTGCTCGGCCGCGCTCCTCGCCGAGGTCCGCGACCACGTCCGCACCCGGCGCACCCGGCTGACCTGGGCCGCCGGCTGCGTCCTCGCCCTGGTGCTGTCCGCCGCCTCGCTGGCCTATGCCGTCCACCAGAGCGGCCGCACCCTTCCGGCCGGGCAGTCGCCGCCGCCGTTCCTCCCGGTCGGCGCGGCCGTCCTGACCCTGGTCGCCGCCGCCGTCGCCTGGGCGGTCGCCCGCAACCACGTCGGCGTCCGCCTGGTCGACGCCCCGGGGCCCCGCCGCGGCCACCGGATCGTGCCGGTGCGCGGCTGAGGCGGCTCCCGGTGCCGGGCCGCGCCGGTGTCCGGGCCCGCCCGCGGTGTCACCCGCGGCCCAGCACCACCGTGCCCGAGGAGCAGAACCAGCCGCCGGTCCCCGACGCCACCCCCAGCTCCGGCAGCCCGCCGTCCGCCCGGCGCACCTGCCGGTCACCGGCCTCGCCGCGCAGCTGCCGTACCGCCTCGACCAGCAGGAACAGGCCCCGCATGCCCGGGTGCTGGGCCGACAGGCCGCCGCCGTCCGTGTTCACCGGGAGCGCGCCGCCCGCGACCCGCAGCCGGCCCTTCTCCACGAACGCGCCGCCCTCGCCCTTCGCGCAGAAGCCGAGGTCCTCCAGCGTCACCAGCGTCATGTACGTGAAGGCGTCGTAGATCTCGGCGAAGTCCATCTCCGACGGCCGGACGCCCGCCCGCCGGAAGGCGAGCCCGCCGCTGACCGCCGCCGGGGACACCGTGAAGTCCTCCCACTGGGACATGGCCGCGTGCGAGACGTGCTCGCCCGTCCCCAGCACCCAGACCGGCCGCGTGCGGCAGTCCCGGACGTACTCCTCGGCCGCCAGCAGCACCGCCGCGCCTCCGTCCGAGCGGATGCAGCAGTGCAGCTTGGTGAAGGGGTCCGCGATCATCGGGCCGGACAGGACCTCGTCGACGGTGACCGGGGTGCGGAACATCGCCTCCGGGTTGAGCGCCGCGTTGGCCCGCGCCTGGACGGCGACCTCCGCCAACTGCTCGATCGTCGTGCCGTGTTCGATCATGTGGCGGCGGGCGGCCATGGCGTACTTGGCGATGAGCGTGTGGCCGTAGGGGACCTCGAACTGGAGCGGGCCGCCGGCGCCGAAGGACAGATTGCCGGTCCTGCGGCCCGCCTTGACGTCGGCGCGGGCCGTGGAGCCGTAGACCAGCAGGACCGCGCGGGCGCGGCCGGCGGCGATCGCGTCCGCCGCGTGGGCCGCCATGACCTCCCACGTCGAGCCGCCGACCGAGGTGGAGTCGACCCAGGTGGGGCGCAGGCCCAGGTACTCGGCCACCTCCACCGGGGCCAGGGTGCCGAGGCCCGCCGACGCGAAGCCGTCGACGGCCTCCCGGCCGAGGCCCGCGTCGGCGAGCGCGCGGCGGGCCGCCTGGGCGTGCAGGGCGTAGGCGGTGGCGTCGTCCACGCGGCCGCAGTCGGACAGGGCCACGCCGACGACGGCGACCTTGCGGGGTCCGGTCATGGATCTGACGGTACATCAGATCCGGTTCCCCTCCACCCCTGTGCATCTGCATCCGCTGCCCCTAGCATGACGGGCCGTCAGATCGTCAGGAGGTCCGGTCATGGACGCCCGCTTCACCGACGAACAGGACGAGATCCGGCGCGCCCTGCGCGAACTGCTCCGCAAGCGGTGCGGGACCAAGGACGTACGGGCCGCCGCCGACCTGCCGCGGGGCCACGACCCCGCCCTGTGGACCGCCCTCGGCGAACAGCTCGGCCTGCCCGGACTCGCCCTCCCCGAGGCGTACGGCGGAACCGGCTGCTCGGCCACCGAAGTCGCGCTCGTCGCGGAAGAGTTGGGGCGGGACCTCGCGCCCTCGCCGTTCCTCGCCACCGCCGTCCTCGCCGCCCCGCTGCTGCTCGCCCTCGGCACCGACGCCCAACGGGCCTCCCTGCTGCCGAGGATCGCCCGGGGCGGCCTCACCGCCGCCCTCGCCGTCCCCGGCGACCGGCTCGGCACCGCCCTGGCGCTCACCGGGCCGGGCGGCGGCGACTGGGCGGGCGGCGGACGGGCCGGCGGCGTCCAGGCACGGCACCGGGGAGAGCGGTGGCAGCTGTACGGCGAGGCCGACCAGGTGCTCGACGGACACAGCGCCGGGCTGCTCCTGGTCCCGGCGCACACCGGCGGCTACGCCCGCTCGCGCATCCAGCTCTTCCTGGTGGCCGGGGACGCCGACGGCCTCGTACGGACCCGGCGCACCACCCTCGACCCGACCCGCCCGCAGGCCAGGATCCAGCTGCGCCACGTGGCCGCGGAACCGCTGGGCGACGCGGACACCGACGTCCGGCCGGCGCTCGCGGCCCTCGGCGACTTCGTGGCCGCCGTGCTCGCGGGCGAAGCGGTGGGGGCCGCCGAGCGTGCCCTGGAGCGGACCGTGGCGTACGTCGGGCAGCGGGAGCAGTTCGGCCGGGCCATCGGGTCGTTCCAGGCCGTCAAGCACCGGCTGGCCGACGTGCACGTGGCGGTGCGGGCGGCCCGGTCGGCCGCCTACTACGCGGCCTGGGCGACGGCCCACGGGGAACCGGCCGGCGCACTGGCCCTCGCCCAGGCGCTGGAGGCGCTGCGGTCGGCCGCCGCGGAGGGGATCCAGCTGCACGGCGGGATCGGGTTCACCTGGGAGCACGAGGCGCACCTGTTCTTCAAGCGGGCGGCCGGGGACGAGCTGCTCTTCGGGCCCGTGCACCGGCTGCGCGCGCGGGCCGCCGACGCGGCGGGGCTGTTCGGGGGACGGGAGGTGGCGGTGTGATCGGCGAACGGCTGGTGCAGAGGGTCTCCGCGACCCGGGGGTTCGCCCGGGTGGCCCCGCACGTGGTCCCGGCCCTGGACCGGGCCGTGCACCGGCTCAGCCGCGGCCGGACGCTGCTCAGCACCCGGATGCTGCCCGGCGTGATCCTCACCTCCACCGGCGCGCGCAGCGGCCTGCCCCGCCGTACGCCGCTGGCGTGCATGCCCGCGGGGGACGGCTGGTTCCTCGTCGGCTCCAACTTCGGGCGCACCGGCCATCCCGCCTGGACGTACAACCTCCTCGCAGGGCCGGCCGCCGAGATCAGCTGGAAGGGGCGGGACGTTCCCGTCACCGCCCGGCTGCTGCACGGGGCGGAGCGTGCGGAGGCCTGGCGGCTGCTGCTCGCGTTCTGGCCGCCGTACGCCGCCTACCAGGACCGCGTGGACCGCGAGATCCGCGTCTTCCGGCTCGACAGGACGTAGGGAGCGGGGACCGTTACGAGGGAAGCGCGCGAGGGGAGCGGTCGCGGGGGCCGGTCGCGGGGCGGGGAGAATCCATCCCATGGACGACGTGGACCGGAAGATTCTCGCCGAGCTTCAGCAGGACGGGCGGCAGACCGTGACCGAGCTGGCCGGGCGGGTGCGGCTGAGCGTCTCGCCGTGCCACCGGCGGCTGCGCGAACTGGAGCGGTCGGGGGCGATCAGCGGGTACCGGGCGGTGGTGGACCCGGCGTCCGTGGGGCTGCCGTTCGAGGCGCTGGTCTTCGTCTCCATGCGGCAGGAGGACCGGGACACGGTCGCCTGCTTCGAGCGGGCGCTCGCGGAGATCCCCCATGTACTGGACGCGCAACGGCTGTTCGGTGAGCCCGACTACCTGCTGCGGGTGGTCACCGCCGACCTCGCCGCCTTCCGGCGGCTCTACGACGAACGGCTCGCGACCCTGCCGGGCGTGCAGCGCCTCACCTCGACCCTGGTGATGAAGCACGTCGTCCGGGACCGTGCGCTGCCGGCGTGACCGGACAGGTCGCGCGACAGGCGGCGGTCCACCTCCGGTGAACCACCGCCTGCCAGACAGGACGCGCGGCGCGGACTACTTCGCGGGCTTCTTCCCGGTCACACCCAGATGCACCAACAGGGCGAGGTTCGGCTTGAGTTCGGCCTGCTTCACACCCCAGGACTGGAAGCCCTTCTGGTGCGAGGCGACCGCCGCGAGCATCGCGACCAGCGAACCGGCCACGGCCGCCGGGTTCACGTCCTTGTCGACCTTGCCCTTGGACTGCAACTCCGTGATGGAGTCGGTCAGGGAGTTGTTGACCGAGTTCAGGATCTTCATACGGATCTTGTAGAACCGTTTGTCCCCTTCGGCCGCGCCGAGGTCGACCACGCGCAGGATCGCGTCGTTCCTGCGCCAGAACTCCAGGAAACCGTCGACGAGTTCCTGGGCGGTCGCCCAGCCGGCCTTGCCGACCCAGGAGCGCCCGGCCAGCAGCTCGGTCAACTGGCCGCCCTCGGCGGCCATTTCCTCGGCGACCTCCAGGACGGCACCCTCGACGTCCGGGAAGTACTGGTAGAAGGTCGCGGGCGAAGTGCCCGCCTTCCGGGCGACATCGATGACCTTGACGTCCCGGTACGGGGAAGAGCTGAGCATCTCGCTGAGGCAGTCGAGCAGCTTCTGCCGGGTCGCCTGCCCACGCCGACCGGCCACGCGGCCGTCGACGGTACGCACTTGTCCTGTCATGCCGTCAGCTTACCGAGGGGTGATCGGAGCGCGATTCGGCCGACTGCAAATGGGGTGCACCGGTGTATGAGGGGTGCGCGGGCGGCGATACCCCAGGTGGTGCGGCTGGTCTGCGGGGTGCGAGCGGGGCGGTTACTTTGACGACATGGCCGAAAACAGGACATCCGAATACACAGAGGGCGTCCCGTGCTGGGTGGACGTACAGCTTCCCGACGTCGAGGCGGGCAAGCGCTTCTACGGCGGGCTCTTCGGGTGGACCTTCGAGGACGCCGGGGGCGGAGCCGCGTGGGCGCGGCTCGACGGCGCGGGCGTGGCCCGGCTGGCGCGGAAGCGGGACGGCCGGATGCCCACCGTCTGGACGGTCTACTTCGCGACCCCGGACATCGGGGACCTCGCCCGCCGGATCCTCGCCGCGGGCGGCCAGATCGTGAACGCGCCGGTCCCCGTCCGCGATCTCGGCACCGCGGCCCTCGCCGCCGACCCGCAGGGCGCCGTCTTCGGCCTGTGGCAGGCGGCGGCCCACCCCGGCTTCGGTGTCCGGCACGCGCCCGGCACCTTCGCCTGGGCGCAGCTCTACACCAGCGACACCGGCGCGGCCAACGTCTTCTACGGGCAGCTCTTCAACGAGGCCCTGTTCGGCGCCGGCGCCCGGCCCGACTTCGGCCGCGCGCCGGTGACCGACGTGTTCGCGGCCGGGATGCCGTCCCAGTTCGTCGTCCACTTCCGCACCGGGGACGTGGCGGCCGCGGTCGGGGCCGTACTGGAGCTGGGCGGCCGGGTCCAGGCGCCGCCCTTCGAGACGTCGTACGGAAAAGTGGCCGTCGTGACCGACAATCAGGGGGCGTCCTTCGCGCTGCTGCAACGCTGAGGCCGGAAACGGTCGGCTCTCGGCGGAAAAATGTCTCACTTTGTCACGTGACACCCCGATTGGTCGCCGGGTTCGCAACCTGCGCCCAGGCCAGGAAGAATCGGGGTGCGTGCCGCCACGGCGGTGCGGTGGTGAGACGCTGCACGGGGTCGCGTACATATGTGGGTGGACGTGGTCCGTACGGGGAGGTGGCAGGCTAGTGGTGGATCAGCTGACGCAGCACGATCCGCGGCGGATCGGGCCGTTCGAGGTGCTGGGACGGCTGGGGGCCGGCGGCATGGGGCTGGTCTATCTCGCGCGCTCGGCGTCCGGCCGGCGCGTGGCGATCAAGACGGTCAGGACCGAACTCGCCGAGGACCAGCTGTTCCGGGTCCGCTTCACCCGTGAGGTGGAGGCGGCCCGCGCGGTCTCCGGCTTCTACACGGCCGCCGTGGTCGACGCCGACCCGCGGGCGGCGGTGCCGTGGCTGGCGACCGCGTACGTGCCCGCGCCCTCGCTGGAAGAGATAGTGAACGACTGCGGGCCGCTCCCGGCCCAGGCGGTCCGCTGGCTCGCGGCGGGCGTGGCGGAGGCGCTGCAGTCCATCCACGGCGCCGGGCTCGTGCACCGGGACCTGAAGCCCTCCAACGTCCTCGTCGTGGAGGACGGCCCCCGCGTCATCGACTTCGGCATCGCCTCCGGCGTCTCGAACACCCGCCTGACCATGACGAACGTCGCGGTGGGCACCCCCGCGTACATGTCCCCCGAGCAGGCGAAGGACTCCCGGTCCGTGACCGGCGCGAGCGACGTCTTCTCCCTCGGCTCCATGCTGGTCTTCGCCGCCACCGGCCACCCGCCCTTCCACGGCGCCAACCCGGTCGAGACCGTCTTCATGCTGCTGCGCGAGGGCCCGGACCTCGAAGGACTCCCGGAGGAGCTCCGGCCGCTGATCGAGTCCTGCATGCAGATGGAGGCCACCGGCCGTCCCAACCCGGCCGACCTCCAGGCCCAGCTGGCCCCCCACCTCTTCGGCTCCGGCTCCGACGACAGCGGGACGGCGTCCGCGTGGCTGCCCGAGAAGGCGGTCGCGCTGATCGAGTCCCGCCGCGGCGGCCGCCCGCCCGTGAAACCCGCCGCCGGCCCGTCCGGCGGCCGCAGCGGCGGCCGGCTCGCCGTGCCCCCGCCGCCCTCCTACGACCCCGTCGTCCCGGCCCCGGTCCCGGTCGGCGCCCCCGACTCCGGTCCGGTCCGGCTGGCCGGCGCCAAGGTGCCGATCGGCCCCGGCCCGCGGGTCGCCGACGCCCGCGCCGCCGCCGTCAAGGCGCCCCCGCCCGAGACCGGCCTGGTGGCCAGCTGGTCCCGGCCCCACCCCGGCGTCAACGGCGTCGACCCCGCCGCCCCGGCCGTGCCCGCGCTCCCGCCGGAGACCGCCTCCGGCTGGCGGCCCTGGCGGTTCCGGATGTCCAACGACGTCTGGGGCACCCCGGCCGTCGACGGCGACCTCGTCTACGTGACCTCCTTCGAGGTGCACGCCCTCGACGTCGCGACCGGCCGGCGCCGCTTCAAGACCCGTGACGTGGCCTGGTCCATGGCGGTCGCCGAGGGCCGCATCCACGCCTCCGACGGCCCCACCCTGTTCGCGCTCGAAGCCCGCGAGGGCGGCGACCTGTGGCGACTGTCCACCGACGCCTGGGTGTACGCCCTGCGCGCCGAGCGCGGCACCCTGGTCACCGGCACCCGGGGCGGCGGCGTCCAGGCCTGGGAGGCCGCCACCGGGCAGAAGCTCTGGGAGCTGTCCGGCGCGCAGACCGACTTCGAGGCCCCCGAGTCCGGGCCGTCCCTGCACGAGGGCACGGTGTTCGTCTGGCAGGACGCCCGCCTGCGGGCGCTGGACGCCCGTACCGGCGACGAGCGCTGGTCCTACCCCATCGGCGACGCGGCCTCCTGCGGCGGCGTCCCGGTCCGGCTCACCCACGCCCCCGACGGCTTCGTGTACGCCGCCGCGGGCAGCCGTGTCATCGCCCTGGACGCCGCGACCGGACGGGTGCGCTGGCACTTCGAGGCGCCGGCGGTCTTCCTCGCCCCGCCCGCCTTCGTGCCCGGCCCCGCGGTCGCCGGCGGCGGTGTCTACCTCGCCGACTACCTCGGCACCGTGTACGCCCTGGACGCCACCGACGGCCGCGACCGCTGGCGCATCGCGACCGAGGCCCGCTCCTCGGTCGAGCCGGTCCTCGTCGCCGCCGGGCACGTCCACGTCGGCAGCGGCAAGGGCCTGTACACCCTGGACGCGGTCACCGGGACGCCCAAGTGGCGTTTCCAGGCGGGCGGCGACGTGGTGGGCGCGCCCGCGGTGGCGGAGGGCCGGATCCACTTCGGCTCCACCGACCACCTCCTCTACACGCTGAAGGCCGACGACGGCCGGCTGCGCTGGAAGCTGGCGACCGGCGGGGAGATCACCGGCTCGCCGGTGGTGCGGGACGGGGTGGTGTACGCGTGCAGCAAGGACCGCTGCGTGTACGCGCTGGACGCGGAGAAGGGCACGGGGACGGCGCGCACGGGGTGAGGGGTGCGTTCGGTCCGCGGGCGGGTGCGGGTGCGTGGGGGTTCCTCGCGCAGTTCCCCGCGCCCCCACAGGGGCGCTGCCGCAGGGGGAGTCTCAGCGGATCCGCGGGGTCGTGCGCGGCCGGTTCGCGAACAGGTCGGACTGGCGGTCGGCCGGCAGGTTGCCCAGGGTGATGAGGTGCGGCGCCATCCCGTACCCCCGTTCGCGCGCCGCCTCCTTCGCCGCCCACAGCGCCCGCACGCTCCCCTGCACCCCCTCCGCCGGATACCCGGCGATCACGGTCGCGCACCGCACCGCCGCCTCCAGCGCCCCTCCGGCGGCCGTCACCTCGGACACCAGACCCACCTCGTACGCCCGCCGCGCGGAGACCCGTTCGGCGTTGCCCATCAGGACCAGCCGGGCCACCTCCCCGTACGGCATCCGCTGCGCCATCAGCACCGACTCGTAGGCGCTGACCATGCCGTAGGAGGTGTGCGGGTCGAAGAAGCTCGCGGTCTCGTCGGCGACGACGAAGTCCGCCTCCCCGAGCAGGTAGAAGGCGCCTCCGCAGGCCATCCCGGCGACCGCGGCGATCACCGGCTTCCACAGGTCGTTGGTCTTCGGGCCGATGGCGATCAGCGGATCGTCCTGGCTGTAGGGCGACGTGGGCTGCGGCACCGCCGCGTCCCGGTCCAGACCGGTGCTGAAGGCGCGTCCGCCCGCACCGGTGAGGACGACGGCCCGCACGGTGTCGTCGAAACGCAACGCCCGCCAGACGTCCGTGAGTTCGGCGGCGGTGGCGAGGTCGACGGCGTTGAGGCGTTCGGGCCGGTCGAGGGTGACGACGGCGACCCCGGTGTCCTCGTCGGACGCGACGCGCAGGGTCACGGCCGCTCCAGGACCCACTGCGGAAGTCCGTCCGCGAACACCGCCTGCACCCGGGCGCCGATCCGGATCCGGTCGGGGGAGAGGGAGTCGAGGGCGGCGCCGGCGGCGCTGACCAGGTTGCCCACCAGCCGCACCCGTGGCGCGTCCGCCAGCTCCACGACCACCACGTTGTACGGCGCCTGCGCCGCGTAGTCCGGGAGGAGCGGCGGGTGCGGGACGACGTACGACCAGATCCGGCCGCGTCCGCTCGTCGGCCGCCACTCGCTCGCGAAGGACTGGCAGTGCGGGCAGCACGGCCGGGGCGGGAAGCGCGGCTCGTGGCAGTCGGCGCAGGTCTGGACGCGGAGTTCGCCGAGCGCCGCGTACTCCCAGAACGGCGCGCCGTCGGCGTCGATGGCCGGTCGCAGCATCTCAGCTCCTGTTGGTGAGGAGGAGGGCGGAGGTCGGCACGCCCTCGCCCGCGGTGACCAGGCAGGTGGCGGCGCCGGGCACCTGGGCGGTGCTGGTGCCGCGCAGTTGCTTGACGCCTTCGGTGATGAGGTTGAAACCGTGGACGTAGGCCTCGCTGAGCCCGCCGCCGCCGGTGTTGACGGGCAGCCGTCCGCCGATCTCCAGCGCGCCGCCCTCGGTGAAGGACCCGCCCTCGCCGCGCCCGCAGAAGCCGTACCCCTCCAGGGAGAGCGGGATCAGCGCGCTGAAGGCGTCGTAGATCTGGGCGACGTCGACGTCCTCGGGGGTGAAGTCGGCGTGCTTCCACAGGTGCCGGGCGGCCGTCCAGGCGGGGCCGGTGAGCGGGTCGTCGTTCCAGTAGTTGACCATCCCGTGGTGCTGGGCGGGCAGGCCCTGGGCGGCGGAGTGGACGTACACGGGCCGCCGGGCGCAGTCGCGGGCGCGCTCCCTGCCGACCACCACGCAGGCCAGCGCCCCGTCCGTCTCCAGGCAGTTGTCGAAGAGGCACAGGGGCTCGCTGATCCACCGGGAGGTCATGTACATCTCGCGGGTGAGCGGGCGGTCGTACATGACGGCGGCGGGGTTCTGGTTGGCGCGGTTGCGGCAGGCGAGGGCCACGTTGAAGAGGTGGTCGCGGGTGGCGCCGTACTCGTGCATGTAGCGGCGGGTGAGCATGGCTATCTCGTCGGCGGGCCGGAGCAGGCCGAAGGGCCGGGTCCACTGGGCCGGGGTGGGCAGCTGGACGGTGGTGTTGGTCCAGGGCCGGGGCCCGCTGCCGCGTTTGCGGGACCGCCAGGCGACCCCGACCGAGGCCTGTCCCGAGGCGATGGCGGCGGCGAGGTGCGCGACGGTCGCGCAGGAACCCCCGCCGCCGTACCCCACCTTGCTGAAGAAGGTCAGGTCCCCGAAGCCGACGGCCTTGGCCAGTTCGACCTCGTCGGTCTCCTCCATGGTGAAGGAGGCGAGGGCGTCGACCTCGCCGGGTGCGATCCCGGAGTCGTCCAGGGCGGCGAGGACGGCGCGGCAGGCGAGGGTCCGCTCGTCCTCGTCGAGCCGCTTGGCGAAGCGGGTCTGTCCGATCCCGACGATGGCGGTGGCGTCCCGGATCCCGGCCATGTGCACACCTCCACGATGCCGAAGGGCTGCTGACAGTCCGTCAGGCTACAGCTAATCTGACGTACCGTCAGCTATGCGTTCTGTGCGCTCGCCCGGGGAGGCCGTTGTGCGCGGTGACATGGAGTGGGGAACCGTCGCGGGGCTGGTGCGGTCGGCCGCCCGGCGGTACGCGGACGCCGAGGCGGTGGTCGACGGCCGGCACCGGATCGGCTACGCGGAGCTGGGCACCCGCGTGGAACGGTCGGCCGCCGCCTGCCTGGCCGCCGGGATCGAGGTCGGCGACCGGGTCGCCGTCTGGGCGCCCAACTCCCTGGACTGGATCGTCGCGGCACTGGGCGCGGTCTCGGCGGGCGGCGTGCTGGTGCCGCTGAACACCCGCTTCAAGGGCGCCGAGGCCGCCGACGTGCTGCGGCGCAGCGGGGCGCGCCTGCTCTTCGTGACCGGGACGTTCCTCGGCACGTCGTACGTGGCGTCGCTGCGGCGGGCGGCCGGGGAGGGCGGGCCGGGGGAGCCGCTGCCGGGCCTGCCGCTGCTGCGGGACGTGGTGGTGCTGTCCGAGGACGCGCCGGCCGGCTTCCGCACCTGGAAGGACTTCCTGGCGGCCGGTGAGGGCGTGGCCGGCGGCGACGTGACGGCCCGCGTGGCGGAACTGGACGGTGACGCGCTCTCCGACATCGTCTTCACCTCCGGTACGACGGGCCGGCCCAAGGGCGCGATGATCACGCACGCGCAGACCCTGCGGGCGTACGAGGTGTGGGCCGACCTGGCGGGCCTGCGCGCGGACGACCGGTACCTGATCGTGAACCCGTTCTTCCACACGTTCGGCTACAAGGCCGGGGTGATCGCCTGCCTGATGCGCGGGGCGACGATGATCCCGCAGCCGGTGTTCGGCGTGGAGACGGTGCTGGCGAACGTGGCGGCGGAACGGGTGTCGGTGCTGCCGGGGCCGCCGACCCTCCACCAGTCGCTCCTTGACCACCCGGCGCGCGACACCCACGACCTCTCGGCCCTGCGGCTGGTGGTGACCGGAGCGGCGGTGGTGCCGCTGCGCCTGGTCGAGCGGCTGCGCGGCGAGCTGGGCGTGGAGACGGTCCTCACCGCCTACGGGCTCTCGGAGGCGAGCGGCATCGTGACCATGTGCCGGCGCGGCGACGACCCCACGGTGATCGCGTCGACGTCCGGGCGGGCGATCCCCGGCACCGAGGTGCGGGTGGACGCGGCACCCGGCGAACCCGGCGAGGTGCTGGTCCGCGGCTTCAACGTGATGCGCGGCTACTACGAGGACGCGACCGCGACCGCCGAGACGCTGACGGCCGACGGCTGGCTGCGCACGGGTGACGTCGGCGTCCTGGACCCGGCCGGGAACCTGCGGATCACCGACCGGCTGAAGGACATGTTCATCGTCGGCGGCTTCAACGCCTACCCGGCGGAGATAGAGCAACTGCTGGGCCTGCACCCGGACGTGGCCGACGTGGCGGTGATCGGCGTACCGGACGGGCGGCTGGGCGAGGTCGGCAGGGCGTTCGTGGTCCGCCGCCCGGGCTCGGTCCTCACCGGCGACGACCTGATCGCGTGGGCGCGCCGCGAGATGGCCAACTACAAGGTGCCGCGGACGGTCGCGTTCGTGGGCGCGCTGCCGCGGAACGCGAGCGGGAAGGTGGTGAAGGGCGAACTGCGCGGGCACGGCCCCGCCTAGGCCGTGTCCGCACAACCCTGTCTGCCGCGCGACACGACCTAGCCCGGCCCCGGGCACACGTCGGCCGCGGCGGCTCCCCTCCGCGCCGCCGCGGCCGTCCCCGTCCGGGTGTGGTCTGTCAGGCCTTCTCGTCCGTCGCGTGGAAGTCGTCGGGCGAGTTCAGCGGCTCCGACGTGGCGTGGAAGTCCTTGGCGGTGACGTCACCCTTGCCGGTGGCCGGGGCGGCGGCGTCCGCGGCCGGCTTCGTGGCGGCGGCCGGGGCGGCCGCCGGGTCGAAGTCCGGCTTCGGGTCGACGACGAGAGCGGCGGCGGCGTCGGCCGGCTCGCTCGTGGCGTGGAAGTCGTCGGGCTTGACGGTCCCGGTGGTGTCGGCCATGGGTGACTCCTAGAGCACAGGAAGGTTCGGTTGGGGGATGCCCGCCCGGTCACTCCCCCGAGCGTCACCGGGCGGGCATCGCACGGCCGTTCACCCTAGTGGTGCGGCCATCGCACCGAGCCGTCTGCCCCCCGACGCGACGGTCCGGCACCACTGAGAATGCCGGGCCGCGATAAACGAATGATGAACGCCGGCACGGGCCGCGGAACGCCTAGGACATCCCCTGGCGGACCGGGGCCGATTCCAGGAGTCGGCGGACGTCCGCCGCCTCCGGAGAGTCCGACGCCTCGAACACCGAGAGCGCCTCCTGCCAGCAGACCTTCGCGCGGTCGGTCTGGCCGATGCCGTGCAGGCCGCGGCCCAGGGCCGTCAGGATGTTGGCGCGGCGCCACTCCCCGCCGATGCCGTGCAGGACGGCCAACGCCTGCTCCGCGCAGGCCGCCGCCTGCGCCGGGCTGTCGTCGGACAGGTGGAGTTCGGCGATCCGGAAGAGGGTCATGCCGTGCCACAGCTGCTGTCGGGCGTCCTGGAACATGGTCAGGGCGTCCGTCAGGGTCTCCAGGGCCAGCCGTGTCTCTCCCGCGCTGGTCAGGGCGAGCCCCAGCGCGTACTTGCCGTTGGCCAGCCGCAGGGCCATGCCGCTGTCGTCGCGTTCGTAGATGGTGATCCCCTGGCGGGCCAGGGAGACCGCGCTCTCGGTGCGGCCGGTCGCCAGATGGACCCGGGACAGATTGCACAGGGCACTGGCCTCACCGGGCGTGTTCCCGTCGGCCCGGAACGCGGCCAGGGCCTGGGTGAGGTGCTGCTCGGCCTCCGCGTGCCGCACGTTGTAGAGGGCGATGATGCCCTGCTGGTTGGGCGCCTGGGCACAGACCACGGGGTCCCCGGCGGCGAGGCCGAGCCGGAGCGCCTCGCCCGCCTCCCGGGCCGACTCCGCGAACTGGCCCGAGACGCCGAGGAGATGGCTGTGCATGAGGCGGGCGCGGCCCTCGGCGTAGGCGTCGCCGTGCTGCTGGGCCGCGGAGATCACCGCGGTCGCCGCCTGCACGTACTGGCGGGCGCCGATCCCGGACTCCCCGAGATCCACGGCCGCGACGAGGAGATCGGCCGCCCGGCGCAGCCGGCCCGTGGCGCCGCCGGCCTGCTGCACGGCCGCCAGCAGCCCGCTCGCCTCCGTGAACAGCCAGTCCAGCGCCCTGTCCCGGTCGGCGAAGGAGAGCCCCGGGTAGGTGCTGCGGATCAGGTGGTCCAGGACCCGCTCCCCGGGCCGCTCGATCGCGTACACCCCGGCCGCCGTGGCCAGGTAGAAGTCCAGGAGGCGGGACATGGCCGCCTCCCTGTCGCTCGGCGGCTTCTCGTCGCGTTCCGCGCACGCACGCGCGTAGAGGCGCACCAGGTCGTGGAAGCGGTAGCGGCCGGGAGCCGCCGACTCCAGGAGGGACGTGTCGACCAGGGCCTCCAGCAGGTCCTCGGTGTCCTCCGCCGCCAGATCCAGGACCGCCGCTGCCGCCGCCAGCGAGATGTCCGGGCCGTCGGCCAGGCCCAGCAGGCGGAAGGCGCGGGCCTGCGCCGGTTCCAGCTGGCCGTAGCCGAGTTCGAAGGTCGCCTTCACCGCGAGGTCGCCGGCCTGGAGTTCGTCCAGGCGGCGGCGCTCGTCCGCGAGCTTCGCCGCCAGCACCGAGACCGTCCAGGTGCGGCGGGCCGCGAGCCGGGAGGCGGCGATCCGGATCGCCAGCGGCAGGAACCCGCACGCGGCGACCACGTCCAGGGCCGCCTCGCGTTCGGCGGCCACCCGTTCCGTGCCGACGATCCGGGTGAAGAGCTGGAGCGCCTCCTCGGGGGACATCACGTCGAGGTCGACCAGGTGCGCCCCGGCCAGGTCGACCATCCGCACCCGGGAGGTGATCAGCGCGGCACAGCCCTCGGTGCCCGGCAGCAGCGGACGTACCTGGGCCGCGTCCTTCGCGTTGTCCAGCAGGACCAGCACCCGGCGGCCGTCCAGGACCGAGCGGTACAGGGCCGCCCGGTCCTCCAGGGCGTCCGGGATGGCGGAGTCCGGGGTGCCCAGGGCGCGCAGGAAGGAGCCGAGGACCGTCTCCGGTTCCGCGGCCCGTGCTCCCGCCCCTTGCAGGTCGACGTACAACTGGCCGTCGGGGAAGGCCGAACGGGCCTGGTGGGCCACGTGGACTGCGAGCGTGGTCTTGCCGACGCCGCCGATGCCGGCGAGCGCCGACACGGCCATCACCCGGCCCTCCGCCGACGCCAGCACCTCGCCCAGTTCGGCGGCGCAGGCCGTCCGGCCGGTGAAGTCGGGCACGGTGGCGGGAAGCTGGGCGGGCCGGACGAGGACGGCCGGCGCCTCCGCGGCGGGCGAGGAGGGCTCCGCGAGGGCCGGGTCGGCCTGGAGGATGCGCTGCTGGAGGTCGCGCAGCCCCGGGCGCGGGTCGACGCCGAGTTCCTCGCTCAGCAGGCGGCGGGTGTCCGCGTACACGGCCAGCGCCTCGGCCTGCCGGCCGCTGCGGTACAGCGCCAGCATCAGCAGTTCGCGCAGCCGCTCGCGCAGCGGATGGGCCGCCGTCAGCGCGGTCAGCTCCGACACCGCCTCCGCGTGGCAGCCCTGCTCCAGGTCCATGTCCAGGCGGGATTCGAGGAGTTGCAGGCGCCACTCGTCCAGCCGGACCCGGTGCGCGTCGGCGTACGGGCCGGGAACGCCGGCCAGCGCCTCGCCGTCCCACCGGGCCAGGGCGCGGCCGAGCAGTTCCCTGGCCCGGCCCAGGTCACCGCCGCCGCGTGCCTTCTCCGCCTCGCCCGCCAGCTCCTGCACCACCGCGAGGTCCAGGGCGCCCTCGCCGAGGCCCCGTACCGCGTAGCCGCCGGACTCGCTGACCAGGACGCCGGGGTCCAGGATCTTCCGCAGCCGGGAGGCGTACGTCCGCACCGCGGCCAGCGCCTGCAACGGCGGCTCGGGGCCCCACAGCGCGTCGATCAGCTCGGCCGCGGTCGCCGTGCGGCCCTCGCGCAGCAACAGGGCGGCGAGCAGCGCGCGTTGCTGCGGGGAGCCGGTGTTGAGCGGCTGCCCCTCGCGCCAGGCGCGCACCGGACCGAGCACGCTGAAGCGCAGCGCCGCCTCCGTCGAGGACGAGGGGCGCCGCTGCTCCGGCACCCGCGGTCCACCGTCCATGCCGGTCCCCCTAGACATACCGATCCACCCCGTCAGTCTGCCTTGTCCACGGGAGCCGCGTCAGCCTGGCGAGACCCCGATCACAGGCGGCACGCGGCGGTCCACACAGTCTTCACACACGAGCGGCGGCCCTCGGCGGTTCCGGCGCGGTGCCGGGTCCGCCCGCGCACGGGCCGGCGTCCTGCGCGCCGGGGCCCGCGCAGGGGCCGGTCCGCCGTCCCCGGCCGCGTGACGAACCGTCACACACTAGCTGACGGTTCGTCAGATCGGCGCTACCGTGAGCGCCATGGACACCCAGGAAGGCACCTTTCCGCTGATCATCTCCGTCGACGACCACACCGTGGAGCCGCCGGACGTCTGGCAGTCCCGCCTCCCGAGGAAGTACCAGGACACCGGGCCGCGGATCGTCCGCGCGCCGCTGCGGGAGATGAGCTTCCTCGGCGGCCGCTTCGCGCCGGTCATGGGCAGCCCCGGCGAGGACGGCCCGACCGGCGACTGGTGGATCTACGAGGACCTGCACCGCCCCCTCACCCGCCTCGACACCGCGGTCGGCTACAGCCGGGACGAGATCAGGCTGGAGGTGATCACGTACCAGCAGATGCGGGCCGGGTCCTACGACGTCCCCGAGCGGCTCGCCGACATGGACGTCAACCACGTCCAGTCCGCCCTGTGCTTCCCGACCTTCCCCCGGTTCTGCGGGCAGACCTTCACCGAGGCCAAGGACCGCGAACTGGCCCTGCTCTGCGTGCAGGCCTACAACGACTGGATGGTCGAGGAGTGGTGCGGCCCGCTCGCCCGGGGCCGGCTCATCCCCCTGACCCTCATCCCCCTGTGGGACGCCCGGCTGGCCGCCGCCGAGGTCCGCCGCAACGCCGCCCGCGGGGTCCGGGCCGTCGCCTTCTCCGAGATACCCCCGCACCTCGGGCTGCCCTCCGTGCACACCGACGACTGGGACCCCTTCCTCGCCGCCTGCGACGAGACCGGCACGGTCGTGGCCATGCACATCGGCTCCAGCAGCCGTATGCCCTCCACCTCCGCCGACGCCCCGCCGGCCGTCGGCTCCACGATCACCTTCGCCAACTGCTGCTTCTCGATGGTCGACTGGCTGATGAGCGGCAAGTTCGAGCGCTTCCCGAACCTGAAGGTGATGTACGCGGAGGGCCAGATCGGCTGGATCCCCTACATCCTGGAGCGCGCCGACGTCGTCTGGGAGGAGAACCGCGCCTGGGGCGGCGTCGCCGACAAGGTCACCCGCCCGCCCTCCGAACTCTTCGCCGGGCACGTGTACGGCTGCTTCTTCGACGACGCCTTCGGCCTGCGGAACCTCGACGCCATCGGCCTCGGCAACGTCCTCTACGAGACCGACTACCCGCACTCCGACTCCACCTGGCCGAAGTCCCGCGAGGTCGGCGAGGCCCAGATGGGCCACCTGGACGCGGACGTGGTCGAACGCATCGTCCGCGGCAACGCGATCGACCTGCTCGGCCTCACCCCGCAGGGCCTGTGGGGCGGTCCGAGGTGACCGACTACGGCATCCAGCTCCCGGTCCAGTCGCAGTCCACGATCTACGCAGAGGAGTGGGAGGCGGGCGCGGGCGCAGCCGACCTGGTCGAGATCGCCCGCGCGGTGGACCGGGCCGGCTTCGCCTACCTGGCCGTCTGCGACCACGTGGCGATCCCGCACCGGCTCGCCGCCGCCATGAGCACGGTCTGGTACGACCCGGTCGCCACCCTCGCCCACCTGGCCGCCGTCACCGAGCGGGTCCGGCTGCTCAGCCATGTCGCCGTCGTCGGCCTGCGCCATCCGCTCCTGTCCGCCAAGCAGTACGCGACCCTCGACCACCTCTCCGGCGGCCGGCTGATCCTCGGGGTCGGGGCGGGGCACGTGCGGGAGGAGTTCGAGGTGCTGGGCGTGGACTTCGGGCAGCGGGGCGCGGTCCTCGACGAGGCGATCGACGCGCTGCGGGCCGCCCTCGGACCGGACGAGTTCCCCGCCCACCACGGGAAGTTCTACGACTTCGAGGGGCTCGGGCAGCTGCCCAGGCCCGCCCAGCGGCGGGTGCCGGTGTGGGTAGGCGGCTCGTCGCCGGCCGCCGTGCGGCGGGCCGCGCTCAAGGGCGACGGCTGGCTGCCGCAGGGCGACCCCAGGGACCGGCTGCCGGCCCAGATCGCCCGGCTGCGGCGGCTGCGCCGGGAGGCGGGGGTCGAAGCGCCGCTGACCGTCGGCGCGATCGCCGAGCCGCTGTACGTCGGCGCGCCCCGGTGGGAGGTCGGCCGCCGCACCCTGACCGGCACCCCGGAGGCCGTCGCCGCGTCGCTGCGGGCCTACGGCGCGATGGGCGTGCATCAGGTCCAGGTGCGGTTCCGCAGCCGCAGCCGGAGCGAACTCATCGACCAGATAGCCGTGTTCGGGGCGGACGTCGCGCCCCTTCTGAACTGAGGAGCGGGTGGCATGGGCAAGCTGGACGGACGGGTCGTCATCGTCACCGGGGCGGCGCGCGGTCAGGGCGAGCAGGAGGCGCGGCTCTTCGCCGAGGAGGGTGCGCGCGTGGTCGTGGCGGACGTGCTGGACGACCAGGGCGAGGCGCTCGCCAAGGAGATCGGGGCCCGCTACGTCCACCTGGACGTCGGCGTGGAGGAGCAGTGGCAGGCCGCCGTGGCCGCCGCGAAAGAGGCGTACGGCCGCCTCGACGGGCTGGTGAACAACGCCGGCATCCTGCGGTTCAACGCGCTCGTCGACACGCCCCTGGACGAGTTCATGCAGGTCGTCCAGGTGAACCAGGTCGGCTGCTTCCTCGGCATGAAGACGGCGGCGCCGGAGCTGGCCGACGGCGGGACCATCGTCAACACGGCGTCCTACACGGCGCTGACGGGGATGGCCGCGGTCGGGACGTACGCCGCGACCAAGCACGCGGTGCTCGGGCTCACCCGGGTCGCCGCGCTGGAGCTGGCCGGCCGGCGGATCCGCGTCAACGCGATCTGTCCGGGCGCCATCGACACCGCGATGTCCAACCCGGCCCGGCTCGACCCGGCCGCCGACCCGCAGGAGATGAGCCGGGCCCTGGACGAGCTGTACCGCAAGCTGGTGCCGCTCGGCCGGATCGGAAGGGCCGAGGAGGTCGCCCGGCTCGCGCTGTTCCTGACCTCGGACGACTCGTCGTACATCACCGGGCAGCCGTTCGTGATCGACGGCGGCTGGCTGGCCGGGGTCTCAGTTATCTGACGGATCGTCAGCTATTGACGCCGGCGGCGGCCGGTGCGACAGTCGGCCGACGAACACCATCTGACGGAGCGTCAGTAAAAAGGGACGGTGGACCGCCGTGGAATTCGGGCTCTTTGTACAGGGATACGTGGGCAAGCGCGCCGAGACCGACCCGCTCGCCGAGCACAAGGCACTGATGGAGGAGACCGAGTACGTCATCCAGGCGGACAAGTCCGGCTTCAAGTACGCCTGGGCCTCCGAACACCACTTCCTCGACGAGTACTCGCACCTGTCGGCGAACGACGTCTTCCTCGGCTACCTCGCCCACGCGACCGAGCGCATCCACCTGGGCTCCGGGATCTTCAACCCCCTCGCCCAGGTCAACCACCCGGTGAAGGTCGCCGAGAAGGTCGCCATGCTCGACCACCTCACCGGCAACCGCTTCGAGTTCGGCAGCGGCCGGGGCGCCGGATCCCACGAGATCCTCGGCTTCATCCCCGGCGTGACCGACATGAACTACACGAAGGAGATCTGGGAGGAGACCATCGCCGAGTTCCCCAAGATGTGGCTCCAGGACGAGTACGCGGGCTTCAAGGGCAAGCACTGGCAGCTGCCGCCGCGCAAGGTGCTGCCGAAGCCGTACGGCAGGTCGCACCCGGCGATGTGGTACGCGGCCGGGTCGCCGCCGTCGTACGCCATGGCCGCGAAGAAGGGACTCGGCGTCCTCGGGTTCAGCATCCAGAAGGTCTCCGACATGGAGTGGGTGCTGGAGCAGTACAAGACGGCGATCGTGAACGCCGAACCGGTCGGCGACTTCGTCAACGACAACGTGATGGTGACGACCACGGCGATCTGCGCGCCGACCCACGACGAGGCGATCCGCATCGCCGCGTCCGGCGGCCTGCACTACCTGCCCTCGCTGGTGTTCCGCTACCACGACACCTTCCCGCGGCCCGAGGGCTTCCCGGTGTGGCCGGAGACCCTGCCCGAGTACACCCCGGAGTTCGTCGAACTGCTCGTCGAGGAGGAGCTGCTGATCTGCGGCGATCCGGACGAGGTGCTGCGCCAGTGCAAGCGGTGGGAGCAGGCGGGCGCGGACCAGCTGAGCTTCGGGCTGCCGGTCGGTGTCCCCAAGGAGGAGACGCTGCAGACGATCCGGCTGATCGGGGAGCACGTCATTCCGAAGATCGACACGGATCCGGTGCACCGGACCACCCGATTCCGGGGTGCCGCGTAGGCGCCGTCGCGGGGTGCGGGTGCGGTGTGGCCGGTCGCGCCCACGCGGCGGAGCCGCACATCGATGCGGCCCCGCGCCCCCCCAGGGCGTTCATCCCACGGAGTTGAAAAGGGAGCCCCATGCTTGACCACCTCATCAAGGGCGCGACCGTCGTCGACGGAACCGGTGCGCCCGCCCACACCGCCGACGTCGGCATCCGCGACGGCCGGATCGCCGTCGTCGGCACCGTCACCGAGGAGTCCCGGGCGTCCGAGGACGCCACCGGGCTGGTCCTCGCCCCCGGGTTCGTCGACCCGCACACCCACTACGACGCCCAGCTCTTCTGGGACCCGTACGCCACCCCCTCCCTCAACCACGGGGTGACCACCGTCGCCGCCGGGAACTGCGGGTTCACCCTCGCCCCCCTGCACCCCGGCCGCCCGGGAGACGCCGACTACACGCGCCGCATGATGTCCAAGGTCGAGGGCATGTCGCTGGTCGCGCTGGAGGAGGGGGCGCCCTGGAACTGGACCTCGTTCGGCGAGTACCTGGACGCGCTCGAAGGACGGATCGCCGTCAACGCCGGCTTCATGGTCGGGCACTGCGCCCTGCGCCGGTACGTGATGGGACCGGACGCGGTCGGCGGACAGCCCACCGGCGAGCAGCTCGGCGAGATCGTGCGGCTGCTGCACGAGGCCATGGACGCGGGCGCCTGGGGCTTCTCCACCACCCAGTCCGCCACCCACTCCGACGGCGACGGACGGCCCGTCGCCTCCCGGCACGCCCGCCCGGAGGAACTGCTCGCCCTCTCCCGGGCCGTCGGGGAGCACGAGGGCACCCAGATCGAGGCGATCGTCGCCGGCTGCCTCGACCAGTTCAGCGACGCCGAGATCGACCTCCTCGCCGAGATGAGCGCGGCGGCCGGCCGGCCCCTGAACTGGAACGTGCTCACCATCGACGCCGCCGTCCCGGAGCGGGTCCCGCGCCAGCTCCAGGCCAGTGAGCGGGCCCGGAAGGCGGGCGGCCGGGTGGTCGCCCTGACCATGCCCATCCTCACGCCGATGAACATGTCCCTGGGCACCTTCTGCGCGCTGAACCTGATACCCGGCTGGGGACCGGTCCTGGCCCTGCCCGTACCGGAGCGGATCGAGCGGCTCCGGGACCCGGAGGTCCGCGCGGAGATGCTGGAACGCGCCCACTCCAAGGAGGCCGGCGTCTTCCGGCGGCTCGCGAACTTCGGCCGGTACGTCATCGGCGACACCTACAGCGAGGCCAACGCCGGGCTGTCCGGCCGGGTGGTCGAGGAGATCGCCGCGGAACACGGCCAGGACCCCTTCCACTGCCTGGTCGAGATCTGCGCGGCCGACGGGCTCCGTACCGTCCTGTGGCCCATGCCCACCGACAACGACCCCGCCTCCTGGGCGCTGCGCGCCGAGACCTGGCTCCACGAGGACGTGCTGCTCGGCGGGTCGGACGCGGGGGCGCACCTGGACCGGATGTGCGGGGCGCCGTACACCACCCGGTTCCTCGGCGACTGCCTGCGCGGCCGCAGGCTGGTCGGCCTGGAACAGGCGGTGAAGATGCTGACCGACGACCCCGCGAGGCTCTTCGGACTGCGCGAGCGGGGCCGGATCGCCGAGGGCTGGCACGCGGACCTCGTGCTCTTCGACCCGGAGCGGATCGCCGCCGGCCAGGCCACCCTGGTGCACGACCTGCCGGGGGACAGCCCCCGCCTGGACGCGAAGGCCGTCGGGGTACGGGCGGTCTGGGTGAACGGCGTCGAGGCCATCCGCGACGACGAGGTCAGCGGCGCCGTCCCCGGGAAGGTGCTGCGGTCCGGCCGGGACACCAGGACGGTGAGCACCCGGTGAACGCTCCGCGGGACGGACAGCGGCTGTTCCTCGCAGGCACCTGGGCCGAGCCGGACGCCGGCTACTACGAGGTGGTCGACCCGGCGACCGAGGAAACCGTCGGCCTGGCCCCCGAGGCCTCCGGGGACCAGGTGCTGGCCGCCTGCGCGGCCGCCCGGGAGGCGTTCGGGGCGTGGTCGCGGACGCCGGCCGCCGAACGGGCCGCGGTCCTCGGCCGGGCCGCCGACCTCATCCGGTCCCGGCTGAAGGAGTACGCCGACCTCGCCCGCGCCGAGACCGGCGCGACGACCGGAACCGCCCGCGCGATGCAGGTGGGTGTCGCCGCGGCCCGGTTTTGGCGGTACGCGACCGTCGAGCCCGCCGAGTGGCCCGTCCCGCCGCAGATCAACGAGGCCGGGCCGATGGGGAAGGCCGGCGTGATGGGCGCGCTGGCCGTGCGGCAGCCGGTCGGGGTGGTCGCCTGCATCACCTCGTACAACAACCCGTGGGCCAATCCGGCGGGCAAGGTCGCCCCGGCGCTGGCGATGGGCAACACCGTCGTGGTGAAACCCGCCCCGCAGGACCCCCTGTCCGTGTACCGGATGGCGGAGGTGCTGGAGGAGGCCGGGGCACCGCCCGGCGTGCTGAACGTGGTCTCCGGCAGGTCCGCCGGGGTCGGCCGGGCGGCCGTCGCCTCCCCGGACGTCGACATGGTCAGCTTCACCGGGTCCACGGCCGTCGGACAGCACATCGCCGAGGTCTGCGGACGCGACATGAAACGGCAGTTGATGGAGCTGGGCGGCAAGGGCGCGGCGGTCGTCCTCGACGACGCCGACCTCGGCTCGGCGGTGGCCGGGATCGGCACCACCTTCTCCTTCTACAGCGGACAGATCTGCACCGCCCCCACCCGGGTGCTGGTGCAGCGCGGCCTGTACGACCGCCTGGTGGACGGACTCGCCGCCTACGCACGCCGGTTGACGGTGGGCGACCCGGCGGCACCGGACACGGTGGTCGGTCCGGTGATCAGCGCCGAGCACCGGGCGCGCGTCGAGTCGTACGTCGAACTCGCCCGGAAGGAGGGCGCGACCGTGGTGACCGGCGGCGAACGCCCGCCGCTGGAGCGGGGGTTCTACGTAGCACCCACCGTGCTCGCCGACTGCACCAACGGCATGCGGGCGGCCCGGGAGGAGATCTTCGGCCCGGTCGTCTGCGTCATCCCCTTCGACGACGAGGAGGAGGGCGTCGCCCTCGCCAACGACTCCGACTACGGCCTCCTCGACTACGTCTGGTCGGCGGACGTGGCCCGCGCCTTCCGGGTGGCGCGGCGGCTGCGCGCCGGAGGCGTCGGGATCAACACCGTCGGGCGGAACATGGAGGCGCCCTTCGGCGGGTTCAAGAGGAGCGGGGTGGGCCGGGACGTCGGCTCCTACGCCCTGCACGCCTACAGCGAGGTGCAGGCGATCGTCTGGCCGGGGTGAGGGCCCGGCCGCCGCGGACGGCTACTCCTGACGTGTGCACCGCGCGGCGGGGCGTGCCGGACGGCGGCCCGCGTGCCGTAGAAAGGCGGGGCGGGTTGCCGACTGCGGGAGGACGTCTTGCCGAGTACAGATCCGATCCTGGTCACCGGCGCGGGCGGCGGTGTCGGAGGCGTCGGCGGGACGGTCGTCGAGGAACTGCGCCGGCGCGGGGTGCCGGTGCGGGCCCTGGTGCACCACGACGACGAGCGGGCCGCCGCGCTGCGGGCCCTCGGCGACGTCGAGGTGGTCGTCGGCGACCTCACGCGCGGCGCGGACGTGGCGGCTGCCCTGGACGGATGCCGCAGGGCGTACTACGGCATGAGCCCGTCGCCCGACTACCTGGAGGCCACCGCGACGGTCGCGGCGGCCGCCCTCGCCGACCGACGCCTCGAACTGCTGGTCCACATGTCCCAGATGACCGTCTCCCAGATGACCCTCACCAGCACCGCCGAGTCCCACCAGCAGCGGCTGCACTGGCTCTCCGAACACGTCCTGAACTGGTCCGGGCTGCCGGTCGTGCACGTCCGGCCGACGGTGTTCATGGAGAACCCGCTGTTCGGCGTGCTCGCCGTCGCCTCCGTCCGGCGCGACGACACCGTTCGCCTCCCTTTCGGCACCGCGCGCACCTCGCCGGTGGCCGCCGGCGACGTGGCCGCGGTGGTCACCCGGCTGCTGCTGGACCCCGCGCCGCGGACCGGCCGGGTCTACGAACTGACCGGCGCCGCCTCCCGCGACATGAACGCGATCGCCGCCGAGATCTCCGAGGCGCTGGGCCGCACCGTGACCTACGTCGACGTGCCCTACGACGAGTGGGTCGAGCGGGACCTGAAGCCGCTCGGCCTGTCACCGCACCTCGTCGACCACATCGCCACCATGGCCCGGCTGCACCGGGAGAACCGCTACGACCGGGCGACCGACGACGTGACGGACCTCCTGGGCCGCCCGCCCGCGGGCTTCGACACCCTGCTGCGCGCCACACCGGACTGACTCCGCGCCCGCGCTCGGGCAACCGCACGCGCCCCGGCACCGTCTCTCCTGCCGACACCCGCAGCTTCGTCCGCCGGAGGCGCCCCATGGCCGTGGTCGGCCTGTTCTGGATCACCGAGGACGCCGTGTACCTGGGCGCCGAGCCCACCGGGACGGCGTCCGGGGTACGGCTGACGGAGGACCGCGTCGAAGCCCTCGGGATCGGCCACGGCACGTCCTGGAGCCGGTCCGAGGTGCGGCGGATCGAGGTCCGCGACGTGCCCGTGCGGTCCGCCGTCCGGCGCCTGGTGTCCGTGGCCTTCGACTCGCTGGTCGTGGCGGTGACCGGCGACGGCGAGTTCCCACCCGCGTTCACCGTGCGGGTGGAGACCGCAGGGGACGCCGCCGTCGAGGTCAGCGTGGTCTCCGCGGTCGTCGGCGGCATCTACACGCCGGTCGAGTACGACCTCTCCCTCACCCTCCTGGCCCGGCTCGCCGACGGCCGCACCCCCGTCGCCGACCTGCTGGCCTGGCGCCGCGGCCACGGAGCGGACGGCGGCCCGTCCCGCGAGGAGCGCGAGGCCCTGCTGCGCAAGTGGACCGAAGGCTAACCGCGGGTCCCGGGCTTGTGGTTCACCGGCCCAGGAAGACCGGGTTCGTCAGGGCCGCGAGCGCGCCGGGCAGCGGACCGGCCGCGGTCTCGTGGCGGAGTTCCGCCCGGACGTAGGCGGCGTACTGCGGGGTCGTCCGCCATTCGACCACGCCCGAGCCGGTCACCGGGAGCGGGTCACTGGTCAGCAGCACGCCCTCGTCGGTGACGAAGCGGACCGTGCAGCGCGGCACGCCGGAGGCCTCCAGACGGACGGTCACCGGGGTGTCGGGGGCCACCTTCAGCCGCTCGCCGATCCCGGCCCGCTCACCGCGCCCGCCCGTCGCCGTGAAGGACACCTCCACGTTCTTCGACTCGGCGATGTAGGAGCGGCCCGCGCGCAGGCCCTCCTGGACGGCCTCGCGGGTCAGGTCGTCGGCGAGGACCACGGTCTGCGGCATGCCGACGGCGTCCGGGTCGCGGTGCGCGTCGCTGTTGCCCATCGCGGGCAGCCACGCCCCGCCCGCCCGCACCGAGGCGACCAGCGTGGCGTCCCAGGCGGACAGGGCCACCTCGTCGTCGGGGGTGTAGGGGCCGTTCCACACCTCGACGGCGTCCGCCTCGCCGAACCCGAACTTCCAGGCGCAGCCGACACAGGTGGCGTGCGGATGCGCCGGTACGACGAGGCCGCCGGCCTTGCGGATCCGCTGCGCGAAGCGGCCGAACCGGTTGTCGCGGGCCCGGTAGCGCCAGTCGACGAAGGTGCCCGGGTCGGTGCCGAGGGCGACCACGTGGCCGTTGCGGGTAGTGATCTCCTCGCCGAGCATGATCAGCAGGTCGTCGCCCGCCTGGTCCGCCCAGTGCGCGTGCGAGGAGTGCGTGTTGTGGTCGGAGGAGTTGATGAAGTCCAGGCCCGCGGCGCGGGCGAGGGCGGCGATCTCGGCGGGGGTGCGGCGGCCGTCGGAGTACCAGGAGTGCAGGTGGCAGTCGCCCCGGTACCAGGCCCGGCCCCGGCCCGCGGCCCGCTCCGGCGGGTACACCGGGCGGACGGGGGTGCCCGGCTCGCCGTAGGTCAGCGTGACGGTCAGTTCGTAGTCAAGGCCCTGTGGGGCGACCGTGTAGGGGCCGAGGGCCACGTGCCAGGTGCCGGCGCGGACCGGGCCGGGGAGGTAGCCGGGGGTCGCGTCGTCGGCGCGGACGAAGAACTCCGTGCGCGCCCCGCCGGACCAGCCCCGGAAGCCCGCGCCGCCCAGCTCGATGCCGTGCTGGTCGAAGATGCCGATGTCGAGCGCGTTGCCCGTGGTGCCGGCCGGGACGTTCGGCCGGTCGTAGGTGTAGGCGACCTTGATCTCGCGGACGCCGGAGGGGACTTCGACCGGGACGTAGACGAAGTCCGGGCAGCCGGGCGGCAGCGTGCCGCGTACCGTCCTCGTCTCCCGGGTCCCGGGGGCCTGACCGTCCGCCGCTGCGAAGCTCACGGTTCCCAACGTAAGGGCTGCCGCCGCGCCCGTCACGAACAGCGCGCGCCTGCCGATGCCGTGCGTGTCCTCACCCATGCCGGTGACCCTCCTCCTGCGACGTGAACTCCCGTGGAAGGAAAGGGAATCCACGGGCATCCGTATGTCATGTGCATAGCAGTGTGAAAGGCGGGGCGGGTGATGCCGACCAGTCGGTATGGACATATCGCGCCGCCGCCGGTACAGATGGCCCATGCGTATAGCCGTCACGATCTTCCTCACCGACGAGACCATCACCCCCGTCCGGCTCGCCCGTGAGCTGGAGGCACGCGGTTTCGCCGGGCTGTACCTGCCCGAGCACACGCACATCCCGGTCGAGCGGACCACCCCGTACCCGGCGGGCGGCGACCTGCCCCGCGAGTACGGCCGCACCCTCGACCCGTTCGTCGGCCTCGCGCAGGCCGCCGCCGTCACCGAGCGCCTGGGCCTCGGCACCGGCATCACGCTGGTCGCCCAGCACGACCCGATCGGCCTGGCCAAGCAGATCGCCACCCTCGACCACCTCTCCGGCGGCCGCTTCACGCTCGGCGTCGGCTTCGGCTGGAACGTCGAGGAGGCCGCCGACCACGGCGTGGCCTGGCGCACGCGGCGGGAACTGACCCAGGACCGGATGGCGCTGATGCGAGCACTGTGGGCGGACGAACCGACCGCCTACGAGGGCGAGTTCGGGAGCGTCCGGGCGTCGTCCGCGTACCCGAAGCCGGTCCAGAAGCCGCGCGGCCCCCTCGCCGGTCCGCGCACGCTGGTCGGCGGCGCCGCCGGACCGAAGCTGTTCGCGCACGTCGCCGCGTACGCGGACGGATGGATGCCGATCGGAGGACGCGGGCTCACCGAGTCGCTGCCGGTGCTGCGGGGGGTGTGGGCGGACGCCGGGCGGGATCCGGCGGCGCTCCAGGTCGTGCCGTACGCCGTCTTCCCGAGCGCGGGGAAGCTCGCGCACTATGCCGAACTCGGCGTCGAGGAGGTCGTGGTACAGCTGCCTCCGGCGGGGGATGCTGACGTGCTGGGGGCGTTGGACGCCTACGCGGAGTACGTCTGAGCGGGAGCGTCGTCGGCCGCGGGTGCATCGTGGCCGTTCGCGCAGTTCCCCGCGCCCCTTCAGGGGCGCGGGGAACTGCGCGAACAACCCCCACGGGCCAGCGGCCGACCACGCACCGCCGCCCCCCTGACCCCTCAGACCCCGAACGTATGCTCAAAGAATGACGATTTCCGCGACCCCCGGAACCGGCCCCACCGAGAACTCCATGCGTCGCGCCCTCAAACGCGCCCGGGACGGCGTCGCCCTCGACGTCTCCGAGGCCGCCGTGCTCCTCCAGGCCCGCGGCGAGGCACTCGACGACCTCGCCGCGTCCGCCGCCCGGGTGCGTGACGCCGGTCTGCAACAGGCGGGCCGTCCGGGCGTCATCACCTACTCGAAGAGCGTCTTCATCCCCCTCACCCGCCTGTGCCGTGACAAGTGCCACTACTGCACCTTCGTCACCGTCCCCGGCAAGCTCCGCCGGGCCGGGCACGGGATGTTCATGTCCCCGGACGAGGTCCTCGACGTCGCCCGCAAGGGCGCGGCCCTCGGCTGCAAGGAAGCCCTCATCACCCTCGGCGACAAGCCGGAGGACCGCTGGCCCGAGGCGCGCGAGTGGCTCGACGCGCACGGCTACGACGACACGATCGCCTACGTACGGGCCGTCTCCATCCGGATCCTTGAGGAGACCGGCCTGCTGCCGCACCTCAACCCCGGTGTGCTGTCCTGGACGGACTTCCAGCGGCTCAAGCCCGTCGCGCCCTCCATGGGCATGATGCTGGAGACCACCGCGACCCGCCTGTGGTCCGAGCCCGGCGGCCCGCACCACGGTTCCCCCGACAAGGAACCCGCCGTCCGGCTGCGGGTGCTGGAGGACGCCGGCCGTTCCTCCGTCCCGTTCACCTCGGGGATCCTGATCGGCATCGGCGAGACCTACGAGGAGCGGGCCGAGTCGCTCTTCGCGCTGCGCCGCACGGCCCGGTCCTACCACGGTGTCCAGGAACTGATCATCCAGAACTTCCGCGCCAAGCCGGACACGGCGATGCGCGGCATGCCGGACGCCGAACTGGACGAGCTGGTCGCGGCGGTGGCCGTGGCGCGGCTGGTCATGGGCCCGGCCGGCAACATCCAGGCGCCGCCCAACCTCGTGGACAGCGAGTACGGGCGCCTGATCGCGGCCGGCATCGACGACTGGGGCGGGGTCTCCCCGCTCACCATCGACCACGTCAACCCCGAACGCCCCTGGCCGCAGATCGAGGAGCTGGCGGCGCAGTCCGCGGCCGCCGGTTTCGAGCTGCGGGAACGGCTGTGCGTGTACCCGGAGTTCGTCCGCCGCGGCGAGCCCTGGCTGGACCCGCGGCTGCGTCCGCACGTGGCCGCGCTGGCGGACCCCGAGACGGGCCTCGCCCTCCCGGACGCGGTGGTCCAGGGGCACCCGTGGCAGGAGCCCGAGGAGGTCTTCGTCGCGACCGGCCGCACCGACCTGCACACCGCCGTCGACACCGAGGGCCGTACCGGCGACCGCCGCGAGGACTTCGACGAGGTGTACGGCGACTGGGGCGCCCTGCGCGAGGCGGCCGCGCCCGGCATGGCGCCCGAGCGCATCGACACGGACGTCCGCCAGGCCCTGGCGACCGCGGCCGACGACCCCACGAGGCTGACCGACGCCGAGGCCCTCGCCCTCCTGCACGCGGACGGCCCGGCCCTCGACGCGCTGACCCGGATCGCCGACGACGTCCGCAGGGCGGCGGTCGGCGACGACGTCACCTACATCGTCACCCGCAACATCAACTTCACCAACGTCTGCTACACCGGCTGCCGGTTCTGCGCCTTCGCCCAGCGCCGCACCGACGCCGACGCCTACACCCTCTCCCTTGACCAGGTCGCCGACCGCGCCCAGCAGGCGTGGGACGTCGGCGCGGTCGAGGTCTGCATGCAGGGCGGCATCCATCCCGACCTGCCCGGCACGGCCTACTTCGACATCGCGAAGGCGGTCAAGGAGCGGGTGCCCGGCATGCACGTGCACGCCTTCTCGCCGATGGAGGTGGTGAACGGCGCGACCCGCACCGGCCTGTCGATCCGCGAGTGGCTGACCGCCGCGAAGGAAGCGGGCCTGGACACCATCCCCGGCACGGCCGCCGAGATCCTGGACGACGAGGTCCGCTGGATCCTGACCAAGGGCAAGCTGCCCGCCGCCACCTGGATCGAGGTCGTCACGACCGCCCACGAGCTGGGCATCCGCTCCTCGTCCACGATGATGTACGGCCATGTCGACCAGCCCCGCCACTGGCTCGGCCACCTGCGCACGCTGGCCGGCATCCAGCAGCGCACCGGCGGCTTCACGGAGTTCGTGACGCTCCCCTTCATCCACACCAACGCCCCGGTCTACCTGGCGGGCATCTCACGGCCCGGCCCGACCCTGCGCGACAACCGCGCGGTGACGGCGATGGCCCGGCTGCTGCTCCACCCCCACATCCCGAACATCCAGACGAGCTGGGTGAAACTGGGCGCGGAGGGCGCGGCGGAGATGCTCCGCTCGGGCGCCAACGACCTGGGCGGCACGCTGATGGAGGAGACCATCTCGCGGATGGCGGGCTCGTCGTACGGCTCGTACAAGTCGGTGCGGGACCTGATCGCGGTGGCCGAGGCGGCGGGCCGTCCGGCGAAGCCGCGCACCACCCTGTACGGCGAGGTGCCCGAGGAGCGCAGGCGGGCGGCGGAGGCGTCCGACGGGCACCTGCCGGAGCTGCTGCCCGTGCTGGACTGAGGGGAGCGGGCGGGCCGGGACCGGACCCCGGACCGGAGCGAGCGGGCGGGCAGCGCGCAGTACGATGATCCGACTCCTGCGTGCAGATGCAGGGGCCCTCATAACGGAGGAGATGCGTACCCGTGGCTGCCCGACTGCTGCCCTCCTGGGTCTGGGTCACCGGTCTGACGGCCGGGGCGACGGTGGCCGTCGTCTTCCTCGCCGTACAGGCCGACAAGGGGCCGCACCCCACGGCCGCGGCGGTCCGCCCGTCCGCGAGCGCGTCGGCGGGCGCCCACCCCTCCGCGTCCCCGAAGCCCCCGAAGGCTCCCGACGTGCCGGCGGCCTCCGGCACGGGCCGCCGCGTCGTCTACTCGCTCGGCGCCAAGCGGGTCTGGACGGTCGACGCGAGCGACAAGGCGACCCGCACCTTCACGGTCTGGCCGGGGACGGTGAGCCCCGACCCCGGCACCTACACGATCTCCAAGACGCTCTCCGCCACCACCGGCTCGGACGGCGTCCAGATCGAGCACGTCCTCTACTTCGCCGCCAAGTCCGGGCTGTCGGTCGCCTTCTCCAACGCGGCCGACGGCTCCTCGCCGCCGCCCGCCGCCGGCAAGCAGACCAGCGGGATCCGGATGCGCAAGGCGGACGGCGCGGCCCTGTGGACGTTCGGCACGGAACCGAACACCAAGGTGACCGTCGTCAAATAGCCGGCGACCGCTCCGGCAGCCGTACGACGACCAGCGCGATCCCGGTGAGCACCAGCACCCGGGTCGCCGCGTCCAGCCCGTTCCAGGTCTTGGACTGCCACATCGAGAACCACTCCCCGCCGATCCCGATGAACCCGGCGCCGAAGAGCAGCACGAGCATCAGCAGACCGTAGGTGGACAGGCGGCGGGCGCGGTCGTCGTCGCGCCGGAACCACAGCACGGTCCCGGCGACCAGCACGAGGGCGGCGAGGGTCTCCCACACGATGATGGCGACGTACGCGGTGTTCTGCAGCCCCGTGCTGGTCACGGCCCGCCACATCAGGTCGTCGTCCTTGAACGTCGTGTCCATGGCCAGCACATGCTGGACGAACGCCTGGTTGGTGCCGAAGTCGGTGATGTTCCCGAAGGCGACGAGGGCGATGTAGAGCGCGACCGTGCCGGTGAGCAGGGCCGCGGTGAGGGGGAGCGCACGAGGCGCCTGGGAGGTGGACATGTCACCGTCCTTCCCCGGCGCGGTCGTTCGCACCCGCACGGGCCTCTGCCAGACTGAGGGCCCGGAGCGGCTACGGGGGTGCAGCTGATGGGGCCGACACGGCCGTCGATGCAGGAGCTGATCGGACGGCGCCGCCGGGCGGGATTCGTCGGCCGGATCGGCGAACGGGCCGCGTTCCGCGCGAACTTGGGCCTGCCCGCCGAGGACGAACGGCACCGCTTCCTCTTCCACGTGCACGGCGACGCGGGCGTCGGGAAGACCCGGCTGGTCCGGGAGCTGGAGCAGATCGCCCGGGAGGCCGGGGCACTGACCGCGTACGTCGACGAGAGCGTGGCCGGCGTGCCCGAGGCGATGACGGCGATGACCCGTCAGTTCGCTGCCCAGGGACGGCGGTTCAAGGATCTGGAACGGCTGCTGGCCGCGCACCGCGAGCGACGGCACGAGGCGGCGGCCGCCCTGGCACCGGGCGCGGCGGAGGACCGGGAGGGGCCGTCGGCGGGGAGCCTGGCGGTGGCGCGGGCGGCCCAGGCGGGCCTCGGGATGATCCCGGTGGCCGGTGCCTTCGCCGCCGCCCTGGACACCGACGGCCTCGCGCAGGGCGCCGACCGGCTCCGGGCCCGCTTCCGCAGCCAGGAGGACGCCCAGCTGGTGCTCTCTCCCGAGCAGGTCCTCACCCCCGTCCTGCTGTCGGAACTCGCGGGCGCCGCCGACGCCGTGCCCTGGATCGTCCTCCTCCTCGACACCTACGAACGCACCGGCCCGTTCCTCGACCCCTGGCTGCACGACGTGATGACCACCGACCGCTACGGCGCCCTGCCCGCCGACGTCGTCGTGGTCACCTCGGGACAGCACCCGTTCGACACGGCCCGCTGGGGCAGCTTCGCGGACTTCATGACGGACCTGCCGCTCGGCCCCTTCACGGAGGAGGAGGCCCGCGGCCTGCTCGCGGACAAAGGGGTGCGGGACGAACCGGTGGTCGCCGAGGTGCTCCGGCTGACGGGCGGGCTCCCGGTGCTCGTCTCCACGCTCGCCGAGTCCGGGCCGGTCGGCCCCGGGGACGTCGGCGACCCGAGCGCCACCGCGGTCGACCGGTTCCTGAAGTGGGAGCGGGACCCGGTGCGCAGGGCGGCCGCGCTGGCGGGCGCGCTGCCCCGGCGGCTGGACGAGGACGCGTTCCGGTCGGCCGTGGACGACTCCGCGGACCAGGCGGCGGAATCGCTCTTCGCCTGGCTGCGGGGCATGCCCTTCGTCGGCGAGCGCGGCGGACGGCTGCAGTACCACGACGTCGTACGGGCGCCGATGCTCCGGCTCCAGCGGCTGCGCTCGCCCGGGGCCTGGACCGAGCGGCACACCCGGCTCGCCGAGGCCTACGGCGGGCGGCGCGCGCGGGCCGGGGCCGACCTGCGGCCCGACGAGCCGTGGGCCGACGAGGGCTGGCGGGAACTGCGGCTCGGCGAGACCTACCACCTGCTGTGCGCGCGGCCCCGCGCCGCGCTCCCCGGAACCCTCGCCGACCTCGTCACCGCCTGCGGCTACGGCGACGACGCGGTACGGCCCTGGGTGCGGGTGCTGGCCGAGGCGGGCGAGGACACGGACGCGGAGGCCCTGCGGACCTGGGGCGCGGACCTCGCCGCCGCGCTCGCCGACGGCGGGCTCGCGGGACTGCTGCGGCTGCTGCTCGGCCGCGCCCGCGGCGACGAGCCCTGGCGGGCGACCGCCTGGGCGCTGCGGGCCGACGCGCTCGCCCGGGACGGCGCGCCCGGACCGGCCCTGGAGGACTACGACCGCGCCCTCGCCCTGGACCCCGCCCTGGTCCGCGCCCACCGCGGCCGGGCGGTCACCCTCGGCGGGACGGGCGACTACGCGGGCGCGCTCGCCGGCCTCGACCGCGTGCTCGAACTGGAGCCGGACAACGCCTGGAACGTCGTCCTGCGCGGCGAGCACCACCGGCTGGCCCGCCACCACGCCGAGGCGGTCGCCGACCTGAGCGAGGGGATCGAGCGCGACCCCGCCGGCGAGTTCGCCTGGGCCTCCCGCGGCGCCGCCCACGAACGCCACGGCGACCTCGACGCGGCCCTCGCCGACTTCGACCGCGCGCTGGCGCTCAAGCCGGACTACGCCTGGGCCCTCGCCCGCCGCGCCCGCGTCTGGCGCGGCCTCGGCGACCAGGCCCGCCGGCTGGCCGACCTCGACCGCGCCCTGGCGTTGCAGCCGGACTGGGCCTGGGGCCGCTGCGAGCGCGGTGACGCCCTGCGCGTCAACGGCCGGGACGGCGAGGCGCTGGCCGACTACGACCGGGCCCTCGAACTCGATCCCGGGTACGCGTCGGCGTACGCGAGCCGGGGCGCGTCGCTGTCCGGCCTGGGCCGCCACGAGGAGGCCCTCGCCGACCTGGACCGCGCCCTCGCGCTGAACCCGGGGTATCCGTGGGCCCTGGAGACGCGGGAGCGGGTGCGGCAGCGGCTGGCCGACCGCGCACTCCCCCCGACCTGATCGAAAGCCGACCACTCGGGACCACATAACCCACACTTCGCGTACCTGGCTGTGCCCTGAACGGACCGTTCCCGGTCGATTACAGTGCTGTGCGCTCGTGTGTACGGACGGTGCCCGTGGGGAGGTCATGGTGGTGAGTGCGACGTCGGGTGCCGTCTGGGGCCGTGCCGAGCAGCAGGACTTCCGGAGCCGGGTACGGGGCGCGCTGCTCGGTTCCGCCGTCGGGGACGCGCTCGGCGGGCCCGTCGACGGGCTGACGCTGGAGGAGATCCGGGCGGCCCACGGCCCCGAGGGACTGGTCGACCTCGCGGTCGGGCACGGGCGGCGCGGCACCGTCACGCACCACACCCAGCTGACCCTCTTCACCGTGGACGGACTCATAAGAGCCCAGGTGAGACGGGACACCGGCGCCTGGCATCCGCCCACCGACCTGCACCGGGCGTATCTGCGCTGGGCCGCCACCCAGCGGGACTGGGGGCCGGACGAGCGGCGCAAGGAGGACGGATGGCTGGCCAGGGAGGAGTGGCTGTACGCCCGGCGCGAGCCGACCAGAGCGCTGCTGATGGGGCTCGGGGACGAGAACATGGGGACCCTGGAGTCGCCGAAGAACCCCGATGACATGGGGCCCGAGGCCGTCGCCAGGTCGGCGCCGTTCGGGCTGCTGGTCGGCTGGGAGCCGCAGCTCGTCGTCCAGCTGGCCGTGGAGTGTGCCGCGCAGACCCACGGGCATCCGACCGCCTGCCTGTCCGCGGGTGCCTACGCGGTGATCGTGCACGCGCTGGCCCGCGGCGACTCGCTGGACGGGGCCGTCCAGCGGACGCTGGCCCTGCTCGCCGCCCGGCCGGGCCACCAGCCCGTCTCCGACGCGTTGCAGCACGCGCTCGGCGCCGTACGGCAGGGCATGCCCTCACCGGCGCGGGTCGAGGAGCTGACCGGGGACGGGGCCGCGGACGGGGCGCTGGCGGCGGCCGTGTACTGCGCGCTCGTCGGCGAGGACGTACGGCACGGGCTGTGCCTCGCCGTCAACCAGGCCGGGCCCTCCGCCGTCGCCGGCGCCCTCACCGGCGGCCTGCTGGGCGCGCTGCACGGCGAGACGGCCCTCCCGCCGGCCTGGGTGGCCGAACTGGAGGGCCGTCCTACGATCCTCGAACTCGCCGACGACTTCGCGATGGAGATGACCCAGGGCCCGGCCCTGCACAGTCCGGCGGGCGCGGCCCCCGGCTGGCTGGCCCGCTACCCGCGGGGCGCCTGAGCGGGCCGCCGGCGCGGCCGTCGCCGGTCAGTCCCGCAGGACCTCCCCGCCGCCCGCCTGCGCCTGGGCCGGTACCGGGGCCGCGGCCGCCGCGCTGTCCCCGTCGGTGTTCACCGACTCGATGATCGCGAGGCGCTCCGGGGTGTCCTCCGGCTTCAGGTAGCCGATGAGGACGTAGAGGACCAGGGAGACGGCCAGCGGCACCGACACCTGGTACTGGAGCGGTACGCCGCCGTCGACGTTCCAGTTGATCGGGTAGTTGACCAGCCAGAAGGCGAACAGGCCCGCCGCCCAGCTGGTGAGCGCGGCCGTCGGGCCGGAGCGGCGGAACGGGCGCAGCAGACCCAGCATCATCGGGATCGCGATCGGGCCCATCAGACCGGCCACCCACTTGATGACCACGGTGATGATGTCCTTGAACGTGGGCGAGTTGACCTGGGTGGCCACCGCCATGGACAGGCCGAGGAAGACCACGGTCGTCACCCGGGCCGCGATCAGCCCGGAGCGCTCGCCCCAGGCACGGGCCCGCGACGACAGCACCGGCGCCACGTCCCGGGTGAAGACGGCCGCGATGGCGTTGGCGTCGGAGGAGCACATCGCCATCGTGTGGGAGAAGAAGCCGACGACGACCAGGCCCAGCAGGCCGTGGGGGAGGAGCTGTTCGGTCATCAGGCCGTAGGAGTCGGAGCCGTCGGGCTTCTGGGCGTGGACGAGCAGGGGCGACATCCACATCGGGAAGAACAGGACCACCGGCCAGATCAGCCAGAGCGCCGCGGAGAGGCGGGCGCTGCGTTCGGCCTCCTTCGGACCGGCCGTCGCCATGTAGCGCTGGGCCTGGTTGAGCATGCCGCCGTTGTACTCGAAGAGCTTGATGAAGAGGAACGCGAGCAGGAAGACCGTGCCGTAGGGGCCGACCAGCGGCTTGCCGTGGCCGTGCAGGGCGGGCTCGTTCCAGGCGTCGAGGAAGCCGATGCCCTTGTCGTTCAGCTTCAGGACGACGGCGACGAACATCGAGACGCCGGCCAGCAACTGGATGACGAACTGGCCCAGTTCGGTCAGCGCGTCCGCCCACAGGCCGCCGATCGTGCAGTAGACCGCGGTGATCGCGCCGGTGATGAGGATGCCCTGGTTGAGGGAGACCCCGGTGAACACCGACAGCAGGGTGGCGATCGCGGCCCACTTGGCGGCCACGTCCACGATCTTCAGCAGCATGCCTGACCAGGCCAGCGCCTGCTGGGTGGAGAGGTTGTACCGGTTCTTCAGGTACTCCAGCGGGGAGGCCACGTGGAGGCGGGAGCGGAGCCGGTTGACGCGCGGGGCGAAGAGTTTCGAGCCGATCGCGATGCCGAGCGCGATCGGGAAGGACCAGGTGATGAACGACGTCACGCCGTAGGTGTAGGCGATGCCGGCGTACCCGGTGAACATCACCGCGCTGTAGCCCGACATGTGGTGCGAGATGCCGGAGAGCCACCAGGGCATCTTTCCGCCGGCCGTGAAGAAGTCGCTCACGTTGTCCACGCGCTTGTGCGACCAGACGCCGATCGCCACCATCACGCCGAAGTAGCCGATGAGCACGGCCCAGTCGAGCCCGTTCATGTGCCCCCCTTCCAGGGTCCGCCTTCTGAACTCCGCTCAGCTGGCTGGCACTTCGCATAAGCGGAGTGGGGACGGGGAAGGCCGCGAAGTGCCCGCTCATCGTGGGTTCGGTCACATGGGCACGACAAGCGGGCGTAAGGTCAAGGGACAGTAAAATCGTTCTGCTTGCTGACCTTGATTCACGTAGATGAACGAAATGCGAGGGGTGCGATGCCCCGGATCATCCCGTCAGCGCATCAGCTCCCCCGCGTTGACCAGCAGCGACTGTCCCGTGATGGCCCGCGCCCGGTCCGAGGCCAGGAACACCGCCGCGTCCGCCACGTCCCCGTCCGTCGCCAGCTCCGGCAGCGCCATCCGCTCCGTCAGCCGCCCCAGCACCTCGTCCTCCGGCACCCCCTCGGTGTGCGCGGTGAACTGCACGTACGCCTGCACCGGCGGCCCCCACATCCAGCCCGGCAGCACCGTGTTGACCCGGATCCGGTGCGGCCCCAGCTCCCGGGCCAGCGAGTACATCGCACTGGTCAGCGCCCCCTTGGAGGCCGCGTACGCGGCCTGCCGCACCTGCGAGGGCGCGGCGACGGCCGACTGCGTCCCGACGAACACCACCGAGCCGCCGCCCGCCTCCTTCAGCGCCGGAAGGCAGGCCCGGGTCATCCGCAGCGTCCCGAGCAGGTTCACGTCGACCACCGACGCCCAGGTCGCGAAGTCCGCGTCCTCGACCCCGCCGAAATAGGAGTCCCACGCGGCCACGTGCACCACCGCGTCGACGGACCCGAACCGCTCCCGGGCCAGCGCCGCCAGCGCCCCGCACTGGCCCTCGTCGGTGATGTCGGTGACGCGGTACGCGGTCCGGCCGCCCCCGGGGTCGATCCCGGCCGCGCTCTTGGCGAGGTTCGCCTCGGTCCGCGCACCGAGCACGGCGTTCCCGCCGTCCCGTACGACGGCCGCCGCGACCTGGTGCCCGAGCCCGGCACCGACCCCCGAGACGACGACCGTCTTGCCTGCGAGCAGTGACATCGATGGCCTCCCGGCTCTGGCGCTTTATCTGACGGAGCGTCAGAGTATGGGCGAGCGCAGGCGGAAGGAAGGGAAGACGCATGAGCGAGGACACGCACAGCGAGGTGTACGCCGAGCTGGCCGCGGTCGGCCCCTACGGCGTCCGCCCCGGCCACGCCCTCGTCACCATGGTCGAGCCCCACCCCGGCCACGAGTACGCGTACAACCGCTGGTACGAGGACGACCACTACTACGCCGGCGCCATGGCCATGCCCTGGATGTACGCGGGCCGCCGCTGGGTCGCCACCCGCGACCTGCAACTCCTGCGCCGGCCCGAGAAGTCGGCGATCGCCCAGCCCGTCACCGCTGGCTGCTACCTCTCCGTCTACTGGATCACCGACGGCCGCTACGCCGACCACATGAAGTGGACGGTCGCCGTCAACCGGCGGCTGAACCGGGACGCCCGGGTCTACCAGGACCGCACCCACGTCTTCACCGCGTTCCAGGACCACGAGGCCACCGTCTACCGCGACGGCGCCGCGGGCCCCCGCGACTTCCACGCCCTCGACCACCCCTACGCCGGGCTGGTCCTCCAGGTCGTCGACAGCGAGTCGCCGGAGCAACGGGCGGAGCTGCTGGAGTGGCTGCGCGGCCGCTGTCTGCCCAAGCGGCTCGCCGGTTCACCGGCGGCCATGGTCACGGCCTTCCGCCCGACACCCCTGCCCGGCGACCGGATGACCTACGTGAAACAGGTCGAAGGCGTCGACACCCGCCTGACCCTGCTGTGGTTCCTCGAAACGGACCCCAGACAGTGCTGGGACGCCCGCTTCACCGGCCTGGACGAGGACATCACCGGCTCCGGCCTGGGCCGCACGGAACTCCTGGCCCCGTTCATCCCGACCGTACCGGGCACGGACCGGTACGTGGCGGAACTGCGGGACCGCTAGCTCACTTCAGCTCGTCGGGGCAGGGCGTGCCGCGGGGCAGCTGGTACGGGGCCGCCAGGCGGTAGGTTCCCGCCTTCGGGGCCAGCAGCATCGTCCAGCGGTCGCCCTTGGTGTCCTCCGCGGTCTCCAGCAGGCAGCCGTTGACGTTGGTGTACGTCTTCGGCGTGCCCTCGGACCGGTGTTTGGAGGCCTGGGTCTCCTGCGGCGGCTTCAGGCTCTTGCCGTCCGCGTCGACGATGCTCAGCCACGGCGAGTAGGGGATCCGGATCAGGATCCGGCCGGCCGTGCGCACCTCGATGGTCAGCTCGCCCTGCTCGGCGCTGTCCACGACCGCGTCGGGCTCGGCGAGCGGCGTCGGATCGGTCACCCGGAACAGCTGCCAGTTGGCGTCGCCCCAGACCTGCTTCAGGTACGGCATCCCGCGCCGGACCAGTGCCCGCTCGCGTTCGCCGCCGTCGCCGTCGGGATCGTCCTTCGGCAGCACCACGAAGTGCACGGCCCAGCGCTGCAGCCACTCGTGGTAGTTGGCGGAGTTGAGGGTGTCGTCGTAGAAGAGCGGGTTGCGCTCCATGTCGGCCTGGCGGTTCCAGCCGCGGGCCAGGTTGACGTACGGCGCGAGCGCGGACGCCTCCCGGTGCGAGCGGGCCGGAACCACCTCGACGCGGCCCTTCTCGGCGCCGACCTGCTGGAGCTGGTTGACCAGCGGGGCGAGTTCGCGGGCCCAGGAGGCGGCCGGGGTCGTGTGGATGATGTCGTCGACCGCCTTGAAGCCGATCCAGCCGACGAAGCCGAGGAAGGCGAGGACGGTGACGTAGTACTTGCGCGAGCGCGGCACGGTGTACGGGAGGGCGGCGATCAGGGCGGCGCCCGCGAACAGCATCGGCAGCCGGGATATGTTCGAGCCGATCTGCGAGCTGACCAGCCACACCAGCACGACCCCGAGGCTGTACACGCCGGCCGTCAGCCGGACCGTCTTCCACTCCTTGGGGACGAGGAAGAGGCAGAGCAGGCCGTAGCCCAGCGGCATGATCACCGAGCCGAAGCCCATCGGCTGGGTGCCCGAGAACGGGAACAGCCAGGCCGAGACGGCGACCACGGCGGCCGGAGCGAGGCCGAGTGCCCAGGCGCCCGGCCGGCGCTTCTGCAGGAACAGCGCGACCGCGACCAGGCCGACGAAGAGCCCGGCCACCGGCGACGACATGGTGGCGAGGGCCGCGAACGGCGCCGCGACCAGGGCCTTCGCCCAGCGTTTGTGACGCCAGCGGTGGGGCCAGCAGAACACCGCTCCCACCGAGGCCAGCGCGAACGCGGTACCGAGACCGAAGGTGACCCGGCCGGACACCGCGTTGCAGATCAGCGCCAGCACCCCGGCGAGCGAGGCCCACAGCGGGTTCTTCACCACGCGGCTGCGGATGAGGAGCAGGGTCAGCAGCCCGGCCGAGACCGTACCGGCGATCATCATCGTCGTACGGACGCCGAGCACCGACATCAGGTACGGCGAGACCACGCTGTAGGACACCGGGTGCATGCCGCCGTACCAGGCGAGGTTGTACGCCGAGTCCGGGTGGCGGCCGACGAACTCGGCCCAGGCGTCCTGCGCCGCGAGGTCCCCGCCGCTGTTCGCGAACGTGAACAGCCAGATGACGTGCAGGATCCCGGCGAGGACCGTGATCGCCAGCACCGGGTGGCGCGAGGGCCACTCGCGCAGCGGCGCGTCCAGGTCGAGGAGCCGGCGGAGGCCGCCGCTACGCTGCGTGCCGGGTCTGTCGTGGGTGGCGTGCGGCCCGGTCTCGGGCAGGGCTATTCGCGGGCCGGATACCGGGCCCGGTTCGGCGTCGTCGGCGCGTGTCGGCTCCGCTGTGGCCACCTGAAGGCACTCCCCGTGTCCCGTCTTCTGTTCTCGGCCGCGTTCCACGGTGTTACCGGCCGGTTCTCGTCCAGTTCGCGGCCGCGTCCCGGCGACCGGCGACCTGCCCCGATTCGTGACGCTAGCACGCACCCCGCCGCGGGGCCCCTGGGTGGGCCGCCATCAGCGGGGTGCGGGGACGGAATGTGCGTGATGTGTCAGCCGATGCGGGTCAGCTTGCTCGTGAACCCGGGCTCGGCCAGATCCTTCTGCAGGGCGACCGGGACCTGGACCGCGGAACCGGAGCCGTCACCCACGGTGAGCGCGCCGACCTTGGTGCCGGCCTTCGCGGTGTGCGGCACGTCGTCGGCCTGGAAGGTCAGCTTCACCTTCAGCCCCGACCAGCCGACCGCGGTGACGTCCTCGGTCGCCACGACCGGGGTACGGCCGCCGAGACCGTCGTCGACGTACCCGACGACGGCACCCTTCTTGTAGATCGTCGCCGACTTCAGCGCGCCCTGGGCGGCCCGGATCAGCTTGTCGCCGCCGTTGAGGGCGGCGGTGAGGATGCTGTTGTCCGAGGCGGCGCTGGCCGGCTGCCGGAGCACCGCGCCGATGATCGTGCGGGTCTCGCCGTTCACGTCCTTCTTCGCGGCGAAGACCAGGTTGCCGAGGGCGGAGGTGGTGGTGCCGGTCTTGATGCCGACGACGTCGTTGTGACCGACCAGCTGGTTCCAGTTGCCGTGGTTGGTGCCCTTGTAGTCGTCGTACGACATCATCGCGGCGACCTCGCGGAACGTCGGCTCGCTCGCCATCGCGGCCTTCGCCAGCTTCACCTGGTCCACGGCCGTGGAGACGGTCGAGTCGGTGAGGCCGGAGGGGTCGGTGTACGTCGTGTTGGTCATGCCGAGCTTCTTCGCCGTGGTGTTCATCTTCGCCACGAACGCCTTCTCGGAACCGGCGTCCCAACGGGCCAGCAGGCGGGCCACGTTGTTGGCGGAGGCGATGAGGATGCCCTCCAGGGCCTCGCGCTGCGTGATCGAGTCGCCGGCCGTCACGTCGACGGTCGACTCCTGTCCGGCGTTCGACTGGTCCTCGGCCGCCTGGTCGATCTTTATCTTGGGGCCGGCGGCACCGCTCTTCAGGGGGTGGTCGCGCAGGATGATGTACGCGGTCATCACCTTGGCGACACTGGCGATCGGCACGGACTTCTGGTCGCCGGAGGAGCCGAACGAGCCGATGCCCTGGACGTCCAGTGCGGCCTGTCCGTCGGCCGGCCAGGGAATGTCGGCCTTGCTGCCGTCGAAGGTGTAGCTGTCCTTCGCGGTGAGCGAGAGGGTGGGCTGCGGCAGCGGGCGGAAAGCCTGTACGACCGCAAAGATGATCAGCAGGACGATGGCCAGGGGCGTCCAGATCTTGACGCGCCGGACGGCGGTCCTGACCGGGGTCTCCGGCGGCGGAGGCGTGTTGGTCAGCTCGGCGAGCAGGTCCAGCGGGGGCTTCGGCGGGAGCGGCACCTGGGTGGTGCGCTCGGGGCCGACCTGGGGCAGGACGGTGGTACGGGTGGTGGAGGCGGTGCCCGCGCCGGTGCCGGGAGCGGTCTCGGGCTTGGCGCCGGGTTCGGCGGCCGGCCGCTCGGTGCCCGGCTGACCGGTGGCCGGCTGCTTGGTCACCGGCTTCGCGTCCGGCTTGAGGTCCGACTTCAGGGCGACGAACTTGCTGGTGCGCTCGGGGTCGGACGCCGGCTTCTTCGGCTCGGCGCCGAGCTTGAGCGTGGTGGTCGGCTGGTCCACCTGCGGGAAGCGGGGCGCCTTCAGCATGGTGGTCGCCTGGTCGACGGCGCCGTCGACCGGCTTCGCCTTCGCGTCCGCGTCCCCCGTGCGGGAATCGTTGTCGGGCGCGGGAGATCCCTGCGGGGCGTCCTCGGGCTCGGCGTCCACGGCTTCGCCGCCGGGTACGGCGTCTTCGGGGGCCGCGTCCTCGGGTTCGGCGTCGGCCTTCGGGGCGTCCTCGGAGGCCGCGTCCTCGGGGTCGGCGTCCTCCGGTGCGGCGTCGGCCTCGGACCGGGTCTCCGGTGCGGCGTCCTCCGGTTCGGCGGCGCCCTTCGGCTCGGCCTCGGAGGCCGCGTCGTCGGGCGTCGCGTCCTCGGGCTCGGCGTCCGCGGCTTCATCGCCGGGTACGGCGTCTTCGGGGGTCGCGTCCTCGGGTTCGGCGTCGGCCTTCGGGGCGGCCTCGGGGGTCGCGTCCTCGGGGGCTGCGTCCTCGGGGACGGCGGAGGCCTCGGGCTCGTCCCTGGGCGCCGCGTCCTCCGGTTCGGCGGCAGCCTTCGGCGCCGCGTCCGCGTCCGCCTCTGCCTCCGCCGTCACGGATTCCACGTCCGCCTCCGCGTCGTTCGTCGCCTCGGGTGCCGTGGCGGCCTCGCCGGCCTTCTCCGGCGCCCCCGGGGCGTCCTGGGGCTCCGCGGCGCCCTCGGGGCCCTCTCCGGGCTCCGTGGCCGCCTCGGGCCGCTCGGCCTTCTCCGCGTCCGCGTCGGAGGCCTCGCCCTCCGTCGCGGGCGTGCCCGTGCGCACCCACGCCGCCACCGCCTGACGGAGCTCCGTGTCGTCCTCGCCGTCCGGCTTCACGTCCCGTACCGAGAAGACCCGGGTCGCGGTGTCCACGCCGCCGGCGGTCTCCTTGTCGTCCTCGGCGGCCACCGCCAGCCGTGGGTCGCGTGGTTCGGGAACCGTTCCCGCACTCCCCGACGTCGGTTCCGCCGACGACTCGCGCTGCTTCGACCTGTCGGGGGACTCGCCCGCCACCGATGCCTCCTCCACGCTTCGCACGTCTCCGTGCGCTGTCCGAACCATGTACCAGTGTCCTGTGTGCGGGCTTAGCCCCTGTGGTAGACGAGAACGACATACCTTCCGGTTCCCTTACAAACCGGTCACGCACCCTCGACAGACCAATGTGAGAGGGGTCACCCTGTCATTCATCCACGCGGGGAGGCATGGATGGGCAGGAGCCGCAGAACTATTCCGGAGGAGCTTCTGCTGCTGGCATTGGACCCGACGACGGGTACCACTGCACAGCCGCAGTCGCTCGACCTCGGTCTGGCCGGAGCACAGCTAGTGGAGCTGGCGCTGGCCGGACGGATAGCCCCAGACGGGGATCGTATCGCCGTGGTGCAGCCACGGCCGACTGGAGATCCGACTTTGGACTGCGCGTTGGAGTTGCTGCGAAGGCGTGGCGCTCCCGTGCGGGCTGTGCACTGGATCGGCGGGCCACGTCTGGGACTTCGCCAGACGTACCTCTCGCATCTGGAGCGGTGCGGCATGGTGCATGCCGTGGCGGGCCAGATGTGCGGGGTGCTGCCGACGACCCGGTACCAGGCGACGGACAACGAGATCAGCCGGGAGATCCGAGCCCGCCTGGATTCGGCGATCCGTACCGGCGTACCACCGGACCCGCGGACCGCGGCGCTCGCCGCCCTGGCCCACGCGGTCGGCCTCGGCAAGCACCTGTATCCGGGCAACGAGGGACGCTCCTCGCGTTCCCGGCTGCGGGACTTGATCCGGCACGACCCGATGGGCGGGCTCGTGGCCCACGCCGTCATGGACGTGCAGAACGGCGCGGGCGCCCAGCCACGGCGTCAGGCCGGACCCGGAGCCGGGCCGGGAGCCGGGCCCGCGGTCAGGCCCGGTGCGCCGGAACCCGCTCGCGGTGTTCCCATGCAACCGCGCCGAGGCGCGGGCGCGATGGCGCGGGCCGCGGTGCACTGAGCCGCGGTGACACGGCGGCAGCAGGCAACACAGCACCATTGAGACCAGGTTCGGGAGCCGCTGGTCCGGACGGGGCGGTGAGGCGCACGCGGTACGCGCCTCACCGCCCCGCCCGGTTTTTCCGCGGAACGTGCCCGAACCGAACGCGTACGCGCTGCATATACACGGTTTCCCAGCGGTAGGAAGCACCTTGGTGGCAGTCTGCTCAACAGCAGATACGCAAAGTGGTACTTACAGGCAGGCAGCCGGAGGTGCGCGTCCCGTGGCGTCCAATGTCAATCCCACCGTCAGGCGACGCCGGCTGGGCCAGGAGCTGCGCAGGCTCCGTGAGCTCAAGGGCATGACGGCGGAGGAAGTGGCGGAGCGGCTGCTCGTTTCGCAGTCCAAGATCAGCCGGCTGGAGAACGGCCGCCGCAGCATCAGCCAGCGTGACGTCCGCGACCTGTGCGGGGTCTACGAGGTCGAGGACCAGCGGGTCGTCGAGTCCCTCATGGAGATGGCCCGGGATTCCCGGCAGCAGGGCTGGTGGCACGCGTTCGGCGACATCCCGTACAGCGTCTACATCGGTCTGGAGACCGACGCCGAGTCGCTGCGGGTGTACGAACCCCAGCTGGTCACCGGGCTGTTGCAGACCCGGGCGTACGCCGAGGCCCTGGTGCAGGGCGCGCTGCCGGAGACCTCCGCCGCCGACATCGAGAAGCGGGTCCAGGTCCGGATGCGGCGACAGGAACGTATCACCGCCGAGCACAACCCGCTGCGCCTGTGGGTGGTGCTCGACGAGGCCGCGCTGCGCCGCCTCGTCGGCAACCGGCTCGTGATGCGCGAGCAGCTGGAGTACCTGATCGAGATGTCCCAGCAGCCGCACATCACCGTGCAGGTGCTGCCCTTCGAGGTGGGCGCGCACCCCGGTCTCAACGGCCAGTACGCGATCCTGGAGTTCGCCGACGCGGCCGACTCCAGCGTCGTCTACCTGGAGGGCGTGACCAGCGACCTGTACCTGGAGAAGGCCCACGACGTGCAGAAGTACGCCGTGATGTACGAGCACCTGCGGGCCCAGTCGCTGAACGTCGAGCAGTCCCGGCAGTTCATCTCCGACGCGGCCAAGGAGTACGCCCGCTGAGCCCTCCCGGACGGTGAGCGCCGGATCGTACACCGGCGCTACCCTCCAGCGGAAGGATCCCCTGGAATATGCCACCCGGTCGAGTGAACGAGTGCTCCGGGCGGGGGAGTTGGCTAGTAGCGTCGATCACGCCAACCGGTCAGAAGGTTGGCGCGAATCGCACTACAGCAACTCGTTACAGGAGTGGACATGGCACTGCTTCAGGGCGCCACGGAGACGTGGACGAAGTCCTCCTATTCCGCAGGGAACGGGGCGTGCGTCGAGGTCAAGTCACCGACGACCGCTGGACTCGCCGTACGCGACTCCAAGGTCGACGAGGGCCCGGTCCTCGCGTTCCCGGCCGGCGCGTGGAACGCGTTCGTGGCCACGGTCAAGGCGTAGGGGTATTCGCTGACCGATCGGCCACGCTCCCGACGACGACAACCACAACTGCACAAGCGTCACCACAAGAGCCCTCTCGACTAGCTCGCCGTCCTTGCCGAGGGGGCTCGGCTTGTGCCACCGGCCCGGGCCCCGTGGCCCGGTCCGGCCGACCCCCGGCCCTGCCCCAGGGGCAGGGTCAAGCGGGGCGCGGAACGCCGACGGCGGTCACCGGAGGGACTCCCGTGACCGCCGCCGCAGAGCCGGGAGGCTCAGCCGATGGCCTTCTCCACCGCCGCGACGACCTCCGCCGACTCCGGCTCGGTCTGCGGCGCGAACCGGGCGACGACGTGGCCGTCCCGGCCGATCAGGAACTTCTCGAAGTTCCAGCGGATGTCACCGGTGTGGCCCTCGTCGTCGGCGAAGGGGGTGAGACGGTCGTACAGCGGGTGCCGGCCCTCGCCGTTCACCTCGACCTTCTCGGTCAGCGGGAAGGTCACGCCGTACGTCGCCGAGCAGAACTCCGCGATCTCCTCGGCGCTGCCGGGCTCCTGCCCGAGGAACTGGTTGCAGGGCACGCCGAGCACGGTGAAGCCCTGCGCCGCGTACCGCTCCTGGAGCCGCTCCAGGCCGGTGTACTGCGGGGTCAGGCCGCACTTGGAAGCCACGTTGACAATGAGCACGGCCTTGCCGGCGTACCCCGACAGGTCGGCGGAACCGCCCTGGAGAGCACCGATCTCGGTGTCGAGTACGGATCCGTTGTTCTCGGTAGTCGTCATAAGCGGATGCTAACTCCGTGGCACGACCGGACGGGGCCCGGCCAGGGCCAGGTCTAGTGATATGGCTAGGCCCACGGCCGGGACACGGGCGGCGCCAAGGCAACCGCTACAGCTACCGCTCGGTGGGGGCGGCGGCGGGGGGCTCCGGTGACGGTTCCCGGTCGGCGGCGGCCGTGACCTCGGCCTGCGGCCCGAACCGGTCCGCGACGGCGGCGATCTGCTCGATCCCGGCCCTGAGCGCGGCCTGTCCCTCCGGGGCGTCCAGCTCCCGGTCGTTCTTCTCGACCTCCTGGTCCAGCCGCTTGGCCGCGCGGTCGAAGTAGCGCAGCAGCTCGACCGGGAACGGCATCACCAGCGTGGAGTTCTTCTCGGCGGCGACCTCGACGACGGTCTGCAGCAGCCGCAGCTGCATCGCCTCCGGCGTGTCGGACATGATCCGGGAGGCGTTCGCGAGCTGCTGCGCGGCCTGGAACTCGCCGTCGGCGGTGATGACCCGGGCCCGCCGCTCCCGTTCGGCCTCCGCCTGCCGGGACATGGACCGCTTCAGCGACTCCGGCAGCTGCACGTCCTTGATCTCGACGCGGTCGATGTGGATGCCCCACTCGGCGGCCGGGCTGTCGATCATCAGGGCGAGCCCCTCGTGCAGCCGCTCCCGGTCGGTGAGCAGGTCGTCGAGGTCGCTCTTGCCGATGATGGACCGCAGCGACGACTGGGCGACCTGCCCGACGGCGAACACGTAGTCCTGCACCTCGATGGCGGCCCGGATCGGGTCGGTGACCCGGAAGTAGACGACGGCGTCCACCTTCACGGACACGTTGTCCTTGGTGATGCCCTCCTGGGTGGGCACCGGCATGGTGACCACCTGCACGTTCACCTTGCGCATCCGGTCGGCGAAGGGGATGAGGAAGGTGACCCCGGGGTGCCGGTAGGCCGGCAGCGCCTTGCCCCACCGGAACACGACCCCGCGCTCGATCTGGTTGACCACCCGCATCCCGCTGCGCAGGACCAACAGGCCCAGGACGAAAGCGACTACGACCCCTATGACAGCGCCGTCCATCGGCACTCACTCCCTCTCCGACGTGATCCTGACGAGGATCCGGTAAGGAAGATGACACCGGCCGGACGCCACGGGATGCGGGAGCGGGCGTCAGGAGTGCGTAAAGAAAGCGGCCGCCCGGCCGGACCGGGGTGCGGCCCGGCCGGCCTCCGGTCCCGCACACCGCACACCGCGCGCACCGGGCCCGGCGCGCCGCTCCCACGGTCCCTAGTCGACGTCCACCGGACCGTCGTCCGACTTCCGGCCCTTGCTGGACGGCAGCTGGAGCAGCGAGCTGCCGCCCTTGTCCGTGTCCTTCTCGGGGCGGTGGCCGTCGGAGTCCTGGCCGCCCAGGTTCTGCCGGACCGAGTCGAGGATCGTCAGGCCCTGGGAGACCAGCCCGGCGGCGATCTCACCGAGACCGTCCGCGCCGTTGAGGACGTTCACGTTGGCGCCCGCGAGACCGCCGGCCGCCTCCTTCACGATCTGCGGCAGCTGGTCGATCAGCATCCGGTCGAGCGCGACCCGGTCGTACGACGCGGCCGCCTCCGCCTGGATCTTCATCCGCTGCGCCTCGGCGGAGGCGAGGATCCTGACCCGCTCGGCCTCGGCCTCCGCGGGCTTCACGACCTCGGAGACGAGCTGCTGCTGGCGCAGCTTGGCCTGGCGCAGGGCCAGCTCCGTCTGGGCGGCGAGCACCTCCTGCTGGGCGTGCGCCTGCGCGAGCGGACCGGCCTGCGCGGCCTGCGCCTGGGCACGGTCCACCTCGGCCGAGTACTCCGCCTTCACGATCGCGGTCTGCCGGGCGTACTCGGCCTGGTTGCGGGCCGCCACCTGCTCCGCCTCCACAGCGGCCTGGGTGGCCTGCGCCTGGGCGATCTGGGCCTGCCGCTGGATGGCCGCCTTGTGCGGCGCGGACATCGCGTCGATGTAGCCGGTGTCGCCGTCGTCGATGGACTGGATCTGCAGCGAGTCGACAATGAGGCCGATCTTCGCCATCTCCGTCTTGGAGGTGTCCAGCACCTCGGCGGCGAGCTTCTGCCGCTCGGTGACGATCTCCTCGACCGTCATCGAACCGATGATGGCCCGCAGGTGACCCGCGAAGATCCGGCCGGTGAGCACGGACATCTGCTCCTGGTCGGAGAGGAAGCGCTGGCCCGCGTTGATGATGCTCTCGTGGTCGTTGCCGACCTTGAAGGCGATGACCGCGCGGACGTGCAACGCGATGCCCTGCCTCGTCACGCAGGTCTCGGTGACCTCGGACTCGCACATGGACAGGGTGAGGAACCTGACCTTCCGTACGACCGGCAGCACGAACTTGCCGTGCCCCGTCACCACTCGGAACGGCGCGCCCCCCAGTCCCCGCCTGCCCCCCGAGATCAACATCGCCTCGTCGGGAGCGGGTACGCGGTATCCGAACATTCCTGTTACTCCTCAGCCGGCCTCGGCACTGTCGCCGAGCGCGTCCAATGGATCCACCCACTCGATGACGCCTACCTCACGGCATCCACGTGATTCGATCACGAGCACCGTGGCGCCCACCGGCAGGGGCTCCTCCGACCAGGCGAGGAACGTCTCGGAGCCGCCCCTGACGCGTACGAGGACCTCGCCGGGACCCGCGGGACCGCGCGTCCCTATGAGGACCTCCCCCGTGCGGCCGATCACGGCCTCGTCCTGCGGCATCACCGGCCGTCCTCCTCGTCCTGGCCCATGATTCCGACGATAGACCCACCGGGCCCGGCACCCAATGGCCAGGACCCCACGCCCGTCCCCCCTTCCGGCCGGGACCCGCTCGCGGACCGGGTCCGGAGCGACGGCCGGGCCCGGCTCCGAGGCCGGGCGCAGGTCCGGCTCCGGGGCCAGGTCCGGGTCCAGGTCCAGGTCCAGGCTCAGGTCCTGGCGCCGTCGAAGACGAAGAGCGGCTTGGCGCCGTGGGCGGGCTCCTCGGCGAACGCGACGGCCTCGGCGAAGCCGTCCAGCGGGAAGGGCCGGCCCGGCGGGATGGTCAGCACTCCGTCCGCGACGAGCGTGCACACCTCGGACAGCGCGCGCAGCACCTCCGGCGGGCTGGCGGAGCCGAACCAGCGGTTCAGCCAGAACCCGCGGACCGTCTTGGCCTCGTAGATGACCGAACGGGCCTGCAACGGGATCGTCAGCGCCGCCGGGTCGGTCTGCCGGTGGGTGGAGAGCGCGCCGTAGACCACGACCTCGCCGCCCGGGGACAGCGCCTGGGACACCTGGGCGCCCACCGGACCGGCGACGCAGTCGGTGGCCTTGCGCACCCCGTCCGGCCCCGCGATCTCGGCCACCCGCCGCGCCAGGTCCTCGTCCTCCGTGCAGATGACCTCGTCACCGCCGAGGGCCTTGATCTCGTCGACGGCGGCGCGCCGCCGCACCACGTTGATCGTGGGGATCCCCAGGTGCCGGGCCAGCTGGATGACCAGCCGGCCGACGGTGGAGCCCGCGGCCGTCTGCAACAGCCATTCGCCCGGCTGCACGTCGAGTTCGCGCGTGACCAGGAGCAGCGCGGTCAGCGGGTTGACGGCGAGCTGGCAGGCGCTGGAGTCGCTCAGGTCGTCGGGGACCGGCAGCAGCCGGTGCGCGTCGGCGACGAGGTACTCCTGCCAGGTGCCGATCACGGGCGGCCCGGGTACGGCCGGGACGGCGACGGCCACCACGCGCTCGCCGATCTCCAGCCCCTCCGTCTCCGGACCCAGCGCCTCGACGTGCCCCACGCACTCCATGTGCCCGCCGACCGTGGGGAAGACCGGGAAGAAGCCGTAACGGCCGCGCAGCACGTGCAGATCACTGGCGTGGATCGGGGTCGCCGTCACGCGGATCAGCGCCTGACCGGCTCCGGGCTCCGGAACGGGCCGGGACTCCAGCCGCAGGACGTCGGCCGGCTCGCCGACCTCGCCGGCCACGAGCGCGCGCATGGTGTGGGGCATGTGGGACCTCGTCTCTCCGCGTCCGACGGACTCGACGGACGTCCTGGACAGGAACGACACCGGTGCCGGCACCCTCGACGACGACCAGGCTCCGGCCCTCGACGGACCCGAAGCCCCCGCAATCACGCTAAGCGCCACCGAGGGGCCCTGCAATCCAGCCCCCGCCGAGCCCCCACCACGCCTCCACCGGGGCTTGCACGATCGGGTGAATCCACCCACTGCCCGGCAACCGCACCGCATCACCACATGTCCCCCATATCACCGTCGACTCACCGTCGACTCGATCTCAGGGGGATCCATGAACAACCAGCAGCCCGGTTGGGTCGGCCCGCAGCAGCCTTACGGCCGTCCGCCGTTCCAGCCGGAGCCGCCGCGCAGGGGCCCCGGCGCGGGGAAGGTCGTCGGTCTCGGCTGCCTCGGTCTGGTCGGCGTGGCCGTCGTCATCGGCATCGCCGCCGCGGTCGTCGTCGGCGGCTCGGACGACTCGCACGGCGGCGCGTCGACGTCCACGTCCACGACGAGGACCGGCGACAGGTCGGCCGGCGGCGCCAAGGACGACGGCGCCAAGGACGACGGCGAGAAGTCCGGCGCGCCGAAGACCGTCGTCTTCAAGGTCTGGGGAACCGCCCCGGCCGGAGCACTCGGCGGCCTCGACATCAGCTACGGCTCCGACAGCGACACCCGCAAGGGCACCTTCGAGAACGGCAGGTTCGAGGCCGAACTGCCCTTCGTGAAGGGAGCGATGTACTACACGCTGCACGCCCAGCTCCAGGGCTCGGGAGACATCAACTGCAGCGTGACGGTGGCCGGCAAGACCAAGTCGGCCCACGCGTCGGGCGGTTACAACATCTGCGACACCCAACTCAGCAGCGATTTCACGGGGGGTTGGCGGTAGACGCGGACGCCACTCCGCCCGGACCGCTCCCCGCACGGGCCGAACCGGACCGAGCCCCGGCGGCCAAGATCGAGTAAGGGCCGTTCTCCAAGGGCAAGGTCACGCCGGGCAGCACCACGACCGTCACCCTGCGGCCGGAAGCTCCTCCGCGGTGGCGGCTGTCCTCGACATCTGGGCGAGCAGCGCGGTCACCGTCTGCTGCGGAAGCCGCCCGACCACGTCGAACCTGATCCACCGCGACGACCACCGCCACGCACCTGACGGCCTACGGCGACGGCAGCCTGCCGGAGGTCTACGACATCATCGGCGACGACCCGTCGGCACGGGAGTCTCACTCCCCTTCGCGGGAGCCGTCGGACCTGTCCGTGCGGGTGAGGATTCCGGGGCAGTCCGGATCGACCTCGCCCGTGAAGTGGTTCGGCCAGTAGTAGCGGCTGGTGCGCGGCAGCGGCACCTCGACGAGCCGGCCGTCGTGCATCATCCACAGACCGAAGCAGTCGTCCTCCTCGTCGTGCACCAGCACCTGCACGGTGTGCGGGGACGGCCAGGGCTGGGACTCCAGGTGTTCCAGAAGCCCGACCCAGTGACTCCGCCGTGCGAACTCGACGGCCCACCCGCCGAACATCCCGTACCCGATGTCCGAGAACTGGCCATGCCACGGCCGACCGGGATCCGGCTGAGTCGACGGTTCCATGATCGCTTCTGCGCCGCCGGCCAACACGATGACCTCGGCGAATCTGCTCATGGCCGAGTATCACCGGAGACCTGGAAGGAGCCGCAATCGAGTTTCGCCAAGGGCCAGTGCTGGGAGCCGGACCCGGTAGCCGGGGTCGCCCAACGCGTCTCCCAGGGCTTGTGCGTCAAGCCCGGAGCTGCCTGACCATGACGGCGTACACCGGGGAATCCGCGAACGGTTGCTGCTCGCCGGTCTTGGTGTACCCCCACGACTCGTAGAGTGCCTGCACCTTGGGGTGGGTCACGTCGACCAGGAGCACGGCGAGGTCTTCCGTTCGCTCCTTCAGGAGCGCTTCGTGGAGTCGTCGGGAGATGCCCTGCTTGCGCCAGTGAGGGCGGACCATGACCTCGGACACGGCGTAGGTGGAGGAGCAGCCGTTGTCCGGCTGGTATCCGGTGGAGCGCCACCACTCGCGGCCGGGCGTGAGCGGGGCTCCGTAGGCGAAGCCGGCCGGTTCGTCTCCGCCGTAGGCCACGACACAAGAGAAACCATCCATGTCGGACCAGTGTTCGGCGAACCGGGCAAAACGCTGATGGAAGGGGTCGTCCATCTGGTCGGCGTAGGCGTCGGCGTGTACGTCGATGAGCATCTGGCGGAAGCCTTCGGGGAAGCTGCCGTGCTGGAAGTGACGCAGGTCGGTCACGCTCGACTCCATTCGGCGCGCATGCGGTCGGCCCAGTCTCGTGCGTGGGCGGTAAAAGGAGCCCGAACGAACAGGCCACGGTGGAAGTCGCCGGGCAGCATTGAGGGCTTGCGCCTGCGCGATCATGAGCACATGGAATCGTGGACGATCAAACACTTCTCCCAGGCCAACCCGGCGGGAACCGGGCAGGGTGACGTGCTTGCGCTGCTCCGTAGGGTCGCAGACTCCATCGAAGGCCTTGGCTTGGTCGAGGTTCAGGACCTCGTCATGCATACGGAGGTCACTGCGGACGGCGATTGGCCGAGTCTCACGGTCTACTTCCACGACGTCGAAGCCTGATCCGGGCTGCACGCGGACGCTTTGCACTTGGTCCGCTTCCTTGTGGTTTCCCGGCCTATCGGGCACGGAAGGGGCGCAACTACGGGCCATGTTCAGGCCGGCAGATCCCCGGTTGGAACAGGCTGTCAGTGCCGGGTGAGAGTCTCCCGGGCATGAGCTACGACTTGGCTGTCTGGGAAGGCGAGAGACCCGCGGACGACGAGGCCGCCGCACGGATCTTCCGAGACCTCTACGACCGCTACATCGACACAGATGTCGATCACCCGCCGACCGACGGTATCGCTGCGTACGTTGCTGGATTGCTCGACCGGTGGTGCGACTTGACCGAGGACGAGGATGAAACCTCGCCCTGGTCGACCGGGCCCTTGATCCACGAAGCCGGCGGCCCGTTCATCTACTTCCCGATGGTCTGGAGCATGGCCGAAGAAGCCTCCGCCTTCGCGGCGACACTGGCGCGGTCCATGGGGCTGGTCTGCTTCGACCCCCAGCACAACATGCTGAGGTCCTGACGAGGTGCCCTCGGTGAGCGGAGGGAGAGCCAGCGGTCACGTCCCACACTGACCCACCACTGAAGCGGCATCTCGACGCCTACGCCGGCCGTCGTGGTGACGGACTCGCCTTCCTCGGACCTAAGGGCGGCCGGCTACGGCACAGCAACTTCCGAGAAGACTGGATGGCCCATACCACTGTGCCCCCGGCGGGATTCGAACCTGCGACGCCCGCTTTGGGAGGTCAATCACCAGGCATGGAGCTCCAAACAACTAGTGATCCGGCGGGCCACGTACGGTCTCCTGGGGGGTGCCCACATCTTCTGCCGTTAATGTCAGACTTGGATGTCAGTCGGCTCGGTCACCAACCCCCACCAAACAGCAACTGCAAGGTGGCGGCTACGCCCGAAGTGATCGCCGTTCTCTACTTGTTCAAGGCGGCTCGCTCTGCTCCCCGTGCGTGACTCGGTCTGCGCTCCTGTCTCCGCCCCGCTCCAGCCCGGCGGACGCCCGTGCTGGGTTCAGAGCAATCTGCCGCCTGATGCCAGAGGAGGGGTAGATCGTAGCTGGGGCGGTAGGCTCCACGGCTTTACGGAGCCACTTTGGCGCGAACCTCGAAGATCATGGCCCTAACGTCGTGCCTTGCCGGGCGGGTCCACAGACTGCCCTACACACCCGAAGCTACGGAGCCATGATCACTCGCGCCAAAGCAGCGCCACCTAAGTCGTTCCACCGCCATCAATTTGCTATACGCTCCGCGGTTCTTCCTCCCGCTGCAGAAGCGTCATAATCCTTTCTTCCGCAGCTTTCAAGCCGCCCGCTGCCTCAATACCCTCTTCTGTACGCATCTTGTCAAGCGAGTCTCGGATACCACGCCTGACAAGGCGTTCACTCTTCCCCGCCAACTGGCCCCTGAGGTTATCTGCCAACTCGACCAGGCTCTTAGGGAGGTAGTCATACTTGGAAACATCCACTAGAAGCGGCAGATTGACACGCTGTTCACGCTCAATTGCAGTTCTCAGCGGACCGAGTCTCAGGAATTGGGACAAGAAGTCAGGGCTGAGCACAGGTGACGGTGGCGCTTCGTGAAGCCTATTGGACAACTCCCACTTCAGTCGAAAGGCTACCTTATCGAGAGTCACCAACCAATACCTGTGGCCCATGGGTGATGAGGCCCCTCGACTTCTCAGCTGAATAATGCCGACTGTGGTTTCTACATCGTGGGCCACGAGCCGCTGAGTTATCGCGGGGTCCCACTCGGATTCCCTCTGCCTTCGACGCCTCTCGTGCGCTTCGTTCCACACTTCTTGGACAGCTGCTCTCAGTTCAATGGGTGCGGAGTCAGCCTCCTCCGTGAGATTCTTTTGATGGATGAAGAGCTCCTCCGCCAAGTAAATTCGCACATCTTCGACTGGGCGTGCAGAACCGCGAAAATTCTCCAACCACTCAATAAATCCGGCACGCCCGCGACCACTTAGAGTATAGGCCGCATAAAGAAAGGGAACCGTCCCATTCCACAGGCGCAACTCGGTGCGGCTGAACTGAAGACATCTATTAAGATGCCTTTCCACCTCTTCAACGATTCCATCCGTCACATAGAGCCGTATGCCAGCATCTGCAGCCGCCCTGAAGATCGTTGTGTAATGACGCTGAGAGGGGTCTTCGATCAACGTTTCGGCGATCAAAGGCAGGATGACGGATGTGTCTACCCAGAAATCCCCCTCCGAAAAGAGATTGACAACCACCTTCTGGACATCGGGGGTTTGACGCAAAAATGAAAAGAGGGTGTATCCATCTGCCAGCCTGCGCAAATGGGCCCTGACTTCCTCGGCCGGCTTATCGAGAACGTGTACCAGCGCGTCCGCCACAACCTTGGGTGAAATCCTGTGGCTCTTCTTGACGGGCTCGTCCTGCAGGAGCTGCTCGATCCCTTCCTTGTCGGCGTGATTCATTTCTCCTGTACGGACGGCTTCGGCAAATGCCTCACCTCGTTTCAACAGAAGCCACTCTAGGCTGGCTCGGAGCTCGGCGCCCACCTTACCCTGGTCTCGTTCCTGTACGAGTCCCCCGTAGAAGTGAACCGCCTCAACCAATTCCTTTTCTAGGATCTGCTCACTCTGAACAAAATCGGCGGTGCTCTCCTGAAGCCTACTTCGCTCGCTGTGAGCCAGGCAGAATTTGTCTTCACTTCTGTGATACTTAACTCTGCCCTTCTTGCCAGAGAGGCGAATTAGGGCACCATCCACCTGAGCATCAACTTGCTGCTCATGGCCAGCTGGCAGGTAGGACGCTACGCGCCCGTGGATTTCCTCACGAGTCAGCAAGTTCTCGGGGGAGGTGTCATGGAGGGCAGATAGTGTGAGCGACTCGAAGGACTCCCTAGTCAGCCCCTTCTCGCTTGCTTCATCCTGATTTTGCAAAGAAAGATGCAAGAGCCCCAATCGAGCTTCTTGATCGGTCAAGGCAAGCCCGACTTGCTCAGAAATGTTTTCCTTTCTGAGTAGGGGGTCGACGATTTTCTCGCACAGGCTTTCACTTGCGTTTGCTCGCTGAGGATGCGTATCCCTTCTCTCTAGAAACCAGTTTGCGTCTCTGACGTCAACCATTATCCCCTTGTTTTTGAGGGTCATCATGACTAGATCATCCGCTGCTGGGCCAATCTCCTGATTAGTTGCATAGATGAGCCTTCTGACTTCCTTGAAGTTTTCGGCCAGTCGCTTCAGGGTTTGATTAATCTTCGCCTTCCAGTCCGGAGTGACCGAATACTGAACCATGTCCGTTGGCTGCTCATCTGGAATGCAAAGCTGCCCGTCCCTCCCTTTGTCTCCCCGAGTGGCGGCCATGGTTCTGAGGCTGGGATACTCAACTGCTAGAAAGTCGGCCGCAAACTCTTCAAAGATTCTCCAATCTCCCGCGTCCAAAGTCTTCAGTGCAAGTCGCAGTCGCTGCCTACTCATGGGCAGAGAGTAGCTGCGGGTGTGCCCTTATGTCTCGCTTTGAAGGAGAAGAGATGCCGCCCGAAGTACTTGGTCTCGACACCGGCGACGCATGCAGACGCTGCTGAAAAGATCATGTTCTAGAACGAGTACCCAGCACCAGTAAGGCCGGCAAACCCAACAGCGCCCGTACGACACCGTCGACAGCGAGGAACCGTGCGAGGGCCGGGGTGCTGCACCAGCGACGCTGTCCGACGGCTGCACCAGTCATCGGCCGTTGCCGAAGCATCCGGATCCCACTCCTAATGGGTGCTAACACACGAGCGTCCTTCTGAGCCGTCCTGGGGCCGGGCAGGGGCACTCAATGATGGCCGACGCCGACAACTATCGAAAGCCCGTCGGCAGGTCAGGAGGTCGTATCCCACTCGGGGCTGTGAGGCTTACAACGGCTAACAAAATGGGCGCTGGGGCCTGCGCTTACAGGTGTCCCGGATCGCCGTCGGCGTTGAACCTTGTCAGGGAGCGCTCCAGCAACTCCAGGAACTGTCGTAGGTCATCGGCCACCTTGTCGAGCTCCGGTTCGTCCAGCGACGCCGTCCGCGTCCGGTAAACGGCCCCATCGGGTCCCGCGACATAGATCAGGCCGCCGCCGTTCGAGCCGATGACCAGGCCATGGGCCTTTTGGTCCGTACCGACGTCGACAACGCCGTACTCCTGGAGCCGCATCAGGACGTCACCGGCCGGATCGAGGAAGTAGCCGCTGCCGACGTCCGCCCAGGTGACATCGCCGATGCTCTCGTAGAAGGTGACCAGGTCAGCTGGTGTAGGGGTGACTTGGGCGAGCGTGCGAGCCGCGGCTTGATCGTCCTGGTCGGCCGGCCGGACCTGGTTGGTCCCAGGTGGGAAGCCGTGCCGATGCTCGAACTCGCCTGTCATGGCCGTGAGAGTCCCGGAGACTCTGTCTGTCCACGAGGCCAGCCAGACAGGCGAAAGCGATCGGTCACTCATGAGGCCGGATCATGGCACGAGCCACGGACATCCATAGGGTGCCCAGCGGTTCCAGCGTCAGCGCAGTGCCCTGAGTTGCCGATCGGTGATGAGACAGCAGGCGAGTCTGAGGAAGGCTTCGTGGATGTCGGCTCGCCGTTCCCAGCGGATGCGCAGGCGTCGGAAGCCGTGCAGCCAGGCAAAACTCCTCTCCACGACCCAGCGGTAGGTGCCCAGTCCGGTGCCGTGCCGGGTGCCGCGGCGGGCGATCGCGGGCACGATGCCGCGGGCGCGGACCTGGTCGCGGTAGATGTCGTGGTCGTAGCCGCGGTCGGCGAACAGCGAGTCCGGCTTGCGGCGAGGATGACCAACCCGGCCGCGGACCGGCGGGATCGCGTCGAGCAGGGGCATGAGCTGGGTGACGTCGTTGCGGTTGCCGCCGGTCAGCAGGACCGCGAGCGGGGTGCCGTGTCCGTCGGTGATCAAGTGATGCTTGGGGCCGGCCCGCCCCCGGTCGACCGGCGACGGGCCCGTGTGCTGCCCCCTTTTAGCGCCCTGACGTGCGAGGAGTCGACCACGCAGCGGGACCAGTCCAGACGCGCGGCCGCGTTCAGTTCGGCCAGCAGTACCTCGTGCAACCGCTGCCAGACGCCGGCCTCGTTCCAGTCCCGCAGCCTGCGCCAGCACGTCATGCCCGATCCGAAGCCGAGGTCCTTGGGCAGGTACTCCCACTGGATCCCGGTGTGCAGTACGTACAAGATCCCGCACAGCACCGCCCCGTCCGGCAACGGCTTGCGACCTGGATACCGGAACCTGCGCTCACGCTGCGGCAGCAGCGGCTCCAGACGGTCCCACAGTTCATCCGACACGATCCACGGCGACGTCCCCACACCGGACCGAACGCTCAACTCCCGTCCCGGACACGGCAGCCAGGACTGATCCACCTCATTGTGTTAGCCGCTGTTAAAGGTTAGGCGCAGGCTGGGAGTTCGGTGCCTTGGCGGTGGGCCGACGGAAGGAAGATGACTGGCCAGATCGTCCAGATGATGCGTGTGCTGGCCTGGGTGACTGACATCGTGTAGAGCCCTGAGCGCAGCAGGGCTCGTCGAGTCTCTGCGTGGCCGTCGTGGAGCGAGTCCCAGACTTCGTCTGAGGTGCCGTCCGACCGGTCGGCGCAACCTCTACGCGAGCAACTTGATCCGGCTCATGACGCCTTGATCTTGGCGGTCCGCTCACGCATCGCCCGCACGTCCCTGATTGCCAAGCGGCGCATGGTCAGACCTGGCCGAGGTCGATCTCCACCGGGAAGGGGGCCGTTCCTTGAGGGCGCCGGTGAAGACGTCTCCGTCCCGGTAGGTCTTCGTCGTGGGGGCGGGAATGTAGGTGTGCACGAGAGGAACGTCCGTCGCGGCCGGCTCGATCCGCCAGTAGAAGCCGATGCCTGCCTTGGCGTACTCGTCGACCTTCACGATCCGGTCGGTGGTCTCCGATCCCGGTGACACCACTTCCGCGACCAACAGCCCGCGCTCAGGGCGGGTAGGGGCGATGGCGATCGTGTCTGCGCGGTACACGACGATGTCGGGGCGGCGATTGGTGAGCGGGACGTCCTGAAGACGGACGTCGAAGTCTGTGTCGGCGTTCCACTCTGGGCCCGCGGCGGCGTCCAGGGCGTTCGCCGGAATCCGAGCGAGCCGGTTGTGCCGCTTGGGCGTGATCGGACGTACGACGGCCATCCCGTCCTCGATCTCGATACCGGCGCACTGCTCCTCGGATCAGGAGTCGTACTCCTCAGCCGTGATCTGCTCATGCACCCAGCCGGGATCACCCTCCCGGCCGTTGAGAAGCACCGTCCGGACACTGTGCTGCGGGCTTGATCCCGCCGGATCGAACGTATTGTCCGCGTCCGGCCGTCATAGCTCACCGCGTGATCGTAGGCACCCGCACACGGCGAGGGTGAGGCCGCTTGCCCACGCTGACTTCGTCGACTGCGTCAGCTCGGGAAGCTGTGATCATCCGGGGGTGGCTCGATCTCTGGCCCAGGCGAAAGACCGTGGCGCGACTTCGTCGGGAGCGGTCGCTTCCATCGTGGTTTCCTGCTCGATCCGGTGGGCTCGCGGTGCGCTCCGGGCTCCTCGGATCACCGCGGCCATGTTAACGCTTGCATTAACATGGCGGTCGTGGCTCAATGGGAAGTGGTCCTTGTCGGGGAGGTCGCGGCGTGGTTCGAAGCGCTGGCCGACGAGGACTGGGACAGCGCTGAACAGGTAGAAGACGCTATCGACATGCTGGCGGCCACGGGGCCGACGCTCGGCCGTCCACTGGTCGACCGGATCAAGGGTGCTGAGAATCATCACCTGAAGGAGCTGCGGCCGGGATCGTCCGGGAGCAGCGAGATCCGCATCCTCTTCGCCTTCGATCCGGTGCGCAGGGCGGTACTGCTGGTGGCCGGTGACAAGGCCGGGAACTGGCAGAGCTGGTACGACATCAACATTCCGCTCGCTGAGGAGCGGTACCGGACGCATCTGGCCGATCTTGAAACCAGGGAGTACGAATGAGTGCCGTGAGTTGGGAGGAGACCAAGCGCAAGGCGCGCGAGCGGCGTGCGGCCGCTGGGCTGCCGGTGCGGTCGGCTCAGGAGAAGCAGGCGGCAATGGACCGGCTGACCGCTGAAGTGCGTGCTCACAAGCTCGCGGAGGTCAGGCGTGAACAGGCGCTGACTCAGCGCCAAGTGGCCGCGTCTATGGGGGTCTCGGCACCTCGGGTCTCCGCGATCGAACACGGTGACCTGGATCGCGCGGAGGTCGCGACCCTCCGGGCCTACGTGGAAGCGCTCGGTGGTCGGCTGCGTGTGGTCGCGGACTTCGGGGACGCCGAGTACACCGTCGCCTGAGACGCTTGCCGCCGGCGGCCGTGGGGTTGGGTCCGGCGGCGGCCGACGCTCTCGCTGAACAGGCAGGCTTGGGTCTGTGACCTGGGCCTTTACTGGTGACCAAGGTGTGGGAGCTCTGTGCGGCGTTGTCCGCCGCCCGTGACGCTGCCTGACGAAAAGTACGAAGCGTACGTCCGGCTCCACCCTGTGCCAGAAGCGGATGCCAAAGGCCCCGGGCCATCATCGGTCCGGGGCCTTTCCATTGCATCGCGCCTGTTCAGGCACTGTGCCCCCGGCAGGATTCGAACCTGCGACACCCGCTTTAGGAGAGCGGTGCTCTATCCCCTGAGCTACGAAGGCGGGGCGGGCGGTCCCGTGTGGTGGTGCCCGACCAAGGACAGGGTAGCGGATGCGCGTCCGTGGGGGGTTGGCCGTTCGGGGCGTCGGGTCAGGTGAGGGGGATGCGGGTGAAGCGGGAGGCCGTGCGCAGGTCGGTCTGGAGGTGGTCCGCGGCGGCGCGCAGGTGGGGGAGGACGTCGGTGACGCAGTCCGCCAGGGTGCGGCGGGCCGCGTGCGTGGCGACGTTCAGGGCGGCGACCGGGCGTCCCGTCCGGTCCCGTACCGGCACGGCGATCGAGCGCAGGCCCGATTCCAGTTCCTCGTCGGCGAGGGCGTAGCCGGGAGGGTCGTCGGGGGTGAGGAGGGCCCGGCCGAGGGACGTGCGGGCCGCCGGGAGGCGGGTGCCGACGGTGATGTCCACGGTCAGGACACGGCTCGCGGTCGCCGTCGCGATGTACTGGATCTCCGCCGGGTCCGTCCCGGGCACCCGTACCGCGAGGGCCGCCGGCTCGTGCAGCCGGTCCGTGAGGGCGCGCAGGTGCGGGGCGGCCAGGCGGGCGAGGGTGGTGCGGGACAGCGGCGGATAGCCGAGGGACAGCACCCGGGGCGTGAGGGAGAAGGTGCGGTCCCGCGCGGTCACCAGGCCCAGGTGTTCGTACGTGATCAGGGCCCGTCGCGCGGTGGCCCTGGCCAGCCCCGTCGCCGTCGCCACGTCCGTCAGGGTGAGGGCCGCGCGGCCCTCACCGAACGCCGTGAGGACCGTCAGACCGCGGGCCAGGGACTCCACGAAGTCGCGGCCCAGTTCGTGCTTGGACGCCGTGGTCCAGGCCGCGAGACCGGCGGGCGGCGGGCCGGGCGGGGGCGGCGGGGCCTCGCGGAGTTCCGTCTCCATCGCGGTCACCGCCGTACGCAGCCGGGGCAGCAGGGTGGCGCGCAGGTCCGCCGCCGTGTGCCGGCTGGTGTGGCTGACGACGCTGGCCACGCAGGCGACCCTGCCGGTGGCGGGGTCGCGCACCGGGACGGAGACCGCGACCAGGCCGGGTTCGATCAGCTGGTCGTCCAGGGCCCAGCCGTCCCCGCGCGCCCGGTCCGCCCGTGCCTCGAAGTCGTCGGCGGTGGTGGCGCGGGGCGGTACGGCCGGGAAACCCGCGTCGGCCGGGTCCGCCGCGCGCCGGGCCCGCCACGCCGCCCACTCCGGCTCGGTCCACTCCGCGGCGAACAGCGGGCCGGGGGCGGTGCGTTCGGCCGGCAGCAGGTCGCCGATGCGGAAGCTGACGGACATCGCGCGGCGGCGGGTCGCCTGGTGGATGAAGCGGATGCCGTCCCGGTCGCGGACGGCGAGGGAGACGGACTCGTCCAGCTCGTCGGCGAGGGCGTCGGCGTGCGCGTCGAGGAGGGCGGGGAGGCGCAGGGCGGCCAGGTAGGCGTTGCCGAGTTCCATCACGCGCGGGGTGAGCGCCGTGTCCCGGCCGTCCTGGCGGACGTATCCCGCGCGGGCGAGGGTCGCGCTGATCCGGTCGACGGTGGAACGGGCGAGCCCCGTCTGCCGTTCCAGCGCGCTCGCGCTCAGCGTGCCGCCCGCCTCGGTCAGCGCGGTCAGCACGGCCACACCGCGGAGGAGGGGCGCGACCGCCTCGGCCGGGACCGGGTCGGAGCCGGGGAAGGGGACGGGGACGGGGACGGGGCCGTGCGGATCGCGCGGGTCGCGGGCGCCCGGAGGCTGCTCGCGTGGTGCGTGCGGTGGCGCTGCGGGTGACGCTGGGGTGGTCATCGGTTCTCCGGTACGGCGGCGGCTTCCGCGGACTCCGGTACGGCGGCCGGGCCACCCCCACCGTAGAACCCCGGCCGGGCCACGCCCACCGCAGACGTCACAACCCCGGCCGGGCCACGCCCACCGCGGACGTCGGAAGGCCATGCCCGCGCCGTGACCCGTCAGGGACCTGCCGGTCCCGTACCCCCCGCCCCCGCCCCCGTCACCCCCGTGTCACCTGCACCCGGTAGTCCCCCTCCGCGTTCACCTCCGCCACCCGTATCCCGATCCCGTGCTTGGGGTCCTTGAAGGTCTCGCCGGGGCCGAACGGGGCGTCGGAGAGTTCCGCCTGGACGTTGGGGCTGCGGGTGCAGCCGCCCGAGTCGCGGTGGGCGTCGTACACCTTGATCGGTCCGCGGCCGGTGTCGACGTTCGCGTCGACCTTGTAGATGAGGACGCCCGGGCGGCAGACCTCCAGGTCGTTGCCGCCCTTGGTGCGGACCTCCAGGGCGTAGCCGGTGCGGCCGTCGACGGGGACGAAGATCAGTTTGCGGCCGCCGGGCCGGGCGAGCGGGGTGAGCGTGTAGTCGGTGGTGCCGTGTGCGGACGCGCAGCCGACCTGGTCGGCGTCGAGCCAGCCGAGCTTCCACTTGTGCCAGGCGAGCATGTCGTTGTCGGCGCCCCAGTCCTCGCTCATGATGTCCCAGTGCCCGACCGCGCCGCCGCCCTCCTGGGTGTAGAGGTCGGGCAGGCCGAAGACGTGGCCGTTCTCGTGCGGCAGGACCCGGTAGCCGGTCTGCTGGTAGGAGCCGGAGCCGTCGTCCTGGCGGGAGTAGACGAAGGAGGCGTTGGCGACCGGGACGCCGTCGGCGACCGGGGCGTCGGAGTTGCCGGCGAAGGTCACCGACAGCACGGTGTCCAGGGCGGAGGGGCCCGCGTTCGGGGTGATCAGGACGTTCAGGAGGTCGTACGACCGGAAGTCCACCTCCGGGTCGGCGGCGGCCACGATGTCCTGGACGAGCTGCCGGTAGCCGGGGTCGAAGGGCGCGCCGCGTTCTATGCCGTAGTCGGCGAACGGCTTGGGCATCCGCAGCCAGTGGTCCACGGGCGCCGCGGGCCGGTAGTCGAGCTTGCCGTAGGAGGCGGTGCGGAACCACTCCTGGGTCTGCGGGAAGAACTCGTGGTAGCGGTCGAGCGCGCTGCCCTGGCCGGGCGCGTCGGAGAAGTCGACCATCAGGGTCAGGGCGTGCACGGTGCCGGTGGAGCGGGAGTAGCCGCCCGGGGTGGGTATGCCCTCGGTCATCTGGATCTCCCGGCCGCCGCTGATCAGGCAGGGGCCGTAGACCGAGGAGCGGGCCAGCGCGATCGGGCCGGCGCCGGCCGGGGTGGGCGCCGCCGTGAGGTGTCCGGAGCCCGCCGAGGTGCCGACCGCGAGGATCAGCACGGTCACGGCGGCGAGGGAGGCCGCACGGCGGTGGCGTATCGCGCGGGCCGAGGGCGTGCGCGGGGCGTGTGAGCTGCGCGGGGAACGGCGTGCGCGGGGGGAGCGCGGGGGGTGCGGGGCGCGCGGGGTGTCACCGTGCGCGGGTATCGGGCGGCGGCTGGGCTGCGGCTGCATGCATGGACCTTTCGCGCCACGGCAGCCGCCGGTTTCGGACTGCACCCTTTCGATCACCCTGTGTCCGCGGGGCGGCGGGCGCGCGCTGGAGAGGCCGATCGTGGGACGTCCCGGATCAGGGGGTGTGATGCAGGTCACATGAGATGAGGGGGAAGGGGGGAAATAACCGGGGACCGGCTCCCCGTTTAGACCTGTGTCCGCGCGAAACGGGGAGCCGATCCCCGGATCGTGGAAGTACCGAGTCCCACCCAGACCGACCAGACCAGGAGTGCGCCGTGCAGACCGCGACCGCCACCCCCACCGTGCGCAAGGCGCCCAGGCCCCGCGCCGACGCCCTGCGCAACCGGGAGCGGATCGTCATCGCCGCCCGCGAGATGTTCACCGAGTACGGCCCCGACGTGCCGCTCGACGAGATCGCCCGCCGGGCCGGCGTCGGCAACGCCACGGTGTACCGCAACTTCCCCGACCGTGACGCGCTCGTCCGCGAGGTCGTCTGCTCCGTGATGGACCGGACGTCGGAGGCGGCCGAGCTCGCGCTCGCGGAGACCGGGGACGCCTATGAGGCGCTGGAGAGGTTCGTGCACGCCTCCGCCGACGAGCGGGTCAGCGCGCTGTGCCCGATGGTCTCCAGCACCTTCGACAAGAACCATCCGGACCTGGAGTCGGCACGCCGGCGGTGCGAGCAGCTCATCGGGCGGCTCATGGACCGCGCCAAGGCGGCCGGGCAGCTCCGGCCGGACGTGGGGGTCGGCGACGTGATGATCGCCGTGGCTCAGCTCAGCCGGCCTCCGTTCGGCACCGACTGCCTGGTCGGTGACCGTTTCGTCCACCGTCATCTGCAGCTGTTCCTGGACGGACTGCGGGCCCCGGCCCGTACCGCCCTGCCGGGTACGGCCGTGACCATGGAGGACCTCCGCCAGGCCTGAACGACCGAGAGCGACCGCACCGTCCCACGGGGGGGCGAACAGTTTCGGGCCGAGCGCCGGTCCTTCATCAGGCGCGCCCCTCGTTCCGCACCGACCACCGTCTGCGCTTCACCGATCCCTTTTTCCGTCACGAACGCCTTCCGCCACGAACGCCTCCCGCATGAACGCATGAACGTGCGCGAACGCCGGACGTCCGTGACGGAGCACTGACTTTCCGTCACACATTCACGAAGTCACGAAGTGGGTACCCCCATGTCTGAAACAGCCGCCAAGGCTCCTGGCGCACCGGCGCAGTCCGGCGACGCCAACCGCTGGAAAGCGCTGGTCTTCATCGCGCTCGCCCAGCTGATGGTCGTCCTCGACGCCACCATCGTGAACATCGCCCTGCCCTCCGCCCAGACCGACCTGGGCATCTCCGACGGCAACCGGCAGTGGGTCGTCACGGCCTACGCCCTCGCCTTCGGCGGTCTGCTCCTGTTCGGCGGCCGGATCGCCGACCTGTGGGGCCGCAAGCGGGCCTTCGTCATAGGCCTGATCGGCTTCGCCGCCGCCTCCGCCCTCGGCGGCGCGGCGACCAGCGGCGCGATGATGTTCGGCGCGCGTGCCCTCCAGGGCGTCTTCGGCGCCATGCTCGCCCCGGCCGCGCTCTCCCTGCTCGCCGTGATGTTCACGGACGCCAAGGAGCGCGCCAAGGCGTTCGGCATCTACGGCGCGATCGCCGGTGGCGGCGGCGCCGTCGGCTTCATCCTCGGCGGTGTGCTCACCGAGTACCTGGACTGGCGCTGGACGTTCTTCGTGAACATCCCGTTCGCCGCCGTCGCCGCGCTCGGCGCGTACTTCGTCATCCGCGAGCCGGAGGGCGGCCGCAACCGCAACCCGCTCGACATCCCGGGCGTGCTGCTGTCCACCCTCGGCCTGGTCTCCCTGGTGTACGGCTTCACCCGCGCCGAGTCCGAGGGCTGGAGCGACGTCAGCACCGTCGGCCTGTTCGTCGCCTCCGCGGTGCTGCTGATCGCGTTCGTGGTCACCGAGATGCGCGTCAAGGCGCCGCTGCTGCCGCTCCGCGTGGTCACCGACCGCAACCGCGGCGGCATCTACCTCTCCCTCGGCATCGCGATCATCGCGATGTTCGGCACCTTCCTCTTCCTGACCTACTACCTCCAGGTCATCCAGGGCTTCTCGCCGATCAAGACCGGCTTCGCCTTCCTGCCGATGATCGCGGGCATGATGATCGGCTCCACCCAGATCGGCGCCCGTCTGATGACCCGGGTCCCGGCCCGCGCGCTGATGGGTCCCGGCTTCCTGGTCGCCTCCGTCGGCATGCTGCTGATGACCCGCCTGGAGATCGGCTCGTCGTACGCCTCGACGGTCCTGCCGGCGATGCTGCTGCTCGGTCTCGGCATGGGTACGGCGTTCATGCCGGCCATGTCCCTGGCCACGCTCGGCGTCGAGCCCCGCGACGCCGGTGTCGCCTCCGCGATGGTCAACACCTCGCAGCAGGTGGGCGGCGCGATCGGCACCGCGCTGCTGAACACCATCGCCGCGTCGGCGACGACGGCGTACATCAAGGACCACATCGCGACCGCGACCTCCAGGTCGCAGCAGCAGCTGGTCCAGATGGAGGGCGCGGTGCACGGCTACACCAACGCCATCTGGTTCGCCGTCGGCATGCTGGTGCTGGCCGCGGTGATCGTGGTGACCTTCGTCAACGCCGGTGCGCCGAGCGCCACTCCGGTGGCCTCGGGCGAGGGCGCGGAGGACGAGCTGCCGGTTCCGGTGGTCGCCCACTGAGCCGCTGAGCGGCCCGCACCGGCCGACCGGGTACCCGCACGCGGGCCTGTCCCGGGCTCCTCAGCGGAGCCAGGGCAGGTCCGCGCCCGCTTCGTCGGGCTGCAGGCCCTCGGCGACGATCTCCATGATCTCGCCGAGGGCCTGCTGCTGTTCGGGGGTGAGCCGCTCGAACAGCGCCTGCCGTACGGCGGCCACGTGGCCCGGCGCGGTGCGCCGCAGCACCTCGGTCCCCTCGTCGGTCAGGACGGCGAACTGGCCCCGCTTGTCGTCGGGACAGTCCTCCCGGCGCACCCAGCCGTTCTTCTCCAGGCGTGCGACGGCGTGCGAGAGCCGGGACCTGGTGATCTTCGCCCCCATGGCCAGTTCGGTCATCCGCAGCCGCCGTCCCGGCGCCTCGGCGAGCCCGACCAGCAGGCCGTAGTAGATGTGCGGCATCCCGGCGTCCCGCTGGAGCTGGCGGTCCAGGTGGTCCTCCAGCAGGGTCGTGGCGTGCAGGTACGCGCGCCAGACGCGCTGTTCTTCGTCGCTGAGCCAGCGGTCTGCGGCGGCGGTTGCGGACGTGGATGCCGTATTCATGCGGCCCACTCTACGAGCCCTCTCCTTGAAAGTTAAACAAGTGGAGCGTATCCTGTTCCACGAAAAGCTTGAGAGTTAAAGCATGGGGGCCGCGGAAGGCTCCCGTCCGTGGAGGGAGCCGTCGTCATGACCGCCGTCGCACAGGAACGGTCCGCCGCTTCCCGGGAGCGCATGCCCGCCCTCTACCTGAGCCACGGCGCGCCGCCGCTCGCCGACGACCCGGTCTGGCCCGGCGAACTGGCCGCCTGGAGCGCCGGCCTGCCCCGCCCCAAGGCGATCCTGATGGTCTCCGCGCACTGGGAGGAGGCCCCGCTCGCCCTCGGCGCCGTGCGGACCGTGCCCCTCGTCTACGACTTCTGGGGCTTCCCCGAGCACTACTACCAGGTGCAGTACGCCGCCCCCGGCGCGCCGGAGCTCGCCGAGTCCGTGCGCAAGCTGCTGCGCGCCCCCGGCACCCCCGTGCAGGACATCCCCGACCGCGGACTCGACCACGGTGCCTACGTGCCCCTGGTGGAGATGTTCCCGGCCGCGGACATCCCCGTCCTCCAGATCTCCATGCCCACCCTCGACCCGGTCCGCCTGATGGAGATCGGCCGCCGGCTCGCCCCGCTGCGCGACGAGGGCGTGCTGATCGTCGGCTCCGGCTTCTTCACCCACAACCTGGCCGCCCTGCGCCACACCGGGGGCGGGGTGCCGTCCTGGTCCTCGGAGTTCGACGACTGGGGGCACCGGGCGCTGGAGAACCGCGACTGGGACGCGCTGCTGGCCTTCCTCGACAAGGCGCCGGCGGGCCGGTACGCCCACCCGCGCACCGAGCACTTCGCCCCGCTCTTCGTCACCATGGGCGCGGCGGAGGCGGGCGGCGAACTGGACGCGCAGAAGTCGGTGATCGACGGGTTCTGGATGGGGATGGCCAAGCGGTCCGTCCAGTTCGGCTGAGTCCGGCCCCCGGCCGCGACGTGGTGCGGTGGCCTGGGCGGGCCGTCCGCTAGAGCGGGCGCTCGTACCAGGCCACGTCCCAGTAGCGGCCGAACTTGCGGCCCACCTCGCGGTGGGTGCCGACGTGCCGGAAACCGAGGCGCGCGTGCAGCCGGGCGGACGCCTCGTTCGGCTGGGCGACGCCCGCGTAGGCGCGGTGCAGGTCCTCGCCCGCGAGCGCCGCGAAGAGGGCCTCGTACAGGAGCGTCCCGACTCCGCGTCCGACGGCGTCCGGGGCGACGTAGACCGTGGTCTCCACCGAGGTCCGGTAGGCGGGCTTCGCGCGGTAGGGGCTGGATGTGGCGTACCCGAGAATCCGCTGTGAGTCCGCCGGCGTGGCAACCATCAGGCGGTACGGGCCGTCTTCCGGGTGGGAGAGCAACCACGCACGACGCTCTTCCGGCGTGAAGACCACCGTGTCGAATGTGATGGACGTCTCACGTACGTAGTGGTTGTAGAGGTTCGTGAGGGCGTCGAGGTCCGCCTCGACTCCCGGTCTGACCTGCACCTCTGTACGTTCCGGCGACATCATGCCCCCTCGGTCGGTCGCACAGGGTACTGCATGATCAGAAAAATGGGGGGACGGCATGGGAATTCTGTCCGGATTCCAGTCGTTGTTTCCTTCGGATGCCGGGCACCCGATCAGCACACCGGGGGTTCCGGAAGGGGCCGCACGGGGCAGCAGGCCGAGTGCCGAGCATCCACCGGAAGACCGAGAAAACCGGATAGGACCACCCCGCCCGCCCACCATCGCAAGGGAGCACCGCATGGCAACCCGTGCCGTCGCCCGTCGTCAGTCCGCCACCGGCGAGACGGCCGACTCGGCAAGCAGTGTTCGCCGCGTCCATGGCGGCGAGATCGCCGACCGCGATCTGGTCGGCATGTATCTCGACGAGATCGCGCGCACACCGCTCCTCGACGCCGCCAAGGAAGTCGAGCTGTCCCAGACCATTGAGGCGGGTGTGTTCGCGCGGCAGGTCCTCGACGGCGAGGAGGAGTCCGGGTCGGACGCCACCCGCGAGGAGCTGGAGGCGCTCTTCGCCGCCGGCGAGCGGGCGAAGGACGTCTTCATCCGCTCCAACCTCCGCCTGGTCGTGGCCGTCGCCCGACGGTACCCGAGGAGCGGCCTGCCCCTCCTCGACCTGATCCAGGAGGGCAACGCGGGCCTGGTGCGCGCCGTCGAGAAGTTCGACTACCGCAAGGGCTTCAAGTTCTCGACGTACGCCACCTGGTGGATCCGTCAGGCGATCACCCGGTCCATAGCCGACCAGTCCCGGACCATCCGGCTCCCCGTCCACCTGGTGGAGGAGCTGGGCCGGATCCGGCGTGTCCAGCGGGAGTTCAACCGGGAGCACGGACGTGACCCGGAGCCCGCCGAGATCGCGGCGGAGCTGGGCTCCAACGCCGAGCGCGTCATCGACGTCCTGGACTGGGCCCGCGACCCGGTGTCCCTGAACATGTCGGTGGACGACGAGGGCGAGACCCAGTTCGGCGACCTCCTGGAGGACACGTCGGCGGTCAGCCCCGAGCAGTCCGTCATGACCCTGCTGCGCAGCGAGGAACTGGACGACCTGATCGGCCGCCTGGACCAGCGCACGGCCTCCATCATCAAGATGCGGTACGGCATCGAGGACGGCCGCGAGCGCACCCTGACCGAGGTCGGCAAGGAGCACGGGCTGACCCGTGAGCGCATCCGCCAGATCGAGAAGCACGCGCTGCTGGAGCTGAAGAAGCTGGCGCGCAGCACGGGCTTCGAACCGGCGGCGTAAGGGAGTTGGGGGCGGGGCCCGAGCGGTGGGGGCTCCCGCGTCGGCGGGGGCTCCGAGGGGCGCGCGTGGTTCCGCTCACGCGGAGCGCGTGCGCCGGGTGGCGAAAGACGGCGCATACATGGCGCGGTACCGCCGCTTCAGGGCCTCGCGTGTAGGGAACAACCATTCCGGGCCGGGGAATCGAGGCTCCGGCCGGGCGAGGGTGGTCCGCTCCGGCGGGCACGTGCCTGGCCGGCACCGGGTGACGACCCGTCCGGCCTCCGACGACGACGATCCCCAGTGAGCCATGTCCCGACGCGCCACCCCCCCGGCGCCGGGACATCCGCAGAGCCGGGCTCCGGCGCCCAACCCCCCCCGGGTGCCGGAGCCCGGTTCCTTTTGTGCGCGCTTCCGCTTGTGCGCGCCTGCGCCGCCCGACGGTTCCGCGGTGCCGGTCGGTCGTGCCCCGCCGTTCCGCGGATGCCGTCCCGGTCCTGTCCGCCGTCTCGCCGCGCGAGGTGCCGTGGGCGCGCGCGGTCCGCGTTTGCCGGTGCGGTGGCTTCCCCGGCATGCTGGAGCGGTGGCTCACCCCGTACCTGAACCACGGGGTGAACCACCGGATGGCAGATTCTGCCACAGCGGCATAGCCTGCCGAGGTGAGCACCCCCAGCACCACCGGCAACACCCCTCGGCAGGACCCTCCCGGCACGTCCCTGACGGAACGGCGCAAGGCGGAGACCCGGATGGAGATCGCCCGCGCGGCCGCGGGCCTCTTCGTGCGGCAGGGCCTGCGGGCCACCCGCGCCGAGGACATCGCACACGCCGCCGGCATCGCCCCCCGCACGTTCTACCGCTACTTCGCCACGAAGGAGGAAGCGGTCGCCCCGCTCTACGCGGCCGGCGCGCAACGGTGGGCGGAGGCCGTACGGGCGGCCCCCGCGGCCCTCTCGGTCCCCGAGGCCCTCGAACACGCCGTCCGGCACACCCTGACGCCCGGCGAGGGCGTCTCGGCGGCGTCCTGGGAGTGGGTGCGCACCCTCATCCACCTCGCGGACACCAGCCCCGCCCTGCGCAAGGTGTGGGCCGAGGTCTGCCAGTCCTCGGAGGACGTCCTGGCGGGGATCCTGGCGGAGCGGATCGGCCCCGACAACGTTGCCCCCGCCCCGCACCTCCGGTTCGCCGCGGCGGTGGCCGGCGCGGCGGTGCGGGTGGCGGTGGAGTCCTGGGCCGCGGGCACCGCGTCCGCGTCACAGGCGGAAGGACCGGCGGCGCTCGCGCTGCGCAACCTCGCGGATCTGCGCGGCTTCGCCTGGGGGGAACGGGCGTAGAAGCGGTCGCCCGGAGGCGGACGCGGACCGCCCGTTCACGCCCCTTCGCCGGCCCGCGTCAGCCGTCCCCCCAACTCCCGCACGCATGCGGCGAGTTCCGCGGGCTCCCGGATCGCGAACTCGCCGCCCGTCATCACCAGCCGCACCGCGAGCCACTCCATCGGGTCCCCGGTGGTCCCCCGCACCACGCACCACCCGCCCCCCTCGTCCACCGGCGTCCCCACCCACGCCGGCACCCGCGCCGCGACCTCCGGCACCGTCCCGGCGAACGCGACCGCGAACTCGTAGGTCTCCTGGCGCCGTTGGATCGACCGGCGCAGGAACTCCGCCGCACTCCCGGTCGGCAGCTCCCGCGGAGCGAACCGCGCCCCGGTCGCGAACGGCTCGCTCACCCGGTCGACCCGGAACGTGCGCCAGTCGTCGCGGTCGAGGTCGTAGGCCACCAGGTACCACCGCTGTCCCGTCGACACCAGGCGGTACGGCTCGGCCTGCCGGCGCGTCTCGCTGCCGTCCGCCGCCCGGTAGGCGAACCGCAGCCGTTCCTGCCCCGCCACCGCCGACGCCATCACGGTCAGCGTCTCGGGCGCGATACTCGCCCCGTCCCCGCTGACCAGCGGTGTGGTCGCGGCCTGCAGCGTGGCCACCCGGTGCCGCAGCCGGGCCGGCAGCACCTGCTCCAGCTTGGCCAGCGCCCGCACCGAGGCCTCGTCCACGCCCTGAAGCGCGTGTCCCGCGCCGGCGCGCAGCCCGACCGCGATGGCCACCGCCTCCTCGTCGTCCAGGAGCAGCGGCGGCATCGCCTTCCCGGCGACCAGCCGGTACCCGCCGTCGGCCCCCTTGCTGGCCTCCACCGGATACCCCAGCTCCCGCAGCCGGTCGATGTCGCGCCGCACGGTGCGCCGGGAGACCCGGAGCCGGTCGGCCAGCTCGCCGCCGGGCCACTCGCGGGGCGTCTGGAGCAGGGACAGCAGCTGGAGCAGTCGAGCCGGAGTGTCCGTCGTCATGCGTCCGAGGATGCCGTAGAACTAGGACGCGATCTGTCCTAATGGGCTCCTAGATTGAGGTCATGACTTCCACCGACGTCGACGACGGCACCCTGAAGGGGCGCGGGGAACTGCGCGACCGGCCACAGCGGACCGGCACGGACCGCACCGCACCTGCCACGCCCGGGACGGCGGACGCGCCCGGCGCACCGCACCGCTGGCTGGCCCTGGCCATCGTGATGACCGCCGCCTTCATGGACCTCGTCGACGTGACGATCGTCAACATCGCCATCCCGTCCATCCAGCGGACCGCGCACGCCTCCTTCAGCCAGATCCAGTGGATAACGGCCGGCTACGCCCTCGCCTTCGCGGCCGGGCTGATCACCGGCGGCCGCCTCGGCGACATTCACGGCCGTAAACGGATCTTCCTCGTCGGAATCGCGGGCTTCACCCTCGCGTCCGCGCTGTGCGGGTTCGCCGCCAACCCGGAGATGCTGGTCGCCGCCCGCATCCTGCAGGGCGGGATGGCCGCGCTGATGGTCCCGCAGGTCCTGTCGATCGTGCACGCCACCTTCCCGGCACACGAGCGCGGCAAGGTCTTCGGCCTGTTCGGCGCGATCGTGGGCCTGGGCGCGGTCTCCGGCCCGCTGCTCGGCGCCCTGCTGACGGAGTGGAACGTCCTCGGTCTCGAATGGCGTCCGATCTTCCTCATCAACCTCCCGGTCGGCATCGGCGCCCTCCTCCTCGGCCGCCGTTACATCAGCGAATCCAAGGCCCCGCACGCCCTGAAGCTCGACCTCGTCGGCGTCGCCCTGGTCACCCTCGGACTGCTGATGCTGCTCTACCCGCTGACCCGCGGCCGCGAGCTGGGCTGGCCGCTGTGGGGGTACGCGTCGATGGCCGGGGCGCTGGTCGTCTTCGGCGTGCTGGTGGCGTACGAGCGGCGCAAGGCCGCCCGGGACGGTTCCCCGCTCATCGAACCGTCCCTGTTCAAGGTGAAGAGCTTCGCCGCGGGCATCGCCGTGCAGACCGTCTTCGGTGTCGCGCTCGGCATCTTCTTCCTGGTCTGGACCCTCTACATGCAGGTCGGCCTCGGCTGGACGCCGCTGCACGCGGGGCTGACCGGGGTGCCGTTCTCGATCGCCGTCTCCGTCGCGGCCGGACTGTCCGTGCAGAAGCTGGTGCCGCGCTTCGGCCGCAAGGTGCTCCAGGCGGGCGCGCTGGTGATGGGGCTCGGCGTCCTGCTCTACGTCTGGGAGTCCCGCCACTACGGCCTCGCCCTCGCCTCCTGGCAGATGGCGCTGCCGCTGGTCGTGATGGGCCTGGGCATGGGCCTGATCGTCGCGCCGCTGACCGACGCGGTGCTGTCGGAGGTACCGCGCGAGCACGCCGGTTCCGCGTCCGGCCTGATCAACACCGTGCAGCAGATGGGCAACGCGCTCGGCCTCGGCCTGGTCTCGGTGGTCTTCTTCGGTGTCGTCGACGACCGCCTGACCTCGGAGCGGGTCGGGCCGGCCTTCGCGCACGCCTTCCAGCACGCGCTCCTCTGGGTGGCGGCGATCATGGCCGTGATGTTCCTGCTGATGTCCGCGCTGCCGAAGCGCCCGGCGCAGCACCTGGAGGGCGGCGACGCACCGGCGCCGCTGCCGGCGCAGGCGGAGGGCGAGCCGGCGCTCGTTCCCTGAGCCGCTCCTCCTCCGACCCCGCGTTCGGTGTCCGGGCCCGCCGCTGGGCGCGCCCGGAGAGGGTCCGGCACCTTCCGGTGCCGGGCCCTTTCGCATGGGCGCCCGCGCTGGGCGGGGGAGAGGCGGGGTGGGGCGTGGTGACCCAGCGAAAGCCCGGCCGTGTCCGGTTGAAGCCCGAACCTGTTTACTTTCCGGAAATCCGGGCGTAGCCTCCCAGCGAAACCACACGTTCGGGCATGAGTCGGAAGCGGTCGGACGCGAGCCGGGACGTACAGTCGAGTGGAGGCGCAGGGCATGTACGCACCGGAGCGACAGCAGGAGATCCTCCGGCTCGCCCGTGACGGCGGGCGGGTGGACGTCGTGTCGCTCGCCGAGGAGTTCCAGGTCACCGCGGAGACGATCCGCCGCGACCTGAAGGCCCTGGACCGCGCGGGCCTGCTCCGCCGGGTGCACGGCGGCGCGATCCCGGCCGGCCGCCTCGACTTCGAACCCGACCTCGCCGAACGCGAGTCCACCTCCGCCGACGAGAAGGACCGCATCGCGAAGGCCGCCGTCCCGGAACTGCCGGCCGAGGGCACCCTGATCCTGGACGCCGGTTCCACGGTCGCCCGGCTGGCCGCCGCCATCCCGCTGGAGGCGTCCCTCACCGTCGTCACGCACAGCCTGCCGATCGCGGCCCGGCTCGCCGACCACCCGGGCATCCAGCTCCACCTGGTCGGAGGGCGGGTACGGAACCGTACGCGCGCCGCCGTGGACGCCTGGGCGCTGCGCGCGTACGGCGAGATCCGCGCGGACGTCGTGTTCGTCGCCGCCAACGGCTTCTCCGCCGACCAGGGCCTGACCACCCCGGACCTCGCCGAGGCCGCCGTCAAGCGGGCGGCCGTCGCCGCGGCCCGCCGGGTGGTCCTGCTCGCCGACTCCGCCAAGCACGGCCAGGAACACTTCGCCCGCTTCGGCGACATGGGCGACGTGGACCTGCTGATCACCGACAGCGGGCTGAGCCCCGAGGACGCCGCCGCCATCGAGCGCGGGGGCACGGAAGTGGTACGAGCATGAGCACCGCGGACAGCGCGAACGCGACGGACGGCACCGGCGGTACGGCCATGATCCTCACCGTCACCCCCAACCCCTCCCTGGACCGCACCTACGAGATTCCCGCGCTGGAACGCGGCGAGGTCATCCGGGCCGGCGGCGAACGCATGGACCCCGGCGGCAAGGGCGTGAACGTATCCCGCGCCGTCGCGGCCGCCGGCCGTCGCACGGTCGCCGTGCTGCCGCTGGGCGGTGCGCCCGGTGCGCTCGTCGCCGAACTGCTCGACGCGCAGGGCATCGAGGTCGCGCCGGTCCCGGTCGCCGGAGCCACCCGCTCGAACATCGCCCTCGCCGAGTCCGACGGAGTGCTCACCAAGATCAACGCGCCGGGTCCGCTCCTCTCGCGCGCCGAACAGGAACTGCTCCTGGAGACGGTGCGCGGACAGTCCCGCGACGCCGACTGGATCGCCTGCTGCGGCAGCCTGCCCCGCGGGCTCGCCCCGTCCTGGTACGCCGACGTGGTCGCCCGGGCGCACGCCGGAGGCGCGCGCATCGCACTGGACACCTCGGGGCGTGCGCTCCTGGAAGCGCTGCGCGAGCGCCCGGACGTGGTCAAGCCGAACGCCGAGGAACTCGCGGAGGCCGTCGGACGCCCCCTGGCGACCGTCGGCGACGCGCTCAAGGCGGCCGAGGAACTGCGTGCCATGGGCGCACGCGCCGTCCTCGCGAGCCTGGGCGCCGACGGCCAGCTCCTCGTGGAGGACGCCGGTGCCTGGTTCGCGAGCGCCCGGGTGGAGACCGTCCGCAGCAACGTCGGCGCCGGTGACTCCTCCCTCGCCGGATTCCTCGTCGCCGGCGGCAGCGGCCCCCAGGCGCTCGCCTCCGCCGTCGCGCACGGGGCCGCAGCCGTCCAGCTGCCCGGCAGCGTGATGCCCACCCCCGCCGACCTGGACCCCACCGCGGTGACCGTCACCGACCTCGTCCCCGTCGACCGCGAACTGACGGAGCCGGTGTCATGAACGCCCGTACGACCCCGCACGCGGCCGCGCTCCTCCCCGGCGCCGTCCGCCGTCCACCGGCCCGGGAACGGCGGGGCGCCTCCTCGTCACCCGCCGCGCCGACGGGCCGACGGGGCACCCTGAGCCGGCCCGGCGTCCCCAGGAGGCGGGGCTTCCCCGGTCCCGCCTCCCTTTCCTCCGCTCCCTCCCCTTCCGCCCCCCACGGCACCCCCGTCCCCGAAACCGCCCACTCCGCACCCCGGGCGATACGCGCGCATAGGAGCCCGCGATGAGCGACATGATCACCGCGGACCTGGTCGATCTCGACCTGTCCGCCGACACCAAAGAGGCGGCGGCGCGTGCCCTCGCCGAGCGCATGGCGGCCCTGGGCCGGGTGACCGACCTGGAGGGCTTCCTCGCCGACGTGGCCGCCCGCGAGGCCCAGATGCCGACCGGCCTCGACGGCGGCATCGGCATCCCGCACTGCCGCAGCGCCCACGTCACCGAGCCGACGCTCGCCTTCGGGCGCAGCGCCGCGGGCATCGACTTCGGTGCGGCGGACGGCCCGGCCGACCTGGTCTTCCTGATCGCGGCCCCAGCCGGTGCCGACGACGCCCACCTCACGATCCTCTCCGCACTGGCCCGCCAGCTGATGAACGGCGCGTTCACGGACGCGCTGCGGTCGGCGGACGACGCGGCGACGGCCGCCGCGCTGATCCGCGGCGACGAGACCCCCGCCGAGGCCGCGGCCGCCGACGGCACGGGCGCCACCGCGGCCCCGGAAGCCGCCCCGAGCACCGCTGCGACGCCGGCGGCGGCCTCCGCCGGCGCCGCGGCGGCCCCCACGGCACGGGCCGCCGCCCCGGGCGCCGACGCGGACCCGGCCGCCGGGCGCCCGTTCCGGATCGTCGCCGTCACCTCCTGCCCCACCGGTATCGCCCACACCTACATGGCGGCCGAGTCCCTGGAGAACGCGGGCCGCGAGGCGGGCGTCGAACTCGTCGTCGAGACCCAGGGCTCGGCCGGGTTCACCCGGCTCGATCCCGCGGTCGTCGCGGCGGCGGACGGCGTGATCTTCGCGCACGACGTGCCGGTGCGGGACAAGGACCGCTTCGCCGGGAAGCCGACCGTCGACGTCGGCGTGAAGGCCGGCATCAACCGCCCCGCCGAGCTGATCGGCGAGGTCCGCGCACGGGCCGCCCGCGGCGAGGTGACCTCCGGCGCCGCGCCGTCCACGCCGGTCGAACGCGCCGGGGACGCGAGCGAGGGCTACGGCACCAAGCTGCGCAAGTGGCTGATGTCCGGCGTGAGCTACATGGTCCCGTTCGTCGCGGCCGGCGGTCTGCTGATCGCCCTCGGCTTCGCGATCGGCGGCTACGAGATCAAGTCCGCGCCCTCGGTCATGACCCATTTCGCGTGGACCCAGAGCGACAGCTGGGCCGCCCTGCTCTTCCAGATCGGCGGCGTGGCCTTCGGCTTCCTGGTACCGGTGCTGGCCGGCTACATCGCCTACGGCATGGCGGACCGGCCCGGTCTGGTGCCCGGATTCGTCGGCGGCATGATCGCGTCCACCATCAACGCGGGCTTCCTCGGCGGCCTGGTCGCCGGTCTGATCGCCGGTGGTGTGGTGCTGGCGATCCAGAAGGTGAAGATCCCGGCAGCCGTCCGCGGCATCATGCCCGTGGTGGTGATCCCGCTGATCTCCTCCGCGATCGTCGGGTTCCTGATGTTCGTCGTCATCGGCAAGCCCATCGCGTCCGCCCAGAAGGGCATGACGGACTGGCTGAACGGCCTGACCGGCTCCAACGCCGTCCTGCTCGGGGCGCTGCTCGGCCTGATGATGTGCTTCGACCTCGGCGGCCCGGTCAACAAGGTCGCGTACACCTTCGCCACCGCCGGTATCGCCGTCTCGAACCCCAGCGACTCCGCGATGAAGATCATGGCCGCGGTCATGGCGGCCGGCATGGTCCCGCCGCTGGCGATGGCCCTGGCCACCACCGTGCGCGGCAGGCTCTTCACCGCGACCGAACGCGAGAACGGCAAGGCGGCCTGGGTCCTCGGCGCCTCCTTCATCTCCGAGGGCGCGATCCCGTTCGCGGCCGCCGACCCGCTGCGCGTCATCCCCTCCTCGATGGTCGGCGGCGCGCTCACCGGCGCCCTGTCGATGGCCTTCGGCGCCACCCTGCGCGCCCCGCACGGCGGCATCTTCGTGGTGCCGCTGATCGGCAACCCGTTCCTCTACCTGATCGCCATCGCCGCCGGCGTCTGCGTCTCCACGGCCCTGGTCGTCGTCCTCAAGAGCCTGCGCAGGCCCGTCCAGGGGATTCCGGCGGACGGCTCCGCGACCGGCCCGGCCGCCGCCACGAAGGAGGCCCAGCAGCCCGTCGCGGCCTGATGGCCACGGCTTCTTGTCCCTTTGGTGCGCTGTGAGTTGTTCGCGGCACCTGCGAGATACGTCACGGTCCGGGCCGAAGTCCCGGACTGTGGTGTGTACTGGGGTGTATGTCCGATCATGTCGCGCCCCTGCAGCTGATCGGGGTGACCGCCCTCGCCCTGGCGACCGTCGTCTGGATGGTCGTGCTGGCCCGCGTGGTGCGCCACACCCGCCGCGGTGCCACCGCCGGGGACCCGGGCCATGTCCTTCCGGGCCGCTCGCGGCGGTTCAGGACCGGTCCGCCGCAGGAAGCCGTCGAACTCACCCCGGCCGAACAGGACGCCTTCGCCGGGCTGGTGCGCCGGCTCGGCGGCCGCTGACGCCCGGTAGCCTGCCGCGCCCGGTCAGGACTGCCGCGCCGCCCGCCGCTCCATGGCCTGACGGGCCGCGCTCTCCGACGGATACACCTCGCACATGTGCCGGCCGTCCGGCGTCGCCGTGTGCTCGACCTCCCACAGGGACAGCTCCCGGCCGTCGCTCAGCAGGAACGCGTGCTCGTAGAGCGAGAAGCTCAGGCCGGTACGGCCCGCCCGCCCCGGCCGCCCGAACGCCTGGGTGATCTGGTGCGCGAACGCCGTCTCCAGCGTGTGCGCCGTCTCCGTGTCCGGCCGGTCCGGGTTCTCCGCCCGGCGCAGGAGCCGGCGCGCGTGGTCCGCCGAGTCGTCCGGCACGTACACGTGCCGGGGTTCGGGGACCGCGGCCAGCGTCATCAGCACCGGCAGTTCGAAGTCCGGGGTGTCCGGCGGAAGCGGCAGCCGCGCCGTCGCGGCCCGCAGCTCCTCCTCGTCGACGTACACCTCGGCCTGCGGGTCGCTGCCCGGCGCGGTGTTGTGCACGAGTTCCCACAGAGTGACCGCCGAGCCGTCCGCGAGCAGCCAGGTGTGCCGGTAGGTCTCCCGGTGCAGCCCCGCGCTGTGGTGCGCGGAGTGCAGCGAACTGTCGTGCGCCAGCGCGCAGTCCAGTTGCCTTATGGCCTCGTCGGGCAGTTCGAAGGAGTTCAGGGCACGGCCGAGGAGCCGCGCGAGATGCTCCTCCGGAGACTCGGGCGACTCGGCTGGTTCGTACGCTGCCGTCTCGTACGGAACGCTCAAGGTTTCTCCCGGCGTTGCTGCATGTCACCTTGTGGGTGCATACCGTAGCCCCTCGGTCGGACATCATGTCCGGGAACCGAGAAAACGTACGCCGGGAAAACACCCGGGCCGCGCGAAAAGTTCCCGCGCGGCCCGCCGATCCGTCAAAACCGGCCGGTCAGGCCGCGCTTCCGGCGGTCCACTCGTTCCACGACAGGTTCCACCCGTTGAGCCCGTTGTCCGGCTGCACGGTCTTGTCGGGGGAGTTCTTCACGATCACGACGTCCCCGATGAGGGAGTTGTCGTAGAACCACTTGGCGCTCGTGTCGCCCTGCGCGCCCTGCGCGTCCGCGAGCCCCACGCAGCCGTGGCTGGTGCCCTCCCGGCCGAACGGCGGGTTGCCCTTGTTGTACCAGTAGTTGCCGTGGATGAACGTCCCCGACTGGGTCAGGCGCATCGCGTGCGGCACGTCCGGGATGTCGTACTCGCCGCCGAGGCCGACCGTCTGGCTGTTCATCCGGGTCTGGGTGAACTTCTCGGAGATCACCATCTGGCCGTTGTACGTCGTGTGCTGCGGGCTGCCCGTGGACACCGGCACCGACTTCAGCGTGGCGCCGTCCCGGACCACCGTCATGGTCTGCGTGTTCACGTCCACCGTGGAGACCTGCGCACGGCCGACGGTGAAGGTCACCGTCTTCTTCTGCACCCCGTAGACGCCGTTGGCGCCCTCGACCCCGTCCAGGTCGATCTTCATCGTGACCTTGGAGCCGGCCTTCCAGTAGTCCTGCGGCCGGAAGTCCAGCCGCTGCCCGCCGAACCAGTGCCCCACCACCTGCTGGCCGCTGCTGGACGTGACCGTGATGTGCGACTGCACGGCCTTCTTGTCCGTGATGGCCTTGTCGAAGGTGAAGGACACCGGCATCCCGACCCCGACCGTCGTCCCGTCGTCGGGCGTGTACGTCCCGATGTAGCTGTTCGACGAGTTGACGGTGGTGAAGATGGAGTTGGCCGCCGCCGTGAGTCCCTTGGCGTCCTTGGCGGTCGCCGATATCTCGTACTTCGTGCCGCGCTCCAGCTGCTCCTTCGGCTTCCAGGTACTGCCGTCCGCCGAGACGGTGCCGTCCACCGCCTGCCCCGACCCCGCCACGGTCATCTTCACGACCGTCAGCCTGCCGCCGCTGACCTGCACGCCGGTCGTGTTGATGGACGCGCCGGTCGAACCGTCCTTCGCCGAGATCGCGATCTTCGCGGCCGACGTCCGCGCCGCGCTGTCCTGCTCGCCCTTGCTGTCATTGCTCTTGGCGTTGGCGTTGCCGCCGCACGCGGTCAGGGCGAGGGCGCCGACCATCAGGGCGGCACAGGCCCCCAGTCCGCGCCGCGCTGCAATGTCCGGCCTTGTCACGGGCTGCTCCAAGTTCTTGTGATGTGCGTGTTCCGCTCCGATGCGTGGAGAGAGAGGGCGCCGGGGCGGGTCCGGGTTCCGCGGAACGGCCGGGAACCCCATCACGTGACAGAACCGGGACAATCGGCGAAGGCGCGCGCGTGTCCGGCACGCCCCCCCGCCGCCGTCATCGCGCCCCGTACAACTCCTGGTAGGACGGCCACGCTCCGCCCGGTCCCGCCACCGACTCGGCGGCCCGTACGGCGCGCACGAGAGCGCGCGTGACCAGGTCCGCGCCGGCCGCGAGGATCTCGTTGAGCGCGAGCGGACCGCCGTCGAGCGGGCGGGCACCCGTCGCCAGCGCGAACACCGTGTCCCCGTCGTGCAGCAGGTGCACCGGCCGCACGGCCCGCGCGATGCCGTCGTGCGCCGTCCCGGCCAGCTTCTGCGCCTGCGCCTTGGAGAGGTCGGCGTCGGTCGCCACCACCGCGAGGGTGGTGTTGAGCGGCGGGGGCCCGCCCGCGGCGGCGGCCTCGGCGAGCCGTCGGCGCGCGGCCTCGTGCACCCGCTCCTCGGGATACCGCACGCGTCCCTCGTACAACTCCCCGTACAGCACGCCCGTGCCGGGATCCAACACCGCGCCCGCCGCGTTGGCCACCACCAGCGCGGCCACCGTGATCCCGGACTCCAGCACCGTGCTCGCGCTGCCCACGCCGCCCTTCAGCGCCCCGGCCGCGGCTCCCGTCCCGGCCCCCACGCAGCCCTCCCGCACCGGCGCCCCGGCCCCGCTCGCCGCGGCCTCCTCGACCGCCGCGCGCCCCATGGCCGCGTCCGGTCGGGCCCGGAAGTCCCCGCCCCGACCGAGGTCGAAGACGCAGGCGGCGGGCACCACCGGCACGACGTGCGCGGGATCGGCCCCCACCCGCACCCCGCGTCCCCGCTCCTCCAGCCAGGCCATCACCCCGGACGCCGCGTCCAGCCCGTAGGCGCTGCCGCCGGTGAGCACGATCGCCTCCACCCGCTGGACCAGGTTGCGCGGGTCGAGCGCGTCCGTCTCCTTGGTGCCCGGGCCGCCGCCGCGTACGTCCACCGCGGCGACCGCGCCGCCCTCGGGCGCGAGGACCACCGTCGTCCCGGTGAGCCAGCCGCCGCCGCTGCGGGACGCGTGTCCCACCCGCACTCCGGCCACGTCCGTCAATGCGTCCACTGTCATGCCCGCCAGTCTGGCCCAGGACGCCCCGCCGCCGGACCGTCAGGAGACGCCCGGGGTCGCCTCCGTGGGGTGTCCCTGGGCGGCCGTGCGCGCCGTCAGGGTCGTCCCGGTCGCCACCGCCAGCGCGCACACCGCACCCGCCGCCGGCACTGCCCAGTCGCCCAGGAAGGTGCAGCAGAGCACCAGCAGCGCCGTCACCGGCAGTACCAGCTGCTGGGCGACGCCGACCTTGAAGTACCGCGAGTGCAGGCCCCACACGGTCAGCAGGTACAGCGCCGTCGGCACGGTCACGGCCGCCGCGGCGGCCACCGCCGAGATGTGCGCCGCGCCCACCGCCTGCTCCACGGCGACCTCCAGGCCCGCGCCGATCGAGGCCGCCGACGCGAAGATCACGTAGTGGCCGTAACCCCACAGGAAGGACTGCCGGTTGGAGCGCAGATGACCGTGGATGGGCACCACGAAGTAGATCCACCACGCGGAGAAGACGATCAGCAGGCCGCCCGCGGCGATCGGCAGCAGTTCGCCCAGCGCGTTGTGCTCGGCCAGGGCCGACTTCACGGCGACGGTCGCCGCCGCGATGGTCTCCCCGAGCACGATGATCGTGAACAGGCCGAAGCGTTCGGCGATGTGGTGCGGATGCCACGAGGTGGTGTGCTCCCGCTCCGCGTACAGCGGCACGCACATCTCCAGGATCACCATCGCCAGGTACAGCCAGCCGCGCGCGTCCTGCGGCAGCAGCACCAGGCCCGCCCAGCCGACCTGGCACAGCAGCACGCCGCCCGCGTACCGGAGCGCCATCCTGCGTTCCGGGCCCTCGGCCGACCGCGCGGCCCGCAGCCACTGCGCGGCCATCGCCACCCGCATGATCACGTACCCGAGCCACACCGCGGTGTAGTCGTGGTCGGCGAAGCCCCGTGAGACACCGGCCGCCAGCACCAGGACACCGGCGATCTGGACGAGGGTGACGATCCGGTAGAGCGCGTCGTCGTTGTCGTACGCCGAGGCGAACCAGCTGAAGTTCATCCACGCCCACCAGATGGCGAAGAACAGCATCGCGTAGTTCAGCACGCCCTGGCCGGCGTGCCCCTCCGCGACCGCGTGCACCAGCTCGCCGCCCGCCTGCGAGATGGCCACCACGAAACACAGGTCGAAGAAGAGCTCCAGCGGCGAGGCCACGCGGTGGGCTTCGTGGCGCCCGCGCGCGGTGAGCGGGCGCAGCGGCCGGAGGTGCGGGGGTGCGCCCTGGGAAGCGGGCGCCGGAGCGGAACTCGACGTCATGCGTCCAGCACAGCAGAAAAGGATCCCGAAAGCCTGTGGTGGTGATCACGCGGGGCGGGGGAGCGGAGGCGGCGGCCGGTGCGCCGGGCCCGCGGCCGTACCCTGGAGCCATGACCACCGCCGCCCCCGAGCCCGAGCCGCGCGACCCGAAGGCCGCGCTGATCTTCGACGACCCGCTGGACCGGCAGTCCTCGGACGACACGGACGGCGGCTGGGGCGAGCGGCCGGCGGGGGACTCCGCCGCCGACCTCAAGCGCTTCCTCGACGAGAAGCCGCCCCACCACCTCTGAACCGCCCGCGGCGGCGCCGCTAGCGCCAGTCCTGCCCGGGAGCGCCGCCCTGCCCGGTCCCGCCGCCGTTCTGACCGGCGACGCGCTGCGCGACCAGGGCGTCGCGGATCTCCTTCAGGACCTCCAGCTCGGTCACCTCGACGACCTCGTGCGTGCCCTCGCGCGCCTTCCGGCGGGCCTCCAGCCGGGCCAGGTACTTCGCCATCGGCAGGACCATCAGGAAGTACACGACCGCGGCGGTGATCACGAAGCTCAGGGTGGCTCCGAGGACGGAGCCCCACATGATCTGAATGCCACTCGTGATCGTGCCGTCCGCAGCTGTCTTGCAGGGTTCCTGCAGACACGTGCTGTAGCTGTCGAGGTTCTTCGTGCCGATCGCGCCGACCAGCGGGTTGATGAGCCCCTTCACCACCGAGTTGACGATGTTGGTGAAGGCGGCGCCGATGACCACCGCGACCGCCAGGTCGACGACGTTGCCGCGCATCAGGAAGGCCTTGAAGCCCTGCCAGATACCCGGTTCCTTCTTCTCGATCACCTCGGGGACTCTCCTCGCATGCACAGGGTGGGGAACAAAGCGCTCCGCAACCTACGTCACCATGCGGCCATCCTGCCCAATGGGTTCGCTCGAACGAGAGACTTGACCGGATTCGGCCAAGAAATCTCCCCAGCATGTTCAGCACATCGTCACCGCCAGCCGTGCCGTGGCGCTCGCGCCGACCAGCCGGGCCGCCACCGGGTGCGGAACCGAGAGCACGACCAGCGCCCCGCTCTGCGAGGCGTCCCCGGCGGGCTCCGGCAGCTCCGTCACCCGTACCCCGCGCGCGACGACCCGGGCCGTCCCGCCCGTCGCGGGGTCCCCGGCGGCCACGACGTCCACCCGGTCGCCGGGACGCAGCAGGCGGACCGTGGCGGCGTCGGCGATGCGCACCGGCGCCCTCACCAGGTCCACGGGCGGCGCGTGCCGCCGTACCGGCTGGGTGGCGGGATGCTTCCGGGGCCGCTCGGCCCGCGCCGGATCCGTGGCGGCCCGTGGTCCGGCCGCGACCAGCGCCGCCGCCGTGACCGCCAGGCCGGCCGCGAGGGCCCGCCTGCGGTGCCGCAGCAGCCGCCCCAGCCGATGGCCCGCACCCCCTACGCGCACCGGGTCGAAGTGCGGGACCTCGCAGGTCGCGGGGGCGTCCGTGCCCAGCGGGCGCGGGACCCGCGGAGGCGGCGGCACGGCCGGTGAGGGCGGCGGAGGCGGAAAGGCGGGCGAGGAGGGCGGAGGGAGGGACATGCGGATCACCACCTGCGACGAGGAATCGGCTTGCACGGCCACGATGAGGCCGTGCGCCGGAACGCGCCGGAGCCTGTGGGTCACCCAGGGGCTGTGGACAACTCCGCCACCCGAACGAGGAGTTCCGCCCCTGCCGGGGCGGCGGAACCCCGGACCGCTACGGCAGCGCGAACCCCGGGTCCATGCCACCGAGCGCGCTCGTGCACAGGCAGTCCCGGTCCGCGCTGTCCGGCAGGGCCGCCACCGCGTCGAACAGCACGCCCCGCAGCCGGTCCACGTTGGCCGCGAAGACCCGCAGGACCTCGTCGTGGGAGACGCCCTCGCCGGTCTCCGCGCCCGCGTCCAGGTCGGTGACCAGCGTCAGCGACGTGTAGCAGAGTTCCAGTTCACGGGCGAGCGCCGCCTCGGGATGCCCGGTCATGCCCACCACGGACCAGCCCTGCGCCCGGTGCCACAGCGATTCGGCGCGGGTCGAGAACCGCGGGCCCTCGACCACGACCAGCGTGCCCCCGTCCACCGGCTCCCAGTCCCGGCCGCGCGCCGCCTTGAGCGCCGCGGTCCGCCCGGTGGGGCAGTAGGGGTCGGCCACGGACACGTGCACCACGTTCGGCACGGTGCCGTCGGGCAGCGGCAGGCCGTCGAAGTAGGACTGCGCCCGGGACTTCGTCCGGTCCACCAGCTGGTCCGGCACGAGGAGCGTGCCCGGCCCGTACTCGGGGCGCAGACCGCCCACCGCGCACGGGCCGAGCACCTGGCGCACGCCGACGGAGCGCAGTGCCCAGAGGTTGGCCCGGTAGTTGATGCGGTGCGGCGGCAGATGGTGGCCGCGTCCGTGGCGGGGCAGGAAGGCGACCCGGCGGCCGGCGATCTCACCGAGGAAGAGGGAGTCGCTGGGCGGCCCGTAGGGCGTGTCGACCTGGACCTCGGTCACGTCGTCCAGGAAGGAGTAGAAGCCGGAGCCACCGATTACGCCGATCTCTGCGTTCACCATGCTCAGCACAGTAGCGGGCCGTCGCGGCGGCCAGGACCCAGTGTCCGGGAACGCCTCGGACCCCGCCGTCGGTTCGACGGCGGGGTCCGGAGAAGGTGTCTCAGGCGGCGGAGGTGCTGGCCGAGCCGGAGGACGCCGAGCCCGAGGAGGACGTGCTCGACGACGACGCCGAGGACGACTTCGTGTCGGACGACGTGCTCGACGAGCCGGAGCCCGACGGCTTCGACGCGGGGCTGCTGCTCGACGACGAGCCGCGGCTGTCGTTGCGGTAGAAACCCGAGCCCTTGAAGACAATGCCGACGGCGGAGAACACCTTCTTCAGGCGGCCACCGCAGTTGGGGCACTCGGTCAGGGCGTCGTCGGTGAACTTCTGCACCGCCTCGAGGCCCTCGCCGCACTCGGTGCACTGGTACTGGTAGGTCGGCACTGTCTTCCTCCTGGCACTCTCACTCGATGAGTGCTAACGACGGTCCATAGTGACGTATTCCCGGGGATCAGTCCACCGTCACCGGCACGCGGTGACCGACGCCACGTGCCACCGTACGGTTCCGGGGCCGGGTGACGAGCCGCGAACGCAGGGCCAGAAGGGTCACCAGCGCGAGCACGGTGCCCGCCATCGGCACCAGGAATCCGGCGCCGCCCCACAGGCGGTCCTCCAGCTGTCCGGCGACCGTGACGGCGGCCGCCTGGCCGAGCGCGACCGCGCCGGTCAGCCAGGTGAAGGCCTCGGTGCGGGCACCGGCCGGGACCAGGCTCTCGACCAGCGTGTAGCCGGTGATCAGCGCGGGCGCGATGCACATGCCGACCAGCAGTCCGAGGCCGGCCAGCACGAGCACGGAGTGGGACGTCCACAGCGCCGACGCGGTGAGCGCGAGCGCCGCGTAGCCGACGACCAGACGGCGGTGCGGTGCGGCCTTCCAGGCGATCGCGCCGCAGACGACGCCCGAGAGCATGTTGCCCGCGGCGAAGGTGCCGTACAGGACGCCGTTCAGGCCGGGCTCGCCGATCGACTCGGTGAACGCGGCAAGCGAGACCTGCATGCCGCCGAAGACCGATCCGATGCCGAGGAAGACGGCGACCAGTACCCGGACGCCCGGGACGCCGAGCGCCGAGGCGTGCCGTACGCGCGCGTGGCCGGCGGCGGTGACCTGCGGCTGGGTGCTCTTGCGCGCCGCGAAGAGCAGACCGCCGACCAGGGTCAGTGCGGACTCGGTGACCAGGCCCGCGGCCGGGGCCACGGTGGTGCACAGGGCGGTCGCGAGCAGCGGGCCGAAGACGAAGGTCAGCTCGTCCGTGACGGACTCGAAGGCGGCCGCGGTGGACATGAGGGGCGAGTCCTGGAGCCGCACGCCCCAGCGGGCGCGCACCATGGGGCCGATCTGCGGCACCGAGGCACCGGTCGGCACCGCCGCCACGAACAGCGCCCACAGGGGCGCGTGCGCCAGCGCGAGAGCGGTGAAGGCGAGGCCCGACACGGTGTGGACCAGCACGCCGGGGATCAGCACCGCGCGCTGACCGTGGCGGTCGGCGAGGCGGCCGCTGTACGGGGCGAACAGGGCCATGGAGACACCGGTGACCGCGGCGGCTGCGCCGGCGGCCCCGTACGAGCCGGTCGTGTGCTGGACGAGGAGCACGATCGAGATGGTGAGCATCGCGAACGGCTGGCGCGCCGCGAAACCGGGAAGCAGGAACGTCCAGGCGCCACGGGTGCGCAGCAGCCGGCCGTAACCCGGGCGGGGCGGCGTCGCCGAGTCCTCCGACGGCTCGGTGGTGACCGTGGATTCCACGGCCCGTGCCTTTCTGCCGCCTGGTAGCGCGGCCCCTTCGGATAGGGGGGCGGCGCCGAGAGCTGTCCTCTTGCGCGGAACTGCGGTAGATACCGGTGTCCACAGGGAGGAGCGATCCGGCCGCCATACGGTCGCGCCAGCTCTGCGTCAGGCAGAGTTGGTTCGATCAGGGTGCTTTCATCCTACAGGGCCGGACCCCTCGTGCACCTGTGAAAACGGGCACCACGAGGGGCGTTCACCTGGGATTGGCCGGGGTGTGAATCGTCGGAAACACGCCCTTAACGCATCCCGGAGCCGGTCCCCGCTCCCGTCGTGCCGTTCGTGCCCAGCCAGCTCGCCAGCTTGCCGCCGTGCGCGACCGCGCGCAGCCGGCGCTCGGCCGCGTCGCGCACCGGGTCGGTGGTGACCACGAGGAGTTCGTCGCCGCGCCGGAGCACCGTCGTGGGCAGCGGCACGAACGATTTTCCGTCGCGGACGACCAGCGTGACGGCCGCGCCCGCGGGCAGCCGCAGTTCGTTGACCTCGACGCCGTGCATCCGCGAGCCCTTGGGGATCGTCACGGACAGCAGGTGCCCGCGCAGCCGTTCCAGCGGCGCGGACTCGATGCCGAGGTCGGCCGCCTCCTGGTCGTCGCCGAGCCGCAGCTTGCGGGCCAGCCAGGGCAGGGTCGGCCCCTGGACCAGCGTGTAGACGACGACCAGGACGAAGACGATGTTGAAGATCCGGTGGCTCGCGTCGACGCCGTTCACCATCGGGATCGTCGCCAGGATGATGGGGACGGCGCCGCGCAGGCCGGCCCAGGACATCAGGATCTGCTCGCCCCAGGGCACCCGGAACGGCGCGAGGCTGACGATCACGCTCAGCGGCCGGGCCACCATGGTCAGGGCGAGGCCGATGATCAGGGCGGGCCAGACGTCGTCGCCGAGTTCGTGCGGGGTGACGAGCAGGCCGAGCAGGACGAACATGCCGATCTGGGCGATCCAGCCGAGGCCCTCGGCGAACCCGCGCGTGGCCGGCCAGTGCGGCAGCCGGGCGTTGCCGAGCACCATGGCGGCGAGGTAGACGGCGAGGAAGCCGCTGCCGTGCGCCAGCGCGCCGGCCGCGTACGCGGTGACCGCGATGGCCATCACGGCGATCGGGTAGAGGCCGGAGGCGGGCAGCGCCACGTGCCGCAGGCCCCAGGAGCCGAGCCAGCCGACCGCGAGCCCCATGGCCGCGCCGATCGCCAGTTCCAGCGCTATCTCGCCCACCAGGACGTACCAGTGCGTGACCGGGCCTGCGGTGGAGAAGGCGACGACCAGGATGACCACCGGGGCGTCGTTGAAGCCGGACTCCGCCTCCAGGGTGCCCGTCACGCGCGCGGGCAGCGGGATGCGCCGGAGCACGGAGAACACCGCCGCCGCGTCCGTGGAGGACACCACCGCCCCGATGATGAGCGCCTGCCGCCACTCCAGCCCGACCAGATAGTGCGCGCCGGCCGCGGTGACCCCGACGCTCACCCCGACCCCGACCAGGGCCAGGACGGACGCCGAGGCGAGGACCGGTTCGACCTCCTTCCACTTCGTGCCGAGGCCGCCCTCGGCCAGGATCACGACCAGGGCCGCGTATCCGATGACCTGGGTCAGTTCGGCGTTGTCGAAGCGGACGTCGCCGATGCCGTCCTGGCCCATGAGGACGCCGATCCCCAGGTACACGAGCAGGCTGGGGAGCCCGCTGCGCGAGGAGATCCGGACCGCCGCCACGGCGACGAGGAGGACCAGCGAGCAGACGAGCAGGAGCTGGTTGAGGTGCTGGACAGTCAGTGGCGGTTCCCTTCCTCGGCTCGCGCGCGGGCGACGCGGAAGCTCACGTACAGGACCGAGGCTGCGGCGCTCCGCACCCAAGTACTTCGTTACCTTACCTAACTCTTGACGCTTTCTTGACGTTCGGCGAGGCAGGATCGAACGCCCGCGCCCGCCGGTTCCCGACTCCGCGTCAAGGCGCGTCAGGCCCTGCGCCTATGGTTGCTCCAGCACTCCAGGACCGCCTGCCGCTCGCGTTAGGACAGCAAGGACAGCGATGCCCCCCAACACCACCGCCACAACGGGTGACAAGCCTGGCAAGTCCGGCAGGAAGAAGGGGCGCAGGGCCCGCCTGATCGTCCTGGTGCTCGTCCTCGCCATCGTCGGGGGCGTCGCCTACGGGGCGTACTGGTCGATCAGCACGGTCCGCGCGTCGTTCCCGCAGACCAAGGGCTCGCTCACGCTCAAGGGCCTCTCCGGGCCCGTGACCGTGAAGCGGGACGGCAACGGGATCCCGCAGGTCTACGCCTCCTCCGACCAGGACCTGTTCATGGCGCAGGGCTACGTCCAGGCGCAGGACCGGTTCTACGAGATGGACGTGCGCCGCCACATGACGTCCGGACGCCTGTCCGAGATGTTCGGCAAGGGCCAGGTGAAGAACGACGAGTTCCTGCGCACCCTGGGCTGGGACCGGGTGGCCAAGCAGGAGTACGACACCAAGCTGTCGGACTCGACCAAGAAGTACCTCCAGGCCTACTCCGAGGGGGTCAACGCCTACCTCCAGGGCAAGGACGGCAAGGACATCTCCCTGGAGTACGCGGCCCTCGGGTTCGTCAACGACTACAAGCCCGAGCAGTGGACGCCCGTCGACTCGATCTCCTGGCTCAAGGCGATGGCCTGGGACCTGCGCGGCAACATGCAGGACGAGATCGACCGCGCCCTGATGACCAGCCGCCTGGACGCGCAGCAGATCAAGGACCTCTACCCGGACTACCCGTACAGCCGGAACAAGACGATCGTCCAGGAGGGCCAGTACAACGAGATCTCCCAGGCGTTCGAGCAGAGCGGCACGGGCTCCACGAGCGGCTCCACGAGCACGTCCGGGACCTCGGCGGGCACCGGTGACACCTCGTCCTCGTCGACCACCGGTTCGGCGCTGACGAGCCAGCTGGCGGGCCTCTACAACGTCCTGGACGACGTCCCGACCGCCGTCGGCGTGAACGGGCAGGGCATCGGCTCCAACTCCTGGGTCGTCGGCGGCAAGTACACGATCACCGGCAAGCCGCTGCTCGCCAACGACCCGCACCTGTCGGCCTCGCTGCCGTCCGTCTGGTACCAGATGGGCCTGCACTGCACGACGGTCTCCAGCAAGTGCCAGTACGACGTCACCGGGTACACCTTCGCCGGCATGCCCGGTGTGGTCATCGGCCACAACGCGGACATCGCGTGGGGCATGACCAACTCCGGTGTCGACGTCACCGACCTCTACCTGGAGAAGGTCTCCGGCGACGGCTACCAGTACGACGGCGGGACCAAGCCCTTCACGACCCGCACGGAGACCATCAAGGTCGCCGGCGGCGCCTCGAAGAAGATCGTCGTACGCCAGACCGCCGACGGGATGCCGCTGCTGTCCGACCGCGACGACGAACTCGTCCAGGTCGGCAAGAAGGCCTCCGTCGCCAACGCCGCCCCCGACCGCGGCGACGGCTACGGCGTCGCGCTGAAGTGGACCGCCCTCGAACCGGGCACCACCATGGACGCCGTCTTCGCCCTCGACAAGGCGTCCGACTGGACCGGTTTCCGCGCCGCGGCCGCCCAGTTCGACGTGCCCTCGCAGAACCTGATCTACGCCGACACCAAGAACCACATCGGCTACACGCTGCCCGGGAAGATCCCCACCCGCTCGTCGGCCGACGACGGCTCCGTCCCGGCGCCCGGCTGGGACTCCAAGTACCGCTGGACCGGCTACATCAAGCAGGACGAGCTGCCCTACGAGTACGACCCGGAGCGCGGCTACATCGTCACCGCCAACCAGGCCGTGGTCGACAAGAAGTACCCCTACACGCTCACCACGGACTGGGGTTACGGCACCCGCAGCCAGCGCATCACCGACCTGATCGAGTCGAAGATCAAGGACGGCGGCAAGATCTCCACGGACGACATGCGCCAGATGCAGCTGGACAACAGCAGCGAGATCGCCAAGCTGCTGGTGCCCAAGCTGCTGAAGATCGACATCGGCGACAAGGACGTCCGCGAGGCGCAGAAGCTTCTTGAGGGCTGGGACTACACCCAGGACTCCGACTCCGCGGCCGCCGCCTACTTCAACTCGGTCTGGCGCAACATCCTCAAGCTCGCCTTCGGCAACAAGCTGCCCAAGGAGCTGCGGGTCAAAGGCCAGTGCCTGTGGGTCGAGAGGGCCGACAGCACCGGCCCGGTGGACGACGACACCAAGGTCCGCGAGTGCGGCGAGCGGGCCGCCGACCAGGCCCAGCCGGACGGCGGCGACCGCTGGTTCGAGGTGGTCCGCAACCTCATGGACAAGCCGGACAGCGACTGGTGGAAGACGCCGGCCGGAGCGGGCGACCGGCCCAAGGCCGACACCATGGACCAGCTGTTCCAGCGAGCCATGATCGACGCCCGCTGGGAGCTGACCGCCAAGCTCGGCAAGGACATCGACACCTGGAGCTGGGGCCGGCTGCACCGCCTGTTCCTGAAGAACCAGACCCTCGGCACCGACGGGCCCGCCGTCGTCAAGTACGTCCTCAACCGCGGTCCCTGGAAGCTCAGCGGCGGCGAGGCCACGGTCAACGCGACCGGCTGGAACGCGGCGGGCGGCTACGGCGTGGTCTGGGTGCCGTCCATGCGGATGGTCGTCAACCTCGCCGACCTCGACAAGTCGAAGTGGATCAACCTGACCGGCGCCTCGGGCCACGCCTTCAGCGCCCACTACACCGACCAGACGGGCAAGTGGGCGGCCGGCGAACTGCTCCCGTGGTCGTTCTCGGACAAGGCGGTCGACAAGAGCACCGGTGACACGCTCGTCCTCAAGCCCTGAGGCGGACGCCCGCACCCCGGCCGAGGCGGCCCTCCACGCGCGCGTGGAGGGCCGCCTCGCGCGGCGGGTCCCCGGGGCCGTCTCAGGAGCCGGTGAACCGGCGCGCGCCCGAAGGTGTCACCACCGCCAGGACCGGCCGGTCGTGCGCCTCCGCGGGCACGCGCGCGACGACCTCCGTGTCGTACAGCAGCACCACGAGCGCCGGGTGCGCGCCCGCGCGCTCCAGGCGTGCCAGGACGCGGTCGTAGGACCCGCCGCCGCGGCCCAGCCGCATCCCGCGCGCGTCGACGGCGAGGCCCGGCAGCAGCACGACGTCGGCGCCCAGCACGGCGTCCGGGCCGAGGAGTTCACCGGAGGGCTCGAACAGCGCCATCTTCCCGCCGTGCCGGACCTCGGTGAGGGAGTCCGCACCGGCGTACGTCCCCCAGTCCAGGTCGTTGTCCGGCAGGAGCGCGGGGAGCAGGACGCGGACACCCCGGGTGAGCAGCGCGTCCAGCAGGGCGCGGGTGCCGGGCTCGGTTCCGACGGAGACGTACGCCGCCACCGTGCGTGCGCGTGCCAGCTCCGGCAGTCGCAGAGCGTGTCCGGCGAGTGCGGTGGCGGACTCCCCGACGACATCCGTCGTCAACCTGTTCCTCACTCCCAGGAATTCTCTCCGCAACGTTCGCTTGTCAGTCTCGCCACCGGGCTGATCGTGCTGCACTGGTCGTCCCCGCATCCTCTCTAATGTGCTCATATGCGTGCCAATTGACCGGAGCCTCAGAATCTTCGCAAAGGCACCGGATAAGGTTGCGGACATGACTCAGTCGCACCCCAGGATCAGCAAGGCTGTCATTCCCGCGGCAGGCCTCGGCACCCGGTTCCTGCCGGCCACCAAGGCCACTCCCAAGGAGATGCTGCCGGTCGTCGACAAGCCGGCGATCCAGTACGTGGTCGAGGAGGCCGTGTCGGCGGGGCTCGACGACGTCCTCATGATCACCGGACGCAACAAGCGTCCCCTGGAAGACCACTTCGACCGCAACTACGAGCTGGAGTCGGCGCTCCAGAAGAAGGGCGACGCCGGCCGGCTCGCCAAGGTCCAGGAGTCCAGCGACCTGGCCACGATGCACTACGTCCGCCAGGGCGACCCCAAGGGCCTCGGCCACGCCGTGCTCTGCGCGGCCCCGCACGTCGGCCACGAGCCCTTCGCCGTCCTGCTCGGCGACGACCTGATCGACCCGCGCGACCCGTTGCTCCAGCGCATGGTCGAGGTCCAGGAGCAGTACGGCGGCAGCGTGATCGCGCTCATGGAGGTCGACCCCGAGCAGATCCACCTCTACGGCTGCGCCGCGGTGGAGACCACCGTCGACGGCGACGTCGTCCGGGTGACCGGCCTGGTGGAGAAGCCGGACGCGGCGGACGCCCCGTCCGGTTACGCCATCATCGGCCGCTACGTCCTCGACCCGCACGTCTTCGACATACTGCGGCGCACCGAACCGGGCCGCGGCGGCGAGATCCAGCTCACCGACGCCCTCCAGCAGCTCGCCGAGGCCTACTCGTCGGCGGCCACCGCCGAGGAGCGGGTCGGCGGTCCCGTGCACGGTGTCGTCTTCAAGGGCCGCCGCTATGACACCGGCGACCGCGGCGACTACCTGCGTGCCATTGTCAGGCTCGCGTGCGAACGTGAAGACCTGGGCCCGGACTTCCGGACCTGGCTTCGCAGTTACGTAGCCGAGGAGATGCAGCAGAGTTGAGCAGCACCGCGACCCGCCCCGCCGGCCCGGACCACCTGTGGTCGGTGGACGAGCACCTGGAGGACGTCCTCACCACCATCCGCCCCCTGGACCCCATCGAACTGCAGCTTCTCGACGCCCAGGGCTGCGTCCTCGTCGAGGACGTCATGGTGCCGCTGTCGCTGCCGCCGTTCGACAACAGCTCCATGGACGGATACGCGGTACGGGTCGCGGACGTGGCGGGCGCGAGCGAGGAGTTCCCGGCCGTCCTGGAGGTCGTCGGGGACGTCGCGGCGGGCGCGGCCGAGCTGACCCCGGTCGGCCCCGGCCAGGCGGCCCGCATCATGACCGGCGCCCCGCTGCCGCCCGGCGCGGAGGCCGTCGTCCCCGTGGAGTGGACCGACGGCGGGCTCGGCGAGGGACCGGTCGCCGGGATGCGGGCGCGCAGCCTCGCGCCCGAGGGCGCCGAGGGGCACGTGCGCGTGCACCGGCCGGCCGAGGCACGCGCCCACGTACGCGCGCGGGGCAGCGACGTGAAGGCGGGCGACCTCGCCCTGGAGGCCGGCACGATCCTCGGGCCGCCGCAGATCGCGCTGCTCGCCGCGATCGGCCGCGGCACGGCCCGCGTGCGCCCGCGCCCGCGCGTGGTCGTCGTGTCCACCGGCAGCGAACTCGTCCAGCCCGACGAGGAACTCGGCAGCGGCCAGATCTACGACTCCAACAGCTTCGCGCTGACCGCCGCGGCCCGCGACGCGGGCGCCATCGCCTACCGGGTGGGCGCCGTCGTCGACGACGCCGACACGCTCCGAGCCACCATCGAGGACCAGCTCGTGCGCGCCGACCTGATGGTCACCACCGGCGGGGTCAGCGTCGGGGCGTACGACGTCGTCAAGGAGGCGCTGGCGCACGTCGGCGACGCGGACGAGGCGGGCGGCGGCATCGACTTCCGCAAGCTCGCCATGCAGCCGGGCAAGCCCCAGGGCTTCGGCTCCATCGGCCCCGACCACACGCCGCTGCTGGCCCTGCCCGGCAACCCGGTGTCGTCGTACGTCTCCTTCGAGCTGTTCGTCCGCCCCGCCATCCGCACCCTGATGGGCCTCCCTGACGTGCACCGGCCCCGGGCCACGGCGACCCTCAGGGCGGACCGGGCGCTCGGCTCGCCCAAGGGCCGCAGGCAGTTCCTGCGCGGGGCGTACGCCGACGGCGAGGTGAGCGTCGTGGGCGGCTCCGGTTCGCATCTGATCGCCGCGCTGGCCCACGCCGACGCGCTGATCGTCGTCCCCGAGGACACGGAGTCCGTCGAGCCCGGCACCGAGGTCGAGGTCGTCCTGCTCGGCTGACCCGCGCCCGCACCCCCGCGCCGGGCGGTCCTGCCCGGCCGTCCGCGCCGCCTTGGCGGTACCGTGTCGCGCACAGCAGGCCCGAGCGCCGCACCGCGACGGGCCAGGACCGGGAGCGCCACACAGCATGACTGAGCCTTCCCGGGGGGAGACCCCCGGCCGCCCTGCGCCAGACCGCCTCACACACATCGACGAGGCGGGCGCCGCCCGCATGGTCGACGTGTCCGGCAAGGAGGTGACCGCGCGCACCGCCCGCGCCAGCGGACGCGTCCTCGTCTCGCCCCGCGTGATCGAGCTGCTGCGGGGCGAGGGCGTCCCCAAGGGCGACGCCCTCGCCACCGCGCGCATCGCGGGCATCATGGGCGCCAAACGCACCCCGGACCTCATCCCGCTCTGCCACCCCTTGTCGGTCTCGGGTGTGAAACTGGATCTGTCGGTCGCGGAGGACGCGGTGGAGATCCTGGCCACCGTGCGGACGACGGACCGCACGGGCGTCGAGATGGAGGCGCTCACCGCGGTCTCCGTCGCCGCGCTCACCGTGATCGACATGGTCAAGGCGGTCGACAAGGGAGCGGTCATCACGGACGTACGCGTGGAGGAGAAGACGGGCGGCAAGTCGGGCGACTGGAGCCGGTCGTGAACGCCGGGCCGGCCGCCGGCGGCGCGCCGTACCGGGCGCTGGTGGTGACCGCCTCCAACCGGGCCGCCGCCGGCGTCTACGAGGACCGGGGCGGGCCGCTGGTCGCGGCCGGTCTGGCGGATCTCGGCTTCGCCGTGGACGGGCCGCGGGTCGTGCCCGACGGGGACCCGGTGACCGCCGCCCTGCGCGAGGCCGTCGCGGCCGGGTACGACGTCGTCGTCACCACCGGCGGCACCGGCATCTCGCCCACCGACCGGACGCCGGAGGCGACCCGCGCGGTGATCGACCACGAGGTGCCGGGCATCGCCGAGGCCGTCCGCGCGTTCGGACGGGAGAAGGTGCCCACCGCCGCGCTCTCCCGGGGACTGGCCGGGGTGGCGGGCCGGACACTGATCGTCAACCTTCCGGGGTCCACCGGCGGGGTACGGGACGGCCTGGCCGTCCTGGAACCGCTGCTGGCCCACGCCGTCGACCAGATCCGAGGCGGCGACCACCCCAGACCCGGTACCGGGGGTGCGAGCTGAACAGCCCATCCTGGCCCGTCGTGCTGGTGGACGGCGACATCGTCCTCCGGCCCATAAAGGTGCGCGACCAGCGGGCCTGGCGCGAGGTCAACCGGCGCAACCGCGACTGGCTGCGCCCCTGGGAGGCGACCATCCCGCCGCCCACGCCCAGCGGGCCGATAACGCACCGGCCGACCTACCGGCAGATGGTCCGGCACCTGCGCTCGGAGGCGAACGCGGGCCGCATGCTGCCGTTCGTCATCGAGTACGAGGGGCGCCTGGTCGGGCAGTTGACGGTCGCCGGCATCACCTGGGGGTCGATGTGCTCGGGGCACGTCGGCTACTGGGTGGACCGGTCGGTGGCCGGCCGCGGGGTGATGCCGACGGCCGTGGCGATGGTCGTGGACCACTGTTTCCGCTCGGTCGGCCTGCACCGCATCGAAGTCTGCATTCGCCCCGAGAACCGGCCCAGCCGCCGGGTCGTGGAGAAACTCGGATTCCGCGAGGAGGGGCTGCGACCGCGTTATCTCCACATCGACGGAGCATGGCGCGACCACCTCGTCTTCGCGCTCACCGCGGAAGAGGTGCCCGAAGGGTTGCTCAACCGCTGGCGGCGGGAACGCTCGAGGAGCGGGTCGCCGAACGGGCCGGGCTCTCCGAACCTGCCCTGGAATCCGCAGAACACTCCAGGGAATCCCGGCTAGCCCGGAAATGGAATACGTGTTCGAAATTGATCGCCTGGTGACCGTCTCGGGGCATTGAATTCCCGGCTCCGGTGGGCCGCTGATCGCATCGGTCACAAAAAAAGTTCGAAATATCAGCCAGATCGTGCGACACACCGGCGCAATTGGCAGATGGCCCCACGCAAACCCCTCTACCGTGTGAGGCGTGAGCAGCAGCGGCCTCATCTACGCAGTCATTGTCGGGGCCTGGGCCGCCTACTTGGTGCCGATGTGGCTCCGTAGGCAGGACGAGCTGAACGAGGCCCGTCCGACGGAACGCTTCAGCACCGCCATCCGGCTGCTGTCCGGACGGGCGGGGATGGAGCGCCGGTACGCCAAGGACCTGCGGGCGCGCTCCGCCCCCGAGGGGGAGCAGGACGCCGGCGAGCCGGACGTCGTCACCGAGTCGGTGGACGTCCGGGCCTTCGCCATGCCTCCGACCCGCCGTCAGGTCCGGGCGGACGCGGAGCCGGAGACGCCCGGGCGCCAGGAACCGGTACGCGACCACGCGGTCCCGCCGGCGGCCAAGTCCCCGTCCGCACCGGCCCGTCCGGCGGGCGCCACGCCGGCCCCGGCCTCCGCGTCCGCCCCCGCACGCAAGCGGGTCACGGACGCCCAGCGTGCCAGCTCGGCACAGGCGGCCGCGGCACGGGCCCGGCGCACGAAGGCGCTGGCGCGCCGCCGGCGCACCACCGTGCTGCTCTTCGTCGCGTTCACGATGGGCGCGATCGTCGCCGCCGTCGGCGGGCTCGCGTTCCTGTGGGCGCCCGGCGTGCCCGCCGTCATGCTCAGCGCCTACATCGCCTACCTGCGCACGCAGGAACGGCGGCGCTTCGCCTACCAGATGGACCGGCGCCAGGCCGAGGCCGCCGCCCAGCGGCTGCGGGAACGCCAGCCGCGGCGGCGCGCTCCTGTGGACCCCGGCGCGGCGGCCGACGAACCGGACGAGGGACCAGGGGCCGAGACCGACCCCGGCCTGTCCGCGCTCGCGGCCGACCGGCGCGCCCTCGTCGAGCAGACCGACCACGCCGAGTGGGTCGACCAGCAGCGCGAGCGGCAGCGGCGGCCGGGGCAGGGGGAGAGCTGGGACCCGGTGCCGGTGCCCCTGCCGACGTACGTGACGGCGCCGGTCGCGCCCCGCGCCACCTCCGAGGTGGATCTCGGCGCACCGGACGCCTGGAGTTCGGCACGGTCCAGCTCCGTCGCGCCGGAGCAGGAGAGCGCGCCGGCGGTGGCGGAGGCCGAGGCGGAGGAGCAGCCGGCCGAGGACAGGCCGGCGGACGGCCGGACGGACGCCCGCCGCGCGGCCTCCGCGCGGCGGGCCCGGGAACGCGGCCGCACGCCGCTGTTCGACCAGTACGAGGACGGCGAGCGGCCGCGCGCGGCCAACGAGTGACCCGGGGAAGGCGCGGGGTCCCTGCCGGGACCCCGTCCCTGACCAGTCAGGGAACGGATTTCCAAGCACCCCGACGGGGATGCTAGAGTTTCACTCGTTGCAAGGGCCTGTGGCGCAGTCTGGTAGCGCACCTCGTTCGCATCGAGGGGGTCTGGGGTTCAAATCCCCACAGGTCCACTGCACGAAGAGATCCCGGCGGTCATTCCGATCGCCGGGATCTCTTGCGTTTCCGGAACGGCCCGGCCCGCGATCCGGCGGGTGCCGGAAGGCGAGTTGGGGCGGCGGGGTGTGACGTGGATTACAAGTCCGCCTGCAGGGGCTTCGCGTAGCAGCGGCTCGACTCGTAGTGGCGGTAATAGCCGAACTTCACGCAGGGCTCGTAGCCGCTGGAGGCGTACAGGGCGATGGCCTCCGGCTGCTTGGTGCCGGTCTCCAGGACCATGCGGCGGCGGCCGGCCGCGCGGGCGTCGTCCTCCAGGGCGGCGAGCAGGCGGCGGGCCAGGCCCCGGCCGCGCATCCCCTCGACGACGAACATGCGCTTGAGTTCGGCGTCGCCGTCCTCGTTGCCCTCGCCGTTCTCGTCCTGGCTGCGCCAGCCGCCGGTGGCCACGGGGCGGTCGGACTCGTCGTACGCGATCAGGTAGACGCCGTTCGGCGGGGTGAAGTCGGCCGTGTCGAGCGCGGTGGCGTCGCCGCCGTCGCCGTAGCGCACGTGGTACTCGGCCTGGACCTCGTCGTTGAGCTTGACGGCGTCGGGGTGATCGAAGGGAACGGGACGTATGTTCATGTGAGACATCGCATATTCGTGCAGGCGGAAGCGCGGTGGGCATCGGACTGTGTCCAGTGTGCCGGTATCGTGCCCTGGTGCTGACTGTGACCTCGGTGAATGTGAACGGGCTGCGGGCCGCGGCGAAGAAGGGCTTCGTGGAGTGGCTCGCGCAGACGTCCGCTGACGTGCTCTGCCTCCAGGAGGTGCGCGCGGAGCCGCAGCAGCTCCCGGACGGGGTGCGCGCGCCGGCCGGCTGGCACGTCGTGCACGCCCCGGCGTCCGCCAAGGGGCGTGCGGGTGTCTCGCTGTACACCCGGCGCGAGCCGGACAGCGTGCGGGTCGGCTTCGGGTCGGACGAGTTCGACGCGAGCGGGCGCTACGTCGAGGCCGACCTGCCCGGCGTCACCGTCGCCTCCCTCTACCTGCCCTCCGGCGAGGTCGGCACCGAGCGGCAGGACGAGAAGTACCGGTTCATGGACCAGTTCCTCGCCCACCTGAAGGAGCTGCGTACGCGGGCCGCGGCCGAGGGGCGCGAGGTCGTCGTCTGCGGCGACTGGAACATCGCCCACCAGCAGGCCGACCTGAAGAACTGGCGCGGCAACACGAAGAACTCCGGCTTCCTGCCGGAGGAACGGCAGTGGCTGACCGGCGTCCTCGACCCGTCCGACGGCGGCTACGTCGACGTCGTCCGCGCCCTGCACCCGGAGACCGAGGGCCCGTACACCTGGTGGTCCTACCGGGGCCGGGCCTTCGACAACGACTCGGGCTGGCGCATCGACTACGCGATGGCGACCCCCGGCCTGGCCGCCCGCGCCGTCAAGGCGGTCGTGGAGCGGGCGTCCACCCACGCGGAGCGCTGGTCGGACCACGCACCGGTGACGGTGACCTTCGAGAGGTGACGCGGCGGCCGACGGCGGACACGGGCCCGACGCCCAACGAGGCCGCGGCGGACAACATCGTCGACGACCCGCCGACGCCGTTTCCCGACTACGCGGCGGATCTCGTCGGGCGGGCTTCCTGGTCGTTCTGGTGGGACTAGGGGGTGTCTCGGGGGCGTTTGCTCATGCGGCGGTCCAGGGCCAGGGAGACCTCCGCCTCCACCACGCTGCGGGCCAGTGGGCGCAGGCGCTCCATGTCCTCCTCGGGGCCGTGGCGCAGGACGAGTTCGGCGAAGAGCTCGGCGAGGGCGTCGGCGTGTTCGCGGACGCTGCGGCCGGCCGCCAGCACCTCGGCGAGCGGGAAGCCCTCGCGGACCAGGGCCTCCGAGGCGTCCAGCAGGCGGCGGCTGATGTGGACGATGTCGTCGCCGTCGGTGCCGAGGTAGCCGAGGTCCAGCGCGGTGGCGAGGTTCTCCGTGGTGACCTGGCCCTCGAAGCGGGCGGCGAGTTCCTGCGGGGTGAGGCGGACCGGTTCCTCCTCGGTCGGCTCGACGCCCAGCACGTCGGCGACGTCGCGGCCCTGGTCGAGGGCTTCGGCGAGTTCCGCGATGCCGTTCAGGGTGTGGCCGCGCTCCAGGAGTGCCGAGATCGTGCGCAGCCGGGCCAGGTGATGGTCGTCGTACCAGGCGATACGGCCCTCGCGGCGCGGCGGCGGTATCAGTTTGCGCTCGCGGTAGAAGCGCAGCGTGCGCACGGTGATGCCGGCCAGGCCCGCCAGTTCCTCCATGCGGTACTCGCGTGTCCCGCTGCCCCGTCCACCGTCGTCTGCCACATGCGCAGCCTATGTTGTACCGCCGGTAACTTTCGTCCGCCCGCCCCCTACCCATCGGTACGGAGCTGTTCTACAGTCCAATCGTGCCAGTGTTCACTGGCGTAATCGTGGTCGATGCGTGGAGGCTCCGGATGGCCCAGCACGAGCAGGTACGGGTGGCGGTGATCGGGTCCGGGTTCGGCGGACTGGGCGCGGCCGTGCGGTTGCGCCGGGAAGGGATCACCGACTTCGTCGTCCTGGAACGGGCCGGCAGCGTCGGCGGCACCTGGCGGGACAACAGTTACCCGGGGTGCGCCTGCGACGTGCCGTCCCACCTGTACTCCTTCTCCTTCGCGCCCAACCCCGACTGGCCGCGCACCTTCTCCGGGCAGGAGCACATCCGCGCCTACCTGGAGCACGTCGCCGACGTGTTCGGGCTGCGGCCGCACCTCCGCTTCGACTCCGAGGTCAAGCGGATGACCTGGGACCCCGAGAAGCTGCGCTGGGACATCGAGACGGCCTCCGGTTCACTCTCCGCCGACGTCGTCGTGTCCGCCACCGGGCCGCTGTCCGACCCGAAGATCCCCGAGATCCCGGGGCTGGACACCTTCCCCGGCAAGGTCTTCCACTCGGCCCGCTGGGACCACGACTACGACCTGCGCGGCAAGCGGGTCGCCATGGTCGGCACCGGCGCCTCCGCGATCCAGATCGTGCCCGCCATCCAGCCCGAGGTCGCCCGCCTCACCCTCTTCCAGCGCACGCCCCCGTGGGTCATGCCGCGCGTGGACCGTGCCATCAGCGCGGGCGAACGCCGCCTGCACCGGGCGCTGCCCTTCACCACGCAGGCCCGCCGCGGCTTCCTGTGGGGCATCAGGGAACTCCAGGTCCAGGCGTTCACCAAGCGCCCCGACGAACTCGGCCTGGTGGAGAGCCTCGCCAAGCGCAACATGGCCCGCGCGATCAAGGACCCCGCGCTGCGCGCCAGGCTCACCCCGGACTACCGCATCGGCTGCAAGCGGATCCTGCTGTCCAGCACCTACTATCCGGCGCTGGCGCGGCCCAACGTGGACGTGGTGGACGGCGGGCTCACCGAGGTCCGCGGGTCGACGCTGGTGGCCGCCGACGGCAGCAGTGCCGAGGTGGACGCGATCGTCTTCGGCACCGGCTTCCACGTCACCGACATGCCCATCGCCGAACGCGTCGTCGGCGCCGACGGCCGGACCCTCGCGGAGGCCTGGAAGGGCGGCATGGAGGCGCTGCGCGGCGCCGCCGCGGCCGGCTTCCCCAACTGGATGACGATCATCGGGCCCAACACCGGCCTCGGGAACTCCTCCATGATCCTCATGATCGAGTCCCAGCTGAACTACATGGCCGACTACCTGCGCCAGCTCCGCGTCCTTGGCGGACGCGCGGCCCTGGACGCGCGCCCCGCCGCGGTGGCCGCCTGGAACCACAAGGTCCAGGAGCGCATGAAGCGCACCGTCTGGAACACCGGCGGCTGCACCAGCTGGTACCTGGACGCGAACGGCCGCAACACCACCATCTGGCCCGGCACGACGACCGAGTTCCGGCGCGCGACCCAGCGCGTGGACCTCTCCGAGTACGAGGTGGTCCGCCCGCCGCTGGCCGCCGCCGACGCCGCGCACGGCGCCGAGTCCGGCGCGGAGGCGGTCGCGTGAGCCGCCTCACCCACGTGACCAGCGGGCCGTACGCCCCGCCCGCGCCCGCACGGGAACTCACCGCCGTCTCCGCCGACGGCGCGCACCTGCACGTCGAGGTGCACGGCCCCGAGGACGCGCCCCCCGTCGTCCTCGCCCACGGCTGGACCTGCTCGACCGCCTTCTGGGCCGCCCAGATACGGGAACTGGCCGTCGACCACCGGGTCGTCGCGTACGACCAGCGCGGCCACGGGCGCAGTCCCGCGAGTTCCGCGTGCACCACCCGGGCGCTGGCGGACGACCTCGAAGCGGTGCTCGCGCACACGCTCGCGCCCGGGGAACAGGCCGTGATCGCCGGGCACTCCATGGGCGGCATGAGCGTCATGGCGGCCGCCGCACGGCCGGGCTTCCGGGAGCACGCCGCCGCCGTCCTGCTGTGCAGCACCGGCAGTTCGCGGCTGGTGGCGGAGGCGCGTGTCCTGCCGTTGCGCGCCGGGACCGTGCGGACCCGGCTGACGGCGCAGGTCCTGGCCTCGCGCGCCCCGCTCGGCCCGGTCACGCCCGCCGCCCGGCGCGTCCTCAAGTACGCGACCATGGGCCCCGGTTCCGCCCCGGACATGGTGGAGGCGTGCGCGCGGATCGTGCACGCCTGCCCGCGTGCCGTCCGCCACGCCTGGGCGCTGGTCCTCGCGGGCCTCGACCTCGACGCCGGCGTACGGGAGTTGAGCGCGCCCACCGCGGTCATCAGCGGCACGTCCGACCGGCTCACGCCCCTTCCGCACGCCCGCGCGCTGGTCGCGGCGCTGCCGAACTGCGTCGGTCTCACCGAACTGCCCGGCATGGGCCACATGACTCCGGTCGAGGCGCCGGAACTGGTCAGCAAGAAGATCCGGGAACTGGTCACCACGTACGTGACGGACACCCACGGCCGAGCCGGCGCCGAGGCGCCCGAGCGGATCAAGGAGGGCTCATGAGCAGGGTCGGTCTCGAAGGACAGGTCGCCGTCGTCACCGGAGCGGCGCGCGGGGTCGGCGAGTTGCTCGCCCGCAAGCTCTCCGCGCGCGGTGCGAAGGTCGCGCTGGTCGGCCTGGAGGAGGAGGCGCTCAAGGAGGTCTCCGGACGGCTGCACACCGACAGCGCGTACTGGTACGCCGACGTCACCGACCACGAGGCGATGAGCCGGGTGGCGCGCGAGGTCAAGGAACGGTTCGGGAAGGCCGACATCGTGGTGGCCAACGCCGGTGTGGCGAACGGCGGTCCGTTCGCCGAGTCGGATCCCGAGGCCTGGCGGCGGGTGATCGAGGTCAACCTGATCGGCTCGGCGGTGACGGCCCGCGCGTTCCTGCCGGTGCTCACCGAGAGCCGGGGCTACCTGCTGCAGGTGGCGTCGCTGGCCGCGATCACGCCGGCGCCCATGATGACGGCGTACTGCGCGTCCAAGTCCGGTGTGGAGGCGTACGCGCACTGTCTGCGCGCGGAGGTCGGCCACCAGGGAGTGCGGGTCGGGGTCGCGTACCTGTCCTGGACCGACACCGACATGGTGCGCGGCGCCGACCAGGACGCGGTGATGCGGGAGTTGCGGCAGCGGCTGCCGTGGCCGTCGAACAAGACGTATCCGCTGGGCCCGGCGGTGGACCGGATCGTGGCGGGCATCGAGCGGCGCTCGGCGCACGTGTACGGGCAGTGGTGGCTGCGCGGGATGCAGGGCGTGCGCGGATACCTGCCGGCGCTGATCGGGACGGTCGGACAGCGCGAGATGAAGCGGTTCGCGCCCCGCCTCCAGGGCATGCGCACCGGGCTCGTCGGGGCGGGCGGCGCGGCCGACGAGGAGGCCCGCGCTACGCACCGTCACTGATCGAAATGCGTGCGTGACCGGCCCGTGTGAATCTGGTCGAGGCCCCACTGAGGGCCGATCCCCTCACCCTCCACGGGAGTGAACCCACATGGGTATGAAGGACAAGGCCGGCAAGACGCAGGGTCAGGCCAAGCAGAAGATGCACGAGGGTCAGCAGCAGGCGCAGCAGCGCGGCCAGCAGGCCCAGCAGCGTGGCGAGCAGGCCGCGCAGCGTGGCGAGCAGGCCGCCCAGCGTGGCCAGCAGACGACGCAGGAGCGTGGCCGGCAGATGACCGAGCGGGGTCGTCAGAACATCGACGACACCGAGCGTGAGATGCGGGACCGGTTCGACCAGGACTACGACGCCTAGTCGTTGCACTGGCTGAGCCGAAGCGTGGGGCGCTCTTCCTTCTGGGAGGGCGCCCTGCGTCGTTGCGGGGGAAGGGCGCGCCCAAGGGGTGTGGGGCGTGGCGGAGGGGCGGGTGCGGGGGCGTCGTGGTTGCTCGCGCAGTTCCCCGCGCCCCCTTAGGCACGTTATCTCGGGGGGAGTTTGGGGCGGGAGCGGTTCGGGGCGTCGCTGTAGTCGGGCGGCTGGGCCGCCGGGTGGTCGGTCAGGAGGTCGAGGGCCCGCTGGATCGCGTCGTCCATCTCCACGTGGCGGCCCTCCGCCCAGTCCAGCGGGGTGCGCAGGACCTCCACGTCGGGGGCGACGCCGTGGTTCTCGACCGACCAGCCGTACTCCTCGAACCAGGCCGCGTTCATCGGCACCGTGATCACCGTGCCGTCGCCCAGGCGGTGCCGCCCGGTGATGCCGACGACCCCGCCCCAGGTGCGCTGCCCGACGACCGGCCCGAGCCGCAGCAGTTTGATCGCGGCGGTGATCATGTCGCCGTCGGACGAGGTGGCCTCGTCGGTGAGCGCGACGATCGGGCCGCGCGGGGCGTTGGAGGCGTACGACACCGGCTGCGCGTTCCGGGTCAGGTCCCAGCCCAGGATGGTCCGGGTCAGCTTCTCGACGACGAGTTCGCTGATGTGGCCGCCCGCGTTGCCGCGCACGTCGACGATGAGCGCCGGCAGCGAGACCTCCCGGCGCAGGTCGCGGTTGAACTGGGCCCAGCCGGAGCCGCCCAGGTCCGGGATGTGCAGGTAGCCGCAGCGGCCGCCGCTCAGCTCCCGTACCACGGCACGGCGTTTGGCCACCCAGTCCTGGTAGCGCAGCGGCCGCTCGTCGAGCAGCGGGAGGACGGCGACCCGGCGTGCGGGTCCCGGCTCGCCGTCGCCCGGCACGAACGTCAGCTCCACCGTCGTACCGCCCGCTCCGGCGAGCAGCGGGTACGGGCCGGTCACCGGGTCGACCGGCCTGCCGTCCACGTGGGTGAGCACCGCGCCCTCCCGGATCCCGGTGCCCGCGAGCGGGGAGCGGGCCTTGGAGTCGGAGGAGTCGCCGGGCAGGATCCGCCGGACCGTCCAGCCGCCGTCCCGGCGTACGAAGTCGGTGCCGAGCAGGCCCTGGAAGCGCTGGTAGTGCGGCGGGCCCTCGTTGCGGCGGGCGGGGCTGACATAGGCGTGCGAGGTGCCCAGTTCGCCGAGGACCTCGCGCAGCAGATCGGCGAACTCGTCGGGGGAGGCGACCCGTTCGACCAGCGGACGGTACTGGCCGAGCACCGCGTCCCAGTCGATGCCGCACATCCCCGGGTCCCAGAAGTAGTCGCGGATGAGGCGGCCGGCCTCGGCGTAGGACTGCCGCCACTCCGCGGGCGGGTCGACCGTGTGCAGGATGCGGCGCAGGTCGATCCAGACGGTCGAGTCGGCGTCGCCGGACTCGGTCGAGGGCACCGCCCGCAGCTCGCCCTCGTCGACCACGACCAGCCGGCTGCCGTCGCCGCTGACCGTGAACCAGTCCAGGTGGTCGACGAGTTCGGACTTCTTCGCCTTGCTGATGTGGAAGTACTCCAGGGTCGGCCGGCCGCTGGTGTCGGCGGGGTTGACGAAGGTCTCGCCCAGCGCGCCCGAGATCGGCCAGCGCAGCCAGACCAGACCGCCGCCGGCGACCGGGTACATCGCCGAGTACTTGGAGGCGGAGACCGGGAACGGGGTCACCCGGCTCGCCAGCCCCTCCACCTCGATGGTGACGGTGCCGCCCTCGCCGCTCTCCTCGTCCTCGACCGGGTCCAGGCCGCCCGCCGCGGGGCGCCCGTCGGGGCTGAGGGCGAAGGGGGAGGGGGTCGCCGAGGAGAGCGGGACCAGGTAGGGGCGGCAGCCGAGCGGGAAGGACAGGTCGCCGGTGTGCACGTCGTAGACCGGGTCGAAGCCGCGCCAGGACAGGAAGGCGAGGTAGCGGCCGTCACGGGTGAAGACCGGGTTCTCGTCCTCGAACCGGCCGTCGGTGAGGTCGAGGACGAGGCGGTCGCTGATCCGGGCCAGCTTGATCTGCCGCAGCGAACGGCCGATGCCCGGATGCGACCAGGTCAGCCAGGACCCGTCGGGGGAGAAGGCGAGATCGCGGACCGGGCCGTTGTCCGAGCGGATCAGCTCGGTGACCTCGCCGTCGGAGTCCTCGTCCGCGGTGTCGTCGCCCACGTCGATCAGCAGCAGCCTGCCGTCGTGGGCCGCCACCGCCAGCCGCTCGCCGAGCGGGTCCGAGATCAGTTCGAGGACCCGGCCCAGGCGGCCGGAGGCCAGCCTGCGCGGCGGCCGGCAGCCGGTGGCCCGGGGCAGGTGGGCGATCTCGACGGCGTCCTCGCCGTCGGCGTCCGTGACGTAGGCGATCTGCCCGGTGGAGCCGAGCATCTCCGGGAGCCGCACCCGCACCCCCGGGGTGTCGGCGATGGTGCGGGCCGGGCCGTCGCGGTGGGTGAGCCAGTACAGGCTGCCGCGAACGACGACGGCGCTGGCCCGGCCGGTCTCGTCCACGGAGACGCCGTCCACGTGCTGGGCGGCCGGCACCTGGTAGGGGCGGCGCCCGGCCCGCGGTCCTGACAGCCGCACGTCCAGTCTGCGCGGCACCGAGTCCGGGGAGAGGTCGTCGACGATCCACAGGTCGCCCGCGCACTGGTAGACCACCCGGACGCCGTCGCTGGCGGCGTTGCGGGCGTAGAAGGCGTCGTGGTCGGTGTGCCGGCGCAGGTCGGAGCCGTCGTGGGCGCACGAGTAGAGGTTGCCGACGCCCTCGTGGTCGGAGAGGAAGGCGACCCGGCCGGCGACCAGCATCGGGGAGTCGAGGTGGCCGCCGATGCCGGCCAGCAGCCGCTGCCCGTGCAGCCAGAGCCGGCCCATGGCGCCGCCCCGGTAGCGTTTCCAGCCGGCCGGCTCGTGCGGTGGGGTGCCGGTGAGCAGCAGGGTCCTGCGCTCGCCGTCGATGTCGGCGACCTGGAGGTCGGCGACCGGGCCCCAGGGGAGTCTGCGGCCCGGGTCGCCGTCCGGGGAGACCTTGTAGGACCAGGTGAAGTAGGAGAACGGCTGCCCCTGCGAGGCCACCGCGAGGATGTCGCCCTCCGGGGTCCAGCCGCACACCCGGGTGTCGGCGGTGCCCCAGTACGTCAGCTGCCGTCCCGGCCCGCCGTCCACGTCGGCCAGGTGGATCTCGGGCACCAGGCTCCGCCAGCTCGTGTACGCCACCTGGCGGCCGTCCGGCGAGAAACGCGGATGGCCCACCTTGGTGCGGTCGACGGTGAGCCGCCAGGCGCGGCCCGGGGTGTCCAGGGAGGTCAGCCAGAGGTCGTCCTCGGCCACGAAACACAACAGGTCGCCGTGGAGGTGCGGAAGGCGCAGATAGCTCACCTCCCCATGCTTTTCCGGGTGCGGTGGGCCAGCAACTCGTGGGCGCGGGTGCGGCGCGGACACCGGGCGGATCCACGTGAGCGAGGACACGTACGAAACGGTTTCGTTTCTCTAGGACTCGGGGTATCTTCACCATGTACGCACTGAGGTATGTACGCACTGTGGTGCACGATGTACACACTCAGGTACCGATGGAGCAAGGAAGGGTGAGTGGCATGGCTGAGGTCGCAACGGCGCGTCGCAGTCGGATCACGCCCGAGCGTGAGGCCGAGCTGTACGAGGCCGTGCTCGACCTGCTCCGCGAAGTCGGCTACGACGCCCTCACCATGGACGCCGTCGCCGCCCGCACGAAGTCCAGCAAGGCCACCCTCTACCGCCAGTGGGGCGGCAAGGCCGAACTGGTGGCCAAGGCGGTCCGCCACAACAAGCCCGGTGGCGCGGGTTTCGGCACGATCGACACCGGCTCGCTCCGGGGCGATCTGCGCGCCCTGACCCTGCGCTCGGACGACTGCGAGATGGAGCAGAACTCCGCGCTCATGCGAGGTCTCGCCATGGCGGTGCACGGCAACCCGGATCTCCTGGAAGCGTTCAAGGAGCATCTGGTCGCGCCCGAGATGGCCGAGTTCCACCAGGTGCTGCAGCGTGCCGTCGACCGGGGCGAGGTCCGTGCGGACAACCCGGCGATCGGCTACGTGATGCACATGATGATCGGTGGGTTCGCCGCCCGTTCCCTGATCGACGAGCAGCCGCCCAACCAGGCCTTCCTCCTGTCCTACATCGACGCCGTGGTGCTCCCCGCGCTCCGCGCACCCATCACCGGCTGACCCCTCCCCACACCCAGCCCACCTGACGTCTCCGCTCACGTCGTCGGGCCGATCACCCGTGCCGCCCGCCGGGTCGGTCACCCCTGCCCTGAATACCCCACGACCTGCACCGGGAGTACGTCCTCGTGGCCACGTTCCTCTACAAACTGGGCCGGCTCGCCTTCAGGCGACGGCACTACGTCGCCCTCCTGTGGGTGGCGCTGCTGACCCTCGCGGGCGTCGGCGCCGCCAGCGCCCCCGCCGCCGGCAACACGTCCTTCTCCATACCGGGCACCGAGGCCCAGAAGGCCTTCGACCTGCTCGACCAGCGCTTCCCCGGCACCAGCTCCGACGGCGCCACCGCGCGCGTCGTCTTCAAGGCGCCGGCCGGCGAGAAGATGACGGACAAGCTCAACAAGGCGACCGTCAAGAAGACCGTGAAGGAACTCGGCGAGGACTCCGAGGTCTCCTCGGTCGCCGACCCCTACAAGGGGCACGCCGTCAGCAAGAACGGCGAGGTCGCCTACGCCTCGGTCAGCTACAAGGTCTCCGGCATGGAGCTGGAGGACTCCTCACGGGACGCCCTGAAGGCGGCCGCGCAGGACGCGCGGGACGCAGGTCTGACCGTGGAGATCGGCGGCGACGCGCTCAGCGCCTCGCCCGAGACGGGCTCCAGCGAGGTCATCGGCATCGCGATCGCCGCGGTCGTCCTGGTCATCACCTTCGGCTCGCTGCTCGCGGCCGGGTTCCCGCTGCTCACCGCGATCATCGGCGTCGGCATCGGCGTCTCCACGATCACCGCCCTGGCCAGCGCGCTCGACCTGGGCTCCACCACCTCCACCCTGGCCACGATGATCGGCCTCGCGGTCGGCATCGACTACGCCCTGTTCATCGTCTCCCGCTACCGCGCGGAGCTGGCCGAGGGCCGTGAACGCGAGGAAGCCGCCGGCCGCGCCGTCGGCACGGCGGGCTCGGCGGTCGTCTTCGCCGGCCTGACGGTCGTGATCGCCCTGGTCGGACTCTCCGTCGTCAACATCCCGATGCTCACCAAGATGGGCGTGGCCGCGGCCGGCACGGTCGTCGTCGCCGTCCTGATCGCCCTCACCCTGATCCCGGCGCTGCTCGGCTTCGCCGGGCGCAGGATCCGGCCGACCGGTGAGAAGAGCAGGCTGCTGGGCGGCGGCCGGCCCAAGAGGAAGCACGCCGACCGGCCCAACATGGGCACCCGCTGGGCGAGCTTCGTGGTCCGGCGCCCGGTCGCCGTCCTGCTGCTCGGTGTCGTCGGCCTCGGCGCGGCGGCGGTCCCCGCGACCTCCCTGCAGCTCGGCCTCGGCGACGACGGCTCCCAGCCGGTCTCGACCACCCAGCGCCGCGCCTACGACCTGCTCTCCGACGGCTTCGGCCCCGGCTTCAACGGCCCGCTGATGGTCGTCGTCGACGCCAAGGACAGCGCCCACCCCAAGTCCGCCTTCAAGAAGGTCGACAGCGAGATCAAGGGCCTCAAGGACGTCGTCACGGTCACCCCGGCCCGCCCCAACGAGGCCGGCGACACCGCGACCATCACAGTCGTCCCGAAGTCCAAGCCGTCCTCGACCACCACCGAGGACCTGGTCCACGCCATCCGCGACCAGGGCACCGAGATCACCGCCGACACCGACGCCAAGGTCCTGGTCACCGGCTCCACGGCGATGAACATCGACGTCTCGCAGAAGCTCAACGACGCGCTGATCCCGTACCTGGTGCTGGTCGTCGGCCTCGCGTTCCTGCTGCTGATCGTGGTCTTCCGCTCGGTCCTGGTCCCGCTGAAGGCGGCCCTCGGCTTCCTGCTCAGCGTGATGGCCGCGCTCGGCGCCGTGGTCGCGGTCTTCCAGTGGGGCTGGCTGTCGGGCCTGCTCGGCGTCGAGGAGACCGGCCCGGTCATGTCGATGATGCCGATCTTCATGGTCGGCGTCGTCTTCGGCCTCGCCATGGACTACGAGGTGTTCCTGGTGACCCGGATGCGGGAGGCGTACGTCCACGGCGAGAAGCCGAGCCAGGCCGTCGTCACCGGCTTCAAGCACGGCGCCCGGGTCGTCACGGCCGCCGCCGTCATCATGATGGCCGTCTTCTCCGGCTTCATCGGCTCCAGCGAGTCCATGATCAAGATGATCGGCTTCGGCCTCGCGATCGCCGTCTTCTTCGACGCGTTCATCGTCCGCATGGCGATCGTCCCGGCCGTGCTCGCCCTGCTCGGCAAGCGTGCCTGGTGGCTGCCGAAGTGGCTGGACCGCCTGCTGCCCAACGTCGACGTGGAGGGCGAGGGCCTGCGCGCGCTGTCCGACCGGAACGCCGGAAAGGACGACGAGGACCGGGAGCTGGTCGGCGTCTGACGCCCGGCTCGTGACAGACCGCCGGTGAGGGTCCGTGGGGACGGGGCGCCCTCACCGGCTTCCTCGTGCGCGGAACCGGGCAAACCGTTCGCCGCCGTCGCGTCGTCTTCGTTACCGTGCCCCCATGACGACGACCGCCGCCGCTGACGCCGATGCCGAGGGCTTTGGAGCCCATCCCCGTTTCGCCGCCGCCCTGGAGGAACTGGGGCTCGGGGAGCTGACCGCCCGGGTCCGGCGGTTCCCGGACGCGACCAGGACCGCCGCGGAGGCCGCCGCCGCGGTCGGCTGCGAGCTGAGCGAGATCTGCAAGTCGCTGATCTTCGCGGCCGACGGGGTGCCGGTCCTGGTGCTGATGGACGGCGCCTCCCGCGTCGACGTGGAGCTGGTCCGCAAGGAGCTGGGCGCGCAGAAGGTCACCCGGGCCAAGGCGGACGTGGTCCGCGAGACCACCGGGTACGCCATCGGCGGAGTGCCGCCCTTCGGGCACCGCACCCGCACGCGCGTGCTCGCCGACCGGGCGCTGCTGCGGCACGGCGTGGTGTGGGCCGCCGCGGGCGACCCGCACGCCGTCTTCCCGATCCCGCCGGCCGCGCTGGTCGAGCACGCCGGCGCCACCGTCGTGGACGTCCGCGAGCCCACGGCCTAGTTCCCGCGCTCTCCCTCTCGGCGTTCATGTGGTGCCCCGCGGATTCTGCGCCAAGCTGGCCTGTGGAAGCTACGAACGATCAGGGAGACGTCATGACCGACAAGCCCACCGTGGCCCTTCTCGGCACCGGCATCATGGGTGCCGCGATGGCCCGCAACCTCCTGAAGGCCGGGCACACCGTCCGCGCGTGGAACCGCACCCGTGCCAAGGCGGAACCGCTGGCCGCCGACGGCGCGCAGGTCACCGACACCCCCGCCGAGGCCGTCGAGGGCGCCGATGTCGTCCTGACCATGCTGTACGACGGCGACACCGTGCTGGAGGTCGTCCGCGAGGCCGCCGGCGCGCTGCGGCCCGGAGCCGTCTGGGTGCAGTCCACCACCGCGGGACTCGACCAGATCCCGGCCCTGGCCGCGTTCGCCCGCGAGCACGGCCTGGTCTTCTACGACGCCCCGGTCCTCGGCACCCGCCAGCCCGCCGAGGCCGGACAGCTCACCGTCCTGGCCGCCGGGCCCGAACAGGGCCGGGAGACCGTCGCCCCGGTCTTCGACGCCGTCGGCGCCCGCACGCTGTGGACCGGCGACGACGGCGCGTCGGCCGCCGCGACCCGGCTCAAGCTGGTCGCCAACAGCTGGGTCCTCGCGGCCACCGCCGCCACCGGCGAGGTGCTGGCCCTCGCCAAGGGCCTCGGCGTGGACCCGCACGGCTTCTTCGACCTGATCGCCGGCGGCCCGCTCGACATGGGCTACCTGCGGGCCAAGGCCGCCCTGATCCTCGACGGCGGACTGACCCCGCCGTCCTTCGCGGTGGACACGGCCGGGAAGGACGCCCGGCTGATCGTCGCCGCGGGCGCCGGCCACGGCGTGCGCCTCGACCTCGCGGAGGCGGCCGCCGAACGCTTCGCCCGCGCCGCCGCGCAGGGCCACGCCGACGAGGACATGGTCGCGGCCTACTTTGCCAGCTTCGACGGCGGCTGACCCGCGCGCGGCCGGTGCCGACGTGACGGGCCGGGCCCCGAGGGAGCACCCTGGAAGCAGCGATTGCGGAGGTGGTCCCCATGACGCAGACCGCGGTGGGATGGCACGTCGAGCTGGAATTCCTGGAGGACGACACGCACACGCGCGCGGTGGCCCTGGTGCGGCTGGCCGACGGCACCGAGATACGCGCGCACGGCCATGCGAGCCGGCACGAGTCCGACAGCAACCAGCCGAGGGTCGGCGAGGAGATCGCGGGCGCCCGCGCCCTGAACGAACTGGCCATGCAGTTGCTGAGCAAGGCGCACGGCGAGATCGACGCGGACTCCGGGCGGCACTCGCACCCGATCAACGTGTGAGAGCGCGGACGCGCGCGGCGGCGGTCCCTACGCCGTCGCCGCGCGCACCGCGCGCACCAGCGCCTGCGCCCGCGCGTCCGCCGTCACGCTCTTGCGGAACCCGTTGGTGACGTAGCCGAAGGCGATGCCCGACGCGGGGTCCGCGAAGCCCAGCGCGCCACCGCGGCCCGGGTGGCCGAAGGAGGCGGGGGAGAGCAGCGGGGACGCGCTGCCGTGCAGCATGTAGCCGAGCCCGAAGCGGGTGGAGACGACCAGCACCCGGTCGGGACCGGCGGCCTGCTCGCCGTGGGCCAGCTCCACGGTCTCCGGCGTGAACAGCCGGGTGCCGCCGTCCACCTCGCCGATCAGGGCGGCGTAGAAGCGGGCCAGGCCGTCGGCGGTGGCGATGCCGTTGGACGCGGGCAGGGCGGCGGCACGGTAGCCGGGGTCGTTCTCGTCCGGGAGCGGGGTGATCGCGCCGAACGCGCGGCGGGTCAGGGACGCGGGATCGGCGTACGCCTCGGACACGGACCGCTTGGGCCGGGTCCGCAGGGTGCCGGCGGCCTGCGGGGCCTCGACGGGACCGACCCGCCCGGCACGCGCCCGCTCCGCCTCGGGCAGTCCGAGCCACAGCGCGGCACCGGCCGGTCCGGCGATCTCGTCCGCGATCCAGGCGCCGATGTCCCGTCCGGTCACCCGCCGCACCAGCTCGCCGGTGAGCCAGCTGTACGTCTGCGCGTGGTAGCCGTGGTCGGTGCCCGGCTCCCACACCGGAGCCTGCGCCGCCACCGCCGCCGCGCCCCGCTCGGGGTCGGCGGCCTCGGCGGGCGTGAGCGGCCGGTCCAGCACGGGTACGCCCGCGCGGTGCGCGAGCAGGTGCCGTACCAGGGTCCGTTCCTTGCCGGCCGCCTTGAACTCCGGCCAGAGATCGCCCACCGGGGCGTCCAGGTCCAGTTCGCCGCGCTGGTGCAGGAGCAGCAGGGCGGCGGCGGCGACGCCCTTGGTTGCCGAGCGCACGATCTGGGCGGTGCCGTGCTCCCAGGGCGCCTGTGCGGCGTCCCCGTCGACGTCCCGCGCACCGGCCCACAGGTCGACGACCCGGTGCCCGTCCCGGTACACGGCGACCGCCGCGCCCCGGTCCCCGAGCAGCTCGAAGTTGGCCGCGAACGCGTCCCTGACCGGTTCGAAGCCCTCGGCCACCGTGCCGTTCACGTCCACGTCCGCCACGTCCCTCCTGGTTGCCTGCGTCCTAGGGGGCAACACCCCCGCCGGGCCTGCGATTCCTCGGCACCGGGGCGGTACGGGCGTGAGCTGTGCCTCACTGCCGGCCGGGGCGCAGGCCGCCGTGTCCGGCCGTCGCGGCGCGCGGGTCGAAGCCGAAGGGCAGTTCCAGGCGGTGTGCGCGCATCAGGGCGTCGTCGGAGAGGAGTTCGCCGGTGGGCCCGTCGGCGGCGATCGTGCCGTCGCTCAGGATCAGCGAGCGCGGGCACAGCTCCAGGGCGTAGGGCAGGTCGTGGGTGACCATCAGGACCGTGACGTCCAGGGAGCGCAGGATGTCGGCGAGTTCGCGGCGGGAGGCCGGGTCGAGGTTGGACGAGGGCTCGTCCAGGACCAGGATCTCCGGCTCCATGGCGAGGACGGTGGCGACGGCGACCCGGCGGCGCTGCCCGAAGGAGAGGTGGTGCGGCGGCCGTTCGGCGAAGCCGGCCATGCCGACCCGGTCCAGGGCGGTGCGCACGCGGGCGTCGAGTGCGGCGCCCTTGAGGCCGGCCGCGGCCGGGCCGAACGCCACGTCCTCGCGGACGGTCGGCATGAACAGCTGGTCGTCGGGGTCCTGGAAGACGATGCCGACCCGGCGCCGGATCTCCGCCATGTGCCGCTTGCCGACCGGCAGTCCGGCGACCGTGACGGTGCCCGTGCCGCCGCTCAGGATGCCGTTGAGGTGCAGCACGAGGGTGGTCTTGCCGGCGCCGTTCGGCCCGAGCAGCGCGACCCGTTCGCCGCGCGCGACGGTGAAGTCGACGCCGAACAGGGCCTGGTGGCCGTCGGGGTAGGCGAAGGCGAGGCCGGAGACCTCCAGGGAGGCGTAGGAGTCGGTCACAGGGCCCATCCCAACACGCAGACGACGAAGGCGGACAAGGGGAGTGCGAGGGCGTGGGTCCACTGCGTCCGGGACGCGGTCACCTCGTCGATGACCGGCATCGAACCGGCGTACCCGCGGCTCACCATGGCCAGGTGGACCCGCTCCCCGCGCTCGTAGGAGCGGATGAACAACGCGCCGGCGGACTTCGCGAGCACGCCCCAGTGGCGCACGCCCCGCGCCTCGAAGCCGCGCGACTCCCGGGCGATCCGCATCCGGCGCATCTCGTCGGTGATGACGTCGCCGTAGCGGATCATGAAGGAGGCGATCTGGACGAGCAGCGGCGGGAGCCTGAGCCGTTGCAGGCCGAGGAGCAGTTCGCGCAGTTCGGTGGTGGCCGCCAGCAGGACGGAGGCGGCGACCCCGAGGGTGCCCTTGGCGAGCACGTTCCAGGCGCCCCACAGGCCGTTCACGCTGAGCGAGAGGCCGAGGACGTCGACCCGCTCGCCCTCCGCCACGAACGGCATCAGCACCGCGAAGGCGACGAAGGGCACCTCGATCAGCAGCCGGCGCAGCACGAAGGCGGCGGGCACGCGCGCGTGGCGGGCGACGAGGGCGAGGAGCACGGCGTACAGGGCGAACGCCCACATCGCCGTGCGCGGTGTCGAGACCACGACGACCACGAAGGCGAGGACGGCGGCGAGCTTGGTGTGCGGCGGGAGCGCGTGCACCGGGGAGTGCGCGTGCCGGTAGAGCCGGTGGGCTCCGCCCACGGCGCCCATGTCAGAGCGCCCCGGACGGTGCCTGTGCGTCCCGGCGCCTGCGCACCGCCCAGAAGACCGCGCTGCCCGCGACGACGGTCACGCCGACACCGATGACGCCCGCGAGACCGCCGGAGAGCCGGGCGTCGGAGACGTCCTCGACGCCGTAGTCGGCGAGCGGCGAGCCGGCGGAGGCGTGCTCCCGGGCCTTCGCGTCGATGCCCTTGTCGTGCGCGACCTTCTCCAGGCCGTCCGGGGACGCCGAGGCGTAGAAGCTGACGAATCCGGCGAGGACCAGGGAGGCGGCGAGCCCCGTGATCCACAGCGTGCGCCGCGAGGTGCGCGCCGCGACGGGTGCCGCGGGCGTCGCGGGCGCGTCCACCAGCTCGCCGTTCACCCGCAGTTTCAGCCCCTGCCGCAGCTCACGCGCCCCGTACACGAGGTCCGGGCGTACGGCGATCACCGCGCCGACCGTGAGGGCGGTGATCGCGGCTTCGCCGACGCCGATGAGGACGTGCACGCCGATCATGGCGGTGGCGACCTTGCCGATCGACACGTCGGTGGTGCCGCCCACCGCGTAGAGCAGCGTGAAGGCGACCGCGGCGGCGGGGACGGAGAGCAGGGCGGCGACGAAGGAGGCGGCGGTCACCGAGCGCCTGGTGCGCGGCAGGACCTTCAGCAGGCCCCGGAAGACGGCGTAGGCGACGACGGTCGTCACGATCGCCATGTCGGTGACGTTGACGCCGAGCGCGGTCAGGCCGCCGTCCGCGAACAGGATGCCCTGCATCAGCAGCACCACGGACACGCACAGCACACCGGTGTAGGGCCCGACGAGGATGGCGGCGAGGGCTCCGCCCAGCAGATGGCCGCTTGTTCCGGCCGCGACGGGGAAGTTGAGCATCTGTACGGCGAAGATGAACGCCGCCACCAGGCCGGCGAGCGGCGCCGTGCGCTCGTCGAGTTCGCGGCGGGCGCCGCGCAGGCTCACGGCGAGGGCGCCGGCCGCGACCACCGCGGTCACCGCCGAGGTGGGGGCGTCTATGAATCCGTCAGGTACATGCACCGTCCGATTTTAATATGTTGTTGCGAACCTTTTGCAAGAGCGAGGGAGTCGTGTACCGCACACGAGGCGTCGCAAGGGTCCCACGGGCGCAATCGGTCAAATGTGGGACATTGGAGAAGAAGCGGCTGCACAGCTTTCGCCAGGGTAACGGAGCGTAAAGGGCAATCCGATGTCTGTAGTCGAGCAGTACGCGCGAGCCCACATCGTCACCGACGAGGACCTGCGGGAGGACCCGGGCGCGGTGCCCGTCATCCTGCGGTACGACCCCGAGACCGACCCCCGATCGGTGCGGGTGGGCCTGCCCGGGACGGACGAGTGGACGTTCTCGCGCGCGCTGCTGGAGCAGGGGCTCAGGGTGCCGGCGGAGTCCGGTGACGTACGGGTGTGGCCGCTGGGGCGGGTGCAGGCCGTGGTCGAACTCCACTCCGACCACGGCACGTCGGTGGTTCAGTTCGAGTCGAAGACGCTGCTGCGCTTCCTCAGGCGCACCTACATGGCCGCGCCCGTGGCCCGCTAGCCGCGCCTAGAGCGACGAGCCGAGCTTCAGCAGCGCCGCCACGATCGGTCCTGCCGTGTCGCCGCCGTGGCCGCCCGCCTGCACCACGCCCGCGCCCACCAGGTCGCCCTTGTACGCCGTGAACCAGCCGTTCGGCTTCTTCTGCCCGTCGACCTCCGCCGAGCCCGTCTTGGCGCCGTAGTCCGGGCCGAGACCCGCCATCGCCTGGGCGGCCGTGCCGTACGCCGCCGTGTACTGCATGACCTCCTTCAGCTCGGACTGCGTCTTCGCGGACATCGTGCGCGAGGCCTTGGCGAGGGTCCGGTTGTCGACCGAGGGCGCGACCAGGTACGGCTGGTGGAAGGTGCCGGTCTCCACGGTGGCCGCCACCGACGCCATGTTCAGCGGGTTCATCCGCACGCCGCCCTGCCCGATCAGCGAGGCGCCCATCTGCGCGCCGCTCTGCACCGGGACCGAGCCGTCGAAGGTCGGGACGCCGATCGCCCAGTTGTTCATGCCGAGGCCGTACACCTGCTGCGCCTCGGTCGTCAGGTCGCTGTCGGAGAGCTTGGGCGCGAAGTTGATGAAGGCGTTGTTGCAGGACGCCCCGAAGGCCATCTTGAACGTGCCCTTCTTGATCTCGGAGTCGTCGTCGTTGTGGAACGTCCACCCGGCCAGCTTGTACGTCTTGGGGCAGGGGTGGGAGGCGTCCGGGGTGATCAGCCCCTTCTCGAACAGCATCGTCGAGGTGACGATCTTCATGGTGGAGCCGGGGGCGAGCGATCCCTGGAAGGCCACGTTGAAGCCGTGGCTGGAGTTGGCCACCGCGTAGATCTCGCCGGTCGACGGGCGCATCACGACGACCGAGGCGTTCTTCTGCGTGGTGACCTGCTTCTCCGCGGCCGCCTGGAGGGTCGGGCTGAGCGTCGTCTTCACGGTGCCCGGGGTGCCCTTGCTGAGTTCCAGGAGGGTCTTGTCGGACAGCTTCGCCTTCTGGGACGCCGTACCGCGCACCACCCGCAGTTCGACGCCGGCCTTGCCGCCGGCCTTCTTGCCGAACTTCTCCCGCAGCCCGTCCAGGACCGTGCCCAGCGAGGGGTACTTGGCGGTGGTGATCTCGCCGCCGTCCCGGTCCAGGGCGGTGACGGGCGGGGTGCCGGACGCGCCGGTCGCCAGGGTGTCGCCGTCGGCGAGGTCCGGGTGGACGACCGCGGCGTGCCAGTCCACCACCGGCTTGCCGTCACTGGTGCGCCGCACGACGCTGAACGCGGAGTCGTACGACAGGGGCTTGCTGACGCCCTTGTACGACACCGTCGCCTTCACCGAGAACGGGACCTTGGCGCCGGTGCGCGTGCCCTCGGTGAGCTTGACGCCCGTGATGTGGGCGTCCTTGGCGTAGCCGGTGAGCAGCCGGACGCAGGCCGCGGCGTCGTCGGTGACGGCGGCAGCCTGCGGGACCTTGCCCTGCTGCCAGGAGGCCAGGAAGGTCCGCGCCGTCGTCTGCACCTCGGTCGCCGACAGCGGGCCGGTCTTGACGGGCTTGACGGCGGCCTTCGACGCCGCGTCGGCCGCTCCGCCGCCGTACAGCGCGTAACCGCCGAGCCCGGCGCCGACGGCGACGGCGGCGATCACCCCGCCGATGACGGCGGGTCTCTTCTTGCGGCGTTCGGCGACGCGCCTTCTCTTGCCCACAGTTCAGTTCCTCCGCGCACTTCCCCAGGGTCCCCGGCGCCCCGTAGCCCTCACGCTCCCCAACGACTGCAACAGCCTAGAGTCCCGCCCTGGGCGGGTGACGTCAGCCACCGATCCGTAGCACGCTTGCGACAATAGGACCGGCCGCGTCGATGCCGTGACCGCCGTCCTGGGTCATGGCGGCGGCGGCGATGTCGTCGCGGTAGCCGGCGAACCAGCTGTTCGACTTGGTCTGCCCGTCGACCTCCGCGGAACCCGTCTTGGCGCCGATGGTGCCGCGCAGCCCGCTCATCACCCCGGCCGCGGTGCCGCTGGTCGCGGTGCGGTTCATCATGGCACGCAGCTGGCCGGACGTGTTCGCCGACAGGCCCTTGGCGGTGGCCAGCGGACGGTCGTCCAGCTTCTGCGCGACGAGCACCGGCTGCCGGAAGGTTCCGGTCAGCGCGGTCGCCGTCACCGACGCCATGTTCAGCGGGCTCATCTGCACCTGGCCCTGGCCGATGAGGTTGGCCGCGGTGTCCGGGCCGCCGGAGGCGGGGACGCGGCCGTCGAAGCTCGGGATGCCGACCTTCCAGTCGTTGCGCCCGAGTCCGAAGCGGTCCTCGGCCTCCTTGGTGAGCGAGTCGACCTGGACGGAGTCCGCGTACTTCACGAACGCCGTGTTGCAGGAGCGCGCGAAGCTGTCCGCGAGGGTGGCGCGTTCGTCCGGCTGGAGCCCCTTGAGGTTGCTGAAGGTCTGGCTCTGCCAGGTGGCGGTCGGCGGACAGGGCGCCGGTCCGTTCATCGAGGTGAGCCCGGTGTCGATGAGGGTGGCCGCGCTGATGATCTTCATGGTGGAGCCGGGGGCCAGCTCGCCGAGGAAGGCCGCGTTGAAGCCGTCCTCACGGTGGTTGGCGACCGCCAGGACGTCGCCGGTGCTGGGCTGCACGGCCACCACCGACGACTCGGCGTACTTCGTCACCGCGGTCTCGGCGGCGGCCTGCACGCGCGCGTCGAGCGTGGTGCGCAGCTTGCCCGGCTTCCCGGCGGCGAGGGTCAGCAGCGTGGTGTCGGCGGCCTCCTGGGACTCGTGCTGGATCACCAGCTCCACGCCCGGCGTGCCGCCCGCCTTGTCGCCGTAGCGGCTGCGCAGTTCGTCCAGGATCGGGCCCAGCGACGGGTAGCTGTCCTTGCTGAGGACCGTGCCGTTGCGGTCGACCGCCTCGATGGGCGGGGTCGCGGCCTCGCCGGTGGAGAGCGTGTCGCCGCGCTTCAGCGCCGGGTGCACGACGGACGGGTCCCAGTCGACGAGCGCGCGGTGGGTGGTCTCGCCGCGCACGACGGTCAGCCGGCTGCGGTAGGCGAGCGGCTTCGACTTCCCGTCGTAGGACACCGTCGCCTTCACGCTGTACGGCACGGTGGCGCCGGTCGCCTTGCCCGGGGTGATGCGCACGTCCTTGATGTGGGCGACGGCGCTGAAGGACGAGAGCACGGGCTCGGCGTCGGCGGAGTCGTTGGTGTACGACGCCGCGGTCGCCGACCGGCCCTTCTCCCAGGCGGTGAAGAACTTCGACGTGGTGTCGCTGATCTCGTCCGCGGTGGGCGGCCCGGTCCTTACGGCCGGCGCACCGCCGTCGTGCAGCGTCGACAGCACGGTGTAGGCGCCGTACCCGGCCCCGCCCAGCACCACGATGCACACACCGCTCGCTATGGCCGCCTTGACCCCCTTGCGCATGGTGCGAATCCCCTCCCCGTGCACTTTTTCCGCATTTTGTGAACGCGTTCAAAAGTTCTCTGTGAGGCGCACTGTAGGCGGTGGCGGGGGCCCTGTGGCAGGTGTTGACCGATTGTTGTCTGAACAGAGATCAGGGATGTGGCTCAAACCCAGGTGTCGAGCCACATCCGTGAACGCCAGGAGTCGATGGGGATCGCCGTGCCCGTGTACAGGGGCCAGAAATAGATGAAGTTCCAGGCGATCAGCAGGACGAGGATGCCGGCTCCCGACGCGCCCACCAGGCGGCGGGTGTCGCTGGAGCCCGGTGGGCCGATGATCGCCCCGATCATCATCGCCACCGCCAGGCACAGGAACGGCACGAAGACGACGGCGTAGAAGAGGAAGATCGTGCGCTCCTGGTACATGAACCAGGGCAGGTAGCCGGCCGCGATGCCGCAGGCGATGGCGCCCGCCCGCCAGTCGCGGCGGAACGCCCACCGCCACAGGACGTACAGGATCGCGAAGCAGGCCGCCCACCACAGCAGCGGCGTGCCGATCGCCAGCACCTCACGCGCGCACTTCTCCCCGGCACCCGAGGGACAGCCGTCCGCGCCCGGCGACGGCGACTCGTAGAAGTACGACACCGGACGGCCCAGCACCAGCCACGACCACGGGTTGGACATGTAGGTGTGCGGCGAGGACAGGCCGACGTGGAAGAGGTAGACCTCGTGCTCGTAGTGCCACAGGCTGCGCACCCAGTCCGGCAGGAACGTCCAGGCACCGCCCTTGCCGTCGGTGGCCGCCCAGTTGCGGAAGTAGCCGCCGCTGCCGTCGGTCGGGGAGAGGATCCAGCCGATCCAGGAGGTCAGGTAGACCGCCACGGCGACCGTGCACATCGTCGCCCAGGAGACGAACGACTCGATCACGAACGGCAGCGACAGCCGCCGTTCGGCGCCCGCCACCTTCCGCGCGCCCATGTCCCACAGCACGGTCATCACGATGAACGCGGCCAGGATGTACAGGCCGTTCCACTTGGTGCCGATCGCCAGCCCCATCAGCACGGCCGCCGCCCAGCGCCAGGGCCGCCAGCCCAGCCAGGTGCTGCTCGCGACGTGCGCGTCCGGCCGGACCCGGCCGTCCGCGTCCACCGGGAGCGCGGCGGCGAGTCTCTCCCGCGCCCGGTCCCGGTCGATCAGCAGGCAGCCGAACGCCGCCAGCACGAAGAACATCAGCACGCCGTCCAGCAGCGAGGTGCGGCTCATCACGAAGTGCAGCCCGTCCACCGCCATCAGGCCGCCCGCCAGGCAGCCGAGGAAGGTGGAACGGAACAGCCGGCGCCCGATCCGGCACAGCAGCAGCACGCTCAGCGTGCCCAGCAGCGCCGTCATGAAGCGCCAGCCGAACGGGTCGAAGCCGAAGATCAGCTCACCGAGCCCGATCACGTACTTGCCGACCGGCGGGTGCACGACGTACGCCGCGTCCGCCGGGACCGTGACATGGCCGTTCGCCTGGAGGATCAGGTCGTTGGCGTTCTTGTCCCAGTTGACCTCGAAACCGCGGTGGACGAGCGCCCACGCGTCCTTCGCGTAGTACGTCTCGTCGAATATCACCGCCTTCGGGCTGCCCAGGTTCCAGAACCGCAGCAGCCCCGCCATCAGCGTCACCAGGAGCGGACCGCCCCAGCCGGACCACCGCGTGATCCGCTCGGCGAGCACCGGCGGCACGCCCAGACCCTGCCACAGCCGGGGCGACGGCGCGGCGTACGGCGGGACCAGGCGGTCGACGACGTCCGCGGGCGCCCCTGCCGGGGCGCCGGTGCCCCCGCCGGTGTGCGCCGGACTCGCCTGATAGCCGAATCTGCGCAGCCGCTGCTGCCACGTCGGCCGCTCGTCGAGCGCTGCCTGGCCCTGCCGGGTGTCCGTGGAGGACGCGGTACTGGTCACCGCGCCATCGTAGGGAACCGTTCTGTGTGAGTCCCGTGCAATGGGGCTCCGAGACGGGTTCCTTTGCGATCGGGCGGCCGCGTCTGCCGGGGGACGGCGCCGCCGTCGGCGGCTGCGAGGATGGAGGGGTGACTGGAACCCTTGTCCTCGCAGGCACCCCCATCGGCGACGTCGCGGACGCGCCGCCCCGGCTCACGGCCGAGCTGGCCGGCGCCGACGTGATCGCGGCCGAGGACACCCGGCGGCTGCGCTGGCTCACGCAGGCGCTGGGCGTGACGCCCAAGGGCCGCGTGGTGTCGTACTTCGAGGGCAACGAGGCGGCCCGCACGCCCGAGCTGGTCGAGGAACTCGTCGGCGGCGCGCGCGTGCTGCTCGTCACCGACGCCGGGATGCCCTCCGTCTCCGACCCCGGCTACCGGCTGGTCGCCGCGGCCGTGGAGAAGGAGATCCGGGTCACCGCCGTCCCGGGACCGTCCGCCGTGCTCACCGCGCTCGCGCTGTCCGGGCTGCCCGTCGACCGGTTCTGCTTCGAGGGATTCCTGCCGCGCAAGGCCGGCGAACGCCGCTCCCGGCTCCAGGAGGTCGCCGGGGAGCGCCGCACCCTCGTCTACTTCGAGGCCCCGCACCGCCTCGACGACACCCTCGCCGCGATGGCCGAGGTCTTCGGCGCCGAACGCCGGGCCGCCGTCTGCCGCGAGCTGACCAAGACGTACGAGGAGGTACGGCGCGGCCCGCTCGCCGAACTCGCGGTGTGGGCGGCCGACGGGGTGCGCGGCGAGATCACCGTCGTCGTCGAGGGCGCGCCCGAGCGCGGGCCCGAGGAACTGGACGCGGCGGAACTGGTGCGCCGGGTGCGGGTGCGGGAGGAGGCGGGCGAGCGCCGCAAGGAGGCCATCGCGGCGGTGGCGGTGGCGGCGGGGATCCCCAAGAGGGTCGTCTTCGACGCGGTGGTGGCGGCCAAGAGCACCGGCGGCTGACGGCGGCGCCGTCCGGGTTGCTCCTGTGTACGCGTGCGCAGGACGTCGGCGCCTGGTGCGCGGCTCCCCCCGCCCCTGGCACGGCGCCCCGTGCCCCGGAGCCGGCAAGGGGCGCACCGTGATCCCTGAGCGGGTCGCGCTTCTTCTGAGCACGCGCCCCTGACCTGCGGCGATGTGTCCTCTGAGCGGGGCGCTTCTCCTCTGAGCGCGCGCCCCACGGCCGGGTAAAGCAAGGGACGGAAACGCAAAGCCCAGCCCTGTCCGGCAGGGCCGATTTGGCAAGCAGACTCCAAATCGCCTCCAACAGTCGGCAGGTCCGTCGCATTCGCGCCGGTGAAGGCGTCCACTGGTCAGCAGGGACGTTCCCGTCCCTCGCCTCCAAGGGATTCCGGGGGGAGTCCCAGCAGCCGGAGGCGCTTGTCCAGCGGACAAGAGGAGCTGGCATGAGTGAGATCGCAGGGCAGACCGGCCTCCGCGGTGCGGCCACAGCCGTCGTCCACGAGTCGTATTCCTTCGCCTGCATGCGATGCGGGCACGGCTGGGAGCAGTCGTACGAGATAGAGCACCACACGGACGCGGAGAACCACGAGTTCGTCATGTATGTGGCGAACGGCCAGGTCGTCCCGTCTCCGCTGAGCCGGCCCTCGTGCCAGAACTGCGACGGCCATGTCCTGAGGATCATGCGCGCGGGGCAGGTCTCGTCGGTGCACAGCGCGGCCCAGCAGTCGTCCCGGCGCGCGGTGCCGGACGGCCGGACCGAGGAGGACTGCGCCGCACCGGCGGTTGCGGACGCCTCCGCGCAGGCCAAGGCGTCCCACCAGTGGCACCTGTCCGATCTCCTGCATCCGTTCCAGCGCAAGGCGAGCTGAGCCGGCCGCGGATCCTGCGGATCCTCGTGGCGTGCCCCTTTCGTAGGATCGGGGCATGCCTGCGAACGCCTCCGCGAACCTCTCCGCCGCGGCCGACAAGAACACGGCGCCGCCGCTCCCGGAACCCCTCCGGGTACCGGTCGCCGACTCCCACACTCACCTCGACATGCAGTCCGGCACCGTCGAGGAGGGCCTCGCGAAGGCCGCCTCGGTGGGTGTGGCGGCGGTCGTCCAGGTCGGCTGCGACCTGGCGGGCTCCCGCTGGGCGGCCGAGACGGCGGCCGCCCACGCCCACGTCCACGCCACCGTGGCCCTGCACCCCAACGAGGCCCCGCGCATCGTGCACGGGGACCCCGGCGGCGCCGGGTCCCGGCAGGGCGCGCGGGTGCCCGGCGGTGACGCCGCGCTGGACGAGGCGCTCGCCGAGATCGACCGGCTGGCCGGCCTGGACCAGGTGAAGGGCGTCGGCGAGACCGGCCTCGACAACTTCCGTACCGGGCCGGACGGCAAGGCGGCCCAGGAGCGCTCCTTCCGCGCCCACATCGAGATCGCCAAGCGGCACGGCAAGACCCTCGTCATCCACGACCGCGACGCCCACGCCGACGTGCTGCGCATCCTCAAGGAGGAGGGCGCCCCCGAGCGGACGGTGTTCCACTGCTACTCCGGGGACGCCGCGATGGCCGAGGTGTGCGCCCGCGAGGGCTACTTCATGTCCTTCGCCGGCAACGTCACCTTCAAGAACGCCCAGAACCTCCGCGACGCACTGGCCGTCGCCCCGCTGGAACTGGTCCTCGTGGAGACCGACGCGCCCTTCCTGACCCCGGCGCCGTACCGCGGACGGCCCAACGCCCCGTATCTCATTCCGGTCACGGTCCGCGCGATGGCGGCCGTCCGGGGCATCGACGAGGATGCGCTGGCGACGGCCCTGGGCGCGAACACCGCCCGCGCCTTCGACTACTGAGCGTGCATCGATCATAACCGCCGTATAACGCCGGCCCGGATGGACCTCGGGCCCGGTTGCGACCGTCCGTAGTCGCGCCGCTTTGGAGAGTGACCGGGCCTCCGCTAGGTTCTGGTGCCCGATCCGGACCCCTCTGGCCCGCGGGCCCCCTGGAGCGTGTCGGCGTGAGCACACCGCAGTACGAGACGTTTGAGGCGTACGACCCCCATGGTGCGTCGGGCGTGCCCGACGCACCCGGCGTGCACGACGCCGTGACGCAGGGATACGGCGTGGCCGCCTACGGGGGTGACACCTACCGGCCGGCCTACGAACTCCCGGCACCGGCCGCCCCGGCGGGCCGGACGCAGGGGCAGGCGCCCGCGCCGGGCGGGCCCGGCGACCCGGAGCCGCCGCGGCGGAGCGGGTACCTGCCCGACGGCGAGGCGCCCGGACCGGAGGCACGCGCCGGATCCGGGCGGCGCGCCGCCCGCCGCCGCAAGCCCCGGTACGGCCGGCGCTCCGAGTCCGCCGTGCGCAGGCTGCTGCCGCAGGCGCTGGTGGTCGCCTTCCTGGCCGGCGGCACCACCGCGTTCCTCGCCAAGGACAAGGCGATCGAGCTGACCGTCGACGGCCGCCCGCGCGTCCTGCACACGTTCGCCGACGACGTGACCGAACTGCTCTCCGACGAAGGCGTACGGGTGGGAGCGCACGACGTGGTGGCGCCCGCCGGCGGCGCGGTCCTGGCCAGCGGCGACGAGGTCGCCGTGCGCTACGGCCGCCCCGTGCGCCTCACCCTGGACGGCCGGCAGCGCGAGGTGTGGACGACGGCACGCACCGTCGACGGGGCCCTCGCCCAGCTGGGCGTGCGGGCCGAGGGCGCGTACCTGTCGGCCACCCGCTCCCGGGGCATCGGGCGCGCCGGCCTCGCGCTCGACGTCCGCACCGAACGCACGGTCACGATCCTCGCCGACGGCCGGACCCGCACCATCCGCACCAACGCGGCGACCGTCCGCGAGGCCGTGGAGGAGGCCGGCGTCACCCTGCACGGGCAGGACACCACCTCCGTGCCGCAGGCCGGTTTCCCGCGCGACGGACAGACGGTGACCGTGCTGCGCGTCACCGCCAACCGGGAGGTGCGCGAGGAGACCGTCCCCTTCGAGGTGCGGCGCAGACCCGACCCCACGGTGTTCCGGGGCACCGAGGTCGTCGAGCGGGCGGGCCGGCCAGGCCTGCGCCGGGTCACCTACTACCTGCGGACCGTCAACGGGGTCCGGCAGCGGCCCCGCCGCGAGCAGGCCGAGGTGGTCCGCAAGCCGCGCACCCAGCTGGTCAGGGTCGGCACCAAGCCGCACCCGGACTCCGTGAAGGGCGCCGACGGCCTGAACTGGGACGGCCTCGCCGCCTGCGAGTCCGGCGGGCGCCCGGCCGCGGTGGACCCCTCCGGCACCTACGGCGGGCTGTACCAGTTCGACTCCCACACCTGGCACAGCCTCGGCGGCAAGGGACGCCCGCAGGACGCGCCCGCCGAGGAGCAGACCTTCCGGGCGAAGAAGCTCTACACCAAACGCGGCTCCACGCCCTGGCCGCACTGCGGGGCGCGGCTGCACGGGTGACCGGCGGGAGGCCTCCCGGCGGCCCGTACCCTTGTCCCGTGAGCAGCAGCCCCCTCCCCGACGCCCTCCTCGGCGCGGCCGACATCCGTGAACTCGCGGCGGCGCTCGGTGTACGCCCCACCAAGCAGCGCGGCCAGAACTTCGTGATCGACGCCAACACGGTCCGCCGCATCGTCCGCACCGCCGGAGTCCGCCCGGACGACGTCGTCGTCGAGGTCGGGCCGGGACTCGGGTCCCTCACCCTCGCGCTCCTGGAGGCCGCCGACCGGGTGACCGCCGTCGAGATCGACGACGTCCTGGCGGGCGCGCTCCCCGCGACGATCGCCGCGCGCATGCCCACGCGCGCGGACCGGTTCGCGCTGGTCCACTCCGACGCGATGCACGTCGCCGAGCTGCCCGGACCGCCGCCCACCGCGCTCGTCGCGAACCTCCCCTACAACGTCGCCGTCCCCGTCCTGCTCCACATGCTCGACACCTTCCCGAGCATCGAGCGGACGCTGGTGATGGTGCAGGCCGAGGTCGCCGACCGGCTCGCCGCCGCGCCCGGCTCGAAGGTGTACGGCGTGCCCTCCGTCAAGGCCAACTGGTACGCCGAGGTCAAGCGGGCCGGAGCCATCGGCCGCAACGTCTTCTGGCCCGCGCCGAACGTCGACAGCGGGCTCGTCTCCCTGGTCCGGCGCGCCGAGCCGCTGAAGACGACGGTGTCCAGGCGCGAGGTCTTCGCGGTCGTCGACGCCGCGTTCGCGCAGCGGCGCAAGACCCTGCGGGCGGCCCTGGCCGGCTGGGCCGGGTCGGCGGGGGCAGCCGAGGCGGCACTCGTCGCCGCCGGGGTCTCGCCGCAGGCACGCGGGGAGTCGCTGACGGTGGAGGAGTTCGCGCGGATCGCAGAGGCCGCGTCCCTGACAGAGGAGTCCGGCAAGTGAGCGTCACGGTACGCGTCCCGGCCAAGGTCAACGTCCAGCTCGCGGTGGGCGCCGCCCGCCCCGACGGCTTCCACGACCTGGCCAACGTCTTCCTCGCCGTCGGCCTGTACGACGAGGTCACGGTGGAGCCGGCCGAGGAGCTGAGCGTCACCTGCGCCGGCACGGACGCCGACCAGGTGCCGCTGGACCGCACCAACCTCGCCGCGCGCGCCGCGCTCGCGCTCGCCGAGCGCCGGGGCATCGAACCGGCCGTGCGCATCCACATCGCCAAGGACATCCCGGTCGCCGGCGGCATGGCCGGGGGGAGCGCGGACGGGGCGGGCGCGCTGCTCGCCTGCAACGAGCTGTGGCAGGCGGGCGCCTCGCGCGCCGAACTGCTCGCGATCTGCGCGGACCTGGGCAGCGACGTGCCCTTCAGCCTGGTCGGCGGCGCCGCACTCGGCACCGGGCGCGGCGAACGGCTCACCGCCCTGGAGGTAGGCGGCACCTTCCACTGGGTGTTCGCGATGGCCGGACGCGGGCTGTCCACCCCGGCCGTCTTCCGCGAGTTCGACCGGCTCGCCGAGGGCCGCGCCGTCCCCGAGCCCGTCGCCTCCCGCGACCTGCTCGACGCGCTCGCCGCGGGCGACCCGGACGCGCTGGCCGCCGCCGTCTCCAACGACCTGGAGCCCGCCGCGCTCTCCCTCTTCCCCGACCTCGCGCGGACGCTCGACGCGGGCCGCACGGCCGGTGCCCTGGCGGCGCTGGTCTCCGGCTCCGGGCCCACGACGGCGTTCCTGGTCCGCGACCCCGAGTCCGCGACCAAGGTCGCCGAGGCCCTCCGTACCTCCGGCACCTGCCGGTCGGTGCGCACCGCGACCGCCCCGGCACCCGGCGCGAGGGTCCTGCCGTCACCGCGGGGCGCCACCGCCCCCGCCGACGCCTGAACGACGCGGCGACCGGGCGCACCGGCCCCCGCGCGGTGAGCGCGCTCCCGGCGGGGAGGCCCGGCGCCCGGCCCTGCGCCCGCGTCGTCCGCGTGCCCCGCGTGATAATCCGCGTGCCCCGCGTCCCGCGACCGCACTAGGATCCCGCCGCCGCAGACCGCACGGGTCCGGCCACGGGAACGGGGGACGCCCGCGCATGACCGCCCAGGAACTCGTCGCCGCCGTACGGAACGGGGACGCGGACGGAGTCCGGCGGCTGCTGGACGACGGAGCCGACCCGGACACGCCCGACCCGGACACCGGGGCCCCGCTGCTCTGCGTGGCCGTCGCGGCCTGCGACGAGGAGGTCGTCCACGCACTGACCGACGCCGGAGCCGACCCGCTCGCGGCGCTGTCCGACGGGAGCACGCCGGTGGGGCGGGCCGTGGACGGCGGATCGATCGAGATGGTCTCGGCGCTCCTGCGGGAGCCGGTGCGCTTCCCGCCGGACGTACGGCGCGCACTGCTGGAGCGGGCCAGGCGATGGGCCGCGGCGGGCCCGGAGGCGGAACTGCGGCGCCGGAGCGGCGACCACGGCCCGGCGGTCCGGGAGCCGGTCGTGGACCGCGACGGCTACCGGATCTACGAGCGGGTCGCCGTGGGCGGACTGACCGCGCGGGACGGACACGACGGGATCCTCACGGAGCTGGAGGCGCGTTTCGGGATACGCGCCCCCTTCGAGGACCTGCTCGCGCGGGCCCTGGCACGCCGCGCCCCCGACCACGCCGTCTGGTCGCAGGCGGTCCACACGCTCAGCGTCCGCGGGGACGAGGACACCTGGGCGGCCGCCGTGGAGGCCGGCCGCAGCGCGGACCGGCTCCGGCGGCTGTTCGCGGCCGAACTGCTGCTGCTCCTCCTGCTGGGCCCGCCGCTGGCCCGGACCCCCTCCCCGTTCGACGGGCGCGGCACGGCGGTGCTGCTGCCCTGGGCGCGCGAGGAACGCGACCCGGAGGTGCTCCAGGCCGTCCTCAACGCGCTCACCGAGGAGGGGAGCCCGCAGACCGAGGCACTGGGACGGTCGTACCTGACCCATCCCGACGCCCGGGTGCGCCGCATGGTGCCGCACACCCTGGAGCTGGACGAGCAGCGGCTGCTGGTGCGCCCCGAGAGCCTGCGGACGGTGCTCGCGCTGGCCCGGGACCACGACCCCCGCGTGCGGTCGGCGGCCTGCACCTGGCTCGCGGAGTACCGGGGGCACGACCCGCGGATCGCGGACGCGCTGGCCGTACTGGTGCACGAGGAGGACCAGCCGACCCGGATCCACGCCGTGTCCGGACTCGCCCACCAGGACGACCCGCGCTGTGTGGAGGCCGAACGGCACATCGGCCCGGTGGACCGGGACCGGTGGCCCGACGCCTGGATGCTCACCGCGGTGTGGCGGTACGAACAGCGGGCGGCGCGGCGGGCGGCCGGCTCCGGGTGACGCGGAACCGGCCGGACGGGCGGACATCCGCCCGGCGCCCGGCGGGCGGCTCGCGGCGGGAAGGCCGCCCGGCGCGCATTACGCTGGGAGGCTGACCGTCCCCGTGCGCAGGAGTGAAATGGCCGTCAACCTGGTCAATGTCGAGAACGTCAGCAAGGTCTACGGCACCCGTGCCCTGCTGGACGGCGTCTCGCTCGGCGTGTCGGAGGGCGACCGCATCGGCGTGGTGGGCCGCAACGGCGACGGCAAGACCACCCTCATCAGGATGCTCGCCAAGCTGGAGGAGGCCGACACCGGCCGCGTCACGCACTCCGGCGGCCTGCGCCTGGGCGTCCTCACCCAGCACGACTCCCTCGACCCGGCGGCCACCGTCCGGCACGAGGTCATCGGCGACATGGCCGACCACGAGTGGGCCGGCAACGCGAAGGTCAGGGACGTCCTCACCGGCCTCTTCGGCGGACTGGACCTGCCCGGCTTCCCCAAGGGCCTGGACACCGTCATCGGACCGCTGTCCGGTGGAGAGCGGCGCCGGATCGCGCTCGCCAAGCTGCTCATCGAGGAGCAGGACCTGCTGGTCCTGGACGAGCCCACCAACCACCTCGACGTCGAGGGCATCGCCTGGCTCGCCCGCCACCTGAGCACGCGCCGCTCGGCGCTGGTCTGCGTCACCCACGACCGCTGGTTCCTCGACCAGGTCTGCACCCGCATGTGGGACGTGCAGCGCGGCGACGTCTACGAGTACGAGGGCGGCTACTCGGACTACGTCTTCGCCCGCGCCGAGCGGGAGCGGATCGCCGCCACCGAGGAGACCAAGCGGCAGAACCTCGTCCGCAAGGAGCTGGCCTGGCTGCGCCGCGGCGCCCCGGCCCGTACCTCCAAGCCCCGCTTCCGGGTCGAGGCCGCCAACGAGCTGATCGCCGACGTGCCGCCGCCGCGCGACACCAGCGAGCTGATGAAGTTCGCCTCCTCCCGGCTCGGCAAGACCGTGTTCGACCTGGAGGACGTGACCGTCCAGGCCGGCCCCAAGGTGCTGCTCAAGCACGTCACCTGGCAGCTCGGCCCCGGCGACCGGATCGGCCTGGTCGGCGTCAACGGCGCCGGCAAGACCTCCCTGCTGCGGGCCATGGCCGAGGCCGCGCGCACCGAGGGCGAGGAGCAGCCGGCGGCCGGCCGGATCGCCGTCGGCCGGACCGTGAAGCTCGCCTACCTCTCCCAGGAGGTCGCCGAACTGAACCCGAACACGCGGGTCCTGGAGGCGGTCCAGCAGGTCCGCGAGCGCGTCGACCTCGGCAAGGGGCGCGAGATGACCGCCGGGCAGCTGTGCGAGACGTTCGGCTTCAACAAGGAGAAGCAGTGGACGCCGGTCGGCGACCTCTCCGGCGGTGAGCGCCGCCGCCTCCAGCTGCTGCGCCTGCTGATGGACGAGCCGAACGTCCTCTTCCTCGACGAGCCCACCAACGACCTGGACATCGAGACCCTCACGCAGCTGGAGGACGTCCTCGACGGCTGGCCCGGCTCGATGATCGTCATCTCCCACGACCGGTTCTTCGTGGAGCGCACCACGGACCGCGTCTTCGCCCTCCTCGGCGACGCCGCCCTGCGGATGCTGCCGCGCGGCATCGACGAGTACCTGGAGCGGCGGCAGCGGATGGAGGAGGCGGCCGCCGCCACCGTCGTGGCCCCGAAGGCTCCGACGGCCGAGCGGAGCGCCGCCGACCAGCGCGCCGCCAAGAAGGAGCTCCAGAAGATCGAGCGTCAGCTGGACCGGGTCTCCGAGAAGGAGACCAAGCTGCACGATCAGATCGCCGCGAACGCCACCGACTTCGCCAAGGTCGCCGAACTCGACGCCCAGCTGCGCGACCTGAGCGGGGAGCGCGAGGAACTGGAGATGCGCTGGCTGGAGTTGGCCGAGGACGCGTAACCGGGCCGGACCGGCGGCGCGAAACCGCCGTGCGGGCGTGGCGTGGAGGCGGCGTGAAGGCGCGTAACGGGCGCATCACAGGGCGGTTCTTCCTTGGGCACAGGGGCTGATGGGGGCCGGTCCGCTGTCGGTGCCGGGTGGTAGAAAGGTCGGTCTGAGAGCAGTCCGCGCACGGCCCGGGGCCCGTCGGGGGCCCGGGGGCGTGGCGAAAAATCAGTAACGGGGGAAGATCGCTGATGACTCAGCCACCCAGTCAGCCGCCGGAGCCGGGCGGCTTCGGCGCGCCGCAGCAGCCGCCCGCGCAGGGTGGTTTCGGCGCGCCGCCGCCTCCCGCCCAGCCGCCCCGGCCGGGACCCGGCCACCCGCAGCAGCCGGGACCGTACGGGCAGCCCGGCCCCTACGGGCAGCCGCCGCAACCCGGCCCCTACGGGCAGCCCCAGCAGGCAGGACCGTACGGGCAGCCGTCACCGGCGGCCCCCTACGGGCAGCCGCCCCAGCCCGGCCCCTACGGGCAGCCGCCGCAGCCGGGTTACGGCTATCTGCCGCAGTACCCGGGCACACCGGGCGGCACTCCGCAGCCCGGTGGCGGCGGGCCGTTCAGGGGGAAGCCCTGGGTGATCGTCGCGGCGGCCGTGGCGGGGCTGCTGGTCGTCGGCGGCACCGTGTACGCGGTGACCAGCGGCGGCGGCGGTGGCGGCGGAGAGAAGCCGGTCGCCCACCGGTCCGCCGACCCCAAGGCCTCCGGCAGCGCCGACCCGGTCGACCCGGGTGACGGCAGCGGTGACGGCGGCGCGGACCCGGACGACCTCAACGCGGGCCGCAAGCCCGGCGAGGCCAAGGTGCTCTGGTACAAGTCGGCGCCCGACGCACCGGCCTCCGGCGCGGACGCACCCGGCATGTGGATCACCCGGAAGACCGCGGTCAAGGCGGCGTACAAGCAGCTGTTCGGCTACCGGGTGGCGGACGGCGAGCCGGCCTGGACCCCGATCGCGTTCCCGCAGAAGATCTGCGCGGTCACCCCGGTCCAGTCGGCCGGCGGCAAGGTCGTCGTGGCGTCCATGAACGGCACCAGCGACCGGGCCAAGTGCAACCAGCTGCAGGAGGTCGACCTCGACACGGGCCGCAAGGGCTGGACCGCGACCGTCGCCGACGGCGGGCTGTTCGACTCCGCGCTCAGCATCGAGCTGACGGTCAGCGGGAAGACGCTGATGGTGGGCCGCTCCCAGTCCGGCACGGCGTACGACCTGGCCAGCGGCCACAAGCTGTACGACAAGAAGGAGTACGGCGCGTCCTGCTTCCCCTCGGGGTTCGCGGGCGGCACCAACCGGCTGGTCGAGGTGGCCTCCTGCGGGGCCGGCGGCGGCAACCAGCACGACGAGATATCGGAGCTGGACCCGGCCACCGGCCATGTCAGGTGGACCCGGCCGGTCAAGAAGGGCTGGTCGGTCCAGCGGACGTACTCCGTCGACCCGCTCGTGGTCTACATGACCAACGAGGACAAGAAGGCCTGGAACATCTCGACCCTGGACGCCAAGGGCGCCTTCCGTTCCGAGGTGAAGGTCGACGAGAAGTTCGCACCGCAGTGCGGCTGGGCGCTCCTCGCCCGCGACCTCCAGGGCTGCCGGGGGGTCGCCGTCGACGCGAACACCCTCTACCTGCCCACGGACAAGAACAGCGGCGCCAACGAGATCGTCGCGATCAGCCTCGCCGACGGCAAGGCGGAGTGGCGGGTGAAGTCCCCGACGGACGAGTCGATGTACCCGGTCGAGACCGAGGGCGGCACACTCGTCGCCTACGTACGGCCGTCGTACGACTCGGGCGGCCAGGTCGTGTCGGTCCCGACGACCGGTTCCGCCCACACCGCCACCAGGCTGCTCCAGAACCCGCAGCACACCGCCGGCATCGAGGACGGCTTCTACGACGGCGCGGTCGCCTGGGTCGACGGGCGTTTCTACCTCTCCTCCACGCGGCTGACCGGCAGCGACGACGCGAAGGAGAAGCTGATGATGGCCTTCGGCAACTGAGCGGACCCGTCACGCCCCTTCCCCGTCCGCTCCCGAGCCTTCCCCCGAGGTACCCGTCATGACCCAGCCGCCTCCGCCGCCGCCCAACCAGCCCCCGCAGCAGCCCGGTTCGGGCGCTCCCGCCGAACCGCCGAAGCCGCCCGCGCCGCCGTCCCCGCAGCCCGGCTACGGCTACCCGCAGCAGCCCCAGCCCCAGCCCCCGCAGCCCGGCTATGGCTACCCGCAGCAGCCTCAACCCCCGCAGCCCGGCTACGGCTACCCCGCGCCGCCCCCGGCCGCGAACCCGTACGCCCAGCAGCCGCCCGGGTACGCCAACCCCTATGCGCAGCAGCCCGGTTACGGCTACCCGGGCGGTGCCCCCACGGTGCCCGTCCCGGCCACCGCTCCCGGCCGCACCAACGCCTCGCTGTACATCATCGTCGCCGCGGTCGCCGCGATCGCGCTGATCGTCGGCGGCGGCATCTGGTACTCCAAGTCCTCGGGCGGCGGCGGGAAGCACGACACCGCCGGCGCCGACACGGGAGGCACGGGCGGCACCAAGGGCTCCGGCGACGGCAAGGGCGGCGGCGGAGGCAGCGAGAAGGTGCCCTCGGACCCGGCCGCCAAGGTCCTCTTCCAGGTCCCGATGCCGACGGCGGCCGACACCACGGTCACCTCCGGTTCCTGGCTGACCGGCACGGTGTACGCGAAGACCGGTGTCGCCCGGATCACCGGCTACGACCCCTCCTCGGGCGCCAGGCTGTGGACCGTCCCGCTGCCCGGCCCGGTCTGCTACGCCACCGGGCACGTCAGCTCGGACGGCAGGACGGCCGTCGTCTTCCAGCCGAAGATGCCGCCGAAGGGCTCCTCCGCGGGCTGCACCCAGGTCGCCGCGATCGACCTGAACGCGGGTAAGAAACTGTGGACGCAGACGATCAAGTCCGGTGACGTGCCGGTCAACTTCAACAACGTGACGGTCGCTCAGCAGACAGTCGCGGTCGGCGGCACCAGCGGCGGCGCCGCCTTCGACCTGGCCTCCGGCAAGGTCCGCTGGCAGCCGAAGCCGACCGACACCTGCTACGACGCCGGGTACGGCGGCGGCGCGAAGCTGGTCGCGGTCCGCAAGTGCGGCAGCGGCGACACCGCCCAGCTGCACATCCAGACCATCGACCCGGTCTCCGGCAAGGTGGCCTCCGAGTACGAGATGAGCTCCGGCATCCCCTACGCCAGCGTCGTGTCGACCGACCCGCTGGTGGTCGCCGCCGACGTCAACGACAGCGCGGGCGACGGCAGCGGCTTCTCGGACGTCTTCTCCATCGACAACACGACCGGCAAGCTACGCACCCGCATCTCCACGCCCGGCAGCTCCTACGCGGCCCGCTGCGACGGCATCTACCAGGTGGAGAAGTGCCAGGGAGTGGTGGTCGGCAACGACCGGCTCTACCTGCCGACCGAGGAGCACGACGGCGGCGGGCAGTTCTCGAAGACCAACGAGATCGTCGCCTTCGACCTGGGCACCGGCAAGCAGACCGGCCAGCGCGCCGACGCCGGCGACAACTACACGATCACCCCGCTGCGCATGGACGGTCCGAACGTGATCGCGTACAAGAACCCGCCGTACAACAAGGGCGCTCAGGTCGTCAGTATCGACGGCAGTTCGTTCAAGGAGACCAAGCTGCTGGAGAACCCGGCGACCGCGCAGGTCAAGGCCCTGGAGACCGCGATGGCCCCGGCGTACGCCGAGGTCCTCTACTCCCGGGGTCGCCTGTACCTGTCCGCGGTGTACGCCCACGCCATCGGTTCGTCGACGTCGTCCAAGGAGTACCTGGTCGCCGCGTTCGGCACGGACGGCTGACGGCGCGCTTCCGCCGCGAATACCAGAAAAGCCAGGGATTCCTCATATCCGGGGCACTTCTCATCAGTAGGGGCAGCGCGACGTCGAACAAGCGTGTAGCTTCCGGGGGCATGAAGGACGAGGTGCCGGGGGGCCCTCTGTCCATGCGGACCAGTGGGCATCCATAGTGGGGCATCCATTGGGGGGAGTGGGGGGTTGCTCTATGGGAGTGCGGCTCATGGTGGTCGACGACCACCGGCTGCTCGCGGAGGCGCTGGCCTCGGCACTGAAACTGCGCGGCCACCGGGTGCTCGCCGCGGCGGCTCCGGCGGCGGGCGCGGCGGAACTGGTCATCACGCGCGCGCCCGAGGTGTGCCTGCTGGGCACCGCGACCCCGGCCGAGCCGGGCATGTTCGACCCGGTGGTGAAGATCAAGCGGGAGCGGCCGCAGGTCGCCGTGCTGGTCCTCGGCCCGGTGCCGTCGCCGCGGGGCATCGCGGCGGCCTTCGCCGCGGGCGCGTCCGGGTACGTCCGGCACGACGAGCGGATAGAGGGCGTGGAGCGGGCGATCATGAAGGCGCGGGCCGGTGAGGCAGCCGTGGCCCCGGCGCTGCTCCAGGGCGCCTTCGGTGAACTGCTCAACCCCGCCGCCCAGCCCGACGACGAGGGCCAGCGCCTGCTCCAGATGCTCACCCCGAGGGAGGTCGAGGTCCTGGTCCGGGTCGCCGACGGCGAGGACACCCGCCTGATCGCCGCGGGCATGGGCATCGCCCCGAGCACGGCGCGCACGCACGTACAGAGGGTGCTGATGAAGCTGGGCGTGGGGTCCCGCCTGGAGGCCGCGGCGCTGGCCGCCCGGACGGGCCTGCTGGACAGGGCGGGCCCCGTCGGCAACGGCGGCGAGATCCGCTAGCCGCCGCGGGGGCGTGGACACGGTCCACGCCCCCGCGGCGACGGGCCATCTACTCCTCGGTCCCCTCCACCGGCGGCGCCGGCGGGGTGGGCCGCAGCCACAGCCACACCAGGAACACCGCTCCCAGCAGCAGCATCCCGATCCCGGTCCACAGGTTGATGTTGATCCCCTGGGCCTTGTCGATCTCGGCCTGCGAGTCCGTGATCCCGGTGATCGTGACGATGATCCCGTACACCACGAACAGGCCGCCGATGATCCGCCGCAGGTCGAAGATGCGTGCGGCGGTCGTGGACCTGCTCTCCAGGTCGGTGACTTCCCGCTGGATGTCGTCGGTCATGGTTTCTCCATTATTCTCCCGCGGCCGGGGTCAGAACGAGAACGGGATGTAGCAGAGGGCGGCGAGGACCACCGCGCCCCAGCCGAGCAGCGCGGGACGCCGGTACCAGGCCTCGTCGCCGGGGGCGGGCGCCTCGGCCGCGCCGGGGGAGCGCGTGCCGTAGACCAGGCCCGCCAGTTCCGCCTCGGGCTTGGGCGCGGTGAACAGGGACACGATCACCATCACCACCGCACCGGCGACGAAGCCGGCGATCGCGGAGACGAAGTTGGCGCCCTGGTCGGAGGGGATGCCGATGATGTCCTTCTTGTAGAGGACGAAGTAGTTGACCATCGCGGTCACCGTGCCGGCGAGCAGTCCCCAGAAGCCGGACTTCGCCGAGGCCCGCTTCCAGAACATGCCGACGATGAAGACGACGAACATCGGCACGTTGAAGAAGGAGAACAGCGTCTGCAGGTAGCTCATGATGTTCGAGAACGACGACGCGAGGAACGCCGTCCCGACGGACGCGCACACGCCGATGACGGTGATGAGCCGTCCGAAGCGCACGTAGTAGGCGTCCTCGCGGTCCTTCACCACGTACTTCGCCCAGATGTCCGTGGTGAACACGGTGTTGAAGGACGACACGTTGGCCGCCATGCCGGCCATGAAGGCCGCGAGCAGACCGGTGACCGCGATGCCGAGCACGCCGTTGGGCAGCAGCTGGGACATCAGGTAGGGGATCGCGTCGTTGTACTGGAGGTCCGATCCCGAGGTGCCGATCTTCGGTACCAGCGCGGCGGCGACCAGGCCCGGGATCATCACCAGGAAGACGATGAAGATCTTCGGGTACGCGGCGATCAGCGGGGTGCGCCGGGCGGCGGAGAGGTTCTTCGCCGACAGGGCGCGCTGGACCTCGGCGAAGTTGGTCGTCCAGTAGCCGAAGGAGAGGACGAAGCCGAGGCCGAGGACGATGGTCAGCCAGTTCGCGCCGAGCGGGTTGACGCTGCCGATGCCGGTGCCGCCCCAGGCGGAGGTGAAGTTGTGGCCGTGGGTGGCGTCGAGCTTGTGGACCAGGCCGTCCCAGCCGCCGACCTTCTTCAGGCCGAGCACGGACAGCGGGATGAGGGCGGCCAGGATCACGAAGAACTGGAGCACCTCGTTGTAGATGGCCGAGGAGAGGCCGCCGAGGGTGATGTACGCCAGCACGAACGCGCCGGCCACCACGATCGCCACCCACTGCGGCCAGCCCAGCAGCGCCTCGACGACGATCGCGAGGGCGTACAGGTTGACGCCCGCGATGAGGATGGCGGCGAAGGCGAACAGGATCGAACTCAGCAGGTGTGCGGCTCTGTCGAAGCGCAGCAGCAGCATCTCGGGGACCGAGCGGACCTTGCTCCCGTAGTAGAAGGGCATCATCACCAGGCCGAGGAAGACCATGGCCGGAATGGCGCCGATCCAGTACCAGTGCACGGTGTACGCGCCGTACTGCGCGCTGTTGGCCGCCATGCCGAGGATCTCGGTGGCGGCCAGGTTCGCCGAGATGAACGCGAGCCCGGTGATCCACGCGGGCAGTGAGCGCCCGGAGAGGAAGAAGTCGAGGCTCGTCTTCACCGAGCGGCGGGCCGCGAAGCCGATGCCGAGGACGACCACGAAGTAGATCGCGAGGATCGCGTAGTCGAGGCCGTTGGTGGGAAGCCGCAGCTCCTCGGCGAGATATGTGGGGGAAACGGGAGCATTGGTGGGGTTCTGCATCCAAGAATTCAACACTTTTGTTGTCTCACCTTGATTGATTGCGATGTTGACTCACCTGGTGAGTTGTGTTTTGGTGTGTTCGGTTCTGTTTGATGGTTGGCTGACTCGAACAACGCGCGAATTTCGGGAGTCCGCAGTGAAGAAGACCTCGACCCGGCTGGCCGACGGTCGCGAGCTCATCTACTACGACCTGCGGGACGACACCGTCCGGGACGCGGTGGACCGCCGGCCGCTGGAGCGGACGCACACCACCTCCGAGATCCGCCGCGACGCGCTCCTCGGCGACCGGGTCGCCATCGCCTCGCACCGGCAGGGCCGCACCTACCACCCGCCGGCCGACCAGTGCCCCCTGTGCCCGACCCGGGGCGACCGCCTCAGCGAGATCCCGGACTCGTCGTACGACGTGGTGGTCTTCGAGAACCGTTTCCCCTCGCTGGCCGGCGACTCCGGCCGCTGCGAGGTGGTCTGCTTCACCTCCGACCACGACGCGTCCTTCGCGAGCCTCACCGAGGAGCAGGCGCGGCTGGTCCTCGACGCGTGGACCGACCGGACCTCGGAACTGTCCCATCTCCCCTCCGTCCAGCAGGTGTTCTGCTTCGAGAACCGCGGTGAGGAGATCGGCGTGACGCTCGGTCATCCCCATGGCCAGATCTACGCCTACCCCTTCACCACCCCTCGCACCGCACTGATGCTGCGGTCACTCGCGGCGCACAAGGAGGCGACCGGCGGGGAGAACCTCTTCGACGCCGTCCTGGAGCGTGAACTCGCCGACCGGCGCGTCGTCCTTGAGGGTGAACACTGGGCCGCCTTCGTGCCCTACGCGGCGCACTGGCCCTACGAGGTCCACCTGTACCCGAAGCGCCGGGTCCCCGACCTGCTCGGACTCGACGAGGCGGCGCGCTCGGAGTTCCCTCAGGTTTATCTGGAACTCTTGAGGCGCTTCGACCGTATCTTCGGTGAGGGTGAGCCTCCCACGCCCTACATCGCCGCCTGGCACCAGGCGCCGTTCGGGACGCTGGAGGAGTTCGACGGTGTCTCGCGCGACGATTTCGCGCTGCACCTGGAGCTTTTCACCATTCGCCGCACGTCCGGCAAGCTGAAGTTTCTCGCGGGTTCCGAATCCGGCATGAACGTGTTCATCAACGACGTGCCGCCGGAGCGCGCGGCCGAGCGACTGCGAGAGGTAGCGAGTTGATGAAGTACCTGGTGACGGGCGGGGCGGGTTATGTCGGCAGCGTGGTGTCCCAGCACCTGCTGGAGGCGGGCCACGAGGTCACCGTCCTCGACAACCTGTCCACGGGCTTCCGCGAGGGCGTCCCCGCGGGCGCGTCCTTCGTCGAGGGCGACATCCGCGACGCCGCGAAGTGGCTGGACTCCTCCTACGAGGCGGTGCTGCACTTCGCCGCGTCCTCGCAGGTCGGCGAGTCGGTCGTGAAGCCCGAGAAGTACTGGGACAACAACGTCGGCGGCACCATGGCGCTGCTGGCCGCCATGCGCGAGGCCGGCGTGCGCAAGCTCGTCTTCTCCTCCACCGCGGCCACCTACGGCGAGCCGGAGCAGGTCCCGATCGTCGAGACCGCCCCGACGAAGCCCACCAACCCGTACGGCGCCACCAAGCTCGCCGTCGACCACATGATCACCGGCGAGGCCGCCGCCCACGGCCTGGGCGCGGTCTCCCTGCGCTACTTCAACGTGGCCGGCGCCTACGGCGCGCAGGGCGAGCGCCACGACCCCGAGTCGCACCTGATCCCGCTGGTCCTCCAGGTCGCGCAGGGCCGCCGCGAGGCCGTCTCGGTCTTCGGCGACGACTACCCGACGCCCGACGGCACCTGCGTCCGCGACTACATCCACGTCGCCGACCTGGCCGAGGCGCACCTGCTGGCCCTGACGGCCGCCCGCCCCGGCGAGCACCTGATCTGCAACCTCGGCAACGGCGAGGGCTTCTCGGTCCGCGAGGTCATCGAGACCGTCCGACAGGTCACCGGCCACCCGATCCCCGAGGTCGTGGCCCCGCGCCGGGGCGGCGACCCGGCCGTCCTAGTCGCCTCCGCGGCCACCGCCCGCGAGAAGCTGGGCTGGAATCCGACCCGCGCGGACCTCGCGGGGATCGTCGCGGACGCCTGGGAGTTCGCGCAGCACGTGTCGAGGGAGCATTAGTGGGGGCACCAGTGGGGGCAGACGTGGACGCGGCACAGCGGGTCCGGGACGAATTCACCGAGCTCTACGGGACGGCGCCCGAAGGAGTGTGGTCGGCGCCGGGCCGGGTCAACCTGATCGGTGAGCACACCGACTACAACGACGGCTTCGTGATGCCGTTCGCGCTGCCGCACGTGACGACGGCCGCGGTCTCCCGCCGCACCGACGGCGTGCTGCGCCTGCACTCCGCCGACATCGAGGGCGGAGTCGTCGAACTCGCCCCGGACGCCCTGGAACCGGGCACCGACCACGAGTGGACGGCGTACCCGGCGGGCGTGGTCTGGGCACTGCGCGAGGCCGGCCACCCGGTCGGCGGCGCCGACGTGCACCTCTCCTCCACCGTCCCGACCGGCGCCGGCCTGTCCTCCTCCGCGGCCCTGGAGGTGGTGATCGCCCTCGCGCTGAACGACCTGCACGGACTGGGCCTGGCCCGCTGGCAGCTGGCCCGGCTGTGCCAGCGCGCGGAGAACGTCTACGTCGGGGCGCCGACCGGCATCATGGACCAGACGGCGTCCGCGTGCTGCGAGCACGGGCACGCCCTGTTCCTGGACACCCGGGACCTCTCGCAGAAGCAGATCCCCTTCGACCTGGCGGCCGAGGGCATGCGCCTGCTGGTGGTCGACACCCAGGTCAAGCACGCGCACAGCGGCGGCGAGTACGGCAAGCGCCGGGCCGGCTGCGAGAAGGGCGCGGCCCTGCTGGGCGTGGACGCGCTGCGGGACGTCGCCTACGACGGCCTCGGCGCGGCGCTGGACCGGCTCGGCGACGAGGAGGAGGTGCGGCGCCTGGTCCGCCACGTCGTCACCGAGGACCACCGGGTGGAGCGCGTCGTCGCCCTGCTGGAGGCCGGCGACACCCGGGCCATCGGCCCGGTGCTCACCGAGGGCCACGCCTCGCTGCGCGACGACTTCCGGATCTCCTGCCCGGAGCTGGACCTGGTCGTGGACACCGCCCTGGCGAGCGGCGCGCTGGGGGCGCGGATGACCGGCGGCGGCTTCGGCGGCTCGGCGATCGTCCTCGCGGAGGCCTCCGACGTCGACACGATCACCAAGGCGGTCGAGGAGGCGTTCGCGGCGGCCGGTTTCACGGCGCCCCGGACGTTCGAGGCGGTGCCGTCGGCGGGCGCCCGCCGCGCGGTCTGAGGCTCAGCCCAGCCGCTTGACCAGGGTGTACTCCGTGGTCCCCGGCGGATAGTCGGGGACCACGCACACCACTTCGTAGCCCTGCTTGCGGTAGAAGTCCGGCGCCTGGAAGTCCCAGGTCTCCAGCCGCACGGCCGTGCAGGCGCGCTCCCGCCCGGCGATGCGCTCCGCCTCGGCCAGCAGCCGGCCGCCCAGACCCGCGCCGCGCAGGCCCGCGTCCACCCACAGATAGGTGACGTGCAGCCAGGTCGCCCAGGTGTGCCCGACCAGGCCGCCCGCGAGGCCGCCCGAGGCCTCGTCCGTCGCCCAGACGTGCAGGGGCACCTGGCGTTCCTCGGGGGTGCCGCGCAGGGCCGCGAGGACCGGGGAGGCCGCCGTGTTGTCGTCCAGCAGCCTGGTGCGGAGCAGCTCCCGCCGTTCTTTGTCGACTTCCGCCTCAATACGAAACATGCGGCACACCATAAACGCGTCGGCCGGGCAGTTCTGCAAATTGCCTTCCGCTCCCGGCCCCCGTCCGTACCCTGAGGAGCAGTACCGGTGGGGGCCGGTGCTGATCAGGGGGCGAGACACGTCGGGTACGGCACCCGCGACGGGGGTAGCAGTTCAGGCACGGCGGCGGCCGTGCGGCTCGGCCCCCTCACGGGTGCCGTGTCCGTGTGATCGTCGCTCTGAGCACCTTGGGCTCGGGGCATCCCCTGCTCGTGAAGAGCCTGGGGAAGGGGGTTTCGTGGTTCGTATCCGAGTTCTGGTCGTCGACGACCACCGCATCTTCGCCGAGTCGCTCGCCGCGGCGCTGGCCGCCGAGCCCGACGTCGACGTGTCCGCGGCCGGGAGCGGTCCGGCGGCGCTGCGCTGCCTGGAGCGCGCGGTCGCCGAGGGCCGCCGCTTCGATGTGCTGCTCGTCGACGCCGATCTGGGCGGCCAACTGCCCGGCGGGCGCCCGGCGGTGCCGGTGCAGGAGGGTGACGAGGAGGGGCTGGTCGACGGGATGTCCCTGGTCGCCGGGGTCCGCTCGGCCCATCCCGCCGTCCGGGTCGTCGTGCTCGCGGAGAAGGACGACCCGCGGCGCGCGGCGCTGGCCCTGCAGGCCGGTGCCTGCGGCTGGGTCGCCAAGGACTGCTCGCTGTCCCGGCTGCTGAACGTCATCCGGGGGGTGCTGCGCGACGAGACGCACCTGCCGCCCGCCCTGCTGACCGGGGTCCTGCGGGAGCTGACGGCCGCGCGCAAGCACCGCACCGAGAGCGAGCGGCTGGTGGAGTCCCTCACGCCGAGGGAGCGGGAGGTCCTGCGGTGCATGGTGGCGGGCCTGGGGCGCAAGGCGGTCGCCGAGCGCCTGTTCCTGTCCCCGCACACCGTCCGCACCCACATGCAGAACGTGCTCGGGAAACTGGGCGTGCACTCCACCCTGGCCGCGGTGGCGCTGGCCCGCCGGGCCGGAGTCGGCCCGGTCGACCTGACCGGCCCCTCAGCCGGGGATGTTGTCGAACGGGGCGGTCAACTGGCGTAGCAGGGCGGCCAGTTCGGCGCGCTGGGAGCGGGACAGCTCGGCGAGGATCGCCCGTTCCTGGTCGAGGAGTCCGGCCAGGGCCTGGTCCGCGCGGTCCTGGCCCTCCTCGGTCAGCCGCACCAGCACGCCCCGCCGGTCGCTCGGGTCCGGCAGCCGTTCCACCAGGCCCTTCTTGGCCAGCCGGTCGATCCGGTTGGTCATCGTCCCGGAGGTCACCAGGGTCTGGGTCAGCAGCTGTCCGGGGGAGAGCTGGTACGGCGTCCCGGCGCGGCGCAGCGCGGTCAGCACGTCGAACTCCCAGGGCTCCAGGCTGTGCTCGGCGAAGGCCAGCCGACGCGCCCGGTCCAGGTGCCGGGCCAGCCGGCTCACCCGGCTGAGCACCTCGAGCGGTTCCACGTCGAGGTCCGGGCGCTCCCGGCGCCACGCAGCCACCAGCCGATCGACCTCGTCCTCCATGGCGATCAGTGTAGTGGTTGTGTCGACATGAAGTCTCTTGATGTCGAGCTTCTTGACATCGAGATATTCGGGCGGGGAAAGTGGCACCCATGACCACTCCTGCCTGGGACCCCGCCCAGTACCTCCGGCACGCCGGCCACCGCGCCCGCCCCTTCACCGACCTCCTCGCCCGGATCCCCGGCCTCCCCGGCGACTCCCCGGCCGTCGCCGACCTCGGCTGCGGACCCGGCAACATGACCGCCCTGCTCGCCGAACGCTGGCCCGCCGCCCGCATCACCGGCTACGACAACTCGCCCGAGATGCTCGACAAGGCGACCGTGGAGTACCAGGGCCCCACGGCCGGCGGCGGCAGTCTGGACTTCGCCCCCGCGGACGTCCGCACCTGGACGCCCGAGCGGCCCTACGACCTGATCGTCAGCAACGCCACGCTCCAGTGGATCCCCGGGCACACCGAGCGGTTCGCCGAGTGGATCGCCGGCCTCGCCCCCGGCGGCACCTTCGCCTTCCAGGTCCCCGGCAACTTCACCGCGCCCAGCCACCGCCTGATGCGCACCCTCGCCGAGTCCCCGCGCTGGCGGGGCCGCCTCGCCGACGTACTCCGCCACGACGACGCCGTCCTGGCCCCCGAGGCCTACCTGGAGCGGCTGACCGGGCTCGGCTGCGCCGCCGACGTCTGGGAGACGACGTACGTCCACCTGCTCACCGGCGAGGACCCGGTGCTCGACTGGGTCAAGGGCACCGGGCTGCGTCCCGTCCTCACCGCCCTCGCCGACGATCCGCAGGCCCGTGACGCCTTCCTCGCCGAGTACCGGACCGCGCTGCGCGAGGCCTACCCGGCCGGCCCGCACGGCACCCCGTTCCCGTTCCGCCGCGTCTTCGCCGTCGCCCGCAGGGAGGACAGCCGATGATCGCCGCCCTCGACCACGTCCAGCTCGCCGCCCCGCCCGGCTCCGAGGACCGGCTGCGGGCCTTCTACACCGGCACCCTGGGCATGACGGAGGTCCCCAAACCGCCCGCGCTCGCCGCCCGCGGCGGCTGCTGGTTCCGGGCCGGCGAGGTCAGTCTCCACCTGGGGACCGAACAGGACTTCCGGCCGGCCAGGCAGGCCCACCCGGGCCTGCTCGTGACCGGCATCGAGACCTACGCGGCCCGCCTCACCGCCCACGGCACACCCGTCGCCTGGGACGGGAACCTGCCGGGCCACCGCCGCTTCTACTGCGAGGACCCCGTCGGCAACCGCCTGGAGTTCCTCGAACCGGTCCGCTGACCCCGGCGGGACCGCCCGGCACAGGGCCCGCGGCACACCCCGGCCGCGGGACGGTCAGGCCTTGCGGTGCCCTATCAGGCGCGGCTTCGGCTCCAGGCCGTCCAGACCGTGCCAGGCCAGGTTGACCAGGTGGGCGGCGACCTCCGCCTTCTTCGGACGGCGCACGTCCAGCCACCACTGACCGGTCAGCGCCACCATGCCCACCAGCGCCTGCGCGTACAGCGGCGCCAGCTTGGCATCGAAGCCCCGCAACTTGAACTCGCGGCCCAGGATGTCCTCCACCTGGGTGGCGATGTCCGAGATCAGGGACGCGAAGGACCCCGTGGACTGCGGGATCGGCGAGTCCCGGACCAGGATCCGGAACCCGTCCGTGTACTCCTCGATGTAGTCCAGGAGCGCGAACGCGGCCTGCTCGCACAGCTCCCGCGGATGCCCGGCGGTCAGGGAACCGGTCACCATGTCCAGCAGCCGGCGCATCTCCCGGTCCACGACCACCGCGTACAGGCCCTCCTTGCCGCCGAAGTGCTCGTAGACCACCGGCTTGGACACCCCGGCTTTCGCCGCGATCTCCTCCACCGAGGTGCCCTCGAACCCCTTCGCCGCGAACAGGGTGCGACCGATCTCCAACAGCTGCTGGCGGCGCTCCGCACCGGTCATCCGGGTGCGACGTGCCCGCCGCGGCTTTTCGGGACTGGGGGTGCTGGAGTCGGTCGCCACGCCGTCAATCATGCCGCCTCGGCGGTCTCCGACCCTCGCCGGGAGCCGCCTTCCCCGGTGTTGCGGCGCGAATCGATACGGGAGCGTGACGGCCACCGCACGTCGTACGCCCAGCCCAGCTGCTCGCACCAGCGGATGATCCGCGCCGACGAGTCCACCTGGCCTCGCTCCACCCCGTGCCGCGCCGACGTCGGGTCGGCGTGGTGCAGGTTGTGCCAGGACTCACCGCAGGACAGCACCGCCAGCCACCACACGTTGCCCGACCTGTCCCGCGACTTGAACGGCCGCTTGCCCACCGCGTGGCAGATCGAGTTGATCGACCAGGTCACATGATGCAGCAGCGCCACCCGCACGAGTGAACCCCAGAAGAACGCGGTGAACGCGCCCCACCAGGACCAGGTCACCAGACCGCCGATCAGCGGCGGCAGCCCCACCGACAGCGCCGTCCAGAGGATGAACTGCCGCGAGACCGCCCGGATCGCCGGGTCCTTGATCAGATCCGGCGCGTACTTCTCCTGCGGGGTCTGCTCCTCGTCGAACAGCCAGCCGATGTGCGCCCACCACAGGCCCTTCATCAGCGCCGGCATGGTCTCGCCGAACCGCCACGGCGAGTGCGGGTCGCCCTCCGCGTCGGAGAACTTGTGGTGCTTGCGGTGGTCGGCCACCCAGCGCACCAGGGGCCCCTCCACCGCCATCGAACCCGCGATCGCCAGCGCGATCCGCAGCGGCCGCTTCGCCTTGAACGAGCCGTGCGTGAAATAGCGGTGGAAACCGATCGTCACGCCATGGCAGCCCAGGAAGTAGAAGAACACCATCAGGCCCAGGTCGAGCCAGCTCACGCCCCAGCCCCACGCCAGCGGCACCGCGGCCAGCAGCGCGAGGAACGGCACGACGATGAACAGCAGCAGGGCGAACTGCTCGACCGAACCCTTCTTCTCGCCGCCCAGCGTGGCGGACACCGTGGCAGCGTCGGCCGGCTTGTGGGCGTCGTCGATCACATCGGAACTAGACGAGGTCATGCGCGTCCCCTGGGGGGTCGAGGGCTGAGACAGGTGCCGATCCGCGGTGACCGGACGGGACGACGGAGAGACTTCCCTACGGTTCCGTAACCTACGGCGACGTAAGTATGGCAGCGAGGCGTCTCGCGGCAAGAGCCCCAGAGCCTGCGCGTCCTCATGGACACCTATCCTTGGAGTCGGTCGGACAGCGCGGTCCGCTCTGTTTCCTTCCCGGATGTCCGGCCGCCATGCGGACAGGCACCGCCTGCCGCCCGGCCGACGGACGGGTCCCCTCCAGACGAGCTTCAACACTGCAAGGAGCCGCACCTGTGAGCAGTGCCGACGACCAGACCACCACGACCAGCAGTGAGCTGCGCGCCGACATCCGCCGGCTGGGTGACCTTCTCGGCGAGACCCTCGTCCGGCAGGAAGGACCCGAGCTGCTGGACCTCGTCGAGAAGGTCCGCCGCCTCACCCGCGAGGACGGCGACGCAGCCGCCGAACTGCTGCGAGGCATCGAACTGGAGACCGCGGCCAAGCTGGTCCGCGCCTTCTCCACCTACTTCCACCTCGCCAACGTCACCGAGCAGGTCCACCGCGGCCGCGAACTGCGCACCCGCCGCGCCGCCGAGGGCGGCCTGCTGGCCCGCACCGCCGACCGGCTCAAGGACGCCGACGCCGAGCACCTGCGCCAGACCGTCCAGAACCTCAACGTCCGCCCGGTCTTCACCGCGCACCCCACCGAGGCCGCGCGCCGCTCCGTCCTCAACAAGCTCCGGCGCATCGCCGCGCTCCTGGACACCCCGGTCATCGAGTCGGACCGCCGCCGCACCGACATCCGCCTCGCCGAGAACATCGACCTCGTCTGGCAGACCGACGAACTGCGCGTGGTACGCCCCGAGCCCGCCGACGAGGCCCGCAACGCCATCTACTACCTGGACGAACTGCACGCCGACGCCGTCGGCGACGTCCTGGAGGACCTCACCGCCGAACTGGAACGGGTCGGCGTCAAGCTCCCCGACGACACCCGGCCGCTCACCTTCGGCACCTGGATCGGCGGCGACCGCGACGGCAACCCCAACGTCACCCCCCAGGTCACCTGGGACATCCTCATCCTCCAGCACGAACACGGCATCAACGACGCCCTGGAGATGATCGACGAACTCCGCGGCTTCCTCTCCAACTCCATCCGCTACACCGGCGCCACCGAGGAACTCCTGGAGTCCCTGCGCGCCGACCTGGACCTGCTGCCCGAGATCAGCCCCCGCTACAAGCGCCTCAACGCCGAGGAGCCCTACCGGCTCAAGGCCACCTGCATCCGGCAGAAGCTCGTCAACACCAAGCAGCGGCTGGCCACCGACACCCCGCACCAGCCCGGCTACGACTACCTCGGCACCGCCGAACTCCTCGGCGACCTGCGGATCATCCAGACCTCCCTGCGCGAACACCGCGGCGGACTCTTCGCCGACGGCCGCCTGGCCCGGACGATCCGCACCCTGGCCGCCTTCGGCCTCCAGCTCGCCACCATGGACGTCCGCGAGCACGCCGACGCCCACCACCACGCCCTCGGCCAGCTCTTCGACCGCCTCGGCGAGGAATCCTGGCGCTACGCCGACATGCCCCGCGAGTACCGCGCCCGGCTCCTCGCCAAGGAACTCAGGTCCCGCCGCCCGCTCGCACCCACCCCGGCACCCGTGGACGCCGCCGGCGAGAAGACCCTCGGGGTCTTCCAGACCGTCCGGCGGGCCCTGGAGATCTTCGGCCCCGAGGTCGTCGAGTCCTACATCATCTCCATGTGCCAGGGCGCCGACGACGTCTTCGCCGCCGCCGTCCTCGCCCGCGAGGCCGGACTCATGGACCTGCACGCCGGCTGGGCCAGGATCGGCATCGTCCCCCTCCTGGAGACCACCGACGAACTCAAGGCCGCCGACACCATCCTGGAGGACATGCTCTCCGACCCCTCCTACCGGCGCCTGGTCGCGCTGCGCGGAGACGTCCAGGAGGTCATGCTCGGCTACTCCGACTCCTCCAAGTTCGGCGGCATCACCACCAGCCAGTGGGAGATCCACCGCGCCCAGCGCCGCCTGCGCGACGTGGCCCACCGCTACGGCGTACGGCTGCGCCTCTTCCACGGCCGCGGCGGCACCGTCGGCCGCGGCGGCGGCCCCTCCCACGACGCGATCCTCGCCCAGCCCTGGGGCACCCTGGAGGGCGAGATCAAGGTCACCGAACAGGGCGAGGTCATCTCCGACAAGTACCTCATCCCCTCCCTGGCCCGCGAGAACCTGGAACTGACGGTGGCCGCCACCCTCCAGGCCTCCGCCCTGCACACCGCACCCCGCCAGTCCGACGAGGCCCTCGCCCGCTGGGACGCGGCCATGGACGTCGTCTCCGAGGCCGCCCACGCCGCCTACCGCCGGCTCGTCGAGGACCCCGACCTGCCGACGTACTTCCTCGCCTCCACCCCGGTCGACCAGCTCGCCGACCTGCACCTGGGCTCGCGGCCCTCACGCCGCCCCGGCTCGGGCGTCTCGCTGGACGGCCTGCGCGCCATCCCCTGGGTGTTCGGCTGGACCCAGTCCCGGCAGATCGTCCCCGGCTGGTTCGGCGTCGGCTCCGGCCTCGAGGCCCTGCGCGAGGCGGGCCTGGACACCGTCCTCGCCGAGATGCACGAACAGTGGCACTTCTTCCGCAACTTCGTCTCCAACGTCGAGATGACCCTCGCCAAGACCGACCTGCGGATCGCCCAGCACTACGTCGACACCCTCGTCCCCGACGAACTGAAGCACGTCTTCGACACCATCCGCGCCGAGCACGAGCTGACCGTCGCCGAAGTCCTCAAGATCACCGGAGAGCGCGAACTCCTCGACGCCACCCCGGTCCTCAAGCAGACCTTCGGCATCCGGGACGCCTACCTGGACCCGATCTCCTACCTCCAGGTGACCCTCCTCAAGCGGCAGCGCGACGAGGCCGCCTCGGGCGCCGAACCCGACCCGCTCCTCGCCCGCGCCCTGCTCCTGACCGTCAACGGCGTCGCGGCCGGCCTGCGCAACACCGGCTGACCGGCACCACCGCACACGGCCGTGCCCCCGGACCACCGGTCCGGGGGCACGGCCGTACGCGCTCACTGCACCGCGAAGAAGGCCGCCGTCAGCAGCGCGATCCCGAGCCCCCCGAGCCCCCACGCCAGCCGCCGCAGCCGCAGCCCGCCGGCCACCACCACCGACGCCAGCAGCAGCGCACCGCCCAGCGGCACCCACGCGAACAGCACCCCGGCGGGACCGGAGCGCACCACGGTGCCGGTGCCCGGCTTCACGATCACGTCGTAGGTCTGCCCCTTGCGCACCGCCACCGACTTGTCGATCACCGCCCGGGACCGCGCGGACGCCCCCGGGGAGACCGGCCTGAACGGGCCCGTGCAGGTGTCCTCACCGCACGCGGTCACCTCGACCGTGCCCCGCTCCTTGCCCTTCGTCAGCATCACGTCCTGCGCCGTGCTCCACGACGCCCACACCCCGCCGACCAGGATCAGCACGGCGACCGCGCCCATCGACACGACGCGGCCGAACCGCAGGGCGGCGACCGGGGCCGTACGGGAGGAGGAGACCGAGGCAGCAGGCATGGCCGGGATCATTGGCCATACCCCTACGGCCGGTCAACTGCGGTGGGCGACAAGTCAGGAGTTGTACGAGCTTTGCGCCCGCTCAAGGCCCTCGGTGACCAGCGCCTCCACGGCATCCGCCGCCCGGTCCACGAAGTAGTCCAGCTCCTTGCGCTCCGCCGAGGAGAAATCCTTCAGCACGAAATCCGCGACCTGCATACGGCCCGGCGGCCGCCCGATCCCGAACCGCACCCGGTGATAGTCCGCACCCATCGCCTTCGTCATCGACTTCAGCCCGTTGTGACCGTTGTCCCCGCCACCGAGCTTGAGCCGGAGAACCCCGTAGTCGATGTCCAGCTCGTCATGGACCGCGAGGATGTTCGCCACCGGCACCTTGTAGAAGTCGCGCAGCGCGTTCACCGGCCCCCCCGACAGGTTCATGAACGACATCGGCTTCGCCAGGATCACCCGCCGGCTCGCCGGACCCGGCGCCCCCAGCCGCCCCTCCACGACCTGCGCCTGCGCCTTGCCGGCCCGCTTGAACTTCCCCCCGATCCGCCCGGCGAGCAGGTCCGCGACCATGAAACCGACGTTGTGCCGGTTCATCGCGTACTCCGGCCCCGGATTGCCGAGACCCACGATCAGCCAGGGAGCGTTGGCGGCAGAGGTGCCCGCGGAGGTGGTCACGTCCATGTCTCCTTGATACGCGCCAGCCGCCGCCTCCGGGAGGAAGCAGCGGCTGACGGACGATGAAACGACGGTGAGGATCAGGCCTCGGCGGCTTCCTCGGCCGCCTCGCCCTCTTCGCCCTCGGAGGGCTCCTCGGCCTGCGCGGCCAGGACCTGCAGGACGACCGCGTCCTCCTCGACGGCCAGCGTCACGCCGGACGGCAGGGTGATGTCCTTCGCCAGGACGGAGGCACCGGCCTCCAGGCCCTCGACGGAGACCGTGACGCCCTCGGGGATGTGGGTGGCCTCGGCCTCGATCGGAAGCGCGTTCAGGACGTGCTCCAGCAGGTTGCCGCCCGGGGCCAGCTCGCCCTCGGTCTGCACCGGAACCTCGACCGTGACCTTCTCGCCCCGCTTGACCAGCAGCAGGTCGACGTGCTCCAGGAAGCCCTTGATCGGGTCACGGACCACGGACTTCGGGATCGCCAGCTCGTTGGTCTTGCCGTCGATGTCCAGCGAGATCAGGACGTTCGGGGTACGCAGCGCGAGCAGCAGCTCGTGGCCCGGCAGGGTCAGGTGGATCGGGTCCGAACCGTGGCCGTACAGGACACCGGGGACCTTGCTGTCACGACGGATACGGCGGGCGGCGCCCTTGCCGAACTCGGTGCGCGACTCGGCGGCGATCTTCACCTCGGACATGGTGATCACTCCTCGTAGAAAGAGAACGGACGTGGTCACCCGGCCACGAACGGCCTGCTACGAAGAGCGCGTCGATAACGGACAGCCGGCACCTGCGAACAGGTACGGCCTCCCTCGCCGAGCAACCTGGGCAGTCTACTCGGCGAGGAAGGCCGGACCAAAAGGATCTTCAACGGCGGCTAGCGCGACCGGTGCAGAAACCTCACTGCTCGTCGAAGAGGCTCGTCACCGAACCATCCTCGAACACCTCACGCACCGCACTCGCGATCGTCGGCGCGATCGACAACACCGTGATCTTGTCCAGATCCCGGCTCAGCTCACCCGGCGTCGGCAGCGTGTTCGTCAGCACGAACTCACTCACCCGCGAATTCTTCAACCGGTCCGCAGCCGGACCCGACAGCACACCGTGCGTCGCCGTCACGATCACATCCTCGGCACCGTGCGCGAACAACGCGTCCGCCGCCGCACAGATCGTGCCACCCGTGTCGATCATGTCGTCGACCAGCACACACACCCGGCCCTCGACCTCGCCCACCACCTCGTGGACCGTCACCTGGTTCGCCACGTCCTTGTCCCGGCGCTTGTGCACGATCGCCAGCGGCGCACCCAACCGGTCGCACCACCGGTCCGCCACCCGCACCCGGCCCGCGTCCGGAGACACCACCGTCAGCTTGTTCCGGTCCACCTTCCCGCCCACGTAGTCCGCCAGCAGCGGCAACGCGAACAGATGATCCACCGGACCGTCGAAGAAACCCTGGATCTGATCCGTGTGCAGATCGATGGTCAGGATCCGGTCCGCACCCGACGTCTTCATCAGATCCGCGATCAGCCGCGCCGAGATCGGTTCACGGCCCCGGTGCTTCTTGTCCTGCCGCGCGTAACCGTAGAACGGCACGATCACCGTGATGGAACGCGCCGACGCGCGCTTCAGCGCATCGATCATGATCAGCTGCTCCATGATCCACTGATTGATCGGAGCCGTGTGGCTCTGGATCACGAAGCAGTCGGCACCGCGAGCCGACTCCTGATAACGAACGTAGATCTCACCGTTCGCGAAGTCGAAGGCCTTCGTCGGGACGACCCCGACACCCAGCTGCTGGGCGACCTCCTCGGCAAGCTCGGGGTGGGCGCGGCCGGAGAAGAACATCAGCTTCTTCTCGCCGGTCGTCTTGATCCCGGTCACAGCACTGTCTCCTCAGAGGTGTCTCAGCCGTACAGCTGGAAGTCCAGCGGCCCTCCGCGCCAGGCGCGACAGGCCGAAACAGCTGGTTAGGTGCGGGTGTGCACTTATCACGGTACGACGTCTTCGGCGCACCTGTTTCCGGTCAGTCCTCGCTCACGCCCTGCCGGGAAGCCGCCTCAGCGGCCTTCGCCGCCGGACTCCCCGGGCGCTTCCGGGCCACCCAGCCCTCGATATTCCGCTGCTGGCCGCGGGCCACGGCCAGCGAACCGGGCGGCACATCCTTCGTGATCACGGACCCGGCAGCGGTGTACGCCCCGTCCCCGATCGTGACAGGCGCCACAAACATGTTGTCCGAACCCGTCTTGCAGTGCGACCCGACGGTCGTGTGGTGCTTGCTCTCACCGTCGTAGTTCACGAACACACTCGCCGCGCCGATGTTCGAGTACTCACCGATCGTCGCGTCACCCACATAGGAGAGATGCGGAACCTTCGTCCCCTCCCCGATCCGGGCGTTCTTCGTCTCCACGTACGTACCGATCTTGCCCTTGGCACCCAGCCGCGTCCCCGCCCGCAGATACGCATACGGTCCCACGGACGCGTTCGCACCCACATGGGCCGAATCGGCCACCGTGTTGTCCACCCGCGCCCCCGCACCGACCCGGGTGTCCCTCAGCCGGCTGTTCGGCCCGACCTCGCAGCCCTCCCCGAGATGCGTGGCACCCTGCAACTGCGTCCCCGGCAGGACGACCGCGTCCTGCTCGAAGGTGACCGCCACGTCGATCCACGTGGTCGCCGGATCCACCACGGTCACACCCGCCAGCATCGCCCGCTCCAGCAACCGGTCGTTGAGGATCCGACGAGCCTCCGCCAACTGCACCCGGTTGTTGATCCCCGCGATCTCACGGTGATCCGCCGCCACCGACGCACCCACCCGGTGCCCGGCCTCACGCAGGATCCCCAGCACGTCCGTCAGGTACTCCTCGCCCTGACTGTTGTCCGTACGCACCTTGCCCAGCGCATCCGCCAGCAACTGCCCGTCGAACGCGAACACACCCGAATTGATCTCCCGGATCGCCCGCTGCGCCGCCGAGGCGTCCTTGTGCTCGACGATCGCCGTCACCGCACCGGAGGCCTCGTCCCGCACGATCCGGCCGTAACCCGTCGCGTCCGGCACCTCGGCGGTCAGCACCGTCACCGCGTTGCCGTCCCCGTGATGCGTCTCGGCCAGCCGCGCCAGGGTCGCACCGGTCAGCAGCGGAGTGTCCCCGCAGACCACCACGACCGTCCCCTCGACCGCGCCGCCCAGCTCCTCCAGCGCCATCCGCACGGCGTGCCCGGTGCCGTTCTGCTTCTCCTGCACCGCCGTACGGGCCGCGGGGTCGATCGCACCGAGGTGCTCGCCGACCTGCTCGCGCGCGTGGCCGACGACGACGACCAGGTGCTCGGGGTTCAACTCGCGGGAGGCGGCGAGCACATGGCCCACCAGGGAGCGGCCGCAGATCTCGTGCAGGACCTTCGGTGTGGCCGACTTCATACGGGTGCCCTCACCCGCTGCGAGAACGACGACGGCTGCCGGGCGAATGGCGCTCACGGATGTGCCCTTCGGCTGTGGAGAGGTGGGGACATCCGAAGGATACCGGGGCGTATCACGGGGGACATGGGAGCGGGCCCTGACGGTGCTGTCAGGGCCCGAACCGAGGTCTTGTGTGCTGTGGCTCCCCCGCAAGGATTCGAACCTTGTCCTGCTGGTACCAAAAACCAGTGTGCTGCCAGTTACACCACGGGGGACAGCGCTCCAGACCTTACCGGAGACGTGCCTCGGCCTGGGCCACGATTCCCCTCCACCAGCCTTCGATCCGGTTGTACAGGCGCGCGCTGCGGGCTACCCCGATGACCAGGCAACCGTGGTAGTCGTCACCGGTGTTCTTCCGGACCGTCTTCGGGTTGTGCTTCTTCAGCGTCGGCCTGGCGAAGACCGCCGGGTCGACGGCTGCGATTCCCGCCCAGAAGCGGTGCGCCGCTTCGATGTCGGCCGATTCGTGGATGAGCAGCCTGAAACCCAGGCTCTCGCGGTCCACCTCCAGAAGGTCGAGCCAGGCCAGGTAGACGCGGATCACCCCCGGGTCGCTGTTGACGAAGACCGCCCGCTCCCGTCGGTCGTACGGCTTGCTTTTCGAACCTTCGGCCCAGTAGAGCGCGACACCCGCGAGGAACAGGTCGCGGTCGGCCAGTTCACCGATCTCCTGACAGGCCTCGGCCCTGGTCTCCCGGCGCTTCTCGTCGTCGATCGCGCGGCGCTTTGCCAGTCCCTGCTGCATGAGGGCCAGCTGTTCTTCCGGCGTATACCGGGGCTCCGGGCGTGGCAGGTCCCGGACCCACAGGGAGACCGAGCTCCTGGAGCAGCCCAGTTCCGTCTCGATGCGGTCGTAGGTCCACCCCTGCAGCCTCAGTTCCCGCGCCCGGGCTCGCAGGTCGTCCTTCGCGTTCGGGCGCCTCGTCCATTCCGGTGGGGGTTCGCCCTTCACCAGGCGGTGGAGGATGTCGTTGTTGAAGACCTTCAGTTCGTCGCGGATCTGGCGGAGGCTGTGGCCGGCCCGGCGCAGTGCCAGCGCCCGCTCCCGCAGTCCCTCGAAGTCGGCGTATCTGCCGTGCGCATGTGCCATGTGCATACCGTCCGGGCGGAATGCGCGGCTCCGGGCGGGAACGGAGCTGGTTCACCAGTTCGAGGGATAGCGGCGGGTTTCGGTGGTGTTCGGTTACGGAGGGTGGTGTGGGTCAGTAGACGAAACTCACCGGAAAAGCCCACCCCCGCGCCCGTAGGCTGGACGCATGACCACGACGGGGGCAGACCGCGCGACGGCCTTGGCAGGGCCGTGGTGGTGGTCGCGGTGGCGCAGTGCGGTGCTGGACGCGGGGCTGGCGGCGGTGTCGGCGCTGGAGTGCGGTGCGGAGGGGATCCCGTTCGCGCGGGACGCGGGTGTTCCGGCGTCGGCGGGGATCGTGTTCGGTGTGCTGGCCGGTTCGGTGCTGTTGCTGCGCAGGAAGTGGCCGATCGCCGTCGTGCTCGTGTCGATAGCGATCACGCCGGCCCAGATGGGCTTCCTGATGGGCATCGTCGGCCTCTACACGCTCGCCGCGGCCGAGGTGCCGCGGCGGATCATCGTGGCGTTGTCCGGGATGACGTTCCTGGGCACGTTGATCGTGACGTTCGTGCGGGTGCGGCAGAGCATGGCGCGCGGTGACCTGACGATGGGGGACTGGTTCGTCCCGTTCGCGGCGCTGGCGACCTCGCTGGGGCTGACGGCGCCTCCGGTGCTGCTCGGGTTGTACGTGGGTGCGCGGCGGCGGCTGATGGAGAGCCTGCGGGAGCGTGCGGACAGTCTGGAGCGGGAGCTTCAGTTGCTGGCGGAGCGCGCGGAGGAGCGTGCGGAGTGGGCGCGGGGCGAGGAGCGGACGCGGATCGCGCGGGAGATGCATGACGTCGTCGCGCACCGGGTGAGTCTGATGGTGGTGCACGCGGCGGCTCTGCAGGCGGTGGCGCGGAAGGATCCGGAGAAGGCGGTGCGGAACGCGGCACTGGTGGGGGACATGGGGCGGCAGGCGCTGACGGAGTTGCGGGAGATGCTCGGGGTGCTGCGGTCCGGGGACGGTGGCCGGGGTCGTGCGGCGTCGGAGGCGGTGCCGGTGGTGTCGGTGCCGTTGGCGGCGGTGGGGGCGGCTGCGGCGGCGGCTGCTTCGCGGGTGGCCGAGGAGGAGGGGCCGCACCTGTCGGAGCTGGAGGAGTTGGTGGGGCAGTCGGCGGCGGCCGGGATGGTGGTGGATCTGTCGGTGGAGGGGGATGTGCGGTCGTACGCGGTCGCGGTGGAGCAGACGGCGTACCGGGTGGTGCAGGAGGCGCTGACGAACGTCCACAAGCATGCGGCGGGTGCGAAGACGCATGTGCGGTTGGCGCACCGGGTGGCGGAGATCGCGATGCAGGTGGAGAACGAGCCGCCGCCGGAGCCGGGCTCGGCGGGCTCGGCGGGTCTGCCGTCGGGTGGGAACGGTCTGGTGGGGATGCGGGAGCGGGTGACGGGGCTGGGCGGGGTGTTCGTGTCGGGGCCGACGGATGCGGGTGGTTTCCGGGTGTCGGCGGTGATTCCGGCGGTGTGAGCCGTGGGCGGGGCGGCCGGTGGTGGGGTGTGGCCGGTCAGGTGTGGGTGGTGAGGCGTCGGGGTTCGACGCCTGCGATGAGGGTGGTGAGGCCGTGGTCGATGTCGGGGCCCACGTACCAGTCGCCGGTGTGGTCGAGGGTGTAGACGCGGCCTTCGGTGTCGATGGCGAGGAGTGAGCGGGTCTCGGTCTCCTCGCCGAGGGGGCAGACCTCGGTGTCGAGGGCGCGGCCGAGGTCGCCGAGGGTGCGGGCGAGGTGGAGGCCGTGCAGGGGGTCGAGGTGGAGGGCTGCGGGGGCGATCTGGCGGCCGGGGCCGGTGGGGGTGATGTGCAGGCCGCCGAATTCGGCCCAGGCTTCGACGGCTGCGGGGAAGACGCTGTGGCGGTGTCCTGCGGGTGAGGTGTGTTCGCGGAGGGCGTCGGCCCAGACCTCGGCCTGTTTTATGTCCCAGCGTCCGGGTTGCCAGCCGGCGGCGCGCAGGGCTGCGTCGACGGGCACGGAGAAGCGCGTGGTGGAGGTGCGGTCGGGGTGCATCTGCCCTTCGTTCGTGTGTGGTGCGGGTGCGGGTGCTGTGTTCGTGTGCTGCGGGGGGTCAGTCGCCGGTGGTGGGGTCGACGACGCGGACGCCGAAGTGGGCGGTGAGGGCGGTGCAGGCCCGGCAGGGGGCGGCGAAGCTGCCGTGCAGGGGGTCGCCGTCCTCGCGTATGCGGCGGGCGGTGAGCTTGGCCTGTTTGAGGGCTTTGCGGGCTTCGCCGTTGGTCATGGGTTTGCGGGCGGCGCGTTTGCTGCGGGCGCCGTCGGCGGAGGCGATGTGCCGTGAGACGAGGATCGCTTCGGCGCAGCGTCCGGTGGAGCGGTCGCGTTGGGCGCTGGGCAGGGTGTCGAGGAATTCCTGGACCAGGGGGTGGAGCGGGGGCGGCTGGTCGCCGCGGGCCGCGGTGCCGGTGAGGGTGGCGCCGCGGACGGAGAGGGCGGCGGCGACGGTGGGCAGGATGCCGTCGCGGCGGTACAGGAGGGTGGGCGCGGGAGGTGTTTCGGTGCTGCTCCAGCCGATGCGCGGGTCGCCGCTGGTGGCGCCGTGTCGTTCGCCGGGCACGGCGGTGTGCGGTCCCGTCTGCGTGGTGTTCATGATCGTCTTCCCCTCCCGGGCATCCCCCCGAAAGTCACAGACTGCCAAATCCCGTGGCGTGTGCGGTAGCTGGGGCGGTCCGACACGCCCGGGGCGGGGCAGGCTGTCACGCGGGGGTGACGGCTGGTCACGGAAGCGGAGGCCCGGTGACCGGGGTTCGTGTACCGCATAGGCTGTCGGCACCGCGATGGGCGCGGTCGACGCGTCTGGGACGTGGGAGAGAAAGCCGGTTACGGGCCGGGGCGCGCTGATGGGTGTGGTCCGGTTCGTACAGAGTGCCGCAGGGGGCAACCGTCATGACGACAGGTCGGCTCGGGATGGGGGCGCCGCCCAGCCGCCAGGCCGGTGGGCAGGCCGGGCCGCCGAACGCGGCCTATGCCGGGCAGGTCGTGCATTTCCCGGATCCGGTCCGGGCGGCACGTCATCCGCGGGGGGTGCGTGTCGATGAGCACGGCTACCCCGATTTCTCGCCCTACGCGCGTGCGGCGGCGGAGATCGCGGATCCGCCGGAGGGTTTCGGCGTGGACGAGCTGCGGCTGACGGACTACGTGTCGGCGAACGCGGTGCTGTCGGCGTCGGGCCACGAGTTGTGGGACACGGTGCCGGCGGTGGCGACGCCGCACGGCTGGACGTGGCATCACGTCGCCGGGTCGCGGCGGCTGGAGCTGGTTCCGGTCGAGGTGAAGGCGTTGCTGCGGCATCACGGCGGGGTGGCGACGGCGCGGGTGGACCAGGCCAGGCGGGGCACGCGGCCGTTGCAGGAGACGCGTCCGGCTCATGTCGGGCTGCCGAAGTCGGGCGTGGCGGTGTCGGAGTCGCAGGTTCAGGGGGTGGAGGAGGACCTGGGGTACCGGCTGCCGGGTGCGTACCGCTCCTTCCTGAAGGCGGCGGGCGGTTGCGCGCCGGTGGGGACGGCGCTGGACGCCGAGCTGGGTCTGCTGCTGGACCAGCCGTTCTTCACGGTGCGCGACGAGGCGGCGGTGAACGATCTGGTGTACGTCAACAAGTGCCTGCGTGACCATCTGACCAAGGACTACCTGGGCGTGTGTTTCGTGCAGGGTGGTCTGCTGGCGGTGAAGGTGCGGGGCGACCGGCTCGGTTCGGTGTGGTTCTGCGCGTACGACGATGTGCGGGACGTGGATCCGGGGTGGCCGCCGGCCGAGCGGGTGGAGCGGCTGCTGCTGCCGTGCGGTGAGGACTTCGACGCGTTCCTGTCCCGGCTGGCGGGTTCTCCGCCGGAGTTGGAGACGGTGGCGGATCTGATGGTGGACGGCGGTTTCGCCCGTGCCGTCTCTGTTGGCTCGGGGGAGTGAGTTTCGGCATGGTGACGTTCGCGCAGGCGCAGGAGCGCGCGGAGGAGTGGATCAACGGCGATGTGCCGTCGTACCAGCATCGTGAGGTGCGGGTGCGGGAGTTCGGTCTCGGGTTCGTGGTGTGGGGTGAGGACCGCGCGGAGGGTCCGCGTTCGGACGCGGGCGGGCAGCGGCTGGTCATCGCCAAGGATTCCGGGGACGCGACGCTGTGGCCGGCGTTGTCGGTGGGTGAGGTGATCCGCCGGTACGAGGAGGAGTACGGCGGTGAGGAGGAGGTCGCCGACGCGGTCCCGGCGGCCGCGCAGCGGGTCGATCTGAATCAGACGTCGTTCTTGTTGAGTCCGCCGGAGTGGCTTCAGGAGGCGGCGGACAAGCTGGGGATTCCGGATCGTCGGGGCGAGGGGGCGTCGGGGTCGTCGGGGTCGTCTGACGGTGAGCCGGACGGGGAGTCCGCGGCTGCCGGTGCGGGGCCGGCGGAGCTGGCGCAGACGCAGGCGGGTGTGCCCGCGGGCGGCGGCGGGTCCGGGTGGCCGGCGGCGGGGGGCGGCGAGGGCTCGGGTGCGCCGGGCGCGGCCGACGTGCCTGCCGGTGCGACTCCTTGGGCGGGCACCGACACGAACGCCGATGCCGGTGAGGACCGTTCGGTTCCGTTGCCGGCGACGGTGTTCGCGCCGCCGTTGAGCGGTTCCGACAACGGGGTGCTGGGGGATGCGGAGACGGCGTTGATGGCGGGCGGCAGCCAGTTGCCGCGTACGGCGGTGTCTCCGGCGGTGGCGGACCCGGACGGGCCGGCTGCGCAAGGCGGCGCCGACACGCAGCCGTACGGCCGTCCGCAGGGGGCGGCGGCTCCGGGCGCGCCTGCTCCGGGCGGTCCGGCTCCGAGCGGTCCTGCTCCGGACGGGCCGCCCGTGCCGCCCGCGGCGTCGGTTCCGCCGGCGTCTTCCTACGGCTATCCGCAGGAGCCTGCGGCTCCGGGGTACGGCTACCCGCAGGGTGCGCAGGGCGGGCCGCGGCCCGCGGCGGGTCCGGCGGGTCCGGGCCGTCCGCTGCCGCCGAACGCGAGTGACATAGCGGACGCGGCGACGAGCAGGGCCGCGCCTCCGCCGCGCAAGGCGCGGGGCGGGGCCGGTGCGCCGCCTCCGCCGCCGGGTGTTCCGGGCGCGCCGGGTGCGCGTCCGGCGGGTACGCCTCAGCCGGTCGCTCCGGGTGCTCCGGGTGCTCCGGGTGCTCCGGCGAGCGGGTACGCGCCGACGCAGATGGTGTCGGCGCAGGGTCCCGGCGGCCCCGAAGGCCCCGGCGGTCCGGTGCGGGCGCCGGGCGGGCCGACTCCGCCGGGCGTCCCCAGCCCGCCCGGTGCGCCGGGCGGTACGCCTCCCGGTGACGTCCACCGGTCGGCCACGGTGCTGGCCGATCCGAGCGCGCTGGGCGGGGGCGTGCCCAAGCCTCCGGGCGCCCCTGGTGTGCCTCCGGCTCCCGGCGTGCAGCCGCCGCCGCCCGCCCCTGGTGCGCCGTTCGCGCCGGGCGCGCCGCAGCCTCCGGGTGCCCCCGGCATGCCTCCCGCGCCGGGTGCGCAGGGCTCCGCCGGTGGTGCGCAGGGCGCGGTCCATCACGCGGAGACGGTGCTGGCCGGGCCTCCGGTGGGTGCTCCCGGCGCGCCGCTTCCCCCGCCCGCTCCCGGCGTACCCGCTGCTCCGGGCGCCCCCGGCATGCCGCCGGGCGCCCCGCAGATGCCGCCGCCGATGCCGGCCGGTGCGATGCCGCCGCCCGGACAGCCCGGACCGGGGCAGCCGCCCGCGTACGGCTACCCGCAGCAGGGCCTGCCGACCGTGGGCCCCGGCTACCAGGCGGTGCTGCGCTACCGGGCGCAGGACGGTTCCGAGCAGCAGCTGATCCGGCGTTCGGCGCCGGGCACGCCGCACCCGGAGTGGCAGATCTACCACGAGCTGCGCGCGATGAACGTGCCGCCGGACCAGGTGCTGGAGCTGCACACGGAGCTGGAGTCCTGCGAGCTGCCGGGTGCCTACTGCGCGCGGATGATCCGGGAGCAGTGGCCGCAGGCACGCCTGGCGAGCATCGCGCCGTACGGGACGGATCACGCGAGCCGGCAGCAGGGCATGCGCGAGTTGCTGGCGCACCAGGGCGAGTTGCACCAGGTGGCGGCGGGTCCTGCCCGGCCCGCGCCGGTGCGGGCGCCGTTGCCGCAGGTGCAGGCGGCGCCGCCGGCCCCGCCGGAGGCGATCGCGCAGGAGCTGGGCGCGGCGTTCGGGCCGGGTGTGTTCCGGTTCGAGCAGGCGGCGGTGTCGCGGCAGGGCGTGCCGCCGATCGTGGCGCACCTGCTGGTCGCGGCCGGACTGCCGCTGGACATGGGGCCGTTCTTCTGGGCGCAGGCCCAGCCGGGCCGTCCGGTGCCGACGCTGGCGGAGCTGGCGCAGGAGCGCGGGGTGCGGCCGGCGCCGGACGCGGGGTCGTACCTGGTGATGGGCACCGACTTCGGCAAGGCCCTGTGTGTGCAGTACGGCACCGCGAACATCGTGGCCGTGCCGGTGGAGGCGGGGCCGGGCGGGGCGTCCGTGCCGCCGCAGTTCGTCAACACCGGGCTGCCGGAGTTCGCGCGCTGCCTGGCGCTGCTGGGCCGGATGTGGCGGCTCAGGTTCGGCCTGAACCAGGAGCAGGCGGGCCGCTGGACCATCGACTTCCAGGCCCAGCTCGCCTCCCTGGACCCGGCGGCGCTCGGGTCGCCGGAGAGCTGGTGGTCGGTGCTGCTGGAGCAGATGTGGGACGGGCTGCTGTAGCGCGCGGGTAGGAACAGCCGGTGAGGGCCGGTCCGGGCAGGTGAGCCGGGCCGGCCCTCACGCGTGTGCGCGTTCTGGCGTGCGATGCCGCTCGGCGTGGCGTGCGGGCCGTGACATCTCTGCGGAGTGTCGCGTTATGAACACTTACGCCCTATCCATCAAGATGTGCGCGAAATCATCATTTTCGTGCGGGTCCGGCGGAGAGGGGTTCCAGGGTGAGCAGCGCATCGGTGCCGCCGTACGACTTCGTGACCGGCCGGGGGCGTGGTTACCGCCCCGACCAGGTCGACACGTTCCTGGTGGCCCTCTCGCAGGACCGCGACGACGCGTGGGAGCGGGCCGCGCGGCTCACCGTGCTCGCCAAGGACATGGAGGCGGAGTTCGCGCGGGTGCGTGCCGTCGTCGAGCAGCTTCCGCCGCAGACCTACGAGCTGCTCGGGGACCGCGCGGCGCGGATCTTCCGGCTGGTGACGGACGAGGCGGCGGCGCTGCGCGACGGCGCCCGGCGCGCGCTGACCGAAGGGGTCGTGGAGGCGGCGGAGTCCGCCGAGAACGAGCGCTGCACGGCCGGCGAGGAGGCGGACGCGCTGCGCGCGGACACCGAGGAGCGGGCCCGTCATCTGCTGCTCGCCGCGCAGGCCGAGGCCGAGGAGATCCGCATCACCGCCCGGCTGGAGGTGAAGGAGCAGCGCGGCGAGGCCCTCGCGGCGCTGCGCGAGATGCGGCAGCGCACCGCCGCGATGCTCGCCGAGCAGGCCGCGGAGCACGCCGAGCGGTGGAGCGAGGAGGACCGCGAGGAGGCGGCGCGCGCCGCCTCCCTCGAAACGGAGACCGCCGACCGCCTCGCGCGCGCGGAGGCCGCGCTGGCCGAGGCGACGCGTGCGGTGGCCGAGGCGGAGGAGTGGCAGCACAGCTCCCAGGAGGCGGCGCAGGTGCGTGCCGAGGAGATCCTCGCGGAGGCGCGGGCGCGGGAGGAGCGCATCGCGCGGGACACCGAGCGGGTGCTGCGCGAGCACGGGGAGACCTGGGACGACGTGCAGGCGCACATGGACCACATGCGGGACAGCCTGATGACCCTGACGGGCCGGGCGACCGCCGAGTAGCACCCGCCCCCTGCCCCCCCCGCTTCCCGTCCACCGCTTCCCCGCCCACCGCCTCCCTGTCAGGTCCCCCGGCGGTTCGTGCCCGCGAGGATCCTGCTCTCCACCGCCTCGTACTGGCGGCGCTGTTCGGCCGCCCCGCGTCGGTCGGAGATGACCGTGCCCAGCCAGCCCAGGAGGAAGCCGGCCGGGATGGAGACGATCCCGGTGGTGGTGAAGGGGAACCAGTTGAGGTCGGCGTGCGGGAAGGCGGCGCCCGGGGTGCCGGAGACCAGGTTCGTGCCCGGCATCAGCACGAGCACGGTGAGGGTGCCGCCGACGAGGGTGCACAGCAGGCCGGTCCGGGTGTAGCGGCGCCAGAAGAGGCCGTAGACCAGGGCCGGGGCGAGGGCGGAGGCGCCGAGGCAGAAGGAGAGGGTGGCCAGCGGCTGCAGGCTGTGGTGCTGGACCAGGGTCGCGAGCAGGACCGTGGGGACTCCGGTGGCGAGCGCGCAGACGCGGGCGCGTCTCATCTCGCGCCGGGCCGTGAGCTGTCGGCCGCGGCCGGCGAGGACGTCGTGGGCCAGGGAGTTGGCGCAGGCCAGGATCATGCCGGCGACGGAGGCGAGCAGGGTGAGGAAGAGCGCCGTGGTGACGGTGGTGAAGAGCAGGGTGCCCGCCGCCGACACGTGGGTCCCGAACGCGGCGCGCGAGCCCAGCAGGTAGGCGGTGTTGCCCTGCGGGTCGGCGGCGGTGATGGCGGCACGCCCGACCAGGGCGGTGGCGCCGAAGCCGACGACGCTGAGGATCGGGACGAACAGGGCGACGCCCGACACGGCCCAGGACATCGAGCGGCGGACCTGGCGGGCGTCGGCGGCCGCGTACATGCGCATGGTGACGTGCGGCAGGCAGGCGCCGCCGAGGACGATGGTCAGCTCCGAACTGATCATGTCCAGGCGGGGCGCGGGTCCGGCGCGGAACTGGAGGCCGGAGTGCAGGTAGGCGGGTCCGGCGCCGCTGCCCTGGGCGGCCGCGGCGAGCAGGGCGCCGGGGTCCCAGGCGAAGCGGTGCAGGATCAGCAGGGCGACGGCGGTGCCGGAACCGAGCAGCATGACGATCTTCAGGATCTGGATGAGGGCGGTGCCCTTCATGCCGCCGATGGCCGCGTAGCTGATCATCAGCGCGCCGAGGCCGATGACGCAGCAGGTCCGCACGGACTCGTTCGAGAAGCCGAGGACGAACGCCATCAGCTGGCCGGCGCCGGCGAGCTGGACCAGCATCAGCGGCAGCAGGGCGGCGATGGTCACCGCGCAGGCCGCGATCCGTACGGACCGGCCGGGCATCCGGCGGGCCAGCGCGTCGCCCATGGTGAACCGGCCCGCGTTGCGCAGGGGTTCGGCCAGCAGGAACATCAGCAGCATCAGTGACAGGGCCGTGCTGAGGGCGAGGACGACGCCGTCGTAGCCGCACAGGGCGATCACGCCGCCGGTGCCGAGGACGCCGGCGGCGGAGATGTAGTCGCCGGCGATGGCCAGGCCGTTGCGCAGCGGGGAGAGGGAGCCGTAGCCGGTGTAGAACGCGTCGAGGTCGTCGCGGTCCGGTCCGGTCAGCACGCACAGCAGGAGGGTGAGGGTGGCGACGGCGGTGAAGGCCACCAGGGACACCTCGGACACCGAGGACACCGAGGACACAGAGGCGGCCGGGGGCACCGACGGTGCGGGGCCGCCGGAGCCGGTCACCGCGCGGCCCCTCGCCTGGCGTCCAGTTCGGCGGTCCTGCGGATGCGGTCGGCGAGCGGGTCGACGCGGCGGCGCGCGGTGTGCTCGTACAGGGCGATCGCCAGCCAGGTGACGGGCAGTTGGAGGACGGCGAGGAGCAGTCCCGCGGGCACCCCGTCGGCGACCGTGCTCGTCATCAGGTTCGGGGCGAACGCGGACAGCACCAGGAACAGCGTGAAGTAGCCGAGCGCGGTGAGGGTCGCGGTGCGCCGCTGGAGGCGGTAGGCGCCGCGCAGCACGCGCAGGTCGCTGTGGTGGCCGACCGGCGCCCGGTGCGGCACGTGACGGGGTTCCGGGGGCCGCGGCGGTGGTGGCTGCCAGGGGTAGGTGAGGTACGACGGCTCGGGCGGGGAAGGGTCCTGGGACATCCCGGTGCTCCTTGCGTGGCTCGGGTCCGTGGCGGCGGACCGCAGGGAGAGGAGGGAGCGGGGTCACGCACCCTACTCGCAAGTAGCCGGGGCTCGCGGCCTTTTCCGTCAACTGGCCGGGCGGTATGCGCTTACCCGCGCGGAGCCGGTCTGACCAGGGGTGTTACCCGCGTTAACCAAGGGGCGGGAGCGGGCTCGCGGGGGCCGTGTCGACAGGGGCCGGGTCAGTCCGTGAGGACCGGGAAGCGCCGCGGGGCCACGAACAGCAGGACCAGGAACGCCAGTGCGGCCGCGCACCCCGCGCCGAGGTACACGGCGTGCACCGCGTCCGCGATCGCGTGCCGCGTGGTCTCGGCGGCGGCCTTGTCGTCCAGCGCGCGGGTGACCGAGTCGAGGTCGCCGGCGCCGCCCAGCCGGGAGGCGAGCACCCCGTTGGCGATCGCGCCGAACACCGAGGCGCCGATGGTCTGTCCGGTCTGCCGGCAGAAGAGCACCGACGCGGTGGTCGTGCCGCGCTCCGCCCAGCCCACCGTCGACTGCACGCCGACGATCAGCGGCAGCTGGAACAGGCCGAGCGCGCCGCCCAGGACGAGCATGAGCAGCGTCGGCTGCCAGGCGGCACCGGGGTAGGGCAGGAAGGGGAAGGCGAACAGGATCAGCGCGGCCGCGCCGATGCCGAGCAGCGCGGTGTCGCGGAAACCGATCCGCCGGTAGACGTGCTGGCTCAGCGCCGCCGAGACCGGCCAGCTCAGCGTCCACACCGACAGCACGAACCCGGCGGCCACCGGCGCGAGGCCGAGGACCGACTGCGCGTAGGTGGGCAGGAAGACCGTGGGCGCCACCATCAGCAGTCCCAGCGCGCCGAGCGCGAGGTTGACCGCGGCGATCGTGCGGCGGCGCCACACCCAGCCCGGGATGACCGGTTCCGCGGCCCTGCGCTCGATCCACACCACGGCCCCCACCAGCGCGAGCCCGGTCGCGAACAGCGCACACGACGGCGCGGACCACCACGCCCACGCCACCCCGCCCTGGACGAGCGCCGTCAGCAGGACGCCCCCGCACGCGAAGACCGCCAGCGCGCCGGCCCAGTCCACCCGCGGGCGCGTGCGCGGTGCGCGCTCCGGCTCGTGCAGGTGACGCACGATCAGCCAGAGCGCCGCGGCGCCGATCGGCAGATTGACGAGGAAGATCCACCGCCAGTCCGCGTAGGTGGCCAGCACCCCGCCGAGCCCCGGCCCGGCGACCGCGGACACCGCCCACACCGTGGACAGCTTCGACTGGATCTTCGGGCGCTCCTTGAGCGGGTACAGGTCGGCCGCCAGGGTCTGCACGGTGCCCTGCAGCGCGCCGCCGCCGAGGCCCTGCACGATCCGGAACGCGATCAGCGCGGCCATGTTCCAGGCGAGCGAGCACAGCAGCGACCCCAGCAGGAACACCACGGCCCCGGCGACCAGCACCGGCTTGCGGCCGAAGGTGTCGGAGAGCTTGCCGTACACCGGCAGCGTCACCGTCACGGCGAGCAGATAGCCGGAGAACAGCCAGGAGAAGACCGAGAACCCGCCGAGGTCGCCGACGATCTGCGGCACGGCCGTGGAGACGACGGTGGAGTCGAGCGCGGCCAGCGCCATCGCCAGCATCAGCGCCGCCACCACGGCGCCCCGCCGGCCCGTCGCGGCGTCAGGCCCGGCCGCGCGTATCGCGGGCTTCGTGTGCTCCACCCCGGATCCCCTCCTCATACGTTCCCCCTGCATCTATGTCGCGTGCGACAGCTTCCCATCCGCCCCCGACCTGGCGGGAGTGCGCGTCCGCCGGCCCGCGCGCCCCACGAGGGGGGAGGCCGGCCGCGTCCGGGGGTGGAGCCGGACCCGGAGAAGGGCTCCACCCGGCGGTGGACTTCCCCTAGGGGGTCCTCCGTACCAGGGCTCGGGGAGGGGTCGTACCGCCGGAGGACGAGACGGCACCCCCGCCGTCCTTAACCTGGCTTTACGCCGCCGGGGGGCGGTTGACCGAACCGCCGGGGGTGGGGTTTTCCCCCGGGAAAGACGGGGCTTCGCACCAGAGCGGAGCGGACCCGCCCACCGCGAGACTCGTCGTCGTACCGAACGCTTCGCAGCAGGACGCGGCGTCGTGCCGCCGTTCGCTGACCGACTTAGGAGACATACCGTGACATCGGCTGTGACCATTCCCAGGCACGGGGGTACTGGAGGGCGTACGGCCGTTGCCGCGCGAGCGCGGCAGGTCGTCAAGGCGTACGGGTCCGGAGAGACCCGGGTCGTCGCGCTCGACCACGTCGACGTGGACATCACGCGGGGTCAGTTCACCGCGATCATGGGCCCCTCCGGGTCCGGCAAGTCCACCCTGATGCACTGCCTCGCCGGGCTCGACACCGTGACGAGCGGTCAGATCTACCTGGACGAGACCGAGATCACCGGTCTGAAGGACAAGAAGCTCACGCAGCTGCGCCGGGACCGGATCGGGTTCATCTTCCAGGCCTTCAACCTGCTGCCGACGCTGAACGCGCTGGAGAACATCACGCTGCCCATGGACATCGCCGGGCGCAAGGCCGACCAGGAGTGGCTGCGGCGCGTGGTGGAGACCGTGGGGCTCGCGGACCGGCTCAGGCACCGGCCCACGCAGCTCTCGGGCGGCCAGCAGCAGCGCGTGGCCGTGGCGCGCGCCCTCGCCGCCCGCCCTGAGATCATCTTCGGTGACGAGCCGACCGGAAACCTCGACTCGCGCGCGGGCGCGGAGGTCCTCGGCTTCCTGCGCAGCTCCGTCGACGACCTGGGCCAGACGATCGTGATGGTCACGCACGACCCGGTCGCGGCCTCCTACGCGGACCGCGTGCTCTACCTGGCCGACGGCCGGATCGTGGACGAGATGTTCAAGCCGACCGCGGACACCGTCCTGGACCGCATGAAGGACTTCGACGCGCGGGGGCGTACGTCATGACCGTCATGAAGACCTCGATGCGCAACTTCTTCGCGCACAAGGGACGCATGGCCCTGTCGGCCGTGGCCGTGCTGCTGTCGGTGGCGTTCGTGTGCGGCACCCTGGTGTTCACCGACACGATGAACACGACGTTCGACAAGCTGTTCGCGGCGACCTCGTCCGATGTGACGGTCAGCGCCAAGGGCGCCTCCGACACCGGTGAGACGACCTCCGAGAACGGCAGGCCGCCGGTCATACCGGCCGCGGTGGTCGGCAAGGTCCGTGCCGCGGACGGCGTCAAGGCGGCCGAGGGAACGGTGTTCTCGACGTCCGTGACCGTCGTCGACGCCAAGAAGGACAGCCTGTCGCCGTCCAGCGGGGCGCCGACCATCGTGGGCAGCTGGAACTCCAACGACGCCCGCACCATGAAGATCACCTCCGGTGCGGCGCCGGCCGGCCCCGGCCAGATCATGGTGGACGCCGACACCGCCGACAAGCACCACCTCGGGCTCGGCGACGAGATCGGCGTGATCAGCGCGGTCGGCACGCACACCGCGAAGATCTCCGGCATCGCCGACTTCACCGTCACCAACCCCGGTGCCGCGATCTTCTACCTGGACACGAAGACCGCGCAGCGCACCCTCGTCGGGCGCGGCGGTGTCTTCACCGACGTCAACGTGACCGCCGCCCCCGGCGTCACCGACGCCCGGCTCAAGCAGAACGTGATCGGTGAACTCGGCACCGGCTACCAGGTGCAGACCGCCAAGGAGACCGCCGACGCCAACCAGAAGGACGTCGAGAGCTTCATGGACGTCATGAGGTACGCGATGCTCGGCTTCGCCGGGATCGCCTTCCTAGTCGGCATCTTCCTGATCATCAACACCTTCTCGATGCTGGTCGCCCAGCGCACCCGCGAGATCGGCCTGATGCGGGCCATCGGCTCCAGCCGCCGCCAGGTCAACCGGTCCGTGCTCGTCGAGGCGCTGCTGCTCGGCGTGGTCGGTTCGGTCCTCGGCGTCGGCGCGGGCGTCGGCATCGCGGTCGGGCTGATGAAACTCATGGGCTCGATGGGCATGCACCTGTCGACCAGCGACCTGACGGTGGCCTGGACGACCCCGGTGCTCGGCCTGGTCCTCGGCGTCGTCGTCACCGTCCTCGCCGCCTACCTGCCCGCCCGGCGGGCCGGCAAGGTCTCCCCGATGGCCGCCCTCCGGGACGCGGGCGCCCCCGCCGACGCCAGGGCGGGCGCCGTACGGGCCGTCCTCGGCCTCCTGCTGACCGCCGGCGGCGGCTACGGCCTCTACCTGGCCGCGCAGGCCGACAAGGCGTCCCAGGGCGCCGCCTGGCTGGGCCTGGGCATCGTCCTCTCGCTGATCGGGTTCGTCGTCATCGGCCCGCTGCTCGCGGGCGCCGTCGTCCGGGTCCTGGGCGCCGTCCTGCTGCGGATGTTCGGCCCCGTGGGGCGCATGGCCGAACGCAACGCGCTGCGCAACCCGCGCCGCACCGGTGCCACGGGCGCCGCCCTGATGATCGGGCTCGCGCTGGTCGCCTGCCTCTCGGTGGTCGGCTCCTCCATGGTCGCCTCCGCCAGCGACCAGCTCGACAAGACCGTCGGCACGGACTTCATCATCCAGTCCGACAGCGGCCAGCGGATCACCCCGCAGGCCGTCAAGGCGGTGAAGGACACGGCGGGGCTCGCACGGGTCACCGAGTACCGGGTCACCACCGCCGACTACACCACCCCCGACGGCAAGACGCTCAAGGACACCGACATCACGGCGGCCGACCCGACCTACGCCACCGACCTGCGGACCAAGACCGTCGCCGGTGACCTCAAGAACGCCTACCTGCCCGACTCGATGTCCGTGCACGACAAGTTCGCCAAGGCGCACGGCATCCACCTCGGCTCCAAGATCACCGTCAAGTTCAAGGAAGGGCGCACGGCCCGCCTGACGGTCCGCGCGATCACCAGCAGCGACGGCCTCATCGACGCCGGCTCCAAGTACACGTCGATCGCCACGCTCGCCAAGTACGTGCCGGCCGACCGGATGCCCCTGGACGACCTGGTCTTCGCCACCGCCAAGGACGGGCAGCAGGACGCCGCGTACAAGTCGCTCAAGTCCGCGCTGCACGACTACCCGCAGTACACCGTCCGCGACCAGACCGACTACAAGCAGGCCCTCAAGGACCAGATCGGCCAGCTGCTGAACCTGATCTACGGGCTGCTCGCACTGGCGATCATCGTCGCGGTCCTCGGTGTCGTGAACACCCTGGCGCTGTCGGTGGTCGAGCGGACGAGGGAGATCGGCCTGATGCGCGCCATCGGCCTCTCGCGCCGCCAGCTGCGCCGGATGATCCGCATGGAGTCCGTGGTCATCGCCCTCTTCGGCGCCCTGCTGGGCCTCGGACTCGGCATGGGCTGGGGCGCCACCGCGCAGAAGCTGCTCGCCCTGCAGGGCCTGAAGGTCCTGGAGATCCCGTGGCCGACGATCATCGGGGTCTTCATCGGCTCGGCCTTCGTGGGCCTGTTCGCGGCCCTGGTCCCGGCGTTCCGGGCCGGCCGCATGAACGTCCTGAAGGCGATCGCGACCGACTGAGCCGATCACAGAGACCACCGCACACGGGGGTTGCGGGGGAACGCCCGGCGCCGGGAGACCTGAAGGTCTCCCGGCGCCGGGCGCGTCGTCGCTCCACGAGTGCGCGAGCGGGAGGGCGGGCGGCATAGGCTTCGGGGGCCAGGGGGCGGAGTCCCCTGGTACGGCCACCGCGACGCGTCGCGCCCCACCGGGCCACGGAGGTTGTCCACAGCCCCGGCAGCCGCGCCCGCGTAGTCGTACGCTGGATACCCCCCGGTCGCAGCCCGCACCGGGCACTTCGCGTTGCCCGCCCCCGAAACGCCCCTCGAAAAGCCCCCCGAAGAACCCCGGACGAAAGCCGCCCTGAATGAGCCTGCACGGTCTGCTCGACGCCGTCGTCAAGGACGCCGCACTCGCCGAAGCGATCAAGGCGGCCGCGGACGGCAACCGCATGCACGTCGACCTGGTCGGCCCTCCCGCGGCCCGCCCCTTCGCGATCGCCGCCCTCGCCCGTCAGACCGGCCGCCCCGTGCTCGCGGTCACCGCCACCGGCCGCGAGGCCGAGGACCTGGCCGCCGCCCTGCGCACCCTGCTGCCGTCCGAGGGCGTCGTGGAGTACCCCTCCTGGGAGACCCTCCCGCACGAGCGGCTCAGCCCCCGCAGCGACACCGTCGGCCGCCGCCTCGCCGTGCTGCGCCGCCTCGCCCACCCGAGCCAGGACGACCCCGAGACCGGCCCGGTCTCCGTCGTCGTCTCGCCCGTACGGTCCGTGCTCCAGCCGCAGGTCAAGGGCCTCGGCGACCTGGAACCCGTGGCGCTGCGCAGCGGAGCGAGCGCCGATCTCGACGACGTCGTGGAAGCCCTCGCGGCCGCCGCCTACGCGCGCGTGGAGCTCGTCGAGAAGCGCGGCGAGTTCGCCGTGCGCGGCGGCATCCTCGACGTGTTCCCGCCCACCGAGGAACACCCCCTGCGCGTCGAGTTCTGGGGCGACGACATCGAGGAGATCCGCTACTTCAAGGTCGCCGACCAGCGCTCCCTGGAGGTCGCCGAGCACGGCCTGTGGGCGCCGCCCTGCCGCGAGCTGCTGCTCACCGAGTCCGTCCGCGACCGCGCGCGTGCCCTCGCCGAACAGCACCCCGAGCTGGGCGAGCTGCTGCACAAGATCGCCGAGGGGATCGCCGTCGAGGGCATGGAGTCGCTGGCCCCGGTCCTGGTCGACGACATGGAGCTGCTGCTCGACGTGCTGCCCAAGGGGTCGATGGCCGTCGTCTGCGACCCGGAGCGGGTCCGCACGCGCGCCGCCGACCTCGTCGCGACCTCGCAGGAGTTCCTGCAGGCGTCCTGGGCGGCCACCGCGGGCGGCGGCGAGGCACCCATCGACGTCGGCGCGGCCTCCCTGTGGTCGATCGCGGACGTCCGCGACCGCGCACGCGAGCTGGACATGATGTGGTGGTCGGTGTCGCCGTTCGCCGCCGACGAGGAGCTGTCCGACGACACCCTCAAGCTCGGCATGCACGCCACCGAGACCTACCGCGGCGACACCGCCAAGGCACTCGCCGACACCAAGGGCTGGCTCGCCGACGGCTGGCGCACGGTGTACGTCACCGAGGGCCACGGCCCCGCCTCCCGCACCGTCGAGGTGCTCGGCGGCGAGGGCATCGCGGCCCGCCTGGACGTCGACCTCGGCGAGCTGAGCCCCTCGGTCGTGCACGTCTCCTGCGGCTCCATCGACTACGGCTTCGTCGACCCGGCGCTCAGAATCGCCGTGCTCACCGAGACCGACCTCTCCGGGCAGAAGGCGGCCGGCAAGGACGGCGCCCGGATGCCCGCCCGGCGCCGCAAGACCATCGACCCGCTCACCCTGGAGCCCGGCGACTACATCGTCCACGAGCAGCACGGCGTCGGCCGCTACATCGAGATGGTGCAGCGCACCGTCCAGGGCGCCACCCGCGAGTACCTGGTCGTCGAGTACGCCCCCGCCAAGCGCGGCCAGCCCGGCGACCGGCTGTACATCCCGACCGACCAGCTGGAGCAGATCACCAAGTACGTCGGCGGCGAGGCGCCCACCCTGCACCGCCTGGGCGGCGCGGACTGGACGAAGACCAAGGCGCGCGCCAAGAAGGCCGTCAAGGAGATCGCCGCCGACCTGATCAAGCTCTACAGCGCGCGGATGGCCGCGCCCGGGCACGCGTTCGGCACGGACACGCCCTGGCAGCGCGAGCTGGAGGACGCCTTCCCGTACGCGGAGACCCCCGACCAGCTGACCACCATCGCCGAGGTCAAGGACGACATGGAGAAGTCGGTCCCGATGGACCGGCTGATCTGCGGCGACGTCGGCTACGGCAAGACCGAGATCGCGGTCAGGGCCGCCTTCAAGGCCGTCCAGGACGGCAAGCAGGTCGCCGTCCTGGTGCCCACCACCCTGCTGGTGCAGCAGCACTTCGGCACGTTCTCCGAGCGGTACTCGCAGTTCCCGGTGAGCGTGAAGGCGCTCTCCCGCTTCCAGACCGACACGGAGTCCAAGGCCACCCTGGAGGGGCTGAGGGACGGCGCGGTCGACGTCGTCATCGGCACCCACCGGCTGTTCGCCTCGGAGACCAAGTTCAAGGACCTGGGCCTGGTCATCGTCGACGAGGAGCAGCGCTTCGGCGTCGAGCACAAGGAGCAGCTGAAGAAGCTGCGCGCCAACGTCGACGTGCTCACCATGTCCGCGACCCCGATCCCGCGCACCCTGGAGATGGCGGTCACCGGCATCCGCGAGATGTCCACGATCACCACGCCCCCGGAGGAGCGGCACCCGGTGCTCACCTTCGTCGGCCCCTACGAGGAGAAGCAGATCGGCGCCGCCATCCGCCGCGAACTGCTGCGCGAGGGCCAGGTCTTCTACATCCACAACCGGGTCGAGTCGATCGACCGGGCGGCGGCCAGGCTCCGCGACATCGTCCCCGAGGCGCGGATCGCCACCGCCCACGGCCAGATGTCGGAATCGGCGCTGGAACAGGTCGTCGTCGACTTCTGGGAGAAGAAGTTCGACGTGCTGGTCTCCACGACGATCGTGGAGTCCGGCATCGACATCTCCAACGCCAACACCCTGATCGTGGAGCGCGGCGACACCTTCGGCCTGTCCCAGCTGCACCAGCTGCGCGGCCGGGTCGGGCGCGGGCGCGAGCGCGGGTACGCGTACTTCCTCTACCCGCCGGAGAAGCCGCTCACCGAGACCGCGCACGAACGGCTCGCCACCATCGCCCAGCACACCGAGATGGGCGCGGGCATGTACGTGGCGATGAAGGACCTGGAGATCCGCGGCGCGGGCAACCTGCTCGGCGGCGAGCAGTCCGGCCACATCGCGGGCGTCGGCTTCGACCTGTACGTCCGGATGGTCGGCGAGGCGGTGGCGGACTACCGGCGGCAGCTGGAGACCGGCGAGATCGAGGAGGAGCCGCCGCTGGAGGTCAAGATCGAGCTGCCCGTCGACGCGCACGTCCCGCACGACTACGCGCCCGGCGAGCGGCTGCGCCTCCAGGCCTACCGGGCCATCGCCTCCGCGAACTCCGAAGAGGACATCAAGGCCGTCCGCGAGGAACTCACCGACCGCTACGGCAAGTTGCCCGAGCCGGTGGAGAACCTGCTGCTGGTCGCCGGGCTGCGGATGCTCGCCCGTGCCTGCGGGGTCGGCGAGATCGTCCTCCAGGGCACCAACATCCGCTTCGCCCCGGTCGAGTTGCGGGAGTCGCAGGAGCTGCGGCTCAAGCGGCTGTATCCCGGGACCGTCATCAAGCCGAGCGTCCACCAGGTGCTGGTGCCGCGCCCGAAGACCGCGAAGGTCGGCGGGAAGCCGCTGGTCGGACGGGATCTGCTGAGCTGGGTCGGGGAGTTCCTGGCGTCGGTGCTGGGTTCGTAACGCGGCCGGGGCCCACGCGGCCCTGCGTCCGGGGACCGGGGCTCATGCGGCCCTGCGTCCGGGGACCGGGGCTCATGCGGCCCTGCGTCCGGGGACCGGGGCTCACGCGGCCTCGCGTCCGGTGATAGGGGACCACCCGGCCCCGCACCCGGTGACCCGGGCCGTCCGGTGACCGGGGCGGTCACGGCCACGCCGCCGGGACCACCCCGGCCGTGCGCGCTCCTCCGCCGGGTCCGGTGGCCGCTGCGCGCTCCCTCGCCGTGTCCGGCAGCCACCGCCCGGCCGCCCGGCCGCCGGGACCCGCACCCGGCGCCGTCACGCCGGTGCCACAGCCGGGCGATCACCGGGTGAGCACCGGGCGGCCGCCGGGCCTCCCTCGCACCGCCTCGCCCGGCTCGAACTCCCGCCCCCTGCGCCGTGTTGCCCCGCGGCCCGCGGTCGGGCCGCCGTACGCCGCGCACGGCCCGTCGCTCCCGGCCCGGTGTCCGCCCGGCCGGTTTGACGCGTCGTCGAGCGGCAAGGCGTGCGGTACGGCGTGTGGCCGCGGTGTGGTGTGAGCGGGCGCGAAGGCGTACCGCCCGGGCTTCTCCCGGTGCGTCAGAAGGGTTCCGATAAAGGGAAGTTCATAGTCGTTCATCCCTTTTAGGGCACGTTCGGCGTGAACCGCGCGGCGGATACCGTGAGCCAGGAGAGATCCGTCCGCGTGGGGGCGGAAAGAGGAAGGAAGAGGGGGCGCACGTGGCGCGTCTTAGGGGCGGGGCGGTCATCGCTGTCGTCGTGGTCTTCGCCGTGGCCGGCTGCAAGGACCTGCAGGACAAGGGGAGCCCGGGAGCCCAGGGTGCGACGGGCGGCGGGGGAGCGGCCATGAGCGCGGCCGACTCGCTGACCGTCAAGGGCCGGGCGCCGAAGACCGGTTACACACGGGAGAAGTTCGGCTCCGCCTGGGCGGACACCGACTCCAACTCCTGCGACACCCGGGACGACATACTCAAGCGGGACCTCAAGGACGTGAAGTTCACCGACGGCGACTGCAAGGTCTCCTCCGGTGTGCTCGACCCGGACCCCTACTCCGGCAAGAACGTCACCTACAAGCGCGGCCGCAGCCTGGTCGACATCGACCACCTCGTCGCCCTCTCGGACGCATGGCAGACGGGCGCCAAGTACTGGGACGGCAGCAAGCGCATAGCCCTGGCCAACGACCCGCTCAACCTGCTCGCCGTCAACGCGAGCGCCAACCGCGGCAAGGGCGACGGCGACACCGCCACCTGGCTGCCGCCCGCCAAGGACTACCGCTGCACCTACGTCGCGGCGCAGGTGGCCGTGAAGAAGAAGTACGGGCTGTGGGTGACCTCCGCCGAGAAGGCCGCCATGAAGAAGGTCCTCGCGAGCTGCCCCGGCCAGAAACTCCCCACGGGCGGCAACCCGACCAAGGCGCCGTCCCGGTTCAAGACCCGCTGATACGACGCCCCCTGCGCACCCCGGTCCACCGCGGCCGGGGTGCGCGCGCATGCTCCCCGCGCGCCCCTACGGCACCGCGCACCCCTCGGTGCGGGGCCGCGTCCGGCGATCGCCACACAACGGTTCGATACAACCCGGACCGCACGTCGGTGTCGGGCCATATGCTCGAAGCGACCACCGCACGACCGGTGCCGTTCGCTGGCGGACGCACCGGGCGGGCACGTACGCCCTATTTCAGGCAAAACAGGAGCGATCATGCAAGGCCAGGGCCATGCGCAGCCGGTGCAGCGGCCGCCGCACGACGCGGTACTGGTCCTGTTGCGCGTGGTGTTCGTGGCGATGGGACTGTTCAGCGTCGGCTTCCTGGCGTGGGTGATGATGCTGCGGCTGGCCACGGTGACCCGAAGATCCGCGGACTACGGCCTGCTGGTGGCGGTCGCCGCGGCCGACATCCTGAGCATCGTGCTGCTGGCCACCGAGCCCGGCGACGACGTGCACACGGTCGGCGGCTACCTGGGGATCACGCTGCTGTTCGGCGCGCTCCTGGCCACCGTCGTCTACTACCTCGCCGCCGACGTACGCCACTTCCAGCGGCAGCGCGAGGCGTACGCGGCGCAGCAGGCGGCGCGCGGGTACGGCTATCCGCAGCCCTCCTCCCCGTTCACCACGGTGACGACGCCGATGGGCGCGCAGCCGCCGCACACCCCGCCCCCGCACACCGTGCCGCCCGTCGCCCGGCCGCCGCACTCCCAGCCGCCGATACCCGCGCCGCCGCAGCGTCCGGCGCCCGCGCGGATCGAGCAGGTGCGGGCCGAACTCGACGAGCTGAGCGACTACCTGCGCAAGCACGACGGCACCGGCGAGGGCGGCAGGTGACCGTGGCGCCCGGGCGCGTCGTCGCCGACCGCTACCAGCTGTCCACGCTCATCGGACAGGGCGGCATGGGCCAGGTCTGGACGGCGTACGACCAGCGGCTGGACCGGCGCGTGGGCGTGAAGCTGCTGCGCCCCGACAAGGTGGCCGGCGCCGACGCCGACGAACTGCGCCGCCGGTTCCTGCGGGAGTGCAGGGTCACCGCGCAGGTCGACCACCCCGGCCTGGTCACCGTGCACGACGCGGGGACCGAGGGCGAGGAACTGTTCCTCGTCATGCAGTACGTGGACGGCACCGACCTCGCCGGGCACCTCGCGGAGCACGACCCGTACCCCTGGCCGTGGGCGGTCGCGGTGGCCGCGCAGCTGTGCGCCGTGCTGAGCGCCGTGCACGCCGTGCCGATCGTCCACCGCGACCTGAAGCCGCGCAACCTGATGGTCAAGCAGGACGGCACCATCACCGTCCTCGACCTCGGCATCGCCTCCGTGATGGAGACCGACAGCACCCGCCTCACGCACACCGGCACGCCCATCGGCTCGCCCGCCTACATGGCGCCCGAGCAGGCCATGGGCGGCGCGGTCGGACCGTACACGGACCTGTACGCGCTCGGCGTGCTGCTGCACGAACTGCTCAGCGGAGAGGTGCCGTTCGCCGGTTCCACCTCGCTCGGCGTGCTGCACCGCCATCTGTACGAGCAGCCGGTGCCGGTGCGCAGGCTCCGCCCCGAGGTGCCCGAGCCGCTGGAGGCGCTGGTCCTGCGGCTGCTCGCCAAGGACCCGCAGCACCGGCCGGACTCGGCGCAGGAGGTGTACGAGAACCTCGTCCCGCTGCTGCCCCCGCGCGGCATGCACACCGGCGCGCCCCTGGACCCCACCCGCCCCTTCCTGCGCCCGCACGCGCCCTGGCCGGACCGCGCGCGGCTGCCCGCGCCCCAGCCCGCGGCCCCGGTGGCGGCCGTGCCCGGAAGACCCGACGTCGCCACCGCCGTCGACGAGGTGAAGCGGCTGCTCGGCGAGGGACGCATCACGCAGGCCGTCGACATCCTCGGCGCGATCCTGCCGGTCGCCGCCGACCAGCACGGCGAGCACTCCACGGTCGTCCGCACCCTGCGCAAGCAGTACGCGGCCACCCTGATGGACGACGGCCAGTACCGGCGCGCGCTGCCCGAACTGCACCGGCTCGCCGGCGAACGCGCCGCCGAGGCCGGGCAGGCCGACCCGCAGTCGCTGCGGTTCCGCTACGACACCGCCCAGTGCCTGGAACAGCTCGGCGAACCGGCCGCGGCGCTCGCCGAGTACCGCGCGCTGCTGCCGTACTACGAGAACCAGTACGTAGCCGGCGACCCCCAGCTCGCGCACGACGTACGGCGCCGGATCGGGCACCTGCTGCTCGCGCTCGGCGACCGCCCGGCCGGCCAGGAGACCTTCACCCGGCTGCTGTTCGACGTCGAACGGCTCCACGGGCCCGGCCATCCGATGGCCGGAGAGATCCGGCGGACGCTGCAATGGCTGGGGCAGGTGCGGGGCTAGTCCGCCCACCGTTCATACTGCACCTGCTGTCCGCAGGGTCCTTCGCACAGCACAGACACAGAGATTTCAGGGGTGGGGTTCCGGCATGTCCAGCCATCGGCAGTCCAAGAAGCGCAGATACATCACGTGGGGCGTCGCGGGGGCCGCGGTCGTCGCCGGGGCCGGGATCGCCGCGCAGACCTCCATGGCGGCCACCGCCTGGCCCGCTCAGAAGACCTACACCGGCCGCGCGTTCGACACCTGCGCCGCGCCCTCGGCGGCCGCGATGAAGGCATGGTACGGCGGCCTCTACGGGGCCGCCGCCGTCTACGTCGGCGGCAAGAACCGCGGCTGCGCGCAGCCCAACCTCACCGCCTCCTGGGTCAAGTCCGTGACCGCGACGGGCTGGAAGCTCATCCCGCTCTACGTCGGCGCCCAGCCGTCCTGCCAGACCGGCTCCAGCCCGGAGAAGATGACCACCGCCAACGCGGCCTCCCTCGGCACCGCCGACGCCACCGACGCGGTCGCCAAGGCCGCCGCCCTCGGCATGAAGGCGGGCAGCCCGATCTATCTGGACATGGAGGCGTACGACACGACGAACACGGCGTGCAACGACGCCGTGCTCACCTACGTGCGCTCCTTCGACAAGCAGCTGCGCGCCAAGACCTACCGCGCGGGCTACTACGGCTTCACCAGCTCCAGCGCCAAGGCCATCGCGAACGCCAAGGACAAGACGGACCTGCCGGGCAACCTCTGGTACGCGCTGTGGGACAAGAAAAACACCACGACGGCCGACTGGCCCTTCGGCGCCACCCAGTTCACCGGGCACAGCCGGGCGCACCAGTACATGGTCAACAGCAAGGAGACCCGCGGCGGTTACACGATCACCGTGGACCGCGACGCCTGGGACGCCCCGGTGGCGATCACCGGCTGAGCCCGCCCGCCGCGGCGGTCCGTACCGCAAACCCTTGCGGAGGGTGGCGCGGCGGTGCCGGATGCGCGTGTGAATCGTTGGTCGAATGGGTTGGCCAGAGCTTGCCCACTGCCTACCATCGATCACCGCAAGACTTTGTGCACCGTCGCACAATCTCCTCGGGAGGCATCCTTGCACCGCCGCCGTCGCACCGCGCTCGTCCTGTCCGCCGCGATCGCCACCGCGGTCCCCTTCCTCGCCGCCTGCGGAAGCGAGGCGCACCCGGGCGCGGCGGCCGTCGTCGGCGGCCGGCGGATCACCGTCGCCCAGCTGGAGACCCGGGTCAACGAGGTGCGCCAGGCCCAGCGCGCGGCGGTGCCGGACGACCAGCAGTACCAGCAGGTGCTCGCCGCCACCAGCAGCCTGACCCGGGACACGCTGCACAACATGGTCCTCGACCAGGTGCTGCACCGGGCCGCCCAGGACAACGGCATCAGCGTCACCCGCAAGGAGATCCAGCAGATGCGCAACGGCCTCGCCCAGCAGGCCGGCGGCTCCGCGGCGCTCCAGAACGCCTGGCTCCAGAAGTACGGCATCGCGCCCAAGCGCCTGGACGACAACCTGCGCCTCCAGCTGGAAGCGCAGAAACTCGCCAAGCAGCTGGGCACCGACACCACCCAGCCCGCCTTCTGGAAGGCCCTGTCCAAGGCCTCCGAGGAACTCCACGTCGACCTCAACCCGCGCTACGGCGCCTGGGACGTCGAGAAGAGCAGCCGGGTGGACGCCAAGACGCCGTGGGTACGGGAGGTCACGTCGTCGGGGACCCAGGCGACGGCGTAGGACGGGCCGGGCGATGGCGTAGGGGCGCGGGACGGTCAGGTGACGGCGTAGGACGGGCGGGCCGGACGCCGATGGTCGTACGAGCATCTGATCACCCCCGGCCTGTGGACAACGCCCGGGGCGGGCGGCGCGGGTGCGTTACGTTCGGATCGTGAACACCACCAGCTCGCGGCCTTCCGTCCCTCCCGTCCCCGGCCCCGGCCGGATCGTCCTGCTCACCACCAGCCACCGGGTCGCCCCGGGCCTGCTGTCCTGGCCCGCCTGGCAGGCGCTGCGCTCGGCGGACCGCGTGCTGTGCGCGGACGGCGCGCACCCGCAGCTGCCCTACCTGCGCGAGGCCGGCGCCACCGTGGACGAGTCCGCGCCCACCGCGGAGGAACTGGTCGACGCCTGCGCCGGCGGCCGGACGGTGGTGGTCGTCGCGACGGGCGAGGGCGAGCCGGCCCTCACCGACGGCCTGGCCCGCATGGCCGGCTCCGGCCGGGTCGCGATGCCCGAGCTGGAGCTGCTGCCCGCCTCCTACGACCTGCCGGGCGCCCGGCTCCTCGACCTCGTCCAGGTCATGGACCGCATCCGCCGGGAGTGCCCCTGGTCCTCGCGGCGGACCCACGAGGGGCTGGCGAAGTACGCCATCGAGGAGGCCTACGAACTCGTCGAGGCGATCGAGGCCGGCGATCGCGACGAACTGCGCGAGGAACTGGGCGACGTGCTCCTCCAGGTCGTCTTCCACGCACGCATCGCGGAGGAGGACCCCGAGGCCCCCTTCTCGGTCGACGACGTGGCCGCCGGCATCGTCACGAAGCTCATCCACCGCCACCCGCACGTCTTCGGCGACGAGACGGCCTCGACACCGGAGGAGGTCAAGGAGCACTGGCTGCGCACGAAGGCGATCGAGAAGCGCCGCGCGTCCGTCACGGACGGGGTGCCCCTGGCCCAGCCCGGTCTCGCCCTGGCCGCCAAGCTCGCCTCCCGCGTGCACACGGCGGGCCTGGAGGTGCCCCTCCCGCAGGACCGGGGCATCGGGTACGAACTGCTCGCCCTGGCGGTACGGGCCGAGACGGAGGGCGTCGACCCGGAGGCGGCTCTGCGCGCGGCGGCCCGCGCCTACCGGGACGCGGTACGGGCGGCGGAAGGCGTGGACGCGTAGGGGACCGCCACGGACGGGGCTGGCGGGCTTGCCCGGAGCGGTCGGCTCCTCCCGGCCGGGACCGACGCCGCGTGGCTCGGGCGGTGCACGCCGCCGGATACCGTCATGAGGTGACCGACCAGCCCGCCTCCGACGCCACCGCCGCCCCCGAACTCTTCACCTGGGAGTTCGCCGCCGACCCCTATCCCGCCTACGCGTGGCTGCGGGAGCACGCGCCGGTGCACCGCACCCGGCTTCCCAGCGGGGTCGAGGCGTGGCTGGTCACCCGCTACGCCGACGCCCGGCAGGCGCTGGCCGACGCCCGGCTGTCCAAGAACCCGGCGCATCACGACGAGCCCGCGCACGCGAAGGGGAAGACCGGGATCCCGGGCGAGCGCAAGGCCGAGCTGATGACGCATCTGCTGAACATCGACCCGCCGGACCACACCCGGCTGCGCCGGCTCGTCAGCAAGGCCTTCACCCCGCGCCGGGTCGCGGAGTTCGCGCCCCGGGTGCAGGAGCTGACCGACCGGCTCATCGACGGGTTCGCGGAGCGGGGCGAGGCCGACCTCATCCACGAGTTCGCCTTCCCGCTGCCCATCTACGCCATCTGCGACCTGCTGGGCGTCCCGCGCGAGGACCAGGACGACTTCCGGGACTGGGCCGGGATGATGATCCGGCACGGCGGAGGACCGCGGGGCGGGGTCGCCCGGTCCGTGAAGAAGATGCGCGGCTACCTGGCCGAGCTGATCCACCGCAAGCGCGAGGCGCTGACCGCCGAGCCCGCCCCCGGCGAGGACCTCATCTCCGGGCTCATCCGCGCCTCCGACGAGGGCGAGCACCTCACCGAGAACGAGGCCGCCGCCATGGCCTTCATCCTGCTGTTCGCCGGCTTCGAGACGACGGTCAACCTCATCGGGAACGGCACGTACGCCCTGCTCACCCACCCGGAACAGCGCCGCCGCCTGCAAGAGTCGCTGGCCGCGGGCGAGCGCGGGCTGCTGGAGACCGGGGTGGAGGAACTCCTGCGCTACGACGGGCCGGTGGAGCTCGCCACCTGGCGGTTCGCCACCGAGCCGCTCGACGTCGGCGGGCAGCGCATCGCCGGCGGCGACCCGGTCCTGGTCGTGCTCGCCGCCGCGGACCGGGACCCGGAGCGGTTCGCCGAGCCGGACACCCTCGACCTGGCACGGCGGGACAACCAGCACCTCGGGTACGGGCACGGCATCCACTACTGCCTCGGCGCCCCGCTGGCCCGCCTGGAGGGGCAGAGCGCGCTCGCCACCCTGCTCACCCGGCTGCCGGACCTGCGGCTGGCGGCGGAGGAGAGCGAGCTGCGCTGGCGCGGCGGCCTCATCATGCGCGGACTGCGCACGCTCCCAGTGGAGTTCACCCCCGCCGAGCCCATCTCCGCCAAAGATGACCAGGGTTCAACTATGTGATCTTCACGTGATCTACGCGGCATTAACTTGTGACAAGTGATCGTCTGCCTATACGTTCACCCATCAGTGCGGCGCGCCGGCAGGACCGTCGTGCCGGTCACCGCTGTCGCTCGAAAGGTCTCCGCATGCTCTCCGGGAACGGTCGTCACCGTCGCCCCCGTCAGGCTCCGGCACTCCTTGTGGCAGCCGGCGTGACCGGCTCGGCCATCGCCATCCCGCTCCTCGGTGCGGCGAGCGCCAACGCGGCCGACGGCAGCACCTGGGACCGGGTGGCCGAGTGCGAGAGCGGCGGCTCCTGGAGCATGGACGAGGGCACCGGGTACTACGGCGGCCTGCAGATGTCCCAGGACGACTGGGACCGGTACGGCGGCCAGGAGTACGCCGGCACGCCCGACCAGGCGAGCCGTTCGCAGCAGATCGCCGTCGCCGAGAAGATCCTCGCCGACCAGGGCACCAAGCCCTGGCGGACCTGCGCCCTGCTCGCCGGGCTCTCCTCGGACGACGCCTCGGTGAACGTCGACACGGGCGCCGACGGCTCGGACGACGCGTCCGGCTCCTCCGACGCGCCCACCGGGCTGTCGGATTCGTCCTCTTCTTCTGGTTCATCGGATTCATCCGCCCCCTCGGACTCCGGCCCCTCCGACTCCTCGGCGGACCCCTCGGACTCCGTGTCCGCCACGCCGTCGCCGAGCGCGAGCGAAGATTCCGGCAAGGACGCTCCCGCCGCCTCCTCGAAGACGGCCGAAAAGGGATCCGGCGGCTCGGACACCTCGAAGGCGAGTGAGAACCCGGTCGTTCCGGAAGCCGACGACTCGGACAATTCGTGGCAGACGGGCAGTTCCTGGGACCTCGTCGACACGGGTGCGATCGGCAGCAGCGGCAAGCACCGCGGCGGCTCGGCGGACGAAAGCGTGACAAACGGTCAGAGTGGGACTTCTTCCGGCCGTCACGCCTCCCGGAGCGCGGACACCTACACCGTGCGGGACGGCGACACGCTCGCCTCCATCGCCGACTCCCTTGACCTGGACGGCGGATGGCGTGCGCTCTACGCCGCCAACAAGGCCGACATCGGCACCGACCCGAACGACATCGCCCCCGGTCAGACCCTGAAGCTCGGCGCCGAATAGGACCGGTGTCGGCGGGAGTTGACGCCCCGCTTCGAGTTGAATGTCCGTTTTGGTGAAAGTGTGGGATGAGTCTCAAAGGCCCTGATCATCTTTGAAATTCACCTGATCGCCTGTTTACGGTCAAGGCCGCTCGTCACCACGAGCCCCGGTTGTCGCAACGCCGAGTCCTGCCAGCGGCCGCCCGGGAACAGTCGTCGCGTCAAGCGCCGTAGGCAGGAGCGGGGGACCCAAGGTAGGTGCCGGGACCGGTGGTTGAGACCGCCGTGTCCGGCTAGGGGTGGAGCCGCGCACCGTGAGGTGTGCGGCCGGGCAACTCATTCGGCCCGAACCCGACAGCTCACCTCGCAGGCGTCGGTGAGGGGATCCTCCATGCTGTTTTCCGGCAAGGGCAAGCACCGTCGTCCGTCCAAGGCCACCCGCGTCGCCGCGCTCGCCGGCGTCACCGGCGTCGCCATCGCCGCTCCGCTGATGGCCACCGGCACCGCCTCCGCGGCCACCGCCTCCGAGTGGGACGCCGTCGCCCAGTGCGAGTCCGGTGGCAACTGGGCCATCAACACCGGCAACGGCTACTTCGGCGGCCTGCAGTTCTCCGCCTCCACCTGGGCCGCGTACGGCGGCACGCAGTACGCCGCGCAGGCCAACCAGGCCGGCAAGGCGCAGCAGATCGAGATCGCCGAGAAGGTCCTCGCCGCGCAGGGCAAGGGTGCCTGGCCGGTCTGCGGCACGGGCCTGTCCGGCGCCGCCTACAACGGCGGCTCCAGCTCCTCCGGCAGCTCGTCGAGCGGCAGCACCGCCGACCGCTCGACCGACAGCCAGGCCGCCTCCCGCTCCGCCGAGCGCCCGGCCGCCAAGAAGACGGTCACCACCCCGACCGGCAAGAAGGTGAAGAAGGGCGACGGCGAGTACAAGGTCGTCAAGGGCGACTCGCTCAGCTCGATCGCCGAGAAGCACAAGGTCAAGGGTGGCTGGCAGACGCTGTTCAAGCTGAACAAGGACATCGTCGACGACGCCGACTTCATCTACCCGGGCCAGATGCTGCACCTCAAGTAGGCGGCAGGCCGCCCCCGTCCCCCATGGACCCCCGCCCCGGTGCGTTCTCCCCCGTACGCACCGGGGCGGGGTTTTCGTGTGCGGGCCGCCGCCCGCGGTCCTCTTCTTGACCCGCTCTTCTCCCGTTCTTCATCGGACCCCCCTTTGTTCCGTACATGAACAATGAGTACCGTCAGTGTGTCCACGGGCCGGTCGGTAGGCCGGATGACGGGTCCGGGACGGTTAGGCTCTAGTCGCAAGGCTGAGCAAGGGCCGACAAGGCCCGCGTGCGCCCGCACAACCAGCGTCACATCCCAAGAAGGAGATGCTCGTGCCGTCCATCGACGTCGTCGTAGCCCGGGAAATCCTGGACTCCCGAGGCAACCCCACGGTCGAGGTCGAGGTCGGCCTCGACGACGGCAGCACGGGTCGTGCCGCCGTTCCCTCCGGCGCCTCCACCGGCGCCTTCGAGGCCATCGAGCTCCGTGACGGCGACCCCAACCGCTACCTCGGCAAGGGCGTCGAGAAGGCCGTCCTCGCCGTCATCGAGCAGATCGGCCCGGAGCTGGTCGGCTACGACGCCACCGAGCAGCGCCTGATCGACCAGGCCATGTTCGACCTGGACGCCACCGACAACAAGGGCTCGCTCGGCGCCAACGCGATCCTCGGCGTCTCCCTCGCCGTCGCGCACGCCGCCTCCGAGGCCAGCGACCTGCCGCTGTTCCGCTACCTGGGCGGCCCCAACGCGCACCTGCTGCCGGTGCCGATGATGAACATCCTCAACGGCGGTTCGCACGCGGACTCCAACGTGGACATCCAGGAGTTCATGATCGCCCCGATCGGCGCGGAGTCCTTCTCCGAGGCGCTGCGCTGGGGTGCCGAGGTCTACCACACCCTGAAGAAGGTCCTGAAGAACAAGGGCCTGTCCACCGGTCTCGGCGACGAGGGCGGCTTCGCCCCGAACCTGGAGTCCAACCGCGCCGCGCTCGACCTCATCCTGGAGGCGATCAAGCAGGCCGGTTACGTCCCCGGCGAGCAGATCGCGCTCGCGCTCGACGTCGCCGCGTCCGAGTTCTACAAGGACGGCAAGTACGAGTTCGAGGGCAAGTCCCGCTCGGCCGCCGAGATGACCGAGTACTACGAGGAGCTCGTCGCCTCCTACCCGCTGGTCTCCATCGAGGACCCGCTGTTCGAGGACGACTGGGCCGGCTGGAAGGTCCTCACCGACAAGCTCGGTGACAAGGTCCAGATCGTCGGCGACGACCTGTTCGTCACCAACCCGGAGCGCCTGGCCCGCGGCATCGAGGACGGCGCCGCCAACGCCCTGCTCGTCAAGGTGAACCAGATCGGCTCGCTCACCGAGACCCTGGACGCCGTCGAGCTGGCCCAGCGCAACGGCTTCAAGTGCATGATGTCCCACCGCTCCGGCGAGACCGAGGACGTCACCATCGCCGACCTCGCCGTCGCCACCAACTGCGGCCAGATCAAGACCGGCGCCCCGGCCCGCTCCGAGCGCGTCGCCAAGTACAACCAGCTGCTGCGCATCGAGGAGATCCTCGACGACGCCGCGGTGTACGCCGGCCGCAGCGCCTTCCCGCGCTTCAAGGGCTGAGCCGTAGGGCCCGTAGAGGGTAAGGCTTAGCCAGTCGTACGTACGTCCCCGTACCCGGTCCCGTACCGTGTGCGGGGACGTACGCGCGTGTGAACGGGAGGCGGGGACATGGCCGTGAGGGACCGGGACCGGTTCTCCACCGCGACCAGGCTGAAACTGCTCGGCGAGCAGACGGCGGCCCGGGTCTACCGCTCCCAGACCAAGCGGCAGGCCCGCCGCTCGCGGCTCACCGGCCGCGCCGCGCTGCTCGCGATCGTGCTGTGCACGATGATCGTCGCGCTCGCCTATCCGATGCGCCAGTACGTCTCCCAGCGTGCCGAGATCGCCGACCAGGAGCGTCAGCAGAAGCAGGCCAGGCAGCGGGTCGAGCAGCTGCGGGACGTCAAGGCCCGGTGGCAGGACGACGCGTACGCCGAGCAGCAGATCCGGCAGCGGCTGCACTACGTGATGCCGGGGGAGACCGGCTACATCGTGATCGACCCCGCTGCCGCCCAGCAGGCGCACGCCTACCTCGGCGCGGCCGACCGGCCGTGGTACGCGAACGTCTGGGACGGCGTCGACAAGTCCGACGCGTCCGACCAGTGAACCGACAGAAAGCCGCACAGAACACAGTCATGCACACGCCTCCGCCCTCCACTCCGCGCACCGAGCCGACCGACGCCGACGTCGAGGCCTTCCAGCAGCAGCTCGGGCGGCCGCCGCGCGGGCTGCGGGCGATCGCGCACCGCTGCCCGTGCGGTCAGCCCGACGTCGTGGAGACCGCGCCCCGGCTGCCGGACGGCACGCCGTTCCCGACGCTGTACTACCTGACGTGCCCGAAGGCCGCGTCCGCCATCGGCACCCTGGAGGCCAACGGCGTGATGAAGGAGATGACGGCGCGGCTGGAGAGCGATCCGGAGCTGGCGGCGGCCTACCGGGCCGCGCACGAGGACTACGTACGGCGCCGGGACGAGATCGAGGTGCTGGCGGGCTTTCCCAGCGCCGGCGGGATGCCGGACCGGGTGAAGTGCCTGCACGTGCTGGTGGCGCACTCGCTGGCCGCCGGCCCCGGCGTGAACCCGCTCGGCGACGAGGCGATCGCCCTGCTGCCCGAGTGGTGGGCCAAGGGCGCGTGCGTGACCTCTGCCGAGGAGGACGGCCAGTGACCCGTGTCGCCGCCATCGACTGCGGTACCAACTCCATCCGGCTGCTCGTCGCCGACGCGGACCCCGCGACCGGCGAACTCGTGGACCTGGACCGGCGGATGGTGATCGTCCGGCTCGGGCAGGGCGTCGACCGGACCGGGCGGCTCGCGCCGGAGGCGCTGGAGCGGACCTTCGCCGCCTGCCGGGAGTACGCGGCCGTCATCAAGGAGTACGGCGCCGAGCGGCTGCGGTTCGCGGCCACCTCCGCCTCCCGGGACGCCGAGAACCGCGACGAGTTCGTGCGCGGGGTGCTGGACATCCTCGGTGTCGAGCCGGAGGTCATCAGCGGCGACCAGGAGGCCGAGTTCTCGTTCGCGGGGGCCACGCGGGAACTGGCGGGCCGGGACGACCTCGCCAGGCCCTTCCTCGTCGTGGACATCGGCGGCGGCTCCACCGAGTTCGTCGTCGGCGACACGTCGGTGCGGGCCGCGCGGTCCGTGGACGTCGGCTGCGTCCGCATGACCGAACGGCACCTGGTGCACGAGGGCCGGGTCAGCGACCCGCCGACCGAGGCGGAGACCGCCGCCGTACGGGCCGACATCGAGCGGGCCCTGGACCTCGCGGAGCAGACCGTGCCGCTGCGCGAGGCGCGCACCCTGGTCGGCCTCGCCGGGTCCGTCACCACCCTCTCCGCGATCCACCAGGGCCTGCCGGAGTACGACTCCGCGGCCATCCACCACTCCCGTATCCCCTACGAGCGGGTCCGGGAGATCACCGAGCGGCTGCTGACCTCCACGCACGCCGAGCGTGCCGCCATCCCCTCGATGCACCCCGGGCGCGTCGACGTCATCGGCGCGGGCGCCCTCGTGCTCCTGGCGATCATGGAGCGGATCGGCGCGGCGGAGGTCGTGGTGAGCGAGCACGACATCCTCGACGGCATCGCTTACAAAACGGCACTCGACGCCGAACGGGAGGAAGACGAGGGCTGACCTGCGGTGATACAGCGGCGCCCCCGGGGAGTGATCTCCTCGGGGGCGTTCTGTTGCCCGGTCCAGGCCCGGGCGGGCGGCCGGCGTCAGCGGGTGAGTAGTTCGATCTTGATTGCGAGGGCCCCGAGTGCTTCCTTTTCGGGCGAGTAGATGTTGCGGATGTTGGCGAGCTGTTCCTCGCGGGTGGCGGTCGGGTTGACGTTCGCCGGCCCCTCGCCGTCGAGCAGGGCCTCAAAGTCGGGGTACTCGGTGACCTGCTTCACGGACACGTCGCATGTCTCGTCGGTGCCCTTGATCCGGAAGCGGATCACGTCGCCGGCGGCGAGGTCGGCGAGGTGCGGGTACTTCACCCGTACCTCGGTCGTCTTCTGCCCGGAGGCGACGAGGTCGAAGTATCGCCGGAAGAGGTTCAGCTCGCGGACGCGAGCGGCGGTGTCCGTCATGGGGCGGAAACGCTCCTAGGGGTCGGTGCAGTCATCAGCCGGGCGAGCTCGCCGGCCGAGTACGAGCGGAAGAAGTGCCGGGGGTCCGAGAGGACGACCGCGGCCATGCCGAGCAGTCGGTCGACGTACTCGTGCAACGATCCGGGCCACTCCCGGGTGTCGAGCATCCAGGGGGCGGCGCCCTCGGGCAAGGATGCGAGTCCCTCGCGTATGAGGGACTTGGACAGCTTGGCCCCGGTGTCACTGAGGATCATGGGGCAGAACAGCCGCGCGGGGAGTTGCCCGCGGGTGAGGCCGAGTGCCTGTAGGGCGCCGTCGACGAGCTGTGAGCCGAATACCCAGTCGCCACCCTTCACCATGACGTACAGGGTGCCGGTGCTGCCCGTGGCCGCGAGTTCCTTGATCAGGTTTCGGTACAGAGTGGAGAGGTCGAGGTACGCCTCGCCGGCCGGCTCGATGGTGACCTCGTACGGGCCGTGGTGAAGGCAGACGGCCGCGACCTTCGCCTGCTCGCTGCTGATCGACCGGACGAGGGTCCGCTCGGCGTCCTTCTCGGCCCAGCCGCAGCCGGGCCTCGGGCAGGGCACGCGAACGTGCGCCACGCCGGACGACGGGGCGATGTGCCAGCGCGCGGCGTCCATCCGCGGGAGAGCTCGCAGCCAGGTGCGGCGGAAGTGCTCGCCGGCCTGCTGCTCGCTGTATGTCTCGACGGAGTACGGGACGCTGAGCCGTTGGGACAGCGCGGCGAACAGGGGGCGGTACAGCTCGTCGACCTGTCGCACGATGCCCTGCTTGCCGAGAGCCTGCGCGTAGGCCCGCTGGTAGCGGTGGCCAGTCTCCTTGTCCGTCACGATGGCGTACGGCGCGTTGTCGAGTGCGCCGAACTGGACCTCGGCCGGGATGCCGAACTTGTCCCGGACCCGGGCCGCGGTGGCGAAGGTGAGGGACTGCACCAGGGACGTGCCGATGTGCGGGGCCCCGTTGATCTGCGTCCCCACGACGAACACGACGCGCTCGGGCGCGGAGTCGAGGACTCGCGGGGTGAGCACGTCCTCGGCGGCGTTGAGCGCGTTGGCGAGGACCGTGTTAGGTGAGACGGGGTATGTGGTCACCCTTGTTCCCCTCGGTAGATGGGTGGAACTTCGCGGCGGTGCGGGGTGCTAGGTGTGCTTGAGAGCGACCGTCCCCATGCGGAGGTGGCCGGAGAGCAGGCAGACGTCGAAGAAGCGGGAGACGGCTGCGTGTGGGCTTCCAGGGGGGAGCGCGGCGAGCGCCACGGAGAGGCACACGGGAGTGCCGGCCGTGACGGCATCGCGCCATTCGGGAGAGACGGGCGCCCCGACGTAGCTGTACGAGGTCCCGTCGAGAGTTAGGCGCGGGGTCCGGTCGCGCAGCGTCAGCCGGGGGCCGGCGTCGCGGATGCGGACGTTGGGGCCGGCGGCGGGGAGCGTGAGGGCGTCGGCGAGGGCGTTCATGTCTCGGGCGATGGTCACCTCGGACTCGACCAGCGCGCGCGGCAAGGGGTGCACGAGCACCATGTGCGCGACGGGGCCGGCTGTGGTGTCCTCGACCCAGGTTGCAGCCTGTACTCGGGCGAGGGTGCCGGCACCCACCGGGGCGGTGGTTGCCGTGCCCGTGAGGTTCATCAGCACTTCCGGTCCACCTCGCACCACACGTTCTTGCCGAAGGGGCGAGGGTCAACTCCCCAGCGCGACGCGATGATGGAGACGAGCAGCAGGCCGCGCCCGCGGGGGTCGTCATCGCTCGGGTGGCGCACGATCGGCCGGCGCCGGCGGGGGTCGTGGCATTCGACGCGCACCCGGTCGTCGTCGGTGTCGACGCGGAGCAGAAACGCATCGCCGGCCCCGGTGCCGTACCGGACGGCGTTGGTGGCGAGTTCTGACACCAGCAGCAGCACGTCGTCGAGCTGCTCGGCGACACCCGCCTCGGTGAGCGTGTCTCGGGCGAAGGTGCGGGCGCCGGGCACGGAGGTGTCGGCGGCGGAGAATCGGCGTTCGGGCACTGTGATCACCTCGTGCCGCCCGAGGCCGGTGAATCGGCCGACGGGGTGAAGGGTCGGGGCGTCGCGTGCTCGCCGCAGTGCTCGGGCGGCTCGTCGGCGCAGATGAGCAGGGAGTCGCCCGGACGGGCGTGAAGGAAGTGTTCGGGCCCGTCGGGGCTGTCGAGCGGCTGCGTGCTCAAGGTGACGATTGGCGCGCCCTTGTGCAGCCGCTCGTCGAGGACCTCGTTCACGATGGACCACTCGTCGGCGTCGAGGACGACAGCGCCAACCGTGATGCGGTGCGCGCAGACGAAGCCCATGAACCCGTAGGCGGTGAGGGACTTCATCCGGCAGCCCCAACCGGCTCGGGCGGCATCCCGGTGAACTCCAGGGCGGGCGGCGGGTCCTGAAAGGCGGCGGGTGCAGTCCAGACGGCCAATTTCATGGTTCCCCTTGGTGGCTGTGGGCAGCGTGACAGCCGGTCGTGCAAATTCGTCACGCCATGCAAACCAGGGAACTCCCGTGGAGAGAGGGACACATCAGCCACTCTCTAGGCCGTTCGATAGGCCAGAATGTAGGCCAGACACGAAGGGGGCCCGGGTGCCACACACGGGTGAAGACGTCGGCGAGCTGCTGCGCCGGCTCCGTTTCGAGGATGGGCGTACGCAAGCCGAGATCGCCGAGGCTTGCGGCAGGTTGGCCGCGGACTCCGCCATGTCTGGTCAGGACGTGAGTCGGTTCGAGCGCGGGGTGCGAGTGCCAGGGAGGCCCGCGAGGTTTCGGTTAGCGGCGGTGTACGGCGTTGATCCCGACCTGTTGCACAGAGCTGCGGCGCTGAGTCGGACGAAGCGACGCCGAACCGTCGAAACGGGGAAGGCTCTTACCGTAGGTGTTGACATTCCCTCGTTTGAGGGAACCTACGGGACGGAGGTTGATTCGGTGAGACGGCGACAGTTCTTGGGCGCCGCCGCAGTCGGGGCCGGCGCTGTGGCTGAGCCGTGGGGCCGGCTGGCGCACGCCCTAAGCGGGCAAGGCCGGCCGGACGGGGACTCAGTCTCAATCATGGCGCGTCGATCCGCAGACCTGTTCGACGCTGAGACGCAGAAGCCAGCAAGCCAGGTGTACGGCGACCTTCTCGCGCAGGTCAACACGCTGTCTCTGCTGATCGACTCGGCGACCAACCCTCGCCCGTTCGTCGCCTTGGCTGGGGAGACGGCCGCGCTTGCCGGATGGGTGGCATACGACTTGGGCGACTCAGCAGCAGCGGCCGGCTACTACGACGTAGCACGCAGGGCGGCGCGCGAGTCCGGAGAACCGGCCGTGCTTGCCCTCGTCATGGCGTACGAGAGCTACGCGGCAACGGACCCTCGGCAGGCTGCCGGGATGCTCGCAGCGGCGCAGCAGTACGTCAGGGGGCCGGGGGCCGCTACCGCGCGGGCGTGGCTGTCTGCCCGCGAAGCGGAGGAGAGGGCGACGGCCGGCGACCGAGACGGCGCTCTGCGCGCCATTGAGCGGGCGCACGCCGTGTTCGACTACGCGAACCCCACAGGTGAACAGCCGTGGGTGAAGTTCTTTTCGCAGGCCCGGCTCGACAGTATGACCGTGGCCACGTACGGGAGGCTGGGGCACCCGGAACTCGGCAGGGTGAGCGATGCGGCCCTCGCTGCCCTCACCCCCGATGACTTGAAGGTTCGTGCCGTCATCCTTGGCGACGTGGCGACGGCCTACGTGGTGCAAGGGGAATTCGAGCGTGGGGCCGAGGTGGCGCGCGAGGCCCTCACCGTGACGCGGCAGGGTGAGGCGACGCTCGGCCGACAGCGGCTCGGCGCGCTCGCCGCGAGGTTGCCCGCCACCAACAGCGTGGCGGGGCAGCTCCGCGGCGAGCTGGTCGCCGCGCTTGGCTAGCTCGACGTCTCCGCATCCAGCCACGCGAGGTACTCGTCGCTGCCGCCGGTGATGGGGGTAGCGATGATCTCGGGAGTGTCGTAGTCGTGCACGGCCTTGATGTGCGTCGACAGCTCGTCGAACCGCGCGGCGGTCGTCTTGTAGAGCACGCGCCACTCGGCGTCAGTCTCGATCTTGCCTTCCCACCGGTACACGCTCGTCACGGGTCCGTCGATCTGCGCGCAGGCGGCGAGACGCTTCTCGACGGCCGAGGCGGCGAGCTTCTCCGCCTTCTCCTTGGCGTCCGTCGTGGTCAGTACGGCGAGGTAGTCGGCCACGGTTGCCCCTCTCAACTCGGGTGTTCCGCGACCGTATCGCAGGACGCACAGAGGTGGGCCCGCCCCCCGAAACGGCAACAACGCCCCTGCCCGGCCGAGGCCGAGCAGGGGCGCAGGTCAGTTCCACTGCCCGTACAGGGCAACGAGGAGGGAGGCGAGGGCGACGAGGGCGGCCAAGGACGGGAGCGGCCAACGGGCCCGCTCAAGGTTGCGAATGCGGCTCTCGTGGTCTTCCAGGGTCCGGGCGTGGTCACCGATGGGCAGGGCGTCGAGCTTGAGGGACACGGACTTGACCTCGTCGTGCGTGGCGCGTACCTCGGCGTAGACCTCGGTCGGGGTGACGACGACGGACCCCTCGGGTATCGAGGTGCTCACTCGGCCGGTGCCTCCTCGTCGTTGCGCAGGCCGAGGCCGACGCGGTCGAGCAGGGACTCGACGGCCGGCAGCGCCATCACGCGGGTGAGGGCGCCGGCGACGACGAGGGCGCCGGCCACCCACGGGAGGGACTCGGGGATGCCTGCGGCGTCGACGATGGCCGGCAGCGCGAGGGCGAACGCGACGGCGCCTTGCAGAACGGTGCGGATGGTGCGGCGGTTCTCGGGGCTCATGCTGGGGTGTCTCCTTCGGAGGGGGCCGGCCCGCGGGCGCGGGCCGGCGGGTTGGGCTACTTGACCTTGGGGACCTTGAGGGCATCCCAGGACTTCCGGCCGGGCCATCCGTCGGCGTCCTTGCCGGTGTACCCCTGCTTGCGCTGCCACTTGGCGTACGAGGAGAGGTCGGCCGCGGTGAACTGCGCGCTGGGCCCGGAGTGGTAGGCCGAGCAGCCGACGGCGACGAGCCGCTTTCCCATCGCGGTGACGATGGGCGAGCTCGGGTAGCTCTTGAAGAACTCGACCCCGGGGAAGGGCTCGTACGTCGGGGTGGCCGGCGGGGTGCCCGGCTTGGCGGCGAGGCGGCGGTCGATGCGCTCGCGCATGGTGGTCATGGAGAACCCGCGCGGGTCGACCTTGGTGTTGGTCCACTCCTTGTGGCCGATGACGCTGGCCGCGCTCCAGCCGTAGGCGCGGCAGATGGCGGCGCCGGCCTTCTCGATGGCGAGCAGCTGCGCCTCGGGCCACGGGTCGGCGCCGTTGCCGAGGTTCACGCACTCGAACCCGTAGAAGTGCACGTTGCCGTCGGTGTTGTTCTCGTTGGTGGCCGGCAGCTTGTGCTCGGCGACAACGGCGGCGAGCACGTCGTCGTCGCCGGTGCCGGCGTGGTTGGCGCGGCCGGCGCTGACGAGGTAGACGTCGCCGTTCTTGGCGATGACGCCGTGGCACAGCGGGCCGGGCAGCGCGGCGTACCCCTCGTAGCAGAGGCTTACCGAGTTGTCGGTGCCGCTGCTGGCGGTGTGGTGGATCATCACGCCGTTGATGGGGCCCCAACCGCCGTGGCCGGCTCGGTCGTGAGTGCGCCACGAGCGGTACTCGATGACGTTCAGGCCCTCGGCGCGCAGTACGGCGAGCAGCCGGTCGGGGGTGAACGGGGTTGCCATGATGGGTGTCTCCAGACATGAAAAAAGGCCCCGGCCGGATGGCTCGGGGCGTGCAGGGGAACGGCGGGGCGGCGAGGGTCAGGCCAGGCCCGCCCAGTAGCGGTTAGCGCCGTTGTCGATGTTGGCGAGGGTGATGGAGGCCGGCGGCGAGGTCGGCACGGTGGCGGTGTAGACCCCGAACCGCTTCACGTTCGAGGGGCCGAAGACGTTGGGCGGGGCGCCGGCGCCGTTCTCCAACTGCAAGAGCATGGGCCCGTCGCTGGCCGAGTACCGGAAGACGTACGCGATGTAGTACAGGCCGGCCGGCAGGCTCACGCTGGACGTGAGTGCGGCCGTGACGGCGGCGCCGCCGGCGTTGTGCACCCCGGGTATGACTGCCTCGCCGGCCATGTCCGCCGTGGCGCCCTTGCGCGCGCCGGCGCTGTCGTAGACCGCGGCCCACGAGCCGGCGTTCATCGTGCCGGCGTACCCGCCGACCTGAAACACGATCTTGCTTACGGTGGTGGTCTGGCGCAGTACCACCGCGGTGAAGCGCAACGAGGCGTTGCCCGTGAACGCGGTCGTTGACACGGCGGTGACGGGGTCGAACGCCCATGCCTTGAGGCCGAGGTCGGCCGGCGCGAACATGGCCGGTATGGCGAGGTCGGGCAGGTTGGCGAGCGGCACGTCGGACGCGGAGTCGAGCGGGGCCACCCCGTTGGCGGCGGCGCGCGCTGTGGTGGCGAGGGCGCCGACCTGCGCCGCGGTGTGGGTGTGCGATGCGGTCGCGGCCCCGACGTCGCCGGCTGCGAGGACCACCGCCCCGGTGTAGCCGTTGACGGACGAGACGGCGCCCCCGCCGGATGCGGCCGGCAGCTGCGCGGCCGGCACCTTCCCGGAGGCGTCCAGGGTGGCCACCCCGCCGGCGGCGCCGGCCGCGCTGGTGGCGAGCGCGCCGACGTCGGCCGCGGCGAGGACGACGGCGGCCTGCGACTTGCCGTTGACGGACTGCACGACCCCGGGCGCCCCGTCCTTGCCGGCCGTACCGGTGGCGCCGGTCGAGCCGGCCGTGCCGGTGTCTCCCTTGGGGCCCTTGAGGTTGCCCACGACCGAGCCCCAACCGCTGGCGTTGCGTTGGAAGACGTCGCCGGTGTCGGTGCGCAGCAGCAGGTCGCCCGGCTTCGTGCTGGTGCTCGGGGTGCTCGTGGTGTTGAGGTACCAGGCGGCGCCGCGCACGTTGGGGACCTGCTGTGTCCACGCTCCGCCGGCCCGCTGCCAGACGGACAGGGTTTCGCTGGTCACGCCGAGAAAGGTGGTCGACTCGCGTTGCACGTACAGGTCGCCATCGACGCCGAGCGTGCCGGCGGGCGTGGTGGTGCCGGTGTAGGCGCGGCTGCCGGCCGGCCCGGTGTCACCCTTGGCGCCCTGCGGGCCGACGAGGGAGACGAGCCACTGTTCGACGGTGCCGACGAACCCGTGCGCGAGGGCCACCTCGTACGCGGAGTCGCCCCGTACGGCCACGTACGTGGGCTTGGTGGGGTCGGTGGGGGCGACGTCGGCGAGGTCGACGGCCGGCGACTCCGCGGGCAGCAGCAGGGAGTACGAGCGGCCCGTCGGGACGCCGGCGAGTGCTTCGGTGACGGTGTACGCCCAGCCGGACGGGTCCATGCCGGGCGCGTCGGTGGCCGGCAGGGTCACGGCGATGGCGCCCTGCGCGTCGAGCTGCGCGGCGACCGGGCCCCCGAGGATCACGTCGGCCTCGGGAAAGGTCAGCTGTGCCGGCGCGCGGAAGGTGACGGAGCCGGACAGCGGCTTACCGTCGGGGGTGAGAAAGCGACCGGTGACGGTCACGGTGGGGATGGACTCGGGCAGCACGGTGCGCGCGGCTCCTTACTCGTCGACGATGCGCAGGCCCGGCTCGGCCGGCGGAGCGGGGGGCGTGTCCACGACGGCGGACTGCGCGGCCGGCATGGCGCGGGTGCCGCCACTGCCGGGGGTGCGCGAGGGAAGGTCGGGCGCCTCGTCGGCGGTGTACGTGTTGCGGGTGTAGGCGTTCCAGATGCGCGTTTCGACGTTCTGACCTGCGCTCTTGTTGCGGTGCTGAATGCGCCACTGCACCCAACCGAGGAACTCGACCCCGTCGAGCGGCTGCTCGATGGTGCGGGCCGTCCACGTGTTGGCCGGACAGTCGTATTCGGCGAGGGTCTCCTCGCTGCCGCCCGGGCGGGTCCACATGACCCGGACCTGCCCCCCGCCGGTGTTGGCGTAGGTGGTCAGGTTGATGACGGCGACGGCGTTGTGCACCGATCCGGAGCCGGCCCACGCGGTGTCATAGGTGGTGCCGTCGTACGACTGGCGCTCGGTCGGGTAGAGCGGGAGCGGGAGCCAGGGCCGGCCGAGGAACCGGTCGCTGAACGCGTCATCCATCACGATCACGCGCGAGGCGGACTCGGGGTCGCGCGCCCACATGCGCACCATGTTGTCGGTGTCGGTGCCCGACCCCCCGACGGTCCAGGCGGGGCTACCGTCGTCGCGGCCCAGGTACGTGCCGTACGTGCCGTCGGACCACTGCCCGGTACGCAGCGCCAACTCGCCGTTAGGGCCGCGCACTTCCAGAGTGCCGCCCTCGCCGATGCTCACCTTGCCGTTGAGGATCTGGTTCAAGGCCGGCCGGATCTGCGCGCGGCCGGTCAGCTCGCGCACCTGCCGCTCAAGGGCCCGGACGCGGTCGAGTAGATCCTGCGGGACTGCTGCCACTAGGCGGCCTCCAAGTACAGGCGCGCCGACTCAGGCCGGCCGCGCTCGGGTGGGGTGATGGACAGGCCCACGACCCGGTACCGGGCGTCGAGGGTCTCGGGGTGCCACAGGTCCCGCACGCGCAGGCGCACGCTCGCGCCGAGCAGGGCCGGCGAGACGGGGGCGCGGCTCATGTCGATGGACACCTCGGGGATGACGGTGCCGGCGCGGGCCGCGGCGAGGTCGGCGGCGGCGTGCCCGTCGAGGGTCGGCCGGTCCTCAACCGTGGTGTAGTCGCTGCTGCCGTCGAGCCTCGGCCACCCCTCGGCGACGTCCTGCTCGGCGAGCTGCAACGTGCTCGTGAGCGGGACGGAGTCGGCGGCCTGGTTGGTGTTGTCGGTGGCGCCGCGGCTCTGCCACGCGTTCGCGCGCACCGTGGCGTCGACGGGCCACGTGTAGGACATGACCGGGCCCGGGTGGTCGAGCACGATCTCGGCGTTGCCGGTGCGGATGGTCGGCGCGCCGAGCTGCAACCGCTTGACCCGGCGCCCGTCGGCATCGCGGAAGGAAGCGATGCGCCACTCGAACCCGCCCTCGACGTTGCCGAGTTGGTCGAGCAGGTCGCGCACGAGGGGGAGGTCGTACCGGCTGTACGTGCGGTCGCGCAGCACGCCGGACACGGCGGTGTCGTAGGTGATGCCGATATCCCCGCCGGGGGTGTTCTGCACGTAGTCGAGCAGGCCCCGGGCGATATCGAACTGATCCGTTGCGGTCGCGGTCAGGGTGTCGTACAGCATCCGGTGCGACAGGTAGGTGTCCCAGGTGCCGGCCTGTACGCCGACCGAGAGGTTGCCGCGGTCGTCGCTCTGTACGGCGGCGGTCCACAGCACCCCGCCCCACCACAGTTCGCGCCCCCGCTCCAGCCACACAGCCGTACGCCCGGGCACGATGGCGGCCCGGGCGCGCGCTGCTATGGCTGCGTTGGGTATGGGGATGGTCCCGGACATGGCGCCCGGCTTGCCTATGTAGTCGTCGAGGGAGAGCTGCTGCACGGGCAGCGCGTCGAGGACCTGATCGGATCGCAGGTCGCACAGCAGCAGCCGGTACGGGGGCGAGAGCACGCGCACCCCCTCGTCAAGCCAGGATGAACGTCGCCGACGTCCGCAGGTACCGGTCGCTGCGCAAGGCGCCGTTGCCGGTCCACGTCCGCAGGATCAGCGCGCCGGCCGTACTCAGCCGGGCCGCGCCCTCGCCGTAGCCGTCGGACACCGACAGTTCGAGGTCGGCGAACGGGCGCCATCCGGCCGGCACGGTGCCAATGGTCTCGTCGTTGATGTTGCCGGCCGCCGGCACGTCGAGCTGTGCGCCCTTGCGCGCTACCTCGAACACGAGCGTGCACAGGCCCCCGGTACGGCGGGCCGAGTAGCTGCTGAGGGTGTAGCCGCTGGCCACCGCAAACCCGCTCGTCGCCGACTCGACAGCAAGCGGGGGCCGGTAGGTCTCCCACTTGGCGGTGGTGGCGTTCCAGCGTTCCAGCACGCCGGCGTTGTCGCGGAACTGCCCGTCATACGCGCCGGTGAAGCTCGTCCCCCAGCCGCGCGGGATCACCCCGCCGTACGAGGCGGTGAAGCGCCGGCGGTCCGCAAGTGCGCTCGCCCATGTGATCCCGCCGTTGCCGGCGGACGCGCCGGCCGGCACCGTGATGGACCACAGGCGCAGCGAGCAGGCCGGCAGTACCGGCTCGGCCGGCGCCGCGGCCGGCTGGCCCTTGACGAGCTCGACCGCAACGGCGGTCGTCTTCGACTGGTCGTACAGCCCGTCGTACACGCGCAGCACGACGGAGTCGATACGCGGATACTGCGCGTCTCCGTCGGCCACGGTGAGCGTCTCGGGGACGGTCACGGCGACCGGATAGGCGCCCTGCGCGGTGGTGCCTTGTACGAGGGCGCGGCCGGGGCCGAGCTGTACCTGCATGGCGGCGACGCCGGTAGCCAGCAGCGGGGCGCCGCCGGCAATGACCCCGTCGCGCGAGGTGAGCTCGCCCTCGGGCACCATCGTGCCGAGCGGGGCGAGGCGGGTGTCGGAGCGTGTCTGCCCGTCCGGGGGTCCGGTGAGCAGCCACGCGGCGCGCACGGTCACGGCGGCGCCTCCTTACCAGTAGGCCGAGCGCCACCGAACGGTGACGAGCGCGGCGGGGTCGGTGGATTCGGGCGCGGCCCGGTACACGAGGTCGGCCGTCCCGGGCCACAGGACGAACGACTCCTCGGGCGCCGAGCGGGACGTCGCGGTGTAGAGCCGGCTGGCGGTTCCGTTGAGCGTGACCGTGCCCTCGGCGGTGTCGACCGTGAGCACGTCGCCGGCGGCGAGGGCGAGGTCGTATTCGAGGACGTCGCCAGTGGCGGTGTTGGTCAGGCTCGGCATGATGACCGGGCCGCGGAACTCGACGTGCGGGTGCGCCGGCGCGTTGCCGGCGTTGGTCGCGGTCATGGTGCCGGTGCTGCCTGGGGGGCCGAAGTCGTACGGCTCGACGAGGTCCTCGTCGGGGCCGGGGACGAGCAGGCGCGACGGGCCCACCGCGACGGTGGCCGGCGAGGGGATGCTCGCCCAGTTCATGACCGGGCGCACCTGTGTGGCGCCGGCCGGCGCGGTGCCGGTCACGCGGCCTCGTACGCCGTTGGAGCTGCCTACGTAGGTGCCGGCGTCGTCGAGCCAGTGCAGCAGCAGCACCGAGCCGAGTGGCGGCGCGTCGGCAAGGAACGTCACCGGCTGGCCGGCGGCGACCGGGAAGCCTGAGAACGACCCGGGGCCGGACGTCCACGCGAGGCCGGCCGAGGCCGCGGTCACCGTGACGGTGAGCGCGCCGGCGCTGCTGCCCAGCGTCATGCCGGACATGGCCCAGAACGAGGACGAGGCCGAGGCGAGGCCGGCGGACTGCTCGGCGGGTAGCTGCTGCTGTGCCCCGTTCTCGTGCCAGTCGAGGCCCGGCTCGGCGCTCGGCAGGGTGGTGCCGGCCGAGCGCTCCAGCAGCTCATACCGGCGCGGGTCGGTCGCGGTCAGCTGTAGTGCGGCGCCGGCGATGCTGCCGACGGTGTACCCGCGCTCAACCGGGATGGCCCGGGCCGTCGCGCGCACCCACGCCAGCCGGGGGCCGCGCTCGTCGAGCTGCACCACGAGCGGTATCTCGTCATCGGTCACCGCGGTGGTGTCTTCGAGCTGCTGCACCACTGAGCCGAGCTCGTCGGCCCGGGCCCGGATGCCGATGCCCTCGACCGTGATCACGCGAGGTTGCGCGAGCAGCCGGCCGAGAATCGCGCCGTGCGCGTCGGACCGGTTCACCGAGCCGTTGTCGAGGGCGGGGAGGTCGCCCCAGCCGGTGAGGGTGCCCCACCGATAGGGGGTGCCGCGCCCGAGCAGCAGCTCGCCGAGCTGCACGTGCCCGGGCGCGGTCACGCGGTCGCCGATGGCCACCGGTTCACCCCCTCGCCTTCATGCGCCACGCGAGGGCGGACGCGTTTTCCTCGGGCGTCTGCTCGCCCCCGTGCCAGTGCTCGATGTGGACCGACGGCGAGCTGCCGCCGGCCGCGCCGTAGCCGCCGGCGGAGCCGTACGAGCCAGCGGTCGCGGCGAGGTCGCCGACACCGGGCAGGGACGGGGAGGGCACGAGCGTGCGCATGGTGCGCGCCACCGCGCCGGCGCCTGAGCGGATGCCCTTGACCACGCCGGCGGGAATCCAGCGGCCAATGTCACGCGCCATGACGCGACTTGGGCTGTGGATTCCGAGTGCCTTGGCGATGGGCCCGGGAATCATGTTCTTGGCAAAGGAGATCAGCTGTGATTTCAGCCAACCGCCCATGCTGCGAACGCCGTTGTACAGACCTCGAATCAGGTCGGTGCCCTTGTCGTACAGCAGGTGGCCCAAGCTGCCGACCGCGGAAACGATTCTGCCGGGCAACCCGCGCACGTACGAGACGAGCTCGCCGGCCTTGCGCGCGGTGCCGTCCTTGATGGACTGCCAATGCTTGATGATCAGCCCGGGGAGCGTCCAGTTCAAAAAGAAATTGACGATCATCCCGGGAATGCCGCGCACCCAATTGACAATGGCATTCCAGACTCGGAGCGTGCCCGACTTGATGGAATCCCAATGCTTGATGATGATGCCGACGAGGGTGAAGTTCAAAAAGAAGGCGAGCAGCATCTGCCCAACCCACTTGATCTTTCCCCACACCCATTCCCACGCCGTTTTTGTGGCGCTGACGACGGTGTCCCAGTTGGCGACGATGAGCGCGACGAGCGCGACCACCGCGGCGATGATCCAGCCGACCGGGCCCATAGCGAGCACCCACGCGGCGGCCATCCGGGCGGCCTGAATCATGGACTGTGCACCCATGAGGACCCACGCGGCGACCGTGCGCACCGCGGCGGCGGTGGCGCCGGCGCCCTGTGCGATCCACCCCGCCACGATCATGGCGTTGGTGGCGACGAACCGGGCGCCGGCGGCGACGCCGGCCGTGCCCTGCGTGATCCAGCCGGCCACCACCGTGCCGGTGGTGGTGACGGCCTGCGTGCCCAGCGCGATCAACGCCGGCAGCATCACCAGCGTGATGACGCCGGCGGCGATGCTGAACGCCGTACTGTGCTTCGTGACGAACCCGGCGGCGGTGGCGATGCCGGTCCCGAAGTCGTCGAGGTATCCGCCGGCGGTGGTCAGTGCCGGGATGACGGCGGAGCCCAGGACGTTGACGAACCCCTGTTGCAGCGAGCGCGTGAACATCGTGACCTTGGTCGATGCGTTGTCGCGCATCGTGTCGCCGGCCTTCTTCGCGGCCCCGTCGACCTTGCCCAGCGCGGATACGGCCGAGCTCGGGTCGAGGGCGAACAGGGCGCCCGAGAGGTCCTCGGCCTGCGAGCCCAAGAGCTGAAACGCCAACTTGGAGCGCTCGGAAGGGTCCTTGACGGACCGAAGTCGGTCCATCAGCTGATCGAGCGCGGCATTTGCGGCCGGCCCGCCCTTGTTGAACGCGGCGGCCATCTGGTCGGCGTTGAGCCCAAGAGCCTTGATGCCGTCGGCCGCGCTGCCGTCCTTGACGCGGATATTCAGCTCTTTGAATGCGTCGGCGACGATATCGGCGTCACGCGCGCCGGCGTTGAGCCCCTGCTGAATGAGGCCCATTGCCTGTTTGCCGCCAATTCCCATGTCGCGGAATTGGGTGCCGTACTCGTTGAAAGTGTCGAGCAGATCCTCGGCTTTATTGGCGCCGTTCTGCGTGCCCTTGACGAGAATGTCGAACGCTTCCTCAGCGTTCTTCGCCATTCCGGTTTTGAGCATCTGTCCGACCGCATTTGCAGTCGGGCCGACGTCCTCGCCCATGATCTGCGCGACCTGCGAGAGCCGGCCGCCGACCTTTTCGAGTTCCTTCTGCGTGGCGTCCGCCGGCACGAGGCCCTGCTGCCACAACGACTTGAGGGCCTCGTTCGCGTCCTCGACGCTGTCCGTGTAGCCCTGGCTGTAGAGGTTGCCGGCCGCCTGCCCGAGCCGCTTGGCCTGTGCGGGGTTGGCGCCGAGCTGAGCAGCAAGCAGGCTGTTGCCCTTCTGCTGCTCCATCGCTTCCCCGACGCCGGCCATGACGGCGGCGCCGATGCCGGCACCGACCGCGGCCCAACCGAGGGCGCCCAACTTCTCTTTGAGGACTCCGCCGGCCTCGCCGGCGCCTTCCTCTGCTCCGTCGGCGACCCCGTCGCCGAGCCGCTGCCCGGCCTGCTCGCCGGCGCGCGCGGCTTCCTGCGTGATGGCCTCGGCCGCGGCGACGACGGCGGCCTCGGCCCGGGCGAGGCCGGACTCGGCGCCCGACTCGTCGACTGAGACTGTGGCGAGCAGCTCGGCCACGGTGAGGGCCACGGCGCGTCACCTCCCGTCGGTCGTGCCGGCGGGAATGCCGGTGATAGCTGCGATCTCTGCGGGGTCCTCGACGGCGCGCGGGGTGCGCTTCCAGGCGGTAGCGAACCGGGACTCGGCCGGCAGGCCACCGACGAGGACGAGGAACCGGCGGGTGGTGAGGGCGGCGAGGTCAGCCGGCGCGAGGTGGTACTCGCGGGCGAGGTCGGACTCGACGGCGGCCCAGTTGGTCAGGACCGCGCGCCAGAACCCGCCTTCTTCTTCCCCGTCTTCTTGGTCGTCGCGCGCCGAGCCGCCCGGTTCGGCGCCGCGGCTTTTCCCTTCTCCTGCTCGGCGTACAGCTCGGCGGCGCGCTGCATGGACACCGAGCCGGGGTTGCGGATGTTGCCGGCGGAGTAGATCAGCACAATGCCGAGCTGCTTGTCGGTCATGCCGGCCTCGGCCCAGGTGTCGAGGGCGTCGGCGCCGTACAGGGTGGCCAGCATCTTGCGTATGTCGCCGGGGTCGGAGCTGTTCTGTACGCGCTCCATCTGCAACGTGAACATGAGCGGCAGCGACTCGGGCAACACATACTCGCGCCCGAACAGGGTCAGCGAGACGCGCTCGGCGGCCTCGGCCTGCTCGGCGAAGAACGCGTCAAAGTCGGCCGGCGCGAGCAGCTGCTCGTCGGTCTCCTCGATCACGCGCCACCCCCGGCCACGGTCGCGGTGGTGGGCTTGCCGCAGCGGGTGAACGAGGCGGACCACGACGTCTTGTCGTTGGTCTCGCCGCCCTGCTCGCCCGGGGTGACGGTGGCTTCCCACACGACCCACGCGGTTTGGGTCTGGTGGCGCCACCGCACGGTGTTGCGCGAGTCGATGCCGAGCCGGTACGCCCAGACGGTATCGACGTACGCCTGCCCGGGGTCCTGCGCGCCGGTGGTCTTGTCGATGCGGTACTGCCCTTCCACCTCGATGGTGGCGCCGCGCTGCATGACGTCCTGCTCGTAATACCCGTCGGAGTCGAACGCGACCGTTTCGGCCGTCTCTTCGTTCTCTCCGGGGTTGTGGGTGAAGGACGTCAGGCCGGCGATGGGCAGCCACGTCTCGGTGTCGGCGTCGGCGTCGAGCACCTCGAACAGCCAACGTCGCGCGTCGATGGGACGCGACATAGGGGTGCCTCCTATTCGGGGCGGTGAGTGGTGGGGTTGTCGACGTCGAGGCGGAAGTTCACGACGTGCTCGTGCCGGCCCGCGGAGTCGGGGCCCAGCGGGGTGGGGGTCTGCTGCGCGACGGACAGCACCAGGTACGTGCCGTCGGGCAGCTCGATGCCGGCGAGGCCGTGCAGGGCCCCGTACAGGGCCTCGGCGCGCCGGCGGGATACGCGGGGGTCCGCGGTGCCACGCACGCGCACCTGTAGCTGCCGGGTGTCGTAGCCGTTGCGCGAGTCCTGCTCGCCAGCCCCGTACAGCCACAGGCCAACGGCCTCGGCCGGCTCGGGCGGGAGCGTCTCGGCGAAGGTGTCGCCGGCGATGCCGGCCGGGTCGTAGGTGAGCAGGCCGGCGTCGGCCAGGTGGCGGGCGAGGCCGTCGAGCAGGTCAGCCACGGAGGGACCGCCGTACCTGCGCGGCGATGATCTCGCCGACGGTGCCGGCCTCCCGGTGGGCGGGGTCCTCAAGGAACTTCGCCTTCCGGCCCGGGGAGTGCCGAGCCGACATGTCCTCGTGCACGCGGCGGGCGTACGGGGTGTCGTAGGAGACGGCGGCCACGAGGTTGGCGTCGTCCACGGAGGTGGCGCCGGATCGTTCGAGGGTGCCCTCGTCGATGGGGACCTCGGAGCGGGACGCGGCGAGCAGGTGCTCGGCGCCCAGCAGCAGCCCGCGCAGGGCGCCCTCGCGGGCACGGCCGAGAACCTGCTCGCCGTTGAAGCGGACGCGGGCCCGGGGGGTGCGGGTCACTCGCAGGTCACCTCCGTACAGGCCGGCACGGGCAGGCCCGGGGCGGTGTGGTGGGCGACCGCCACCGCGGTGGTGGTGCGGCCGTCCGGCAGGGTGATGCGGGACCCGAGCGGGCAGTCGAGATCCGGCGCGGCGATCAGGGTTGCGGCGGCGGTGACGTCGCGTCCGTCGGCGGTGCGGAACAGCCGCGGGGCGGGGTTGACGAGGGCTGGCACGAGGGGGACGGGCGGCCCGTACTGGGGGCCGTACGCGGAGTCGCCGGCGTACGGCTCGACCGTGATCCGGTGGCGCAGCAGGTACGCCGGTACGCGGCTCACCACGGGAACACGTAGCCCGGTTCGAGGCCGGCCCGGCGCAGCGCCCGGTCGGCGCGCGGGGCGAGGTCGACGCCGGACGCGCCGGCGCGGCGACCGGAGCGGCCCGACAGGCTCACTCCGCCGATGCTGACGGAGTCCCACTGCCCGCCGGCCCCGGTGCCGTCGTCGCCGGCGGCGAGTTGGTACTCGACCTGTGCGCAAGCGGCGTCGGCGAGCGCGGCCCGCAGGCGCTCGTCGATGGGGTCTCCGTCGTCGTCGACGCGGTACACCGCGGTGAGCAGGGCGGAGTCGATATCTTCGCTCGCCCGGGCGAGCAGCCGCTCGGCCCCGTCGGGTGCCGGCTGACCGGTCCACGCGGCGAGCTGCTCGGGCGTGGCGTAGGTGCGGCCGGCCACGGGGCTTACTCCTTCTTCGTGGTGCGGGAATGCGAACGGCCCGCAGGCTTGGAGTCCTGCGGGCCATTCCCGTTGCCGGCGCTGTTCTTCCGCGGTGGCTTGTCGTCGAGGTCCTCGACGGCGTACCCGCGGCGCTGGAAGTACAGCAGCACCCCGACGGGCAGCTCGTCGGCCTCGGCGTGGCCGTTGGTGAACTTGACGCCGGCCACGGTGCCGGTGTGCCCCTCAGTGGGGGCGGTGATGGCGTACGCCATGTGCGGGGCCTCCTACTGCACCTTGATGTTGCGCAGCACGCCGGCCGCCTTGGTGGCCTTGAGGACGGTGGCCACGGGGCCGAGCTCCACCTCGCCCGTCTTGACTGCGCCGGCGGTGGAGAAGTCCGGGAGCCACTGACGCACGAGCTGCCCGCCGACGGTGGAGACGCCGTGAAAACCGTCGAGGCCGAGCCGGACGGCGTACAGGTCGGACAGGCCGGCGACTGCCGCGCCGCTGCCGGCCCCGTCGACGTCGCGGGACTCGACCGGGATCACGGGGGCCTCGCTGCCGGCCTTGGCGCCCAGGTCGACGAGCACCACGCCGTTGTACGACTCGATGTTCTGGCCGAACGCGTTGGCCGTGCGGTCGTAGTAGCCGGCCCGGCGGGCGAGGGAGCGCACCCGGGCGATGGTCTTCTTGTTGCCGAGCAGGGCCGAGGGGGTGCCGTCGAGGGTGGCGAGGAACTCGTCGAGCAGGTCGAGGGCGTCGTTCGCGGCGCCGCGGTTGTCGCCGAGGGTGGCGCCGGTCCAGTCGATGACCGAGCCGGCGTTCATCTCGGTGGTGGAGCCGGCGAGGGCGACGTCGAGTCCGTCGAACCCGATCTCTTCGCCCTCGGTCTCGACGCGCTCGCCGTTGATGACCTGATCGGAGAAGAACGCGCGGGCGGCCTTGATGGTCTGGCCCATCTGGAAGGTGACTTCGTTGGTGGCCGCGGCGCCCAGGTTGGCGAGCACGCGGTCGATCTCGAACGCGCCACCGAGCGGGCCGAGGTCGACGGAGTACCGCTGCCGCTTGGCCTGCGCCTTGCTGTACTCGGTGTTGAGCTTGCGGAACTGCGCGCCCCGCTCGGTGACGAGGCGGGTGTACCCGTACGTGAGGGTGGCGCCCCCGCCGGCCGGGGACACGGCGTCGTCGAAGGTGAGGTTGTCGAGTAGCCACGAGCTCTTGCGGAACTCGTCGATCACCTGCGTGTCGATGTCGTCCTGCGTGTTGAGCCGCGCGTCGGCGAGCGTGATGGGCATGGGTGGATCTCCAGTCGGTTAGCCGCCCATGCGGGCGGCGATGGCGTCGTGCAGGGAGGCGGCCCGGCGGTCGCCGGCCGGCGCACCGTTGAACTCGCCACCGCCGCGCGGCGGGGCGGCGGGCGAGGCCCGGTACAGGTCGGGGTCGGCGTCAACGGCCGTCTTGATGGCGGCGAGCAGCTGCTCGCCGAACTTGTCGCCGGCCGGGTCGAGCTTGGCGACGGCGTCGACGAACGAGCGGGAGTTGAGCAGCCGGTCGGGCCGGGCGCCTTCCTTGCCCGCGGCCTTGTACGCGGCGAGCTCGACCTGCGCCGTGCGCAGCTGCGCGGAGAGGTCGCCGAGCTGCTTGTCGCGCTCGGCGACCGCGGCGGCGAGCTTGGCGGGGTCCTGCTCGCCCTCGTCGCCCTCGGGGTTGAGGGCCTTGTTCACGGCGTCCAGCGCGGCCCGCAGCTGGTCACGCTCGGCCGCGGCCTCGTCGGCGCGCTGCGCGGCCTCGGCGAGCTGCTGCTCGGCCTGCGGGGCGCCGGCCGGCGAGGCACCGGTGCCGCCGGCGTTCGGGCCCCCGCCGGCCGGCGGTTCCGCCGGCGGGGCGCCGTTGCCGGCGGTCGGGTCGTTGCCGTTGCCGCCGGCGCCTGCGGGGTCGGTCGGGTTCTCGGGCATGGCTGTGGGGCCTTCCGTGGCGGTGTGCGGGCATGAAAAAGGGCCCGCCATGTGGCGGGCCCAGAAGGGGAGTTGGAGCGGAAGCGGGGCGGTTACTCCTCGTCGGGGAGTGGCCGGCCCTTGGCGTACCCGCGCACCCACGCGGAGCGGCGGAGGTCGCCGGCAGGGTACGGGCACGAGCTCACCGGGGCACCGTTCACGCCGGCCTCACGGCCGGCGGTCAGCGCGCGCACGAGGTCGCCTCGCTCGGCCATGTCGCCCCCCGCTCATAGTCGGTTCTGCCGGTCGGTGCGGGACTTGCGCGCGGTCTCCGCGGCCTCACTGCGCACGCCGGTGATCTGCTCTGTGTACTCGGCCAGCGTAGTGCGCGGGTGGTCCTGCCACCAGCGAGTGAGGTCCTCGGACGCCCGGGCGTAGGCGACGTGCGCCGGCCCCGTGAACAGCGAGGCCGGGTCGACGCCGGCCGCGCGCGCGGCGCGGTTGAGGAGATACCCGTTCGTGGCTTCCTCGGCGGCGAGCAGCTGCGCCCACACGTATTCGCGGTACATCTCCCGTATCTGCGCCCGGGTGTACGCGGCGCGCGCGGACTCGGCCGCTTCCTCCCGTTCGGCGATCCACCGTTCCGTGGCGGACATGCCGGCGTACGGGTCGACGTCGAGGGCGAGCGCCCCCCAGTCGTCCGGGTCGCCGGCCGGGGCGAGGGCCTCGTCGAGGGCGGCCCGGTCGGCGAGCTGTCCCTCGACGGTGTGCGCGCCGGCGGCCTCGGGCAGCGGCGCGGGCGGGTACCGGCGGTCGAGCTCGTCGGCGATGCGCTCGGCCTCCCCGGGGCGGGTGGCGTAGCGGATGGCCCAGCCGAGGACGTCGTCGGCCACGGCCGAGAGGTCCTCGACGAGCCGGCCGGCGGGGAAGGTGGCGGCGAGCAGCTGCCGGCGGTCGGCCTCGGCCGCGAGGGCGGCGAGCTCGGCCTCGTCGGCATTGCGGGCCCGGGCGGCGAGCTGCTCGTCGGACATGCCGATGAGGTCCCGGCGCGCCCCCGGCAGCGACGCGTCGAGGTCGCGCCGGTCCATCTCGGCCATGACGCGCAGCATGTCGGCGTCGGGCAGGTGCGCGTACGCGCGGGCGAGCTCGTCGTCGGAGAACTGCGAGAGGTCCTCGGCGAGCCGGCCGGCGGGACGGACACGGTCGAGCAACTGCTGCTCGTCGCGCCGGTCGGCCTCGGCCTCGACGCGCCGCAGGTCGCGGTCGTCGAGGTGGCGGGAGCCGTAGGCGTCGGCGAGCTGCTCGTCGGTGAGCTCGGGCAGGGTGCGCTCGTCGCCGGCCCGCACGCGCGCAGCCTGGACCGAGCGGGACGGGGGCACCGGCGCGGTGGTCGGCAGGTTGCCGGCCCCCGGCTGCTCGCGCACCCGCTTGCGGATGAGCTCGGGGTGCGCGGCGAGGTGGTCGCGCTGCTTCTTCTGCCACGCGCGCACCCGCGCCTCGGCCGCCCGCTTGCCCTCGGGGGTCGTCGCGGCGGCGGCGCGGTTCTTCCACTTGCGTATGCCGCGCTCGATGGCGCGCTGCTTCTGCGTGGCCTCGTACCCGTCGGGGTCGGTGGAGTGCTCGACGGGCCGGCGGGTCACCCCGGGAAGGTAAGCGGCCACGGAGTGACGGCAGTTGGGATGCTGGAAGCCGTGCCGGCGCGCCTCGTCGAGGCTGCCGGCGACGTGCACGCGCACGGTGCGGTCGTCCTCGGTGGCGTGCTCGGCCTCGACCGTGCGGGCCCCGTCCGGGCCGTCGAGCGCGAGCACCTCGCCCTCGTAGGGCCGGCACAGCGGGCACTCGTGCGGAGCGTTGGAGACGATCACCAGGGACAGGCCGGCGGCGCGCAGCTTGTCGCCGTGCGCCTCGACCGCGGTCCGCCCCACGGCGGTGCGCACGGCCATTTCGCCGTACGCGGTCATGGACCACGCACGGCCGGACCGGTCCACGAACGTGCGCAGACCGCGGTCGGCGAACCGTTCGAGGGCGCGCTGCGTGGCCTGCCGGCGGGTGTCGATGCCCAGTACCGGCGTCGCCGATACCTCGCTGATCACCTGCCGGTACCCGTCCTCGACGCCGCGCAGAATGCCGCGGTGCGTCTGTGTGACGAGCTCGACCGTCTCGTGCGCGATGCGGTCCACCGCGCGGGTGGCCGGCGTCGACTCGGCGATGCGCCGGCGGTCCACGTCGGACAGGGCGCCGAGCTCGGCGAGGCCGGCCTGCGCCCCCGTGTTGTACGCCTCGGCGACCACGTCGAACACCTCAAGCTGTACGGCCGAGCCGAGCGCGTCGACGACTGCCTGCGCGGCCCGCCGTAGCGGCTGGACGTCGCGCAGCTTGGCCGCGGCCCACCCCGGCGCCTCAAGGCCGGCGGCGAGCTGCCGCGCGACGATGCCCAGCAACCGTGCCTCGGCGTCCGCGTACAGGTCGCGGACGCCGGCCGAGAGGTCCTCGACCATGCCCGGGTGGATCGGCACGGCGCCCCCCTCCGTGTGATCAGGCGAGGGCGCCGGCCTGCATGGGGTCCTCGACCGCGGCGCCGGTCTCGGTCAGGATGCGGTCGACTTCCTCGCGCACCGCGACGTCGTCCCAATCCGGGTGCAGGATGCGCACCTTGGTGTCGACGCTCACGGCCTGCGCCTGCGCGAGTAGGGAGAGGGTCTGCGCGACCGACTGCGGGTCCTCGGACACCGAGTCGCCGAACGCCACGGTGGGCACGTCGTCGACGGTGAGCGAGGGCGTGAACCACTGCCGGTCAAGGCGCAGCATCACGTGCAGCATGGCGGCGAGCGCCGGCGCCCAGTACCGCGATTTCTTGTCGCGGGTGATCATCGAGCGGCGCTCGCGGGCGACAACTTCCGTGGCGGTGGCTGCGGTTGTGTCGCCGAGGCCGAAGGACTGCGCGGCGTATCCGGCGAGCTGCACGGCCTGCCGCATGAGCGCGGCCGAGGTCCTCTCGTGCTCGTCCACCCTGATGGCGAACTGCGACAGGGTGATGCCGGCCCCGCCCGTCTCCGACGGCGGGATGCTGAGCGCCTGCCAAATCTCGCGGTCCTCGTCGAACGAGGCGCCGCGGCCCGGGCCGTGGTCGCGCAGGTATCCGTCGGGCACGATGAGCCGCGCCCGGGCGAGGCGAATGTCGCGCAGCCATGACGACCATGTCTCGTCGAGCGCGTCGAACAGGTCGTGTGCCGACTGGTAGTCGCTGCGCCCGAACGCGGAGCCGCGGTGCCGGCGGTTGGGCTTGATGTTGGGCACGTACGCCGCGGTGAGGACGTCGAGGCCGGTCTCGATGCTGTCGCCGGCCTCGCCCAGGGACGCGGCGAGTTGCTGTGTCTCGGCGTGCTCGGTGAGCGGCGTCCGGGTGCCGAGGTTGTCGTCGCGGCCCTCGTAGAGCGCGTGGACGATGCGGCCCGGCTCGTGCCGTTCGAGGTGGCGCCACACGGTTGCGGAGTCCGAGGCGAGCTCGCGCCAGAAGGTGACGGCGACGAGCTGCCCCCAACGGAATTCGGGCACGGCGGAGTCGGCGTGCACGGCGGTGAGCAGCGGCCGGCGGGCAAGGTCGGCATCCCAGGTGACGCGCAGGAACACTCCGCCGAGCGCGGCCCCGACTTCCGCGGCCTCAAGCAGGGTGTTGGATACCCCGCCGGCGTCGGTGATCTCGTCGAGGCGGGCCTGCGCGGTGGTGTCCACCACGGTGAAGGTGGGCGGCTCGGAGAACAGCAGATCGGCGCTCGTGGTGGCGATATCGGCCGGCAGAGGCACGTGCAGCCGGCCGTCGTGCCGCGGGCCGGGGGTCGGCCGGTTGCGGGCCCACAGCCGGCGCCGGCCGTCCTTCCGGCGCTGCGCCTCGGTGCGGTAGACCTCGGCCAGGCGCCGGCGGTCTCCGGAGTACCAAGCGTCGTCGAGCCGCATCTCGCGGTACAGGCCGGCGAGGTTGGGCGGCGGCCAGGCGGCGCCGTTGTCAGGCAGCGGCACGGGGCGTCACCTCCTCGATGGGCGGGGCGGGGATGAGGTGGCGCCACTCGTGCGCGCTGCTGTGCACGGCGTACCGCAGGGCGTCGGCCGAGTGGTCGTCGCGCTTGATGGGCCGGTCTTCGCCCTTGTCGGCGGCGGCGGGGTCCCATGCGTAACCGGGCAGCTCGGCGAGCAGCCCCTCACACGAGCGATGGACGCGCAGCAGTCCGGAGTCGAGGGCGGTCGAGGTCGAGCGGATGCCGTCGAGGACCTCGTTCCGGGCCCGGGTCACGCCCGGGTGTCCGTCGTTCCACAACTGCGTGGAGAACGAGGCGGCGCTCGGGTCGATGAACGTCCACTCGGGTTCGACGCCGAGGCCGGCCAGCCACGTGCGGACGGCGGCGCTGTACTGCGCGTCGGTCATCTGCCGGCGCACGGCGCGCGAGTCGTGGCGCCACTCGGCGACCGCGTACAGGTGGTCGTCGTCGCCGAGGCCGAGCAGCACGGCCGAGAAGGGGTTCGCGGTGCCGTAGTCGACGCCAAGCCAGTGCCGACGGATGACGGGCAGCTCGTCGACGACGTGCCGGCCCTCGTCCCACATGTCGTAGATGGCGCCCTCGGCGACCACCCAAGCCCCGTCGATCATCCGGCGTTTCCACAAGCCGACGTACTCGGCGGCGAGCGAGGCGACGTAGGCCGGCGAAAGCGAGGGGTTGTCGGCGAGCTTGAAATGCCACTGCCGCAGGTCGAGCTCGCCGGCCCGGTCGAGGTACCCGACCTTGAGCCAGTGCCGGGGGCTGTCGGGGTTCGTGGTGGCGTAGAGCTTGGCCCCCGGGACGCTCAACCGGGCGAGTAGCTGAGTCCAAAACGCCTCGGGGATCAGGGTCGCCTCGTCGACGTAGGCCAACGAGGCGGTGAGGCCGCGCAGCCGGCCCTCGGCCCGAGCGTCGCTCGCACCGATCAGGTGGACGGTGCGCCCGAGGACGGTGGCGGTGGTGGCGCCTCGGGTGTGACGGACCTGCGCGGCGATGGGCCCGAACAACGAGGGATCTTGCAGGGGTTCGAGCACGTTGCGCTCGATGGTCTGCAAGCTGCGGCCGGCGATGACGAGCAGGCCGGACGCGGGGGCCTCGGCGACGGCGAGCAGCCAGGCGAGCAGCGAGGCAATCGTCTTGCCCGAGCGCACCGCGCCGTGCCATATGCAGATACGGCACGTCGCCTGTGCGACGGAGCGCAGCTGCTTGCGGGACAGGGGCAGGGTGTCGAGCACGCCTCACCCCCCGTCGGCGCCCCCCTCGCCCTCGTCGTCCGCGAACGCTGCGCGCAGGCCGCGGGCAAGGTCGGTCAGCATCGAGCGCACCTCGCCGGTGCTGTTTCCGGCGTCGATCTCGGCGAGGCGGGCGGCGCTGGTCAGGTATGAGCCGATGGCCTGCGAGTGGTGGCGCTCGTCCTGCGCCGGCGGGTCCTCGCTGCGCACCCGGGCGGTGGTGCCGTCGGGCAACAGCTCTACGCGCACGTACTCGTCGGCCTCGACGCGGTCGAGGTTGGCGGACGCCCGGCGGTACAACCGGTCGATGAGCTGCCGGCGGGTCTCGGCGAGGTCGAGGCGTCGCGCCTCGGTGGCCGGTGCCACGCGGGCGCCGCCCTCGAACCTGAGCCCTTCCTCGCGGGCGATCTTGGACACGGTCGAGCTGCTGCGCCCGATGGCGCGCGCGATGGCGTTCCGGGAGCGGCCGGCAGCGTGCAGCGTGCGCACCTGCTCGCGGTCCTCGTCGGTGATCTGCGCGGCCATCGGATCACCTCCCGGACATGCGAGCGCCCCTCGGCCGGGGGGGGTGGGCCGAGGGGCGCAAGTCTTGAGTTTCCGGGCACGCCGGAGGCGCCGCCCATTAGATCACGACTTGATAACGGCGGCAACTCGTATGCCGAGGGCCTGCTCGACCGCGGTCCGCAGCTCGCTGCCGCGGGTGCGCTTGAGGCCGAGCGCCTGCCCGAGCGCCTCGGCCGTCGGTCGCTGCCCGCTGGTCCGGCGCAGCCGGCGGTACGCGGCGACGGCGTCCGCCGGGACGTCGCCGGCGACTGTCACCTCGTCGTCGCCCGGACCGTCGCCGGCCGGCTCGTCGTCATCCGGCGACGGCGTCGGCAGCGGCGGCGCGGTGAACACGGCGGCGAGCGGCAACGGCGCCGGGGCGTCGGTCGGGGCGACGGTGCGCGCCGGCTGCTCGTCGACGGCGGCGACGGCGGCGGCGAGGTCGACCAGGGCGAGCGGCGGCGCGGCGACGGTGGCGACGCTGACGGCGACCTGCTCGGCGCGGCCGGCGGCGTCGGTGGCGACGGTGGCGGCCTTGACCGCGGCGGCCCGGGCGGCGTCGAGGCCGGCGGCGGCGGTGCGGGCGGCGTCGGCGGCGGCGACAGCGCGGGCGACGGCGGGGGCGACGGTGTCCACGGCGGTGACGGTGTCGCCGGCCGGCAGCATCCGCACGAGTAGCTCGGTGGCGACGAGCTGCGCGACGGGCGGCACCACCGCGATGGCGACGCCCAGCGGGGTGCCGTCGCTGTGGGCGACGTTGAACGCCAGGGAGACGCCGGCGAACGAGGCGACCGTCACCCAGTAGACGGCGACGGGTCGGCCGGCGCGCTTGGCGGCGACCACTCCGACGGTGCCGACGACGGCGCCCCCGTCGACGAGTACGGCGAACATCCATGCCACGTCGCCGGCGACGCCGTGCTCGTCGGCAAGGGCGGTGAGGGCCTCGAAGGAGAGGCGGAAGGCGAGGAAGGCAAAGCAGGCCGTGACGAGGACGGCGGCGGCCACGGGCCCGCGCGAGGTGGTGCTCGCGCCGGCGCCGGCCGCGGGGTAGGTAGGGTTGTGCGTAGCCATTCGGGGGTTGCTCCCGTGTGGTTAGGCCCGTCCGGCGGTGCAGTCGCCGAGGCGGGCCGGCCTATGTCTGGGGTTACTGCTCGGGGCCGGCGTCCGGGGCGTACTCGCTGGAGTGCACGGTTTCCTCGTCGGGGCCGGGAGCGCGCTCCCAGATGAGCACGCGGGCGCGGTGCTCGCGGGGGCCCGAGCCGGCCTCGGCGACGATGCGCTCGGCGAGGGCCGCGGGGGTGACGTTCTTCCGCTCGACGATCTCCTCGCCGGCCTCCCACGACTGCCAGTCGGCGCCCGCCTCACTGTCGTGTACGTCGAGGCGCCACTCGTAGAGCACCCACTCGCGCAAGATGCGGTAGACGTACGACGGGGTGACGGCGAGTTCTTCCGTGATCTTCGCGGCGCTCATGCCCTCGGCGTCGGCCTCGACGACGAGGCGGGGCAGCGCGGCCTCGGCGACCTTGGCGGCCCGCCGGATACGGCCGGCCTCGGCGAGGGTGAGCTCGGCCTCGACGGGCGGCTGCTCGTAGTCCGCGGCCACCTCGCCGGCGAGCAGCTCGGCCTCGGCGTGCGCGGCGGCCCGGATCTCTTGCCGGCGTTCGGCCTCGAACTGCGCCACGGACGCGAGCATTTGCTCGGCGAACCTCTGCGCCGCGGGAGTGGGCGTGAGACGCTGCTCGCCCCCGCGCTTGATCATCCGGGAGATTTCCACGGACGAGTACGAGCGTCCGCGCTCGTAGCTCTGTTCGTCGCTGCTCATGGTGGTGCCTCTCGTAGGACGGGCCCGCCCCGCGGGTGCGGGGCGGGCGGTAGTGGTCAGGAGAAGAGGGCGCCCTGCTCGTGGCCGGCGGCGCCGAGCTCGAACAGCGCTCCGTCGGTGGGGGCCGGCTCGGCGGGAATCCAGTCTTCCCGCCAGGTGCCGGCGGTCGCGTCCGCGGGGTCGACGTCGGCCGGCCGGCGCAGCGCGGTCACGGGGTAGTCGGCGAGCTGCCCCCACCCGATGTGGGCGACGCCCGACTCAACCGAGTACAGGGTGAACGTCGCGCGCCCGTCGGCGACCGTGGCCTCGGTGATGAAGCAGAACGTATTGAAGTCGGGGTCTTCGTACAGGTCGCCGGCGCGCAGCTCGCCGGCGGGGATGCGCACGGGCACGAGCGCGGACCGGTCCACGGCCTTGAGCATCTGCTCGGCGAGCTCGACGACGCGAGCCTCGGCCGCTTCCTGCTGCTCCTGCTTGCGGGCCGCGCAGCTGCGGCACTCCGTCATGCGGGAGCCGGGGACCGGCAGGGGCGACATGCGGTCGATGCTGCGCCCGCACAGCAGGACGAGCATTCCACCGGCCACGGTCATGGCGTAGTGGTAGGCGCCGCGGCGGGCGTTGATGGCGTAGCGGATGAGCTGAGACATGGGGGTTGCTCCCGTGAGGTTGGGGCCGGGTGCAGTCCGGCCGGGTGGGGGCCGCTCGGGCGAGCGGCCCCCGAGGGGTGATCAGGCGAGGTGCTCGGCCCGGATGACGACGACGAGCCAGTTGGCGGGCATCGAGTCGCACGCGCCCCAGTGGTTGTCATCCGAGAGGTTCACGACCGGGCCCTGCTCGTTGGCGGAGAGGTAGCACACCCCGCAACCGCACTTGCGGTCGTAGGTGACGGGGGCGGCCCGGTAGTGGTCGTTGTGGAAGGCGACGCCGAACTGCTCCTCGGCGCTGCCGATGACGAGGTCACCCTCGCGGACCTCGTCGGCCCGCACGACTTCGGCGAGGTTCACGTCGCACGGGAGCGGCACGTGTTCCTCGTCGGTCGGGTACGGCGGGATGGTGAAGCGTGCTGCGTTCATGGGGGTTGCTCCCTCGGTGGTGCTCGGTGCCGGGTGCAGTCCGGCGTTACGTCTGTGACTGTACCTCGTACTGTACTCAGTACACAAGAGGGCGCACGAAAGGGCCCGGCACCCAACACCGGGCCCTGTGCGGCGAGTTGACCTCACCGGGGTGCGCGGGGGCTACGCGGCGGCGCGCTGCTCGCCGGCCTCTTGCAGCGCCGTGACGAGGTCGAGCAGGTCGTGCCACCCCCACACGCGGTGGCGCTCCTCGTCGTCGAGCGGCACGGGCGCCCCGCAGGCCGGCCCGGTCGAGCACGTGACGTACGGCTCGTGGCCGGCCTCGGTGTGCAGCACGAGGTCGCCGGCGCACCACGGGCACGGCCGGCCGAGCGGGGTCTCGCGCGCGTCGAGCTCCAGCACGCGCAGCAGCCGGCGCGCGCACCCGCGGACCGCCCGGGCGGCCTCGTGCACCAGGTGCCCGGGCAACTCTCCGAAGGGGGCCGACACGAGGGTGCCGTCGAGCAGCTGCTCGGGCGCGGTGTCCTCGGCGAGCAGCCGGCCCTCGACCCACACCGCGGCCCAGTGCAGACCGTGCGCCCGGGACCCGGGCGAGGTGGGGCTGCGGTAGTTCCAGCGGCGCGGGTCGTCGAGCTCGGCGTGCTGCACGGCGGCGGCGAGGGTATCGGCGAGGTCGAACAGCGTCCGCTCGATGGCGAGGCCGGCGTCGAGCGCGTCGAGGTTGAGCGGGGCGGGGTGCTCGCGCAGGGTGAGCGGGGCGCGCTCCTCGACGACGAGCTGCTCGTCGGCGGCCCGCATCGTGTGCGAGAGCTGCCGGGGCGGCCACGCTGCGGCCGGCGGCGTCTCGATGGCGAGCAGCAGCTCGGCCCACTGCTCGCGGATGGTGGCGAGGTCTTCAACGGCTCGGGTGACGGCGAGGGGCTGCACGGTGGGCTGCTCTCCTGTGGTGCGGCGGGGCGGGTGCGGGGCGGGGCGCGCCGGCTGACGGGTGGCCGGCGCGCCCGCGGGGGTCATGCGGCCTGCTCGACGAACGGGAGCTCGGCGGCGAGGGCGGCCTCGGCGGCGAGGGCCCGCCGGCGCGCGCTGCGCCACGCCATGCGGTACCGGGCCCGCTCGACGGTGGCCTCGCCGGCGCCGGCCCGTATCGCTTCCGGGAGCGCCGGCCAGTTGGGCGCACCGCACGCGTTCTGTGCGGCCACCAGGTAGCCGGCGAACCGGGTGGCGCTCTCCTCGGCTTCACGCCGGCCGGCACGCTCGCGGTCGAGGGCACGCTCGGCGTCGTCGCGGCCGGCGCGGGCGTCGTCCCGCCGCAGGCGTACGTCGCGCAGCTCGGCCCGCAGCGCGGCGACGGTGCCCTCGGCCTCCTCGGTGCGCTGCTCCGTCTCGACGATGGCGGCCTCGGCCGCGGTGATCCGGGAGCGCAGCTGCGCCGCGGCGGCCTGCGCCCCGCCGGCGGTGCGCCGGTACTGGTCGCTGTCGCGCAGCTCGGCCTCGACGTGGGTACGCAGCAGCGCGCCCTCGTCGGCGGTGAGCGGCGTCCCGCGCTGGACGCGGGAGAGCAGCACGAGCAGGGAGTCGCGGCGCGCGGCGAGCAGGGTCTCGCGCTCGGCGCGCCGGCTGCGGCGGGTGGTCATGTGCGGTCGGCCTTCCGGTGCGTGCGGTACGGGGGCGGGTGCCGGGGCGTGGCCGGCCTTTGTGCTCATGGGGCGACCCGGGCCACGCGCGGGGAGTCGTACGAGGCGACGAGGGCCCCGTCGGTGACGCGCAGCTCGGCCTCGCCGAACGGCCGGCCGGCGGTGGACAGTTCGGCCCGGACGGTGTCGAGGGTGTCGGCAACGTCGACGAGCGAGGCCGGCAGGGGCAGTGTGTGCTCGGTGCGGGTGAGGTGGACGGTGCGGCGCTGTGCGGCGGTCATGGCGAGTGCTCCGGGTCGAGGTGGACGGGAAGGGGGGCCGGCCGGCCTCACGCGCGCGGGGGGCGGTTCGACCGGTCGCGGCGGCGGGTTAGAACGGGGGCTCGTCGGCGTAGCGGTGCTGCTGCTGGCCGTTGGTCGCCCACGCGTCGCCGCCCGCGGGCTGCTGGCTGGTGCGGCGCTGCTGGGGGCGTTGCTGGCCCTGCTGGTTGGTGCTGCGGGTCTTGGTGACGGTGGCGGTGGCGTTGCGCAGGCTGGGGCCGACGTCCTCGACGTCGAGCTCGTACACCGTGCGGTTGACCCCGTCGCGGTCCTCATAGCTGCGCTGCTTGAGCCGGCCCTGCACGATGACCCGGGCGCCGCGGGTGAGCGTCTCGGCGACGTTCTCGCCGAGCTGCCGCCACGCCGAGCAGCTGAGGAACAGCGACTCTCCGTCGGTCCACTCGTTCGCCTCGCGGTTGAAGACGCGCGGGGTCGAGGCGATGCGGAAGTTGGCGACCGGGGCGCCGGACGGGGTGAACCGCAGCTCGGGGTCGTCGACGAGGTTCCCGACCACGGTCACGATGGTTTCGCCGGACAACGGCACTCCTGTTTCTCGTGTGAAAGCAAACCGCATTTTCGGTTTACGTGTGAAATCTACCGGGTAGGGGTCGACCCTGTCGCCCCACCTTCGCGGGGCTACCGGATGCCGCGGCCACCAGCAACGTGCCGGCAGGCGACGCGGCCTCGGTTCCTGCTGCTCGTGGGCGCCTGCCGCATGAGCCGCTCGACCTGCTCGCGCTCCTCGTCGTCGAGGTGCTCCTGCTCCGCCCGGGCGAGGGCCTCGCGCCGCTCGGCCTGCGCGGCGAGTTCGGCGTCGAGCTGCTCCTGCCGGCGCGCGGCGGCCTCGGCCGGCCCGTCGAGCTCGTACAGCACCCCCCACACCCCGTGGCCGAGGTGCTCCTCGACGACGACGTGCGCGCCGGCGTCGGCCATGTTGCGGGCGATGCGGTCGCGGGCCCGCTTGTCCTGCGTGGGCTTCACCGCGGGCCGGCCCGAGCGTGTCGGCCACGTGCCGGTGATCCGGTACCCGCTGGTGTTCATCGTGCGGTCACGGCCGAGGCCGGCGCGGCGCTTCACGCGGCCACCCCCTCAACGAGACGAGCGGCGGCGGCCTCCACACGGCACGGGTGCGGGGTCCGGCGCTCGGCCCGGGGGCCGCGCCGCCGGTCCGGGCCGACGGCGCCGCGGGTGCACTGCGCGTTCGCCTCGGCCTTGCAGTACGCGCAGGGAACGGCGAGGGCGTCGGGCCGGCCGGCCTTGATGGCGGCGCGCCGGGCAGCCTTGCGCGGACGGAACTCGTCGAGCACGTCCTCGACGGCCGGCGGTATGTACCGGCCGAGCTCGGCCAGGCGCGCGGCGACGTCCTCGTGCATGGCGCCGGTGAGCTCGCGCTGCTCGTTGGGCGGCCGGGTGCCGGCGGCGACCGCGTGCCGGGTGCCGAGCAGCTCGGCGCGCCACGACACCGGGTCGTCCGGGTCCGCGGCCGGTGTGGGGTCGACGTGCTGGCCGAGGACGGCTCGGGCGTGTGCGTTCCACGCCCGGGTGAGGTCGACGGGCAGCAGCGGGTACGGCGAGGTGGTCACGTGCCGGCGGATCACCTCGGCGGCGTCCCACCCGTTCGCTGTCGTGGCCGGGACGGTGGTGAGCAGCTCGGCCCACTGCGCGAGTTGGTCGCGGGCCTCGGCCCGATCCGTGCGCACGCTGCGCGGGTCGAGCCGGCCCATGTAGGCGAGCAGCGCGGCGACTTCCTGCGGGGTCATGCGGTGGTCTCCTGTCCAGTGAAGTCGGCGAGGGCAGCGGCGAGGGCGTCGGCGTGCTGGTCGGCCCGTGAGCGGGACGAGGCGGAGTCGGCGCCGCCGGGAAGGGCGCGCAGGCGCGGGGGGCCGGCGGGGGCCGGCTCGTCGAGCCGCTCGCGGGTGACCCACTGCTGCCAGTCGGCGGCCCACTGCGCCGGGGTGCGCGGGGCGGAGTCAGCCCGGTACGCCTTCCACTTGGCGGTGGCGTGGTCGAGTCCGTCGGGCCCGAGGCGCTGCATGTGTCCGGCGACCATCGCCCAGCCGAGCAGCTGCTCGTCGGGCTCCCAACTGGGGGGCAGAGAAGAGGCAGCAGCGCCCGAAGCTCGCGCAGGCCGGCCGGCACTCTCTCTATTACCCCCGCCACTGTCAGCGGGTCGGGTCGGGTCGGGACGGGACCACCGTGACGGGTCCGGCGCGTCACGGTGTGACGGGTGCCTGTGACCTGCGGCGGAGCCGGGAAACGCGTCGCGTTCCGAGCCGCTTTCGTCGCCAAAGGGCGGCGGTTCGTCGACGAAACCGTGCGCGTTCGCCTCGTCTTCGCGCGCTTTCGCCTGCCGTTCGCGGCCCCTTGCCTGCCGGTCCGCGGCCTTGCGGCGCTCGCCCTCGACCTTCGCGCGGGTCGGGTTGTAGACGAGGAAGTCGTGCATCCGGAAGTCACCGGGCGCCGGCTGGGGGCAGCGCGTGCAGCGGTGGCCGTGCTCGTGCCACAGGCCGGCGGCCACGAGCTTGCGGGACTGCGCGGGGGTGCCGTACAGCTGCGCCACGACCCCGGGCACCGTGCCCTCGGTGAGGTGCTGCGCGGCGTAGGCGCCGCAGCGCAGCCACAGGCCGGCCGCGGCGTTGCCGGCCTTGAGCACCTTGGGGTGCGAGTGGGCCGTGTCGTCGATCTTGAACCAGGTCACGGGGGTGGTGCTCCTACAAGTCCAGTGCGGGGGACCGCGGCCGTGCGGGGCGCCGGGCCGCGGTCGGGCGAAACGTTCATGCGCTCGGGCCCGCGGCGGGGGGGCGCCTCGCGCGGTGTCGCCGGCAGCGTTCCGGGCTCGGGCCGGCCGGCGAGGGCGGAAGGGGTGTGCAGGGGGCAGCGCGGGCCCTGGATGTACGGACGGGCCCCGGGGATGAGGCAGTAACGGCGGCGGTCGCCGATCCAGTGCCGGCACTTCACGCGGCGACCCCTTCGGCGAGCGCATCGAGCTGCCCGGGGCCGACGAGCGGGCCCTCGGCCGGCTGCTGCTTGCGCCGGCGCCGGCGCCGAGGGGGCGCGGCGACCGTCTCGGGGTACGGCCGGTCGGCGCCCCCGATGCCGAGCTGCACGGCCGGCGGCGGCAGCAGCTCGGGCCACTCGACACGGGCGAGCGCGGCGCGGTGCGACTCGGGCGCCTCGGCGAGCGGGTCGCCGAGCCAGTCGTGCCCCATCGCGGCCAGCACGTACGCGTCGGCCTCGTTGTCGTTGCGCAGCGCCACCCCGTACCGCAGGCCGGCCTCGTCGAGTACGGCCTGCTTGCCGGCCCGCCCGTTGCCAGTGGCGTACCGGGCCCGGGCGGTGGGAGAGACGACCGCGACGGCCACCTCGCGCGCGGCGAGCTTGTCGACGACGAGCCACCACAGGCCGGCCCGGTCCCACGTGCCGGCGCCGGCGCCGCGGCTGTACGCCGGACCCTCGACGACGGCGAGCTCGGCCGGCCCGACCGTCTCGACGATCCGGCCGGCGAGGCGGTCGAGGCGGGCGCGGCGCATGGCGTAGGTGTCGCTGCGCTTGCCCTTGCTTCCGAGGGTCTGTGCCCAACCGGCGCCGGCGACGCCGGCCCCGGTGAGCGAGAGGTCAAGTCCGCGGACGAGTCGGCGGTTCACGCGGCGCCCCCCTCGTCATGGCCGGCCGGCTGTGCCGGGGCGAGGGCCGGCAGCACGTGCTCGGCGAGCGCGCCGGCACGCCAGGCGGCGGCGATGAGCTCGCGCCCGTCCGCGCGCGCCTTGCTGCGGCGGGCGAACCGTACGGAGTGCGAGCGCTTCCGGGTCGCCTTGATGGCCACCCCGGGGACGTCGAGCAACTCGCCCGTGTCCTCGTCGAGGACCTGCGCGACGCCGGCCGCGGTCATCTGGCCGAGCAGCAGCTCGACGAACGCCGGCCGGACGGACTTCACCAGCTTGGTGACCGAGTGCTCGGGGTACCGCTCGCGCGCCCAAGCGACGAACAGCTGCTCGTCGACGAGCTGCGCGGCCGGCTCCCCGCCGGTGAGGCCGATATCGGCGACCTTCGTCCCGTCGGGCAGGGTCGCCTCGAACTTCGTCCCGCCGGTCGTCTTCTGCTGCTCGTCGAGCATCGACTGCACGTCGGTGCGCGCGGTCTCGTACGCCTCCTTGACCTGGTCAAGAAGCGTCTTGAGCACGGCCTCGCGGGTGGTGGCGGCCTTGATCTGCGACGGGGTGTACTTCGGGGCCTCGGGGGTCTGCTCGGCGCTCATGCGGCCACCTCCGTGGTGGCGGCGCGCAGGTCGGCCACGACCGCGACGAGCTGCTCGGTATCGGCCTCGGCCAGCGTGCTACCGGTTTCCGCCCGCACGATCTCCTCGACCTGCTCGCGGGTCAGCCCGAGAGACTGCCCAACCGAGAGGACGTCGGCGACGGCGACCTCGTGCTCGGGCCGGCCGGACGCCGGCGGCGGCGCCTGCTTGGACGCGGCGACCTTCTTCGCCGGCGCCTTCTTCGCGGCCGGCCGGCGCGCCGCGGCCTTCTTCGCCGGCTGCTTGCCCTGCTGCGCGTCCTGCTCGCGCTGTGCGGCGATGCCGTCGAGATCGGCGAGGTAGTGTTCGGGCGCCCCCTCGGCGACTGCGGCGGCCCGCACGGCGTCGAACTGCTGCCGGCTGCTCGCCTTACGCGCCTCGGCGAGGAAGTCGCGGGAGGGGCCGCCCTGTTGGGCGGGGGCCGGCTGCTGCTCCCACGGGCCCGGCTCCGCACGCCGGCCGCGGCGCACCTGCGCGGTGGGCGTGTCCTGCTCGACCGCGGCCGGCTGGTCGGCGGCCGGCGCCGGCTCGGGCTTCACCGGCGCGTCGTCCGGCACGGCCGGCGCGTCGTCGTCCTTGGGGGCCGGGTGCGCGGCGGACCACAGCCCGACCGCTTGCCGGCTCCCGTCGTTGTAGAGGCTGAGGCCGAACGCGTCGCCGAGGTTGTGCGCGCACCGCTTGAGAGCTTGCGACAGGGCGGTTTTCATCGCCTGGTCGTGCGCGTCGCCGAGGGCCGGCTGATTGCGCGAGTCGCCCATCGCGGCGTCGTCGTAGGTGGTGAGCAGGCGCCCGTCGGTCGTCTTCACCGTGAGGCGCACCTGCGCCCGGTAGATGACCGTCCAGCGGCCCGGGTTGATCTCGACCTGTGCCACGCAGGCCAGTTCGAGCGTCTCGTCAGCCCAACCACCGAACCCGAAAACGCGGTTGAGCCACCGGCGCACGTCCCACGCTTCGAGGTGGGACTGCCCCCGCAAGTTCTGCACGCGGCTGGGGTTGATGGGGGCGAGCAGCGTGGCGACCTGCTCGCGGGTGAGGTCCGACGGGCCGGCCGCGGCCGGCGCCGTGCGGCGCTCGAAGGGGAGGACGGTCACAGGGTGGCTCCGTTCGGTGCGGGAAGGTCGAGGACGGCGGCGAGGTCCTCGCCGGCGCGGTCGCACGCGGCGGCGGCGAGCTCGCGCCCGTAGTCGGTGGCGCGCGGGTCGCCGGCGGCGTGGTCGCGGTGCTGCGCGGCCTCGGCGAGCTCGCGCAGCAGGGCGTCGAGGGTGTCGGGGTCGTCGGCGTACGCGACGGCGACCGCCACGAGGACGGTGTCGGGGCTCACCGCAGGCCGGCCGGCTCGTCGAGGGCGACCTGCGCGAGGGCACCCGAGCGGACGTCGTACCGGTGCTCGTCCTCGGCCCACCGGGCGTGGGGGAAGGCGCGGCGCAGAACGCCGTACGCGGCGCGGTGGGTGTCGGCGTCCGCGGCGAGCGGCAGGCGCAACACGTCGGTGAGGTGGACGCGCACGGCGATGCGCGGCCCCCGCGGGCCGGCCTCGGTGTAGACGGGAGTGGTCTGCACGGCGTCGACGTCGCCGGCCAGGCGGCGCAGCTCTCGGGCGACGATCACGGCGCGGACGGCTTCGGCGGCGGTGTGGCGGGTCATCGTGGTCTCTCCGGACTCATGCGGCCTCGGCTGCCGGCGCAGCCGGGGCGGGGGCAGGGGCAGCTCGGTGCAGGCGGCGCAGGATGAGCTCGACCTCGTCGGGGGTGCGGAGCGATCCGGCCGCGGCCTGCCGTGCGGCTTCACGGATCGGGAGGGCGTCACGGCGCGCTCGGGCGGCGTCGACCGCCCGCCGGGCCTCGACGAGGGCCTGCTCGCGGGTGGTGATCACGCGGCGACCGCCTCTCGCATCAGGTCGGCCGGGGTCAGCCCGTACGTGCGCTCGATGGCGGCGAGGCCGGCCGGCCCGGGGGCGTTGCGGCCGGTCGCCCAGCGGTACGCGGCGAGGTAGGGCACGTTCATGCGCCGGGCCATGTCGGCGGGGGTCTGGTCGCCGGCCTCGTGGGCGGCGGCGAGCAGGGCGGCAGGGGTGTAGGACATAGCTGTTCCTTTCACGAGAGATTTCGTTCTCTCGTGCAAGAAACGTAGCACGTTCGTTTCACACGTGAAATCGCACGGCGTCGTGCAACCTTTCACGGGTGAAGCGAGTCACCGTATGCGTGACTCGAACACGCGTACGTACATGACAAGCCGTGAGGTTCTCGTTACAGAAGTGACAGAACGATGTCGGGCCCCTACACTCATTCGAGCGGGTGTTCGAGCCGGTTTCGAGCCAGACAGGCCGGCGTGCGCCAAAGTGGGGGAGGTGGACTATGCCAACCGTGGGGCGGTGCTGCTTCTTTCTTTCATGCGCGATATCTTTCACGCATGACAGAAGACAGGCCCTCACCTCATACCCCCGAGACGTTCGCTCGGTGGTTGCGCGATCAGCTCAGTGCCCGCGGCTACTCCGAGCGCGGCGGACAACAGCGGTTCGCCAAGGATTCAGGCATCAGCCCTGCGACCGTGTCGCGCCTGCTCCGCGCTGACGGCCTCCCCGATCTGCGCACGCTGCAAGTCCTCGCCGAGGCCCTCGGCCTCACCCTTGGCGAGATCCTCGTGCGCTCCGGCGTCGCCTCGCAGGAAGAACTCGCCGCAGCCGCCCGCCCCATCACCCCCGACCCGATCAGCGCCGAACAAGCAGCCACCGAACTCGGGATCTCCGAGCCGCAGGCCGTCGCCGCCTTCGTCGCAATGGTCAACGCCCTACGCCCCACCCGGGACGACGGAGACGACCAGCGCACCAGCAGCAGTTAGAGAGTCAGAGAAAGGCACCGCCCTATGTCCCGAGACAAGTTCGCAGCCGTCGCAGCTCACATCGCCTTCGCCACCGGCCTCGCGGTCGTCGCGCTCGGCAACCTCGTGGGCGACTTCGACAGGCTCGCGGACGTAGGGGCGGGCATCGCCACTGGCGCAGTGCCGTTCGTCATCCTCGCCAGGGTCCGACGTACCACCCGCATCACGGAGGCAGAGAAGGACGCCATCCGTCGTGAGGGGTACCGACTCGGACTCGAACACGCAGCGCGAGGTCTCCTCGTCCCGCCGCCGGCCAACGGCGACGGAGGGCCCGGAGCCACCATTCATGAGCTCCGCCCCAACGCGCGCCGCAGCGCGTGAGGTTGGCCAACGCGCAGCGCACGACCCTGCCCGGGGTCGCCATGCGCTGCCACGGGGGCAGCGCACCGGCGCTCCCATGACGAAGGGACGCACTTGAAGTACAAGGCCCCATCCAGAGCGCACCTGCTGCGCTACGTCGACGAGATAGAGAACCCGACCCGACTCGACGTCCCCGGCACCTTCCGGGGCGCGGTCGACCTCGACACCCTCGAACCGTTCGTTGGGTACATCAGGGTGTCGAGCTGGAACGAGGAGAAGATCAGCCCGGAACTACAGAAGACAGCCATCCGCGATTGGGCCCGCCGGAACGGCAAGCGCATCATCGGATGGATAAGCGACCTCGACGCCACCGGCCGCAACTTCCGCCGCAAGATCATGAAGGGCATTGAGGCGGTAGAGGGCCGGATCGCTGCCGGCATCGCCGTATGGCGGTACAGCCGCTTCGGCCGCAACCGGACCGGCAACGCCATCAACCTCGCGCGACTGGAAGACATAGGGGGCCGGCTCGAATCGGCAACCGAGCCAGTCGACGCCGGCACGGCCATCGGTCGGTTTCAGCGCGGCATGATCCTTGAGTTCTCGGCGTTCGAGAGCGACCGCGCCGGCGAACAGTGGACCGAGGTCCACGCGCACCGACTCGGCCTCGGCCTCCCCTCGGCCGGCCGGCCCCGATTCGGGTACCTGTGGACACCCCGCCGCGTGCCCGACCCGACGGCCCCCGCCGGCTGGCGACTGCAAGAGGAGAAGTACACCGCTGACCCGAACGCCGCGCCGCTCCTGCCCGAGCTCTACCTCGCGTACATCGACGGAACAGGATTCATCGAGCTCGCGCGCATGGTGAACGAGCAGGGCCACCTCACGGGGCGACGTAACCCGTGGCGGGCCGACAGCCTGCTGCGCTACATGGACAGCGGCTTTCCTGCCGGCCTGCTGCGCGTGAGGGACTCCTGCGACTGCCCCAAGAAGGACAAGCAGGGGAGCAAGTGTCAGCACTGGCGCTACTTCCGCGGCGCGCACGATCCGATCATCAACCACGAGATCGACCGAGACGCCGACGAACTATGGGAGGAGTATCGAGAACGGCGACGAGCAGTCGCCAAGACGCCACCGCGCTCCCGCGTGGCGGCCTGGGACCTTACCGGCCTCGTGCGCTGTGCGCTCTGCGGCGGTTCGATGACCGGCCACGAGAGCAGTGGGGGCGGCGTCTACTGGCGGTGTGCCCGTGCCGATGCGGGCGGTGCCTGCACTGGGGCCAAGGGGACGTACGGCGACCTGTTGAAGGAAGTCGACGAGTTCCTCGCCAAGATCGCCGGCGACATTGACGTGCTGCCGGCGGCAACCGACGTCAGCGTGCCCCCGCCGGCGGAAGGTCCCGACCCTGCCGTTGAACGGGCCCGCCTCACCAAGGAACACGCACAGTGGCAAGCCGCCCTTACGCGGCTCGTCACCGACTACGCCGTGCACCCGGAGCGGTACCCGGAAGAGGCGTACGACGCTGCCCGGAAGAACATCGAGGCGGAGCGCGACAAGGTCCTCGCGCAGCTCGCCGAGATAGAAGAAGAGAGGGAGGAAGACGAGGTACCGACTCAGCAGGACTTCAAGCCCTTGGTTGTGGGCGTGCTGCCTGAGTGGCCGACGTACACGGCCCTGTCGCGTAACCTCATCCTCCGCAAGGTCCTCCGTTACGTGGTCGTCTGGCCGCGGCCCTCTCGCTACGAGACGCGATGCCGCGCAGTCCCGATCTGGGCCCCGGAGGAAGAGGCACCCCATGCTTGGACCGCACCCGCGCCGAGTGACGGTTTGGAAGACATGCCCGACGGCATCGCCTGGTCCCTCGCCTGACCCTCCCGCGGCCGCCCCGCCACCCCGTCCGACCTCCTCGGATGAGCGTGCGGGGCGGCGGGTGAGCGGGCTGGAGGGGGTGTGACACGCCGTGCCACGACACCCCGCCGGAAAACTTCGTGAAGTTCTTCACAAGGAATTCGGTGCAGGTGGGGGATCCAGGGGGTCCTGTTGGCCCGTTCGGGGGCTCAACAGCCGCGAACGCGTGCTCAGGAGAGCGTTTCAGAGGTGTTTCGGGAGGTGTTCGCGCGGATGACATCCGGTGCCGCGGGGGTACCCCGAATGCCCGGAGGAGCAGCTCACACGGCATTGACAACGGGTCGTATCGGAAGTCGGTTCCCGCCGCCGACCATGACCTGGGTCACGTGGGTCGCGGAGTGTAGCACGACCCCTGTGCAACCTTGTGAAGGGGCGCACGAGCGCCCCCCCTGAGGCGGGTGGATACTCGATCCCATGAGCACCACGGAGCGTCCCAGGATCCTCGTAGTAGGCGGTGGGTACGTAGGCCTGTACGCAGCTCGGCGCATCCTCAAGAAGATGCGCTACGGCGAGGCGACCGTCACGGTCGTCGACCCCCGGTCGTACATGACCTACCAGCCCTTCCTCCCCGAAGCCGCCGCCGGCAGCATCTCCCCTCGGCACGTCGTCGTCCCGCTGCGACGCGTGCTGCCGAAGGCGGAGGTCCTCACCGGCCGGGTCACCACCATCGACCAGGACCGCAAGGTCGCCTCGATCGCCCCCCTCGTGGGCGAGGCGTACGAGCTGCCCTTCGACTACCTGGTCATCGCGCTCGGCGCGGTCTCCCGCACCTTCCCGATCCCCGGCCTCGCCGAACAGGGCATCGGCATGAAGGGCATCGAGGAGTCCATCGGGCTGCGCAACCACGTCCTGGAGCAGCTGGACAAGGCCGACTCCACGACCGACGAGGAGATCCGCCGCAAGGCGCTCACCTTCGTCTTCATCGGCGGCGGCTTCGCGGGCGCGGAGACCATCGGCGAGGTCGAGGACATGGCCCGCGACGCGGCGAAGTACTACAAGAACGTGTCCCGTGAGGACATGCGCTTCGTCCTGGTCGACGCCGCCGACAAGATCCTTCCCGAGGTCGGCCCGAAGCTCGGCCTCTACGGCAAGGAGCACCTGGAGAGCCGCGGTGTGGAGATCTACCTCTCCACCTCGATGGACTCCTGCGTGGACGGCCACGTCGTGCTGAAGAACGGCCTGGAGGTCGACTCCAACACGATCGTGTGGACCGCCGGCGTCAAGCCGAACCCGGCGCTCGCCCGCTTCGGTCTGCCGCTCGGCCCGCGCGGCCACGTGGACACCGCCCCGACCCTCCAGGTGCAGGGCACCGACTACATCTGGGCCGCGGGCGACAACGCCCAGGTGCCGGATGTCGCCGCCCGCAAGGCCGGTGTCGAGAACGCCTGGTGCCCGCCGAACGCGCAGCACGCGCTCCGTCAGGCCAAGGTCCTCGGCGACAACGTGGTCTCCGGCATGCGGGGCTTCCCGCAGAAGGAGTACAGCCACGCCAACAAGGGCGCGGTCGCCGGTCTGGGTCTGCACAAGGGCGTCGCGATGATCGTCCTGGGCAAGACGAAGATCAAGGTCAAGGGCCGTCTGGCCTGGTACATGCACCGTGGCTACCACGGTCTGGCGATGCCGACCTGGAACCGCAAGATCCGCATCTTCGCCGACTGGACGCTCGGCATGTTCCTCAAGCGCGAGGTCGTGTCCCTGGGTGCCATGGAGAACCCCCGCGAGGAGTTCTACGAGGCCGCCAAGCCGGCTCCGGTCGCCGCCCCGAAGACCGAGGAGAAGGCCAAGGCCTCCTAGGGCCAGGGCCTCCCGGCCCGGATCTCCGGGCCGTGGGCCGCCCGGCCGTGGCCCGCAGGCCTCGGCCCCGGGCCGCCGTACCGTCCGAAGGACCTCCCGCCATCCGTGGTGCGGGAGGTCCTTCGGCGTTCCCGGGCCCGCCCGCAACTGCGTGGCCGCTACAGCTGTTTTGCCCAGTCGTAACTCCTTTGCGGGACTGCGATGCTGCCCTCACGGTGTTTACGTGGTAACCGGCATCCGGGATCGTCGTCTTGGAGGTGTGCGCCATGGCCGACGCCGCGTCGCGGCTGAGGAGTGTTGCCGAGCAGGTGCTGGGAGTTCCGCTCCCGGTACGGCTGCGGGCCTGGGACGGATCACAGGCGGGACCGCCGGACGCCCCGGCGATCGTGATCCGCAACCGCCGTGCCCTGCGTTACCTGCTGTTCAAGCCGGGCGAACTGGGCCTGGCCCGGGCCTGGGTCGCCGGCGACCTCGACATCGAGGGCGACCTGTACGGCGCCCTGGCGCAGATGTCCGGGCTGATCTGGGAACGCGGGGAGGACAGCCGTACCCTCGGCCAGGCCCTGCGCGACCCCGAGGTGCGGGCCGCCGTCCGGGAGCTGCTGAGGCTCGCCGGTCCGCCGCTGCCGCCCACCCCGCCCCGCGAGGAGATGCGCAGACGCGGCCATCTGCACACCCGCCGCAGCGACAAACAGGCCATCAGCCACCACTACGACGTCGGGAACGACTTCTACGAGATGGTCCTCGGGCCGTCGATGGTGTACTCCTGCGCGTACTGGGAGGACGGCGGCACCCTGGAGACCGCCCAGCGCGACAAGCTGGAACTCGTCTGCCGCAAGCTGGGTCTGAGCCCCGGTCAGCGGCTGCTCGACGTCGGCTGCGGCTGGGGCTCGATGGCGATCCACGCGGCCCGCGAGCACGGCGTGAGCGTCGTCGGGATCACCCTGTCCCAGGAGCAGGCCGTGTACGCCCGTAAACGGGTCGCTGACGAGGGTCTGACCGACCGGGTGGAGATCAGGGTCCAGGACTACCGGGACGTCCGGGACGGGCCGTACGACGCGATCTCGTCGATCGGGATGGCCGAGCACGTGGGCGCGGCGAAGTACCTGGAGTACGCCAAGGACCTGTACGCGCTGCTGAAGCCCGGCGGCCGGCTGCTCAACCACCAGATCGCGCGGCGCCCGCAGCGCGACGAGGAGGCGTACCACGTCGACCGGTTCATCGACGCGTACGTCTTCCCCGACGGTGAGCTGGCCCCGGTCGGCACCACCGTCACGCAGCTGGAGCGGGCCGGCTTCGAGGTCCGTGACGTGGAGTCGATCCGCGAGCACTACGCCCTCACCCTGCGCCGCTGGGTGGCCAACCTGGAGGCCGACTGGGCACGGGCGGTACGGCTCACCACCCCCGGCCGGGCCCGGGTGTGGCGGCTGTACATGGCCGCCTCCGCCCTCGCCTTCGAACGCAACCGGATCGGCGTCAACCAGGTCCTGGCCGTCCGGACCCCCGAGCCCGGCGGATCGGGGCTGCCGCTGCGCGCCCGCACCTGGAACCCGTAGGCCGGCAGGACGGCGAAGGGGCCCCGCACCTCCCGTGCGGGGCCCCTTCGCCGTGGCCGCGGCTACTCGGACTTGATCGCCGCCAGCATGTTCAGCCGGGCCGCGCGCCGGGCCGGCCACAGCGCCGCCAGGACACCGACCAGGCCGGCCAGCACCAGGAAGAGCGCCATCCTGTCCCAGGGCAGGACCAGTTCGTAGGTGGGCATCTTCGCGCCGACCAGCCGCCCGGCCGCCCAGCCGAAGAACACGCCGAGGCCGAGGCCCAGCACCCCGCCGAAGAGCGAGATGACCAGGGACTCCAGCCGGACCATCCGCTTGACCGCCTTGCGGTCCAGGCCGATCGCGCGGAGCATGCCGATCTCCTGCTGCCGCTCGAAGACCGACATGGCCAGGGTGTTGATGACACCGAGGACCGCGACGATCACCGCCATCGCGAGCAGGCCGTAGACCATGTTCAGGATCAGCGTGAACGCCTTCGCGATGGAGTCGGACAGGTCCTGCTTGTCCTGGACCTTGATCGCCGGGTTGGAGCCGAGGGCCTTCTCCAGGCCGTCCTTGGCCGCGGCCGACGCGCCGTCCGCCGTCTTGACCATGACCTGCATGTCGGCCGGGTCCTTCTGGTGCGGGGTCAGGACGGCGTTGTCGATCATGATCCCGCGGATCATCTCGTTGCCCTGGTAGACCCCGGCGACGGTCATCCGCTGCGCCTTGCCGTCCTCGTAGTGCACGGTGAAGGCCGAACCCGCCTTCCAGCCGTGCGAGGTGGCGGTGTCGTCGTCGACGACCACGTCCGAGCCGCCGACCCTGAAGGTCCCGCTGTCCACCGTGAGGTCGGTCAGCTTGCCGATCGCCGAGCCGTTGACGCCGGTCAGGAACTCGGTGTCGCCGTCGATCCGGGAGGCCGCGTTGCGCAGCGGGCTGCTCTCGGTCACCCCGTCGGCGGCCGCGACCTTCCGTGCCACGTCGGGCGAGAGCGCGTTCCCGTTGGCCATCGAGACGACGTAGTCCGCGCGGATCGCCGAGCTGGCCATCTTGTCGATGGACTTCTGCAGGCTGCCGGCCATCACCGTCATCCCGGTGATCAGCGTCAGGCCGATCATCAGCGCGGAGGCGGTCGCTGCGGTACGGCGCGGGTTGCGCACCGAGTTCTGCCGGGCCAGCTTCCCGGCGACGCCGAACCCGCGCAGCAGCGGGGCGGCGGCCGCGATCAGCGGCCGGGACAGGAGCGGGGTCAGCACGAAGACACCGATGATGAGCAGGACCGCGCCCAGCCCCATCGGGGCCTGGCCGTCGCTGCCGTTCATCGTGGTCGCCGCCAGGATCACCGTCACGCCCGCCGCGGAGAACAGCGCGCCGATCGTGTTGCGCAGCACCAGCGACTTGGTGGTCGGGGCGGCGTGCAGGGCGCTCATCGCGGCGACCGGCGGGATCTTCGCGGCCCGGCGGCCGGGCAGCCAGGCGGCCAGCATGGTGATGACCACACCGACGGCGAGGGCGGCGACCACCGTGCCGGGGCTGACGACCAGCGGGCCGTCCGGCACGGTCGCGCCGAACGAGCCCATCAGCGCGCGCAGTCCGGCACCGATGCCGATACCGGCGACCAGACCGGCGACCCCGGCCACCGCGCCGACCACGAACGCCTCGATCAGCACCGAGCGAGTGACCTGGCGGCGGGAGGCGCCCACCGCGCGCAGCAGCGCCAGCTCCTTGGTGCGCTGGGCGACCAGCATGGTGAAGGTGTTGGCGATGATGAACGTGCCGACGAACAGCGCGATGCCGGCGAAGACCAGCAGGCCCTGGCGCAGGCCGCTCATGCTGCTGGAGATGGCCTCGGCCTGGTCGTCGGCGAGCTTCTGCCCGGTGGTGGTCTCCACGAGCTTCTTCGGCAGCGCCCGGTCCAGCTGGGCCTTGAGGGCGGCCTGTCCGGTGCCGGACTTCGCGGTCACGTCGATCTCGTCGTACGCGCCCTTCGTGCCGAACAGCCGCTGCGCGGTCGCCGTGTCGAACAGCGCGAGGCTGCCGCCGGCCGCGACGTTGCCGTCGTCGGTGGTGAAGACGCCGGCCACGGTGGGCTTCAGGACCGGGCCGTTCACCGAGATCCGCACGGTGTCGCCGACCTTGTAACCGGCCCGCTCGGCGGTCCTGGAGTCGATCAGCACCTCGTTCGCGCCCTTCGGCGCGTGGCCGCTCACCAGCGGGTAGCGGGAGTCGTCGGCGCCCCAGTAGTTGCCGCCCTCGGACTGCCAGCCGCCGCCGATCAGCTTGCCGTGCTTGTCGGCGATCGCGGTGAAGCCGGAGACCACGCCGGTGGCGGAGGCGGCCCCGGGGACCTTCGCGGCCCGGTCCAGCAGGGCCTGGGTGAGGTCGGGGGTCTTGCCGACCTGATCGCCCTTGGAGTCCTGGTACTTGGCCTGCACGGCCACGTCGACGCCGCCGAAGCCCTTGGCGGAGCTGTTCTGGTAGGCGTCCGAGATGGTGTTGGTGAAGACCAGGGTGCCGGAGACGAAGGCCACGCCGAGCATCACGGCGAGGACGGTCATCAGCAGCCGGGCCTTGTGCGCGAGGACGTTGCGCAGCGCGGTGCGGAACATCAGCGGGCCAGGCCCTTCGCGTCGGGCTCGGAGGTCTGCGGGCCGCTGCCGGGAAGCTGGCGCATGAAGTCGAGGACGCCGTCCGCCGTCGGCCGGTACATCTCGTCGACGATCCGGCCGTCGGCGAGGAAGACGACACGGTCCGCGTAGGAGGCGGCCACCGGGTCGTGGGTGACCATGACGACGGTCTGGCCCAGCTCCCGCACGGAGTTGCGCAGGAAGCCGAGCACCTCGGCGCCGGAGCGGGAGTCCAGGTTTCCGGTCGGCTCGTCACCGAAGATGATCTCGGGGCGGGAGGCGAGGGCGCGGGCCACGGCGACGCGCTGCTGCTGGCCGCCGGAGAGCTGCGCGGGCCGGTGGCTCAGCCGGTCCTTCAGGCCGACCATCTGGATCACGTTGTCGAGCCACTGCTTGTCCGGTTTCCGCCCCGCGATGTCCATCGGGAGGGTGATGTTCTCCAGCGCGGTCAGCGTCGGCAGCAGGTTGAAGGCCTGGAAGATGAACCCGATCTTGTCCCGGCGCAACTTGGTCAGCTGCTTGTCCTTCAGGGAGCCGAGTTCGGTCTCGCCGATGCGCACGGAGCCGGAGGAGAAGGTGTCGAGGCCCGCCACGCAATGCATCAGCGTGGACTTGCCGGAGCCGGAGGGGCCCATGATCGCGGTGAACTCGGCCTGCCGGAACTCGGCGGTGACCCGGTCCAGGGCGACGACCTGCGTCTCACCCTGCCCGTAGATCTTGGACAGCTCCGTGGCACGGGCGGCCACGGAGGTGGTCCGCCGGTCGGCTGCGGGCACCCCCGGACGAAGTTGGGGGGAGGGCGTGGTGGACACGGTAGGGCGCTCCTGTCGGGACGACGGCGTTCATGGGGACGTGACCATCGTCCCGGCCGATCGGGCCCGTGTAGTCAGCCGCAGTTCCGGTTCCGGGGGGCGACCGAGGGGGGACCGGAGGGCGCCGCGTCATACCTGGGGATGACGGCGGACCCTGAGGTCCGTCCGTCGAGAACAGGTGGAGCCCCCTTGTTCGGACGGTGAAATTCCGTCATTCCACGTACGTGCGCACCCACCGCGCGTAACGCTATTGGCAAGTGCGGATGGCCCGTTCCGGTGGCTGATGCACCCTCAGACGTCAATAAAATAAGACAACATCGGGTCGTCCGTCCGCTGTTCGGGGGACGCCTCCCGATAGGCTCGGAATCTCGTTGCGAAGCCCATGGCCTGCCCGGATGGTGGAATGCAGACACGGCGAGCTTAAACCTCGCTGCCCCTCGCGGGCGTACCGGTTCAAGTCCGGTTCCGGGCACTTTCGCACTGATCACACTTTTCCTTCCCGTAGGTCCGGTTGGCGCCGGGGTCCGCGTCCGTCGTATCGGACGGAGCGGTACGGCCCCGCCTGCGGGATCCCGTCGCGTGCGCGGCCGGGCCGGCGTCCGGCGGAGGGTCGTATTCACGCCATCGCCTGCCGGTGGGCTCCGGTTGCGGTCCGCGCCGCAGCCGCTCGCCCGGCCGCGTCGATCTCGGGCGTCCGTCACTCCTTGATCTCTCCGGTCGAGCGCTCCGTCACCGCCGTGCGCCGGAATCACCTTGAATGCCCGGTACGTCCGACACCGGACGTAGTGGTTCCGGCCAACTGCGGGGAGTGCTCACCAGGCGGGACGCGGTGCGCCACGTCTGGGAATGCGTGCTTCCGTGCGGGATCGGGTCAGGTGAATTCGCGCCATCGGAGCGCCTCGGCTGTCACTGCGGCGTCCTATCGTCTTCCGTGTGCCGCTGCGCCATCTACCGGAGCGGCATCAACGGGGACATGGGGGAAACATGATCCGCTTCTCGGCGACCGTGGACGACATCGCAAGGGTTCGATTCTCGCCCTCTCCGCTGGGGGAGGCCGTATACAGCATCCGCATGCTGGGCTCGGCCGAGCGCAGAAGGCGGCACCAGCCGTGGGCCGACGACGTCCGCGCGCGGCTGCGGACCATGGACCTCCTGCCGCTACGCGCGTTGATCCCGCCCACCGGATACATCCCGGACTTCCTCACCCCGCCGCCGGACGGCACCGGGCCGCGGAAGATCGCCGAAGAGCTGGAGATGGTCCGCGCGACCCCGAGCGAACACTTCGTCGCCGAGGTGTCCTGGATGGCCGCCGACCCCGGCACGCCCGTGACCTGGCGTCAGGAGGCGGCCGCGCTGCACCGGCACATGCTGGCCCAGCCGGCCCAGGCCATCGCCCTGATCACGGATCTGCTGCAGACCTACTGGGACCTCGCGCTGGAGCCGCACTGGCGGCGGCTGCACGGCGGACTGCAGTCCGACATCCGCTCCCGCATGCAGGTGATAGAGGGTTCCGGCGCGGCCCCCGTGTTCTCCTCCCTGAACCCGCGCATCGCCTGGCGGGACCAGGAACTCACGGTGCGCAGCGCCTACGACTACCAGGAGGACCTGGGCGGCCGGGGCATCGTGCTCGTACCGAGCGTGTTCTGCGGGCCCGAGGTGCTCACCATGACACCGCCGCAGCAGTCGATGATCGTCTACCCGAGGACGGGCGTCGAGGAGATGTGGCACCGGCACACCTCCGACCAGCCCAGCCCGCTGGCCGCGCTGCTCGGCGGCGTCCGCTCCGCGGTGCTCGAGGCTCTGCTGGTACCCGCCTCCACCGGCGACCTGGCCGAGGCCATCAACGTCACTCCCGGAGCCATCAGCCAGCACGTCGCCGTGCTGCGCGAGTGCGACCTGGTGACGAGCCGACGCCACGGCCGCAGGGTCATCCACTCGCTCACCGAGACCGGCGAGGCGCTCGTACGGGGCGCCGTGGCGCCCGGCGCCGGACGCCTGTCGGCCTGACCGCCGCTCGCCCGAGCGGACGGAGAAACCGCCGAGGACAGCGGTCCTAGGTCGGTTTTAGCGGGGGCTAAAAGCGTTGGGGACGCCCTCGCAGGTGTGTTTCGCTCACGGTGCGACGTTGACCGAGACGAACTCGGGCCCTTGACCGTCCGCAGGGCGGGAGACAGGCGGGCCGAGGTGTCGGCGGCCGGACATCCGGCTGTCATGAGCCCGTATCTCCCACGACTTCCACGTCCTTCACGCCTTCATCCACGTCACACTCCCGGCCCGACCCGAAGGGAACATCCTGGTGCCCGCAACCATGTCCGAGGACAACCGCTTCCACGACGTAGTCGTAGTCGGAAACGGCTCGCTCGGCCTGTCCCTCGGCCTCACCCTGGCCCGTCGCGACCTGAACGTGGCCGTGCTCGGCCGTCCGCACCGGCCCAAGGCGGCGTCCTCGGCCGCGGGTGCCATGCTCGGCACGTTCGGCGAGGTCACCACCACTCTGCTCAAGAGCGACTACGGCCGCACCAAGCTCGACTGGGCCTACCAGGCAAGCAAGCTGTGGCCCGAGTGGCTGGCCGGCCTGGCGCCCGACTCCGACGGCACCGACCTGCTGACCGCCCACGGCACCGTCGTCATGCTGAACACCGTCGGCGTGCCCGACATCGACACCCAGAACTTCAAGGCGATCCGCAACACCCTCATCGAGTACGGCGAGAAGTTCGAGGACATCGATGCCGAGGACATCGAGTGGCTCGACGCCGAGCCCACCGCCCGTCCGCTGCAGGCGATGTACCTGCCCAACGAGCACGCCGTGAACGCCCACGCGCTGCTGGCGCAGCTGGAGGCGGCGTTCCTCGCCGCAGGCGGCACGCTGATCCCGGAGCAGGCGGTGCGGGTGGACCACGCCGACGGCCGGGTGCGCGGCGTCGAACTGGACTCCGGGACCGTACTGGCCACCGAGCAGCTGGTGCTGGCCGCCGGCTCCGCGTCCCAGGCCGTCCTGGACACGGTCCCCGACCAGGCGGCCCGGATCCCGCGGCTGATCAGCGGGTACGGTGTCTCGGCCCTGGTCGACACCGAGGACGGCACGGCACCGCGCAGTGTCATCCGCACGCCCAACCGCGCCTTCGCGTGCGGGCTGCACGTCGTCCCGCGCGGCGCCGGACACGTCTACGTGGGCGCCACCAACATCATCTCGCCCGAGCCGCGCGAGACCCCGCTCATCTCGGACGTGCTCTTCCTGCTCAACTGCGGCAACCGCCAGGTCCGCCGCAACCTCGGCGAGAGCGGAGTGCGCGCGATCCAGGTCGGCAACCGGCCCGTCGCCCTCGACGGCATGCCGCTGCTCGGTGAGACGGAACTCGCGGGCCTGTGGATGATGACCGGCACCTACCGCGACGGACTCACCCTGTCCCCGCTGCTCGCCCGGGAGATGACCGCTCTCCTGCTGGGCGAGGAACCCGGCATCGAACTGGACCTGTTCCGCCCGGTCCGCTCGCCGATCCAGCCGCTCAGCCGCGAGGAGATCGTGGAGGCGACCGTCACCCACATGCTCGCCACCGGCTACGAGTCCAACTGGACCGTGCCCGTCGAGTGGCCGTTCACCATCGAGCACTACCTGCGCGTGGCCTACACCCGGATCGCGGACGAGTTCGACCCGGCCTTCACCCCGCCGCCGGAGCTGCTCGCCTCCTCGCGCATCCACCCCTCCATCGCCCAGGCACTGCGCGACTACTACGCGGCCAGCCACGCGGCCGCCGCCAGTTGACACGACCACGGGGAAAGGACCGACGGACCGTGCCCGACCAGTCACTCGCTCAGCACGTCGAGGACGAGCGCCTCGACGCCCTGCTCCGGGAAGCGGAGCGCACGCTCGCCGAGGCCCGGGTGTGGAGCCCGCGGGAGGACGCGGAAGCCCTGGCAGCCCATGTGCTGGGTCTTCCGGACGGACCCCTGGAGCCCGCCGGGCGGCCGGTGCCCGCGGCCGCCGCGGCCGAACTGCGCGCCCTCGTGGCGCGCCGCGCCGCCCGGATCCCGCTCGGTCATCTCACCGGGCGGGCCCGGCTCGGCGGCATCGAGGTCGCCGTCACCGAGGACGTGTTCGTCCCCCGGTTCCCCACCGAACTCCTGCTGGCCTGGGGCCTGTCGGCGGTGCGCGGGAAACGGGCGCCCGTCGTGGTCGACCTGTGCACGGGCTCGGGCGCGCTCGCCCTGGCGTTCGCGCACGCCCGGCCCGACGCCGAGGTGCACGCCGTCGACCTCGACCCGGCCGCGCTCGCCTGTGCGCGGCACAACGCCGCCGCGCGGGCGGCGGCGGGCGACACTCCGGTCACCGTGCACGCGGGGGATGTCACGGACCCGGAACTGCTCGCCGCCCTCGACGGCCGCGTGGACCTGGTGCTCGCCAACCCGCCGTACGTGCCCACCGGCACCGAACTGCTGCCGGAATGGGGCCGGCACCACCCCGCCCGGGCCATCTTCGCGGGCACCGACGGACTCGACGTCATCCGCGCCGTCGTCGCGTGCGCGGCGCGGCTGCTCCGCGTCGGCGGCGGCCTGGCGATCGAGCACGGGGACGCGCAGCGCGAGGTGGTGCCGGACCTGCTCGCCGGGACCGGCGCGTTCGCGGACGCCGAGAGCCACCTCGACCAGGAGCGGCGGCCCCGCTCCACGACGACGTACCGCACGGCAGACGACGGGAGCACGAGCATGACCACGACCTCGACTGCCGAGGCCGGACTGGCGGGACTCCGTGCCGAACTCGACCGGATCGACGTCCGGTTGCTGGACACCCTGCGGGACCGCATCGAGTGCTGCGTGCGGATCGCGGAGCACAAGCGCGAGCACGCGGTGCCGATGATGCAGCCGCACCGGATCGGCATCGTGCAGGAACGCGCCGCCCGCTACGGCGCCGAGTACGGCGTCGACCAGACGTTCCTGCGCCGCCTCTACGACCTGGTCATCGAGGAGACCTGCCGGGTCGAGGACATCGTCATCGGCGCGGAGCCCACGCAGGCCACGGGCGACGGATCATGACCACTCACCCGGTGCGCACGCTCCTCATCGACAACTACGACTCCTTCACCTACAACCTCTACCAGCTGCTCGGCGAGGTGAACGGCCAGCCGCCGACCGTCGTCCGCAACGACGTCGACTGGTCCGCGCTGCACCTCGGCGACTACGACAACGTCGTCGTGTCGCCGGGGCCCGGCCGCCCCGGCCGGGAGCGGGACTTCGGCGTGAGCGCCCGCGCGATCCGCGAGTCCGGCCTGCCCGTGCTCGGCGTGTGCCTCGGCCACCAGGGCATCGCCGAACTGTTCGGCGGCACGGTCGAGCACGCGCCCGAACCGATGCACGGCCGGGTCTCCGCGGTCCGCCACGACGGGACGGACATCTTCGCCGGACTTCCCTCGCCCTTCTCCGTGGTGCGCTACCACTCGCTGACCGTCACCTCGCTCTCCGACGACCTGGAGGGCATCGCCTGGACCGAGGACGGCGTCCTGATGGGACTGCGCCACCGCACCGAGCCGGTGTGGGGCGTGCAGTTCCATCCCGAGTCCATCTCCACCGAGTACGGCCGCGAACTCCTCGGCAACTTCCGCGACCTGACCCGCGCCCGCCGCGCCCAGGCCCCCGCCGCGACCCCGTCGCCGTACCACCTGCTGGTGCGCCGACTGCCCGGCGCGCCCGACACCGCGGCCGCCTACGCCGAGCTGTTCGCCGGCAAGCGGCACAGTTTCTGGCTGGACAGCGGTTCCCACGCCGACGGCAACGCCCGCTTCTCCGTGCTCGGGGACGGCACCGGCCCGCTCGCGGAGTACGTCACCTACCGGGTCGGCACCCGGACCGTGCGGGTGGAGCGGGCGGGACGGCCCGACGAGGTGCTGTCCCAGGGCTTCTTCGGCTACCTCGACGCGGAGCTGCGGCGCCGCGCCGTACCCGCCGACGACTCGCTGCCGTTCGCCTTCAACCTCGGCTACGTCGGCTACCTCGGCTACGAACTGAAGGCCGAGACCGGCGCCGCCGCCGCGCACACCTCGCCCACCTCGGACGCCGCGCTGCTCTTCGCGGACCGGGCGATCGCCGTCGACCACGCCGAGCAGACCACCTACCTGCTGTGCCTGGGCACCGCGCCGGACGACCCGGACGCCCTCAAGTGGCTGGACAGCACCGCGGGCCGGCTCGACGTGCTGCCCGCGGAGGTCCCGCGGCCGCGGAGCCCGCTGGTCGACGCGCTCCCGCTGGCCGCCGCGTCCCTGGTGCCCCGGCACGGCCGCGGGGACTACCTGGCCCGGATCGACGAGTGCCTGGAGGAGATCCGCAACGGCGAGTCGTACGAGATCTGCCTCACCAACATGGTCACCACCTCCACGGTGCTCGACCCGCTGGACACCTACCGCCTGATGCGCGGCATCAGCCCCGTCCCCTACGGAGCCCTGCTGGACTTCCCGGGAGTGGCGGTGCTCAGCGCCTCGCCGGAGCGGTTCCTGTCCATCGGCGTCGACGGGACCGCCGAGTCCAAGCCGATCAAGGGGACCAGGCCGCGCGGCGCCACGCCCGAGGAGGACGCCGCGCTGGCGCGGGACCTGCGCTCCAGCGACAAGGACCGCGCCGAGAACCTGATGATCGTGGACCTGCTCCGCAACGACCTCAACACCGTGTGCGAGGTCGGGTCCGTGCACGTGCCCAAGCTCTTCGACGTGGAGACCTACCCGCCCGTGCACCAGCTCGTCAGCACCGTGCGCGGCACCCTGCGTCCGGGCACGTCCGCGGTGGACTGCGTGCGGGCCTGCTTCCCCGGCGGGTCGATGACCGGGGCGCCCAAGCTGCGCACCCTGGAGATCATCGACCGGCTGGAGGAGGGCCCGCGGGGCGTCTACTCGGGCGCGCTCGGCTGGTTCTCGCTGAGCGGCGCCGCCGACCTCAGCATCGTCATCCGGACCATCGTGGCGTCCCCGGAGGGAGCGTCCTTCGGCGTCGGCGGGGCCGTGATCGCCCTGTCCGACCCGGTCGAGGAGTACGAGGAGACCCTCGTGAAGTCCCGGACGATGACGGCGGCGATCGCCGGCAGCACGCCCGGCGGCGGGACGGGGGCCGCATGAGCGCGCACCCGCCCGCACCGGCCGGGCCCGGACTGCGGCGCTGCGTGGTGGCCGGCGGATCCGGCGCGGTGGGCCGCCTGTTCACCGCCGTGCTCGCCGACGCCGGCCTCGACGTCTGCGCGGCCGACCCGGAGACCGCCGGCGCCGCCCGGCCCGGCGTCCGCGCGCTCAAGGCCGACATCACGGCACCGGACGACGCGCTGCGCGCCGAACTGGCCGCCTGCGACCTGCTCGTGCTCGCGGTGCCCGAGCCGGTGGCGCTGGCCGCGACCGCCCCCCTGGCCGGCGTCCTGCCGCGGCACGCACTGCTCGCGGACACGCTGTCGGTGAAGACCCGGATCGCCGAGGCGGTCACCGCCCGGCTGCCGGACCACCAGGCGGTCGGCCTCAACCCGATGTTCGCCCCGGCGCTCGGCCTGCCCGGCCGCCCGGTGGCCGCGGTCGTCCTGCGCGACGGCCCGCTCGTCGGCGAACTGCTCGCCCTGGTCACCGGCGGCGGCGCACACGTCGTACGGCTGGACGCCGAACGCCACGACCGGCTGGCCGCCGTGTCCCAGGCCCTCACCCACGCCACCGTGCTGGCCTTCGGGCACGCCCTGGCCGGACTCGGCGCGGACATCGCGGAACTGGCGGCCGTCGCGCCGCCGCCGCACACCACCCTGCTGGCGCTGCTGGCCCGGATCTCCTCCGGCACCCCGGAGGTCTACTGGGACATCCAGTCCGCCAACCCGTACGCCTCGGACGCCCGCGACGCGCTCGCGCACGGCGTGGACCGACTGCGCGCTCTCGCCCGCGACGGCGACGAGCAGGACTTCGAGCGCCATCTGCACCAGCTGTCCGGTGTCTTCGGCGACCGGCTCGAACAGTTCCGGGACGTGTGCGCCGGGCTGTTCGCGGAACTGCCCGCAGCCTCCCCCGCCGACCCTGAGGAGAACGCGTGATCACCGACGAGCTGAGCGGCGCCAAGCCCGCCAACTGGGTCGCCGCCCGCATCGACAGGACCACCGACTCGCTGGACCGCGCCTTCGACGAGGGGCTCACCGGGCACGTCATCACCGGGCGCCACGGCAAGGAGGTGGAGCTCGCGGACGGCAGCCGCGCCGTCGAGTTCGTCTCCTGCTCCTACCTGGGCCTGGAGGAGCACCCGGATCTGGTCGCGGCCGCGCAGGACGCGATGAGCCGGTTCGGCGTGCACTTCTCCTCCTCGCGCAACCGGATGCGCCCGGTGTACCTGGGGGAGCTGGAGGACCTGCTGAGCCGGATCTACGGCGGCCGGCCGGTGGTGCCCTTCACCTCCGTCAGCAACGTCCACCTCGGGGTGCTGCCGCTGCTGGGCAACGGCACGCTCCCCGGCTATCCGGTCGCCGGTGCCGGCCCGGTGTTCCTGATGGAGAAGACCGCCCACGCCTCGATGCAGGTCCTGCGCGGCGTCCTGGAGCAGATCGGCCCGGTGCGCCGGTTCGACCTGGCGGACCCGCGGACCCTGGAGGCACGGCTGGCCGACGCACGGGAGCAGAGCCGCACCCCCATCGCGCTGGTCGACGGCGTCGGTTCGATGGGCGGCCTGATCGACGTCGACACCCTCGCCCGGTCGCTCGCCGAGGCCGGCGGACTGCTGTACGTCGACGACGCGCACGGCATCTCCATCGACGGCCCACACGGCGCCGGTTACGCCTACGAGGCCTTCACCGGCGGACTGCCCGCCAACGTGGTGCTGGTCGGCTCGCTGTCCAAGGCCTTCGGCGGCGCCGGCGGGTTCGTCGTGCTGCCCGGCGAGGAGGACGTGCGGGTGCTGCGCAAGTTCGCCAACCCGCTGGTCTTCGGACACTCCATCATGCTGCCGCTGCTCGCGGCGGACGTGGCGGCGGCCAGACTGCACCTGAGCGGCGAGGTGGCCCGGCTGCAGGAGCGGCTGTGGGGGAACGCCGCCCTGTTCGACGAGCTGACCGACGGCAGGCTCGTCAGCGCCGGTCAGCGCTCGCCCGTCCGCGGGGCGCACTTCGCCACCGAACAGGCGGCGTTCGAGGCCGCGAGGCGGCTGCGCGCGGCCGGTGTCCTGGTGCTGCCCGCCTTCTTCCCGACCGTCGCGAAGGGCACCGGGCTCATCCGCTTCGCGCTCTCCGCACTCCACGAGACCTCCCAGCTGACGGCCGCTGTGGAGGCGCTCGGCCCGATCGCCCCATGACCGTCCCCCCACTGCAACGGTGAGCCCACGACCCGGCGGGCCCGCCCAAGGAGCCACATGAACCCGAAGAGCCTCGTCCCTCCGGCCGGACCGGCGCGCACGCTCGCCCTGGCCCAGCTGATCAGCAGGACCGGCGACGGCGCGTACTACGTGACCGCGGCCCTGTTCTTCACCCAGGTCGTCGGCCTGTCCGCGGCCCAGCTGGGCCTCGGGCTGACCATCGCGTGGACGGTGGCGCTGGCCCTGAGCGTGCCGCTGGGACACGTGGCCGACCGCCGCGGGGCGCGGGGGACGGCGGTGTTCTTCTTCCTGTGCGCGGCGGTGGCCGTCGGCTCGTACCTGGTGGTGCGTTCCTTCCCGCTGTTCGTGCTGTCGGCGTGCCTGTACGCGGTGGGGCAGCGCAGCGGCTCCGCGGCCCAGCAGGCCCTGCTGGCCGGAGTGGTGCCGAAGGAGAACCTCACCAAGGTCCGCGCCGTTCTCCAGGCCAGCTACAACGCCGGGCTCTCCGTGGGCGCAGCGCTCGGCGGCGTGGTGCTGCTCTTCGACACGCACGGCGCCTATCTCGCGGCGTTCGCGCTCAACTCCGCGGCCTTCGCGGTGGCCGCCGCGGTGCTGTGGCGGGTGCCGCCCATCGCCCCCACCCCGGCGCCCGCCGACGGCGAGCGGACGAAGACGGTGTTCCGGGACCGGCCCTACGTCGCCGTCAGCCTGCTCAACCTCGTCCTCGTGCTGCACGTGCCGCTGATCGACGTGGCGCTGCCGCTGTGGATCGTCGGGCACACCGACGCCCCCAAGTGGGTGCTGTCGGTGATGTTCGTGCTCAACACGCTTGCCGTCGTGGTCCTCCAGGTGCGCGTGGCGCGCGGGGTGACCGACCTGGCGAGCGGGGCGCGCTACGTGGTGCGCGGCGGGCTGCTGCTCGGCGCGGGCTGCGTCGTCTTCGCGTTCTCCGGCAGCGGTGACTCCGCCTGGTCGGCGGTGCTGCTGCTGATCGCCGCCGCGGGGGTGCAGACGGTCGGCGAGATGATGCAGATGGCCGGCAGCTGGGAGATCAGCTTCGGTCTCGCGCCGGACGGCAAGCACGGCCAGTACCAGGCGTTCTTCGGGTCCGGGCTGACGGTGGCCGAGATCGTCGGTCCGCTCGCGCTGACCGGGCTGCTCGTCTACTGGGGCGCGCCCGGCTGGATCCTGCTCGGCGCCCTCTTCGTCGCGGCCGGCCTGGCGATGGTGCCGGTCGTGCGGTGGGGAGAGCGCACCCTGGCCGCCCAGGGTGACGCGGTGCCGGACACCGTGGACGCGGCCGACCACCAACTGACCAGGGACTGAAGGGAAGGGAGACGGGGGAATGGGTTCGGACGGGGGAGTTCCCGCGGCGGCGGGCGGCGAAGGCCGCACGGTGCTGCTCATCGGCGGCCGGCTGGAGACCGTCCGCAAGGCCCGCGGACTCGGCCTGGACGTCGTCAACGTCCAGCGTCCCGACGAGTACCGGCCCGAGTACGCGGAGCTGGTCCGCGCGGCGCTGCTGGCCGACTACACCGACTGGTCGGTCCTGCGGCCCCTGGTGACCGCCGCGCACCAGGTCTTCGGCTTCTCGGGCGTGGCGACCATCACCGAGCCCGGCGTGGAGCCCGTCGGCCTGATCTGCGACGCGCTGGGCCTGCGCGGCAACACCCACCTGTGCGCCCGGCTGATGCGCGACAAGGCGGAGATGCGGGCGCACCTGGCCGGCGGGCCCGGCGCGGTCGCCGCCGCGGTGGCCGAGGACCGGGCCGCGCTGGAGCGGTTCGGCGCCCGGTACGGCCATCCCTTCATCGTCAAGCCGGTGGACGCGGCCGCCAGCTTCGGGGTGCGCCTGGTCGAGACGCCGGAAGCGGCCGAGGACGCCTGGCAGGCGATCACCGCGCTGCGCGGCAGCACCGGGCATCCGTTCGCCGCCTACTTCCCGGTGGGGCGCTTCCTGATGGAGGAGTACCTGGACGGGCCGGAGTACAGCGTCGAGTCGCTCAGCTTCGACGGCCGGCACGTCCTGCTCGCCGTCACCGAGAAGAGCACCGCGGCCGGATTCGTCGAGTCCGGGCACGCTCTGCCGGCCCGCCTGCCGGCCGCGGACGAGCAGGCGGTACGGGACTGTGTCGGCGCGTTCCTCGACGCGGTTCAGCTGCGCCACGGTCCCGCGCACACCGAGGTGAAGCTGACCTCGCGCGGTCCCCGCGTGATCGAGTCGCACGGACGGCCCGGCGGCGACCGGATCATGGAGCTGGTCGAGGCGGCGTACGGCGTCGACATCGAGACGTACACCGTCGGCTGGGCCGCCGGGGTGCTGCCCGCGATCGAGGCGCCCCCACCGGCCCGCGCCGCAGCCGCGACCTGTTTCCTCACCGCTCAGCCGGGCCGGGTCACCGGCGTCGAGGGCGTCGAGGAGGCCCGCACCCACGAGGGCGTGGTCGGGCTGGACGTCGCGGTCGAGGTGGGCGGCACCGTACGGCCGCTGCGGGCGAGCTGGGACCGGGTCGGCCAGGTCCTGGTCACCGGCCCGGACACCGCGGCCGCCCTGGCGCTCGCCCGGCAGCTCGCCGGAAAGATCACTGTGACCACCGAGCCGAATCATGACTGATCATCGGAAGAAGTAACACCATGTCAGAACACATCCTGATTTTCGGTAACGGATATGACATCCCCGGCCGCATCCGCGCCCGGGGCAAGCGACTGGGCCGCACGTACTCGACGAGCGTGCTGTGCCGGATCGACCACCTGGCGAAGGTGGAGGAGGCCGGGGAGCACGCCCGGATCGTCGCGGTCGGGGCCGACGCGCCCGCCGCGGAGTGGACCGAACTGGCGCGCGCCGTCCACGCCGTGCAGCCGGTGACGCGCATCGCGACCTTCGGCGACCAGTGCCAGGAGGCGGCGGTCGAGGCCGGCCGGGCCCTGGGCGTCGCCACGCACACGCCGGAGACCGTGCGGCTGGTCTTCGACAAGTTCGCCATGCGGCGGCGGCTGGCCGAGGCGGGCGTGGAGTCGATCCCCGCCGCCGAGGTGCCCGACGCGGACGCGCTGGTCGCCTTCGCCGCCGAGCACGGCTACCCGTGCGTGGTCAAACCCCGCCGGGGCACGGCCAGTACGGGCGTCTCGGTGATCCGCTCGGCCGAGGAGGCGCCGGCCGCGTTCGCGCGGGCCCGCGGCCTGGACGGTACGGACGGTGCCGGGCCGGAGGCCCAGGTCGTCGTCGAGGCCTTCCTCCCCGGAGCGCAGTACAGCGTGGAGGCCTTCTCGGAGGGCGGCGAGCACGTGCCCGTCGCTTTCACCCGCAAGTACTCCGACCCGGCCAGTCTGGTGGAGCTCGGCCACGTGATGCCCGCGCCGCTCGACACCGGCCAGGAGGAGGAGATCCGCACGCACCTGGTCCGGGCGCTCGACGCGCTGGGCGTGGAGTTCGGGCCCACCCACACCGAGGTGGTGCTCACCGAACACGGCCCCCGCGTCATCGAGACGCATCTGCGGGTCGGCGGTGACGAGATCTGGAACATGGTCACCGACGCCACCGGCGTGGACCTGGTCGAGTACCAGCTGCGCCAGTGCACGGGCGAGCGGGTGCTCCCCGACCTGCGCGCCGCCCTGGCCGGTTCCCGGCACCGGCGCGGCGAGGCCATCTGGTTCGCCGGGGCGCCCGCCGCGGGCGTCCTCGTGGAGGTCGCCGGCGCGGACGGGCCGCACCCCGACGGCGTGCGGGTGGAGGTGCTGGGCCGGGCCGGGGACCGGCTGCGCGGCCTGCGCAGTTCCGACTCCCGGCTGGCCCAGGCCCGGGCCGGTGCCGCCACCGCGGACAAGGCACTCGCACTGGCCCAGGAGGCCATCGGGCGGCTGGAGTTCGTCACCCGGGTCACGGCCGGGGAGCCCGAGCTGCTGTGAGCGCACAGGTGGAGTCCAGGCGCCAGCAGGCGGCACACGGCACGGGTCAGCCGGCCTCGCACGGCACGGGGCAGCCGGCACCGCACGGCACCGGCCGGTCGCGTGCCGTCCCGGCGGAGGCGGAGGCGGCGGCAGCGGAGGACGCGGGGCGCGCGGACGGCGCCGACATGCGGGCCCTGCTGGAGAACCTCGACGGGCAGATCGTCGCGATGGTGCTGCGCCGGGCCGCGCTCGCCCGGCACTACCACGCGCAGCGGCGCACGGCGGGACTGCCGCAGTCGGAGCTGGCGTGGGAGAACCAGGTGCTCGGCCGGTACGCCGAGCCGCTCGGCAGCCGGGGCACCGACATCGGACGGGCCGTGCTGGCCCTGTCCCAGGCCGCCCCTCGGCGGCCCGGGACGAAGGAGACGAACGGAGAATCGCCACGAAAAGAGAATGCGTCCGCCCGGACAACGGAAAGCGCCCGCGGGGACCCGCCGCGATGAGCGGCTGAAGTCTCCCCGCGGGCGCCGGCGCCTGGGTGCGAGGCGGCGGTCAGAACCCCATGAATTCGGGGCGCTCCGCCAATTTGAAGAAATGATCGGCGGGATTGTCGATCAGCTTCCTCCGGTCCAGATCGATAAGGCCGGCGACGCTGGAGAGTTCTGCTGCCAGCACGCCGTCGGAGCGAACGATCTGCTGCTCGACGTGGAAGATCTTGCCGTCTCCCCACACCCACTTGCAGGTCACGTCGACCTCGTCACCACCACGCAGTTCATTCCGGAACCGCATGGTGTTCTCCAACACGGCCGGGCCAATTCGGGTGGAAATCAACTTGTCCTGGGAAATGCCTGCCGCGCGGAGGCTCTCCCAGCGTGCGTGCTCGCAATACTGCAGGTAGATGGCCTGGTTGAGGTGCCCCTGGGTGTCGAGCTCGTATCCGCGTACAACGATGCGCACCTGAAACGGCTCTGTCATGCCGGACCGCCCTCCTTCGGGTATTTCCTCACTTCATACCCCATTGGCGATCTCCGTGCAACCATGCCTCGGGGCGCTTCGTAGGCGATGAATCGCAGAGGAATTATGCATTCCGCTGTGAGTCGGCTCACAGCATTATTTTGGTTGACTCCGAGGGGTGCCGCGGTGTTAGCGTCGATGCCGAACCTGGCCGAGATCGATCGGTATTCGATCCAGAATTATCCGGCCCTTCCAGAGCAGCCGTCACGACGCCTCATGGAAAGCGAATCCGATGACGGACTTACTCGACATCCTGACCAGGATGTCCCACGAACGTCCCGATGAACCGGCGATATCTCACAACGGGCGGGAACTGAGCTACGCGGAGCTGCTGCTGCGGATCCGGGCGACGGCGGCACGACTCGGTCCGTCGCCCGGGGCCGTCGGCGTGCTGACCGACCGGTCGCCGGCCACCGTCACCGCGCTGCTGGGCGTACTCGCCGCCGGCGGCACCTACTGCCCCGTCGACCCGTCCTTCCCCGCGGCCCGGCAGCGGGCCCTGCTGGAGGCCGCCGGCTGCACGGCCGTGATAGCCGCCCGGCCCGGTGCCCGGCCGCCCGAGGGCACGCGGGGCGTCCGGCGCGTCCTGTCCGCCGACCCGGCCCCGCGGGCCGGGGACCGGCCGGCCGCCGTCCCCGGCCCCGTCGACCCCGAACGGCCCGCGTACACCCTGTTCACCTCCGGCTCCACCGGCGCGCCCAAGCCGGTCCTCACCCCGCGGCGCGCTATCGACGCCTCGGTCGCCTCGCTGCGCGAACTCTTCGACCTGGTGCCCGCCGACCGCGTCCTGCAGTTCGCGTCGCTCAACTGGGACACCTGCTTCGAGGAGATCCTGCCCGCCCTGACATCCGGCGCGACCCTGGTCTTCCACGACGAGGCCTACACGGGCTCGCTGCCCCGGCTGCTCAGGGCCGTCGCCGCCGAACGCGTCACGGTGCTCGACCTGCCCACCGCGTTCTGGCACGAACTCGTCCGGCACCTGGCCGAGGACGGCGCGGCCCTGCCCGGCTCGGTGCGGACCGTCGTCATCGGCGGCGAGGCCGTGAGCCCGGCCCGCCTCGCCGACTGGCGGGCGCTGGGAACCGGACACGTCCGGCTGGTCAACACCTACGGCTGCACCGAGACCACCCTGATCACCCACGCCGTCGACCTGCACGGCCCGCTGGCGCCGGGCGACGGCGCCTGGTGGGGGGACGGCCGGGTGCCCATCGGCGCCGCGCTGCCGCACGTCGGCGACGACATCGGCGCGGACGGCGAACTCCTCGTCTCCGGGCCCGCGGTGGCCCTCGGCTACGCCGGCCTGCCCGAGGCCACCGCCGAGCGCTTCGTGACCCGGCCGGGCCGGGACGCACCCGAGCGCTGGTTCCGCACCGGCGACCGGGCCGCCCGGCGGCCCGACGGCCTCCTCGTCCACGAGGGACGGCTCGACGCGGAGATCAAGGTGCGCGGAATCCGCGTGGACCCCGCCGAGGTCGAGGCACTGCTGACCGCCTACCCGGCGATCGGCGCCGCCGCCGTGGTGGGGACGCAGAGCGCGGGCCGCACCACCATGGCCGCCTACCTCGTGGCCGACGCGTACGACGACGCGACCGGCACCCTCACCCAGGACGTCCTGGCGTACCTGCGCGAGACCGTGCCGAACCACCTCATCCCGCACCGGCTCACCGTCGTACCCGAACTGCTCTACACCGCCAGCGGCAAGGTCGACCGCGCCGCGACCCATCACCGCCACGCCCCGGCGGCCGCGCCGACGCGCACCCGGGGCTGACGGCACACCGCACCGCCCGGCACCACGGCGGCGGCGCCCCGATGACATCCACGGCATCACAGACGAGGACAGCCGATGAGTTCTGACGACATGGTCGAGATCTTCCGACGCGTACTGGAGACGGACGGCGTCACCGCCGACTCCGACTTCTTCCTGCTGGGCGGCGACTCCCTGCTCGGGACGCGGGTGCTGAGCGCCGTCGCCCGGACCCGCGGGGTGGAGCTGTCGTTCGAGGACCTCCTGGACGCACCCACACCGGGCTCGCTGGCCAAGAAGGTCGAGGGCGTCACCCGATGAGGGCCCTGGTCGTCGGCGCGGGCCTCGCGGGCCTCACCGCCGCGCATGATCTCGCCGCACGCGGCGTGGACGTCCAGGTGCTGGAGGCACGCGACCGCGTGGGCGGCCGCACGCACGGCATCGAGGTGGCCGACGGCGACTGGGCCGACGCGGGCGCCGCCTACCTGGGCGAGCGCCACACCGAACTGCTGGCGCTGATGGCCGACACGGACCTGAAGGCGGTACCGACCGCCATGGAGGGCGCGAGCCGCTTCGCCCTCACCACCGGTGACGCGCGCACCCCGGACGCGCAGAGCGTGCCGGGCCGCTTCCCGCCGCTGAGCGGGGTCGCGCTCGGCGAACTGTTCGACCTGCTCGACGAGGTGACCCGCACGGTCCGCGTCGACGCGCCCTGGCTGACCCCCGACGCGGAGCGCCTGGACGCGACCACGGCCGCCGAGTGGGCCGAGGAGCACCTCACCCACGCCGACGCCCGGCTGTTCTTCCCGCTGTTCCTCGGCGAGATGATGGCCGCCGACCCCGCCGACGTCTCCGTCCTGCACATGGCGTTCTACCTGCGCTCCGGAGGCGGCCTGCGCTACCTCAACGCCTTCGCCGGCGGCGCCCAGGAGTCACGGATCGACGGCGGCGCCCACCGGCTGTGCGAGGTCCTCGCCGCCCGGCTCGGGGACCGCGTCCGACTCGGCGAACCGGTGCTCGCCGTGACGCAGGACGACGACGGCGTCACGGTAGGGACCGCGGTCACCTCCTACCGCGGCGACGCCGTGATCATCGCCGTACCGCCGGTCCTCGCCGACCGGATCGACTTCCGGCCGGCCCTGCCCGCGCCGCGTTCCGGCGACCGCACCGCACCCGGCTGCGCGGTCAAGGTGCACCTGGTGCACCCCGCGCCGCTGTGGCGGGAGACGGGCCTGTCCGGATGGTCGGTCAGCTCGGACGGACCGCTGCTGTCCACCGTCGACGACTCGCCGCCCGGCGGCGTGGGCGTCCTCACCGGGTTCGTCACCGGCGAGGAGGCCAGACGGTATGCGGCGCTGCCCCTGGCCGAGCAGCGCGCCGCCGCCGTCGCCCAGGCCGGCCGCCTCTTTCCCGGCCTGCCCGAACCCATCGGCTTCCACGTCACCGACTGGCTGAACGAGCCCTACAGCCAGGGCTGTTACGCGGCCCTGTTCGGTCCCGGCGACTGGATCGCCCGGGGCCCGGGACTGACCCGTCCGCACGGCCGCGTCCACTGGGCCGGCACCGAGACGAGCACCGCGTTCTTCGGGCTGATGGAGGGCGCCATCCGCTCCGGCCACCGGGCTGCCGCCGAGGCCGCCGACCAGCAACCGACCTCAGGGAGAGCACTGTGACCGCCCCCAGCCCCATAGCCCCGCTGTCCGTACGCCAGCAGTTCATGGCCGACCCGACGCTGGGCGCCGGCAACTTCCTCCAGAAGGCACTGGAGGCCAACCCGCACCGCACCGTCCCGTACGCCTACAGCCACTCCACCGACCACCGGGGCCAGGTCGTCCTGCGCGGCCACAGCCTGACCGACCTCGCCGCGCTGCGTGACCGGTACGCGCGCTGGTACTGGGCCAACGGAGTGCGGCCGGGCGAGCCCGTGGCGGTGTTCGTCGCCGAGGGCCTCGAACCGCTGCTCCACTACCTGGCGCTGACCGCCCTCGGCGCGATCCCGGCGATGATCAACAACGCGATGCCGGAGCGCACCGCCGTCCGCTACATCGACCACGTCGGCGCGGTCGGCCTGGTCGCCGACGACCCGACCCGGCTGGTCGCGGCCTACCGCGCCGACGGCAACCGGCGCCGCCCGCGGTTCGTCGTGCCCAACGCCGAGATACGCGCGTACGACCCGGAGGACGGCGCGCTGCCCGACGCCTACCCCTACCAGCACGAGGCCGACGAGGTGGTGGCCCTCATCCACTCCTCCGGCACCACCGGCACACCGAAGTCGACGATGCTCGCCCACCGGCAGTTCTGGGAGGGCAAGCAGCCGCGCATGGAGCGGTTCCCGGCGCAGCCCGAGGACCGGCTGATGTCCCTCATGCCGCACACCCACGCCGGCGGACTGAGCTACTTCCTGACCGCCACCCTCCTCGGGCTGCCCACCGTGGTCATGGGCGACTGGCGCAGGACGGCCGTGGAACCGGTCATGGAGGCCTTCCGGCCGACCATGGTCGCCTCCTTCCCGCGCACCTTCGTCGAGCTGGCGACGGGCGAGCTGCCCGTCAGGGGTGCCGCCAAGGTGCACAGCTGGTTCAACACCGGCGACGGCGCCCACTACGGCCACATCCGGCGGCTGGTGCAGCTAGGCGAGCGCCCCGCGGGCCTGATCAAGCCGTGGCTGCTGCCCCGCGACCACAGCAGCGAGGAGCCGCTGCCCGGCTCGCAGTTCATCGACGGACTCGGCTCCTCCGAGATGGGCATGGCCCTCTTCGGACAGGTCACCACGCCGGAGTCGGAGCGCAACGACCGCTGCGTCGGCAAGCCCACCGAGGTCGTCACCGCGGCCGCGGTCCTGGACACCGAGGGTGCCGAGGTGCCCGTCGGCACGGTCGGCCTGCTGGCCGTCAAGACCCCCTCGCGCACCCCCGGTTACTGGAACGACCCCGACCTGACCCGCAGCTTCGAACTCGACGGCTACTGGCTGACCGGTGACGTCGCCCGCAGGGACGAGGACGGCAACTTCTACCACCTCGACCGCACCGTGGACGTCATCGACACCGAGGACGGCCCCGTCTACAGCCTCCCCGCCGAGGAGGTGCTGCTCGCCGACTGCGCCGACCTGGTCCAGGACTGCGCCGTCGTCGGAGTGCCCGCGCCGGACGGCCGGGGACACCGCCCGATCGCCGTGGTGCGCCTCCAGCCCGGAGTGGCGGAGCCCTCCGCCGGCGAACTGCGCGAGCGGACCGGCAAGGCGCTCGCCGCGGCCGGACTGCCCCGGCTCGCCGAGGTCATCGTCGCGCGCGACCTAGCCGACTTCCCCACCGGCGTCACCGGCAAGGTCCTCAAGCGTGAGCTGCGGACCCGCTGGGCCACCCTCCTCGGCGACGCCGACCGCGCCGCCGCCGGCGGCTGAGGTTCCCGGGCCCTCACCGGCCCGGCCCCGATCCGTCCGAAGTCGTCACATCGAGCGAAGGATGAACTCCCGCATGCTGGAGAGCGACGGCACAACCCTGTGTGTGATCGGGGCCGGGCCGCGAGGTCTGTCCGTCGTCGAGCGTGTCTGCGCCAACGCCACGGTCACCGGACAGCGGGCGGTGCTGCATCTCGTCGATCCGTACCTGCGTCTGGGCAGCCGCGTCTGGCGGGTGAACCAGCCCCCGATGCTGCTGATGAACACCGTCGCCTCCCAGGTGACCATGTTCACCGACGAGAGCGTGACCTGCGAGGGTCCCGTCTCGCACGGCCCGAGTCTGTACGAGTGGGCGAAGCTGCTGGAGCGGCTGAAGCCCTACGTCCCCTACCCGCCGCACGTGTACGAGGAGGCCGCACGGCTCGGCCCGGACTCGTACCCGACCCGGGCCCTGTACGGGCGCTACCTGGGCTGGGTGTTCGACCGGCTGGTGCGCACCGTCCCCGAGCACATAGCGATCGAACCGCACGGCGCGGAAGCGCTCACGGTCCACGACGAACCGGGCGGAACGCAGACGGTCACGCTGGCCAACGGCACCCGGCTGACCGGCCTGGACGCCGTTGTCCTGGCCGTCGGCCACGTCGACATGCCGCTGACCGCGGGGGAACGGGAGCTGGACGCCTTCGCGGCGCGGCACGGCCTCGGCTACATCCCGCCCGGCAACCCGTCCGAGGCCGCGCTGGAGAGGATCGCCCCGGGGGAACGGGTCGCGCTGCGCGGCATGGGGCTGAACTTCTTCGACCACATGGCCCTGCTCACCACCGGACGCGGCGGCTCCTTCGCCCGCAGGGACGGGACGCTGCGCTACCAGCCGTCCGGCGACGAACCCGTCCTGATCGCCGGCTCCCGGCGGGGCGTGCCGTACCACGCGCGCGGCGAGAACCAGAAGGGAGCCACCGGGCGGCACCACCCGCTGTTCCTGACCGAGCAGGTCATCGCCGGGCTGCGGGCGCGGCGCGGCGCGGGCGAGCCGGTCGGGTTCGGCCGGGACGTGTGGCCGCTGGTCGACCTGGAGGTCCGGGCCGTCTACTACCACGCGCTGATCGCGCAGGAGCGCGGCCGCTACGACGCGGACGTCTTCCTCGGCGAGTACCGCGCGGCCGTCGGCCCGGACACGGGGAGCGGCGCCACCGGCCCGGAGGGCGAGCCCGCGCTGCTGCGGCGGTTCGGGGTCGCCGACGGGCTGCGCTGGGACTGGGACCGCGTCGCCCGTCCCTACGGCGACCGGGAGTTCACCGATCCGGCGGACTTCCGGGACTGGCTGCTCGGCCATCTGCGCCAGGACGTCCGGGAGGCGCACCGCGGCAACGTCCGGGGTCCGCTGAAGGCCGCCCTGGACGTGATGCGCGACCTGCGCAACGAGGTGCGGCTCGTCGTCGACCACTCCGGCATCACCGGCGCCTCCTACCGCGACGACCTGGAGTCCTGGTACACGCCGCTGAACGCGTACGTCTCCATCGGACCGCCGCTCGGCCGTATCGAGGAGATGACCGCGCTCATCGAGGCAGGCGTCCTGCACGTCGTCGGCCCCGGCATGACGGTACGCCCGTCGCCCGAGGGCAAGGCGTTCGTCGTCGCCTCCCCGCGCGTCCCCGGCTCCGAGCACGAGGTCTCGACGCTCGTCGAGGCACGCCTGCCGCAGGTCGACGTGCGCACGACGCGGGATCCGCTGCTGCGCGACCTCGTGGCCCAGGGAGCCGCCCGCCCCTACGTGATCGCCGGCCCCGCGCACCAGCACCACCGCACGGGCGGGCTGACGGTCACGCAGAAGCCGTACCGGCTGGTGGAGGCGTCCGGGGCCGTGCACCCGCGCCGTTTCGCCTTCGGCATCCCGACCGAGTCGGTCCACTGGGCCACCGCCGCGGGCATCCGGCCGGGCTCGGACTCGGTGATCCTCGGCGACGCGGACGCCATCGCACGGGCTTGCCTGGCGGCGGGCGCGGCGACCCGCCTGGCCCGGCCCGTGGCCACCGTGGAAGGAGAGTGACGATGACCTCGAACCGCCTGCCGGGCACCGGCGCCCCCGGCCGCGACGCCGGTCTGCTGTCCCCGGTGTGGGCCGGCCACGGCGAGGAACTGTCCGACGAGGCCTGGGTGGCGGCCATGCTCCAGGTGGAGGTGGCGCTCGCCCGTGCCCAGGCGCGGCTCGGCGTGGTGCCCGAGTGGGCCGTCGCGCCGATCGAGGCCGCCGTGCGGTCCCGGCCCGTGGACGTCGCCCGGCTCGCCCGCGACGCCCGGGGTTCGGCCAATCCGGTCGTCGCGCTCGTCCGCGTCCTCACGGACGCCGTCGCCGGTATCGACCCCGCGGCCGCCGAGTTCGTGCACCGCGGCGGCACCAGCCAGGACGTCCTGGACTCCGCCGCGATGCTGCTCGCGGGCCGGACCCTGACCCGGATCGACGCCGACCTGGGCCGTACGGCGGACGCCCTGGCCCGGCTGGCCGCCGAGCACGCCGTGACGCCGATGGCCGGCCGCACGCTCACCCAGCACGCGGTCCCGGTCACCTTCGGGGCGAAGGCGGCCGGCTGGCTCACCCTGGTGCTGGACGCGAGCGACCGGGTCCGCCAGGTGCGCGCGGCGCTGCCCGTCCAGCTCGGCGGCGCCGCCGGGACGCTCGCCGCGTACTACGAGTACGCGCGGCTGGCGGGCGTCGACCCGGCGGGTCACGCGGCCGCGCTGACCGGCGCCTTCGCCGGGGAACTCGGCCTGCGCGCGCCCGAGGCGCCCTGGCACACCGTCCGCACCCCGCTGGCCGACCTCGGCTGGGCCGCGGTCGCCGTCACCGGCGGCCTCGGCAAGTTCGCCGTCGACGTCCTCGGGATGGCCCGCACCGAGGTGGACGAGGTGGCGGAACCGGGCGCCGAGGGCAGCGGCGCGTCCTCCGCGATGCCGCAGAAGCGCAACCCCGTACTCGCCACGATGATCGTCTCCGCCGCCCGCCAGGCCCCCGCGCAGGCCCTCGTCCTCGGGCAGAGCCTGCTCGCGGAGGACGAACGCTCCGCGGGCGGCTGGCAGTCGGAGTGGCAGCCGCTGCGCGAGGCGCTCCGGCTGGCCGCGGGCGCCGCCCGTACCGCCGTGCCGCTCGCCGAGGGGCTCGCGGTCTTTCCCGACCGCATGCTCCGCAACCTGCGCCTGACCGGCGGCGCCGTCGTCTCCGAACGGCTGAACGCCGCCCTGGCACCGCTGCTCGGCAAGGCCGCCGCGAAACGGCTGCTGGCCGACGTCGCGCGCGAGGCCGTCACCTCCCGCCGCTCCTTCGAGGAGGTGCTGGCGGCGGCACCCGGCCCGGCCGGCGGACTCCCCGACGGCACCGGACTCGCCGACCTGCTCGACCCCGCCAACTACCTAGGGGCGGCCGAGGAACTGGTGGAGCGCGTGCTCCGCCGGCACCGCAACCGGCCCACGTCGAACGCTGAGGATTGAGATGGAAGCCCTGAGGGACACGGCAGCGGGCGTACTGGAGGCCCAGCAGCCGTACGAGTACGAGCGCGTCACCCTGGTGGAGCCCGACTGGCGGCGCTTCCCGGGCTGGCGCGACATCACCCGGGAGCAGTGGCGCGACGCCCAGTGGCAGCGCGCCCACTGCGTGAAGAACCTCCGGCAACTGCGCGCCGTGATGGGCCCGTTGCTCCAGGACCACTTCTACGAGGACCTGGAGGAGGACCGCCGACGCTTCGCCACGATGTCCATCCTGCTGACCCCGCACATGCTCAACACCATGGCGCCGCACGCGCCGGCCGAACCGGTCGTGTTCACCGAGGCCTTCCTCGCCGACCCGGTACGGCGGTACATGCTGCCGGTGGCGAGCGACCGGGACCCGGAGTGGCCCAGCCATCCCTACGCCGAGCGGGACTCGCTGCACGAGACCGAGATGTGGGTGGTGGAGGGCCTGACCCACCGCTACCCGACCAAGGTCCTCGCCGAACTGGTCTCCACCTGCCCCCAGTACTGCGGCCACTGCACCCGCATGGACCTGGTGGGCGGTTCCACCCCGCAGGTCGACAAGCTCAAGCTCACGCTGACACCGGCCGACCGCCAGGACCAGATCGTCGACTACCTCAAGCGCACGCCCGGGGTGCGCGACGTCGTCGTCTCGGGCGGGGACGTGGCCAACGTGCCCTGGCCGCGCCTGGAGTCGTTCCTGATGCGGCTGCTGGACCTGGAGAGCGTCCGGGACATCCGGCTGGCCACCAAGGCCCTGGCCGGGCTGCCCCAGCACTGGCTCCAGCGGCAGGTGGTCGAGGGCCTGGAGCGGGTGGCCCGCACGGCCGCCCGGCGGTCGGTCAACCTCGCCGTGCACACCCACGTCAACCACGTCCAGTCGGTCACCCCGCTGGTGGCGGAGGCCGCCCGGGTGGCCCTGGACGTCGGCGTCCGGGACATCCGCAACCAGGGCGTGCTGATGCGCGGCGTCAACACCACGCCCAGGGCGCTCCTCGACCTCAGCATGGCCCTGCAGGGCGAGGCGAACATCCTCCCCTACTACTTCTACATGTGCGACATGATCCCCAACGCCGAGCACTGGCGGGTCGCGGTCTGGGAGGCGCAGGAACTGCAGCACCGGATCATGGGCTACCTGCCGGGCTATGCCACCCCGCGGATCGTCTGCGACGTGCCCTACGTCGGCAAGCGCTGGGTGCACCAGCTCGCCGACTACGACCGCGAGCTGGGTATCTCGCACTGGACCAAGAACTACCGCACCGGGATCGAGCTGGACGACCCGGACGCGCTCACCCGCCGCTACCCGTTCTACGACCCGATCGCGACCCTGGCCGAGCCCGGCCGGCGCTGGTGGCGCGAGAACGGACACAGGAAAGAAGGCTGACGATGACCATCCAGGAGAGCGTCCTCGACCTCAACCGCCGTGCGGTGCTGCGCAGCGCCGAGATCGTCGCGGAGGTCCGTGCCGACCAGTGGGACGACCCGACGCCCTGCGCGGGCTGGTCGCTGCGCCGGCTGCTGGCCCACATGACGGCACAGCACCTGGGATTCGCCGCGGCCGCCTGGGGCGAGACCTCCGACGCGTCGGTGTGGGAGGAGAAGCCGCTGCGGGACCCGGGGCGTGCCTACGCCGACGCCGTCGGGACGGTGCTGGGCGCGTTCGCCGCCGACGGCGTGCTGGAGCGCGAGTTCTGGCTGCCGGAGATCCACCCGGAGATGCGCTTCCGCGGCGCCCGCGCCATCGGCTTCCACTTCCTCGACTACGTGGTGCACGGCTGGGACGTGGCCGCCTCCCTCGGGGTCCCGGCGGCCTACGACGCGGATCTGCTGGACGCCGCGGCGGAGGTGGCCCGCACGGAGGTGCCCGAGGGGCCGGCGCGGGAGCGTCCGGGCGCGGCGTTCCGGCCGTCGCTCGTGCTGACCGAGGGGAGCACCGAGGACCGCCTGCTCGCGGTCCTCGGCCGTGACCCGGGGTGGTCGCCGAAGTGACCTGCTCAGTCCGTCCGCCGGACCGGCCGGCCCACCATGTGGCTCTGGCCCCGGAACTCCGCGATGACCGTCCCGTCCGGCCGCCGCACGGTGACGTCGTACACGCCGCTGCGGCCGGACCGGGTCCGCTCGACCGCCTCTGCGGTCAGCTCGTCGCCGGGCTCGGCCGGGCGCAGGAAGGTGACCTGGGCGCCCTGTGCCACGGTCACCGGACCGTGGGTGTTGCAGGCGAACGCGAACGCCGCGTCGGCCAGCAGGAACAGGAAGCCGCCGTGCGCCGTCCCGTGGCCGTTGACCATGGTGTCGGCGAGCCGCATCCGCACCGTCGCCCGGCCCGGCCCGGCGTCCTCCAGGGCGATGCCCAGCATCGCGCAGGTGCGGTCCGTGGCGTACAGCTCCTCGGCACGCTGCCGCGCGGCGCGTTCCGCGTCCGCCGTCCCGGCCGTCCGTGCGCCGGCCGTTTCCGTCCCCGTCATCGAAATCCCCTTATCTGCTGGCGTCGAGGAGCAGCATGACATCGTCCGGACCATGGCTGCAGGAATTGAGAGAAATCCCGCCGTCCGAGCGCAGGGCGCTGCTCGAATCGCTCGTCGCGCCGGAGTTCAAGCGTGAACTCATGATGGACGACACGGATGTGCTGCCCTACGACCGGAGTTATTTCGAACTCGGTCTGAACTCGCTGGGCGCCACCGACATCCGGCAGCGGCTGGAAAAGGGAATCGGCCGCCCGATCGATTCCGCCCATCTCTTCAACCATCCGACGGTGGGACACCTGGTCGACTTCCTGGTCGCCGAGGTCGTCCCGGAACTGTTCGCCCCGGCCGCCGCGGGCACGGCCGCACCACAAGCCGCCGAACAGGCGGGGCCGTCCACGAAGGACCTGGTAGACGACATGCTCAAGGAGCTGTACCAGTGACCGACACCCGCACTGACGCCTTGGTCAGAGAACTGCTCCTGGAGAAGTACGAACCCATAGCCGTCGTCGGCATGGGTCTGCGTCTGCCGGGTGACAACGACACCATCGAGCAGTTCTCCGAGTTCCTCCGCGACGGACGCGCGGGAACCGGACCCGTACCGCCCGACCGGTGGGATCTGGCCGCACTCCAGGACGCCGAGGAATCGGCCGGAAAACGCCCTCTCGCGGCCGGCGGCGGATTCGTCTCCGGATTCGACGAATTCGACCCGAAATTCTTCAACATTTCGCCCAAGGAAGCCGAGTTCATCGACCCGCAGCACCGCTGGGCGCTCGAGTCGGCCTGGCGTGCGCTGGAATCCGCGCACATCGACCCCGACACCCTGCGCGGCGGGAACGGCGGGGTGTACCTCGGCGTCGGCCAGATGGACTTCGCGATCGAGATGGAGGCGCTGGATCTCGCCGACCTCGACCCGCACGTCGCCGCCGGCACGGCGCACAGCGCCGCCGCCGGACGCCTGTCCTACTTCCTGGGCTGGCGCGGGCCCTGCATGAGCGTCGACACGGCCTGCTCGTCGTCGCTGGTGGCCCTGCACCTGGCGGTGCAGGGGCTGCGCCGCCGCGAATGCGACGTCGCGCTCGCGGGCGGGGTCAACGTCAACCACCATCCGCGCAACCACGTCGTCTACTCGCGCGCGGGCATGCTCTCCCCGGACGGCAGGTGCAAGACCTTCGACGACTCCGCCGACGGCTACGCCCGCAGCGAGGGCTCCGGCATGCTCGTCCTCAAACGCCTCACGGACGCCCGCCGCGACGGCGACACCGTCCTGGCACTGGTCCGGGGCTCCGCGGTACGGCAGGACGGCGAGAGCGGGGGCCTGACCGTCCCGAACGGCACCGCGCAGATCGCGCTGATGAAGGCGGCGCTGGCGAGCGCCTCGCTCGGACCGGGCGACATCCAGTACGTCGAGGCCCACGGCACCGGCACCTCCCTCGGCGACCCCATCGAACTGGGCTCGATCAACAGCGTGTTCGCCGATTCCCGCGCCCAGGACGCGCCGCTCGTCGTCGGCTCGGTGAAGACGAACATCGGCCACATGGAGGCCGCGGCCGGCGTCGGCGGCGTCGCCAAGGTGGTGTGCCAGTTGCGGGAAGGGGCGATCTACCCGCACATCAACTTCGAGACGCCCTCCCGGCACATCCCCTGGGACCGCTACCGGGTGACCGTGCCGACCGGCGGACCGCGCCCCTGGACGGCCGACGGCCCCCGGCGCGCCCTGGTCAACTCCTTCGGCTTCGCGGGCACCATCGCCTCGGTCGTCCTCGAAGAGGCGCCGGTCCTGCCCGAACGGCCCGCCGCACCCGCCGACGGCCGCGAGATCTTCACCCTCTCCGCCAAGGACCGCCCGGCGCTGCGGGCCCAGGCCGAGAGCCACCGCGCGTTCCTCGCCGCCCACCCGGACCTCGCCGTGCCGGACCTCTGCTACAGCGCCAACGTCGGCCGCACCCACCTCGGCGCCCGCCTCGCGGCCCCGGTCTCCTCCCGTGCCGACCTGGACGGCCTGCTCGCCCGCCACCTGGAGCACGAGGACCCGGCCACCGGGGCCGCCGCGGACAGCGGATTCCGCGACGCGCAGGTGGCGTTCCTCTTCACCGGCCAGGGCTCGCAGTACGTCGGCATGGGCCGCGCCCTGTACGAACGCCACCCGGTCTTCGCCGGCCACCTCGACGCCTGCGACCGCCTTTTCGCCGACCGGCTCGGCCGCTCCGTCAAGGACATCATGTTCGGTACGGCACCGGACAGCGCGGAGGCGATCGACCAGACCCTCTACACCCAGCCCGCCCTGTTCAGCCTGGAGTACGCGACCGCCAGGCTCTGGATGTCCTGGGGCGTCCAGCCCTCGGTCCTCCTCGGCCACAGCGTCGGCGAGATCACCGCGGCCGCGCTCGCGGGCCTGTTCACGCTGGAGGACGCGGTCCGGCTGGTCGCCGTACGCGCGGAGCTGATGCAGTCCGTCCGGGCCCCGGGCGGCATGACCGCCGTCCTCGCCCCGGCCGCCGAGGTCGCGCCATTGCTGGAGGGGTACGCCGACGTCAGCTTCGGCGCGGTCAACTCCCCGAAGCAGTGCGTCGTCTCGGGCGGCCGGGACTCGCTGGCCGAGATCGCCGGGAAGCTGGCGGAGCGGGGCGTGCGCACCAAGGCCCTGCCGGTCTCGCACGCCTTCCACTCCCCGCTCATGGCCGAGGTCGCCGACGCCTTCCGGGAGGCGATCGCCGGCATCGCCTTCCACGAGCCCCGGCTGAGCTTCGTGTCCAACCTCACCGGACAGGTCGCCGTCCTCGACCAGGTCGGCACACCGGACTACTGGGTACGGCACATCGCCGAACCCGTCGACTTCGCCGCCGGAATGGCCTGCGTGCAGGCCCGCGGACGGCACGTCTTCGTCGAGGTCGGGCCCTCCTCCGCGCTCGTCGGCATGGGCCGGCAGAACGGCGACGCGGCCCCGCACCTGTGGCTGACCAGCGCCTCCCGCTCCGACACCGGCGCCGACACGATCCGCACCGCCCTCGCGCGGGCCTACGAGGCGGGCCTGGACGTCTCCTGGACCGCCTACCACCACGAGCGCCGCGGCCGCCTGGTCCCGCTGCCGGGCTACGCGTTCGCCAGGAAGCGCTACCGCCTCCCGGGAACACGCCCCCGCGCCGCCCTCGCCGGCCGGGGCACCGGACCCGCGCACCACCCGCTGCTGGGCCGTGAGGTGTCCACCGCCGAGCAGCGCGCCGCCGGGCAGCGGGAGTTCGCCACGCGACTGGACCCGGGCACCCCGGCGTACCTGGCCGACCACGTCGTCATGGACCAGGTGGTCTTCCCGGGAGCGGGCTACGTCGAGATCGTCCTCGCCCTGCAGGACGCGGTCCACGGCGAGACCGCCCGGCCCGTCCGGGACGTCCGCATCCTGGAGCCGCTGTTCCTCAAGGAGGGCGAGCCGGTCGAGGTCCGCACCCGGCTGCGCACCGAACCCGGCCAGGACCCCGACGGCGGCCCGGCCGCCGTGGAGATCGTCAGCCGCGTGGACGGCCGGGACGGCGTCATCGAACGAGTCCACGCCACCGCGACCCTGGACCCCGCGCCCGACGGCCGCCCCGGCGCCGGCACCGACACCGTGATCCGGCGGCTGCGCGCCACCGCCGACCGGCCCTGCACCCGCGAGGTACGGCACCACGGCGAGGACCTGTACGAGCACTACGCGACCCTCGGCCTGCCCTACGGGCCCGAGTTCCGGCGCGTCACGGGCGTCGACCGCTACCCGGACGGCTTCGCGGTCGGCGAGCTGCGCGGACTGGACACCCCGGCCCCCGAGCAGCTGCGCGCCTCGCTGCTCGACTGCGCGATGCAGACCCTCGGCGCGGCCGTCGACCTCGACGGCACCTACCTGCCCGTCGGCTTCGACCGCATCGAACTCCTCAAGCGGCCCAAGGCGGACCTGCGGGTCCTCATCCAGGTGACCCTGGACGAGACGGCGGGCGAACTCACCGCCGACATCGCGGCCCTGGAAGGCACCCGGCCGGTCTTCGCCGTCGAAGGGGTACGGCTGAAGCGGGTCGCGGGCGCGCCCGCCGACCCCGCCGACCGGATGCTCCTACGGCCCCGCTGGCTCAAGCGCTCACTGCCCCCGGCCGCCGCCACCGCGTCCGGCCGCCAGGTGCTGGCCGTCCACGCCGACCCGGCCGTGCTCGCCGGGGCGGCACAGCTGCTCGCCGAGGCCGGCGTGCCCCTGCTGCACGCCCCGGACTCGGCCACCGCGGTCCGGATGCTCGACGAGCACCCCGCGGTCACCGACCTGTGCTGGTTCTGGAGCCCGGAGCCGGGCCCGTCCGGTGACGAACGGCTGCGCGCGGAGACCGAGCGCAACTACCGCGACCTGCTCACCCTGACCGGCGCCGCCGGACGTCTCGGCTCCGGCCGCGACCTGCGCGTGCTGCTGGTCACCGAACGCGCGCAGTGGCTGCCGGGCGACCCCGCCGACACCACCGGGCAGGACCCGCTGGCCGCCGCGTCGCTGTGGGGCTTCGGCGCGGTACTCCTCAACGAGTACCCGGCACTGCGCACCACCCTGCTCGACCTGGCGGGCCCGGACCCGCGGCCGCTGGCCGACGAGGTGCTGGCAGGCGACGGCGCGGGCGGCGACTTCCAGATCGCCTACCGGGACGGCATCCGCCACGTCAAGCGCCTGCTGCCCGCCGCACCCGCCGCCGGACCGGACGGCAACTTCGAACTGGCCGTCACCGAGTACGGCCAGTTCTCCGCGGTCCGCCCGGTGCCGGCCGAGGACCGCGAACCGGCCGGGAACGAGGTCACCGTCGAGGTCCACGCGGCGGGCCTGAACTTCAAGGACGTCCTCAACGCCCTCGGGATGCTCCGCCAGTACGCCCTGGACAACGGACTGCCCCACGAGCCGCTGCCGCTCGGCTTCGAGGCCGCCGGCACGGTCGTCGCGGCCGGCCCCGACGCCGGGTTCCGGCCAGGCGACGAGGTGGTGCTCAGCCGGATCGGCTGCATGCGGCGCAGGGTCACGGTGCCGTCCACCGTCGTGGTGCGCAAACCCGCGAGCCTCACCTTCACCGAGGCGGCCGGGCTGCCCGCCGCGTACGTCACCGCCTACCACGCCCTGCACCACCTCGCGAAGATCAAGGCCGGGGACCGGGTGCTGATCCACGCCGCCGCGGGCGGTGTCGGCCAGGCAGCCGTACAGCTCGCCCGGCTCGCCGGCGCCGAGGTGTACGCCACCGCCAGCCCCCGCAAGTGGCCGCTGCTGCGCTCCCAGGGCGTACGGCACGTCATGAACTCGCGCACCCTCGACTTCGCCGACGAGATCCTCGAGGCCACCGGCGGCGAGGGCGTCGACATCGTCCTCAACAGCCTCAACAAGGACTACATCCCGGCCGGTCTGCGCACCCTCGCGCACGGCGGCAGGTTCGTCGAACTCGGCAAGATCGGCATCTGGTCCGCCGAGCGGATGCACGCCGAACGCCCCGACGTCGGCCATCACACCTTCGACCTCAGCGAACTGCCGCCGGACGAACTCGACCGGCTCAACCACGACATCCTGCGCACGGTGGCCGACCACGTCGACGCCGGCCGGCTCGGCGCCCTGCCGACCGCCGGGTACGCGCTCGACGAGGTCGAGGAGGCGTTCGGCGCGCTCAGCCGCGGAGCCAACGTCGGCAAGATCGTGATCGCCTTCCGCGACGAGCACGAGCGGCCCGCCGAACCGGTCCGCATCAGCGCCGAGGAGACCTACCTCGTCACCGGCGGCCTCGGCGCGCTCGGCCTGGCCACCGCCCGCAAGCTGGTGCAGCTCGGCGCCCGCCGCCTGGCGCTGGTCAGCCGCAGGCAGCTGACGCTCCCCGAACTCATGGACCTCTCCGCCGAACTCGGCGACGACGTCGAGGTCAGCGTCCACCACGGCGACATCGCCGAGCCGGCCGACGTCGAGCGGATCATCGGCGCCCTCACCGGCGGGGCCGCCCCGCTGGGCGGCGTCGTGCACGCGGCCGGCGTCCTCGCCGACGCACCGCTGACGGGCCAGACCTGGGACAGCATGGAGAGCGTCCTGCGGGCCAAGGTGTACGGCACCTGGCTGCTGCACCGGGCCGCCGCCGCCCTGCCCTCGGTGCGCTTCTTCGTCGGCTACTCCTCGATCGCCGCGGTCCTCGGCGCCGCCGGACAGGCCAACTACGCCGCAGGCAACGCCTACATGGACGTCCTCATGCAGCGGCGGGCCGCCGCCGGACTGCCGGGCCTGAGCGTCAACTGGGGTCCGTGGGCGGAGATCGGCATGGCCGCCTCGCTCACCGCCCAGCAGATCAAGGGGATCGAGGACCGGGGACTGCGGTTCGTGCCGCCCGGTGCCGCGCTGCGCGCCCTGTTCACGGCGCTGTCCCGGCCGCACGCCCAGACAGTCGTCGGCGTCTTCGACTGGGACGCGTACGCCGCCGCCCAGCCGTTCGCCAACGCGCTGTTCAAGGACCTGCTGTCGGGCGACGGAGGCAGGAGCGCGCCCGAGGCCGACCTGGACGCGATCCTGTCCCGGCCGAAACCGGAGCGCGAGGCGGCGCTGCGGGAACTGCTGCGCGGCAAGGTCGCCGAGGTGCTGCGGTACGACTCCGCGCAGGACGTCGACCCCGACACCCCGTTCGTCGCGCTCGGCCTGGACTCCCTGGCCTCGGTCGAGCTGAAGAACGCCCTGGAGGCGGTGTTCGGCATCCCGCTGCCCGCCTCCACCCTCTTCGACCACCCGGCCGTACGGCCCCTGGCCGCCTTCGTCGACGGCGCGCTCGTCCCGGACGGACCGGAACCGGCGGACGCACCGGAGCCGGGCCGCGCCGGTGACGTGGAGGACCTGTCCGAGGCGGAGGCCGACGAGGAACTGGCGGCGCTGCGCGAGAGCCTGCTGTAGGACGGTGCGAGGGAACGTGACGAGCTACATCGACCATCTGGAAACGCTGTCCAAGAAGCAGCTCATGGTGCTGCTCGCCCGGCAGCGCCAGGAGCGGACCCAGGGCGTCGCCGTCGTCGGCATGGGCTGCCGGCTGCCCGGCGGCCTGGACGACGCCCGGTCCCTGGGGGCCGCGGTGCGCACCGGGCGGGTGCTCGCGACCGAGACCGCCGGCGTGCCGGCCGACAGCCTCGGCCGGCCGCGCTGGAACCTCGGCGCGGCCGACCTGGCGCCGCTGGCCGGCCGGCTGCGCCAGGGCGCCTACCTGAGCGGCGTGGACCTGTTCGACGCCGCCTACTTCGGCATCCCGGAGCAGGAGGCGCTGCACATGGACCCGCAGCAGCGGCTGCTGCTGGAGGTCACCGTGCAGGCCCTCGCGGACGCGGGCCTGTCCCGGGAGCGGCTGCGCCGATCGAGCGTCGGCGTCTTCGCGGGCGCCGGGCCGGTGGAGTACCCGTACGCCTGGCTGCGCGGCGGGCTTCCGGACGGCGCGCTCTCCCCGCACATGAGCACCGGCAGTTCCCCGAGCGCCTTCTCGGGCCGGATCGCCCTGGCGCTCGGGGTGGCCGGCCCCGCGATCACCGTGGACACCGCCTCCTCGTCGATGCTGACCGCGGTGCACCTGGCCGTGCAGTCCCTGCGGCGGCGGGAGTGCGACATCGCGCTGGTGGGCATCGCCAACCTGCTGCTGTCGCCGTTCAGCACGGGCATCCTGGACCGGGCCGGGATGCTGTCGCCGACCGGCCGCAGCCGGCCCTTCACCCGCCGGGCCGACGGGCACGTGCGTGGCGAGGGATGCGGCGTCGTCGTCCTGGAGCGGTACGCCGACGCCGTGGCCGCGGGCCGTCCGTCGTACGCGCTGGTCCGGGGCAGCGCGGTGCACGCGCAGGGCGACCGGCCGAGCATGTCCGTCGCCTCGGCCCGCGGCCAGAAGGCGGTGATCGAGCGGGCGCTGCGCGACGCCGGGGTGACGGCCGCCGACGTGCAGTACGTCGAGGCCCAGGCCAACGGGTCCCGGCTGGGCGGCCAGATCGAGGCCGAGTCGATCGCCGAGGCCTACGGGCGGTTCTCCCCGGACGCGCCGCCGCTGCACATCGGGTCGGTCAAGGCGAACATCGGCTACCTGGAAACCGCCTCCGGCGGCCCGGCACTCATGAAGACGGCGCTCGCCCTCGCCCACGCCGAACTGCCGCCGCAGCCCGGCGCGGACGACCTGGACCCGGACATCCCGTGGCGGCGCACCGGGCTGCGGCTGGCCGCCGCCCCGCTGCCCTGGCCCGCGACGGACGTCCGGCGCGCCGGGGTGAGCGGCTTCGGTTTCTGCGGGACCAACGCGCACGTCGTCCTGGAGAGCGCTCCCGGCAGCGCGGCCGGCGACCCGGAACTCCCCGGGCCGTGGCTGCTGCCGCTGTCCGGGCACAGCGAACCGGCCCTCGCCGGCACGGCCCGGCGGCTGCTGCGGCACCTGAGCGAGACCACGGACTGGAGCCCGGCCGCGGTCAGCCGCACGCTCGCCGAGGGACGGGACCACCTGGCGGTGCGGTACGCGGCGGTGGTGCACGACCGGGGCGGTCTGCTGCGGGAGCTGTCCCGGGCCGCGGACGGCGCCCGGCCCGCCGTCGAGGCGCCCGAGGACGCCCCGGAGCGCACCCTGCTGCTGTCCCGGCTCGCACGGCGCCACCTCGCCGGGGACCCGCCCGACCTCGCCGCCCTGTGGCCCGCCGGCGCCCCGCGCCCGCCGCTGCTGCGGCTGCCGGGGCCGGCGCTGACCGGCCGGCGCTTCTGGCCCGGCCACCACGACTGGACCTGACCGTCTACGGATTGGACGCCCCATGCACTATCCGAATCTCCGGACCGCCGTGGACACCGTGGCCTTCCACGCGGAGCGGCGGCCCGAGCAGGTGGCACTGGTGTGCGAGGGCCGCGAGGTCACCTACGAGCGGCTGCACCGCGACAGCAACCGATCGGCCCGCGCGCTGGCCGCCGCCGGGATCGGCCGGGGCGCGCGCGTCGCCTACCTCGGCAAGGAGTCCGAGCACTACTACGAGATCTTCTTCGCCTGCGCCAAGACGGGCGCCGTCCTGGTGCCGGTCAACTGGCGTCTCACCGCGGCCGAGGTGGACCACATCCTGGCCGACTCGCAGGCCGAACTGGTCTTCGCGGAACGGGAGTACATGGACGTGGCCGAGCGGTCCCGGGCCCGGCTGCCGTCCCGGCCCGCGGTGGTGGGCGTGGACGGATGCCAGGGCGGCGGCAGCGGCTTCGAGGAGTGGCGTGCCGGGTTCGCGCAGGACGACCTCGCGATCGAGGCACGCTCCGACGACCCGGTGGTCCAGCTCTACACCAGCGGCACGACGGGCCTGCCGAAGGGTGTCGTCCTCGCCCACCGGAGCTTCTTCGCCGTCGCCGGCCTGCTGGCCGAGCACGGCCTCGACTGGATCGACTGGCAGTCCGAGGACGTCAGCCTCATCAGCATCCCCGGCTTCCACGTCGCCGGCATCTGGTGGGCCATGCAGGGCTTCAACGCCGGCGTGACGAGCGTGGCCATGCGGATGTTCTCGGCCCACGACGCCGTACGGCTGGTCCGGGAACTCGGCGTCACCACGACCCTGGCCGTGCCCGCGATGCTGCAGATGATGCTGGCCGAACCCGGCGTCGGCCCGCAGGACTTCGTCTCCCTGCGCAAGGTCACCTACGGCGGCTCCCCGATCTCCGAGGCGCTGCTGCTGCGGTGCATCGAGACCCTGCGCTGCGATCTGGCGCAGCTGTACGGGCTCACCGAGAGCGGCAACACCGCGCTGTGCCTGCCGCCCGGGGACCACGTGCCGGGCAGCCCCCGGCTGCGCGCGGCGGGCCGCCCCTACCCCGGGACCGAGGTGGCGGTGACCGGCGAGGACGGCGCCGTGCTGGCGGCCGGCGAGATCGGGGAGATCCGGCTGCGCACGCCCGCGGTGATGCTGGAGTACTGGGGCCTGAAGGAGGCGACCGCCGAGACCCTCGTCGACGGCTGGCTGCGCACCGGTGACGCCGGCTACCTCGACGAGGACGGCTACGTCCACATCTGCGACCGCATCAAGGACACCGTCATCGTGGCCGGCGAGAACGTCTATCCGGCCGAGGTGGAGAACGCGCTGTGCGGCCATCCCGCGGTGGCCGAGGCGGCGGTGATCGGCGTACCGGACGAACGCTGGGGCGAGGCCGTGCGCGCTTTCGTCGTGCTGCGTCCCGGGACGGCGGCGAAACCGCGGGAACTGAAACTCTTCCTTCAGGACCGTATCGCCGACTTCAAATCCCCGAGCGGGTACGAATTCGTCGAACGGATTCCGCGGAATCCCAGTGGAAAGATTCTCCGCAGGGAATTGCGCGAGCGTTTCTGGGCGGACCGGGAACGTCAGGTCAACTGACGGCGGAATGACGTGCGGAGCCGGGCGGGATTCCTCCCGCCCGGCCCTTCGCCGTGCCCCGGCTCAGCGCTGGCGGCAGCACCCCTGGTGGCGCGGGTCGGCCTCGTGCCAGTAGTGGTCCGCGTCGCGTCCGGCGGTGGCCGCCGCGGTCCGCACCCGGTGCGGGTGCGCGACGCGCTCCGCGGCCCCCGCGGGCCTGCGGAAAGGTTCCAGCAGCTCCGGCACGGTGTGCAGCCTGCCGCCCGACATCACCTGCCGTACGGCCGCGGCCGCGCCGATGTCGCGCAGCGGGTCGCCCGCGACGAACACCAGGTCGGCGAGGTGGCCGGGGGCGACGGCGCCCAGCTCGCCGGCCAGGCCGAGGCAGCGGGCGGCGTTGCCGGTCGCGGTGGTGAGCGCCTCCCAGGGCGCGAACCCGTACTTGACCAGGGCCCGGAGGTTCTGGTGGATGCTGATGCCGATGTCGTCCAGCGCCGCGTCGGTGCCCGCGACGACCAGGCCGCCGGCCCGGTGCACCCGCAGCAGCATGTCGCAGTCGCCCGTCGTCCAGGCGTGGTCGAGTTCGGCGTCGGGCCCCGAGCCGGCGGCGTCCGCCTTCTGCCGCAGCCGCTCGTACTCCCAGTCCGGGAACAGGATCCGGGTGCGTTCGTCCTCGACCAGCGACCGGTCGTCGGCGAACAGTTCCGTCGCGAACAGCGTGGTCGTGGAGATCCACATGCCGCTCGCGGCGAGCAGGTCCACGGAGTCCTGGAAGGTCCGGCCGGCCGCGAAGCTCAGGGTGCGCGAGTAGCCGAGCCGGTTGCCGCCGCCGGTGTGCTCCATCCCGTCCAGACCCGTGCGGGCCGCCGGGTAGAGGTAGTGCGAGGTGACCGGCACGCCGGCCGCGTGGCCGCGCTCCACCACCTCGCGTTCCAGGTCCAGCGGCAGCCGGATGTAGGACTTGAGCAGGTCGTAGCGGAGGGCGAGGGCGCGCCGCAGGTCGCGGTCGAGCTGGGCGCGCGAGAAGACCGGACGCATCACCCGGTGCTGGCCGCGGGTCCCCTCGAACCCCTCCCCGGAACCGAAGTACCGCGGCCCCACCCGGGCGCCCGCCGCCAGCGCCTCCCGGTTCTCCACCATCTGGTAGGCGGGGTCACCCGGCGTCCGGCTGGTGGTCACGCCGTACGCCAGCCAGGTCCGGCCCTGCCGGTCGCCCCACTGCGGGCCGTGCCAGTGCCAGTGGTTGTGGGTGTCGATCAGGCCGGGCAGCACGGTCAGCGCGGACGCGTCCACCGTCCGGCCGCCGCGGACGCCGCCGCGCCGCGCCACCTCGGTGATCCGGCCGTCCTCGACGACGATGTCCACGTCGTGTCGGAGCCGGTCGCCGGTGCCGTCCCACAGCGCCCCGGCCCGTACGACGGTCCGCCCCGCGGGTGCGGGACGGCGGGTCCAGGTCAGCCGGGTGGGGACGGTGCGGGTGCCGGAGCCGTCCAGGCCGTGGGCGCGCAGCCGCCCGTCGGACAGGTACAGCAGGGTGGTGCCGCGGGCGTCGACCGACAGGGAGTCGGCGGTCTCCCCGGTCAGCCCCTCGGGCTCGCCGGTGATCCGGCCGTCGGCGTCCACCGGGATCCGCCAGGCCAGGCTCTCCATGCCCACGATCAGATGGCGGCCGTCCGGCGTCCACAGCGGGCCGTCACCGCTGCGGGTGGACAGCGAACGCCCCGGCGCCGGGGCCTGGTAGCGCACCTCGCGGCTGTCCAGGTCGACGGTGAGGATCTGGTTGTGGCCGTTGCTGCTGCGGCGGGAGTACGGCGCGACCGCGGCCAGCGCGATCAGCCGGCCGTCGGGCGACCAGGCCGGAGGACCGGGCTGGTACAGCTCCTGCACGACCTTGGTCACCGAGCCGTCGGCGACGGTCAGCACCCAGGTGGCACCGGCTTCGTCCTGGTAGGCGATCCGGGTCCCGTCGGGCGACCAGCGCGGCGCGAGCTGGGCGTTCGGCAGGTCGGTGAGCCGCTCGCGGGCACCGGTGGCGAGGTCGTGGCGCCACAGGTTGGCGGTGCCCGCGCGGTCGCTCGCGTAGACCAGGGAACGGCCGTCGGGGGACCAGTCGGGGGAGGCGTTCCAGTAGCCGTCGCCCGCGATCCGCCGCGGCCGTTCGCCGTCGCGCAGCACCCACAGGGCGTTGAGCGCGCGGAAGGCGACGCTCCGCCCGTCGGGCGAGAGCACCGGGTCGGCGATGCCGAGGACGTCCTGCGGGCGGGTGGAGGTGAGGTCCGGGCCGCGGCGCCGGTACGGGGCGGGCCGGGCGAGGCTCACCTCGGCGGCGAACGGGATGTCGGTCCGCATGCCGTCCAGGGTGCGGCGGCGGATGTGCCCGTCGGCGGTGTAGAGGAGTTCGCCGGCGCCGAGCCAGCAGGGTGCCAGCGGGAAGACGTCCTCCTCGTCGGTCAGCACCCGGTCGTCCAGCACCAGCCAGGCGCGGGGCCCGGTCACCCGCACGTGGGCCACGTGCCGGCCGTCGGGGCTGAACGACGGCGCGTACAGGGTCGCGTCCGCAGGTCCGGTCACCAGGGTGCGGACCGTCCCGGTGTGGATGTCCACGGCTTCGACGGCGGTGCCGTCGGCGGTGTAGGCGACCTGTCGTCCGTCGGGCGACCAGGTGGGCATGGCGACGTTGCGGTCGCCCTGCGTCAGTGCGCGCAGGGCGCCGGTCCGGGTGTCCAGCAGCCACACGCGTCCCGCGTTGCCGCGGTCGGAGGCGAACGCCACGAACCGTCCGTCCGGCGAGAACTTCGGCTCCTGGTCGTACCCGGGTCCGTCGGTCAGCCGGTGCGGCCCGGACCCGTCGGCGCCGATCCGCCACAGGTCGTAGGCCCCTTCGCGGAACGACTGGAACACCAGGCTCTGGCCGTCGGGCGCCCAGTGCGGCTGGGTGGCGTCCAGTCCGTCCTCGGTGAGGCGGCGGGCGGTGCCGCCGGCGACGGGCAGCAGCCAGATCGCGTTGAGCGCGTCGAAGGCGAGGGTGCGCCCGTCGGGCGCGAGGGAGACGGCGAGGTTGGCGCCCTCCCGGGCGGTGATGTGCGCGGCGGGCGCACCGGCGGCGGAGTCCGCGTTCCCGGCCACGGGTACGAGTACCCCGAGTCCCGCGACGCCTCCGCCTCTCAGTAACGTGCGCCGTGATATCCGTCCGGTTGTCTCCTGGTGCGCGGAATGCGGATCGGAGCTGTTCGATGTCACGGACTTCCCCCTGTCGTGATACGGCGTCAGAACCCTATAACGGGCATGCCGCGACCGCGGGGTGATTATCTCGAATCCGTGTGCGGAATCGGTGTGACGGGAAATCCGAAAGGCGTTACCGGGACTTTCCGTAAACCTTCGCGGGCGGCCGGCTCATCCCTCGTAGACGGTCAGGACCGCGCCGTCGACCTCGATGCGGCGGCCCGCTCTCATGCCGTTGCGGCGCAGCGCGTCGAGGCACTCCTCGAAGAGGGCCAGTTCGGCGGTGTCCAGGATGGCGGCGGCCAGGTCGAGCAGTTCGCTGACCGACGCGTCGGTCAGCACCTCGGGCAGCTCGCCGGAGAGCAGGACGACGGACTCGCCGTCGGGTCCTCGGACCACAGCCGTCGCCGGTCCGCCGTGCACGAACAACACATGTCCCCCTGAGAGCCCGTGGTCGTGCGGCTCTCGCGTCCCGGGCAGGACGAGAGACTAGTCCTGGATCTTCACGGTTTCGTGCGGAGTCGGATTCTTTTTCCGACTTGGCGAAAGAACGTCCGATACCGTTCGAGCGGCGGTCCGCGGGCGGTCACTTCTTCTTGGCGGATCCGGAGGAACGGTCCAGCAGGGACTCGACCAGGGCCGTCACGTGCCGGCGGTCGTCCGCCGACAGCTTCTGGACGCTCGCGATGAGCAGCGCGACCTCGGGGTCGGCGGCGCCCTGCGGCTCCGCGTCCGGCGAGGTGTCGTACACGTGGATGCCGCACGCCTCGGCGGCGGCCCTCCGCACGCTCTCCAGCGGCAGCTCCAGCCCCTTGGCCAGACCCTCCAGGGTCGTCGTCTGGGGCATGCGGACCACCCGCTCGGTGGTGGCCAGGTGGTGCACGGTGGAGCGGGGGATACCGCCGCGCCGCGCCACGTCACCGTAGGACCAGCCCTTGCGGTCGAGGTGCTCACGGATCAACTGCTGCAGTGCGTTGGCCACTGACCGTCACTTCCTGCTCGCCGCCTGCGGAGTCCCGCCATGTCGCGGCCGATTCTACGGGCGGGTAGCCGATCGGCCGAGCGGGTGATTTCCGGAAGGGGTTGCGCGGCGGGTTCCCGAGGGCCTAGTGTCCAATCTCGTTGGACAGCTCGTCCGACCAGATTGGACAGAGTCCGGGGGGAACCTGACTCGGTCCGATCGGAAATGTCTATCCCTGAGGGGGAAGCGATCATGATGGACGCCCATGAGCTCGAGGCCGAGTCCGCTGAGCTGCTGCCGGGCCGTGAGGCCCTGGGCAAGCTGAAGTTCGGCATCACCAAGACGGTCAACGTGACCAAGCACGTCGCCAACATCAGCGCCGCCAACGAGTCGGCCGCCCTGAACGACCACTCGTCGTGGTCGGTGGCCGACTCCGGCGCCGCCCAGACCATCAGCGTTCACCAGTAACGCCGTGCCGGCGCACGGCGCCGGCGTCGACCTCACCCTCATCGCGCAGCAAACGAAAGGACATCCGTCATGAGCATGGACATGAACGAGCTGGAGAACGAGTCCGCCGAGCTGCTGCCGGGCCGCGAGGCCCTCGGCAAGCTCAAGTTCAGCTTCGGCAAGACGGTCAACGTCACCAAGCACGTCGCCAACATCGAGGCGTCCAACCAGTCCGCCGCGCTGAACGACCACTCCGCGTGGTCGTCCGCCAGCTCGTCCGCCGCGCAGTCGATCAGCGTCACCCAGTAGTCCCCGGGAGCGCCACCGCCGTCGCCCCGGCGGTGGCGCTCGCGGCCGGCGCCCAGCGGGCGCCCAGGGGGGAACTGCATGCGGGATCCGGGGGGAGACCACACATGACGGTGCTCGGAGACGGGACCGCCGCACTGCACGACACGGGCCCGGTGCCCGGACCCGGCGGCTGGCCGGTCACCTACGAGCAGGTCGCGACGGGCAACCTGCCGGTGGCCGAGCCACCGCCGACCGTCCCGCGGCTGAGCGCGGGACTGCGGCTGCACGGCGAGTACCAGGGATCGGGATTCACCGAGCCCAAGTACATCGCCCGTCGGGGGGACGGGCAGGTCGTGCAGCTGTCGAGGCTGCTGTATCTGGTGGCGTCGTCGGTCGACGGCGTGCGCGACGTGGAGGCCATCGCCCACCGGGTCAGCGCACGCTTCGGCCGCGAGGTCAGCGGGGAGAACATCCGCTTCCTCGTCGAGAAGAAGCTCGAACCGCTCGGCGTGACGGTCCCCGAGGGCCAGGAGGACGACGAGGTCGACGCCCCGCGCTCCGACCTGCTGCTCGCCCTCAAGGGCCACCGGGTCATCTTCGACGAGCGGCGTACGGCGAAGATCGCCCGTTCGCTGTCCTGGCTGCACCGACCGGTGGTGGTGGCCCTGGTGCTGGCCGCGGTCGTCGCGATGGACGTCTGGCTGTTCGGCTTCTTCGGGGCGATAGAACCCGTCCTCCAGGTGCTCGACCAGCCCGTCCTGATCCTCGTCGTGTTCGTGCTCACCGTGGCCTCCCTCGTCTTCCACGAGTTCGGCCACGCCTCCGCGTGCAGATACGGCGGAGCCCGCCCCGGTTGCATCGGGTGCGGGCTCTTCCTCATCTGGCCCTCGATGTACACCGACGTCACCGACGTCTACCGGATCGGCCGGGCCGGGCGGCTGCGCACCGACCTCGGCGGCGTCTACTTCAACATCGTCTTCATGCTGGCCATGGCCGGTGCCTACTTCGCCACCGGGGCGCAGTTCTTCCTGGCCACGGTCTACCTGGGGCACTTCGAGATCCTGGAACAGCTGATGCCGGCCGTACGGCTGGACGGCTACTACATCCTCGGCGACCTGGCCGGGGTCCCGGACCTGTACGGCAAGATCAAGCCGATCCTGCTGGCACTGGTGCCGGGGCCGCGGGGGGACAAGGCCCGCGAGGAGGTTGCCGGACTGAAGAAGTCGGCGCGCACCATCGTCGCCACCTGGGTGCTGACGATGGTCCCGCTGATCATCGGTGAACTCGGGTACGCGCTGTGGAACCTGCCGCGGATCCTCACCACCATGGTCCGCTCCCTGACCGAGCAACTGGTCGGGACCGGCTCGGCGTTCGTGGACGGGAAGATCGTCGAGGGGCTGGTCGGGACGATCGGCAGCGTGATGCTGCTCTGCCCGATGGCCGGTGTCGTCTACCTGTCCGTGAAGATCGGCGGGCGGCTCGTCCGGGCCGCGAAGCGCACCACCGAGGGCCGGCCCGCGCTGCGACTGGTGGTCTGCGCCCTCGTGCTCGCCGGGCTCACCGGGCTCAGCTACGCCTGGGTGTCCGGGGTGACGCCGAAGCCGCTGCCCAAGCAGCCGCCGATCGCGCCGATCCTGCAGCCGGGGGTGCCGACCGAGGCACCGCCGGCCCGGCAGGCCGACACCCCGGACCGGTCCACGGGCCCCGGCGATCCGTCGGCCCCGGCCTCCGGCGTGCCGGGCCTTCCGGCCGGGGCGAGCGAGGGGCCCTCACCCGCGGAGTCCTCGCGCGAGGCGTCCGCCTCGGCGTCGCCGTCCGCCTCGGCGCCCGGCGCGACCGGCCCGAACGCCTCCAGGTCACCGGTGCCGTCCAGCGGGGGAACGGCCGCCGATCCGGTGCCCTCGCCGTCCGACGGGACCGGTGCGCCGCAGCCCGAGCCGTCGCCCACGCCCTCGGAGAGCGTCCCGGAGTCCCCGACGCCCACTCCGACCCCGCCGCCGGCCAGCGACACGCCCGATCCGGCACCGGCCGCGTCCTGACGAGCGGCTCCGGGCCGGCGTCCGGCCACCGAACCATTCACCGCAGAAGCACAGGAGCACTGGAGCATCCATGAGCAGTCACCGAAAACCACGCACCACCCCAGGTCCGCTCACCCGGCGGGCCGTCCGGATCGGCCTGTTCGCCGCCGGGGTCGCGGGCGCCGCCACCGCCGTGCCCGCGCAGGCGGCCACCGCGATGCCGCACGCCGCGTTCGCCTCCGACCACGTCTTCAGCCACGCCGACCGCGGTCACCACACCCAGATCCGGGACTCGTTCACCGTCCGGCAGTTCGGCAAGGTCAACGCCGCCACCGTCCGCAACCAGGCCAACGCCGTCTCGGCGGGCTGCTCGGCGGACGACCACTGCCGTTCGGTCGCGCTGTCCTTCCAGATCGTCACGGTCGCCGGGGAGCACACGCGGCTGAACGCGGTGAACCTCAGCGACGCCGCGAACAAGGAGTGCACGGGCTGCCAGACCCTGGCCGGTGCCTACCAGTTCGTGGTCTCCACCCCGAACCCGCTGCTCCTCGACGCCACCGCGCGGGGCAAGCTCGCGGACATCCACCACCGGCTGGACGCGCTGAGCCGCTCCACGCTGCCCGCCGACGAGCTGCGCACGAAGGCCGACGGCCTGGCCGCCGAGGTCACCGCCGTCCTGCACGACGCGGTCGCCAACGCGCCGAAGGGCGACCCGCACTCCGACGTCACCCTCCACCGCCACCTGGACGGCTGGCCGCGCCGCTGATCCCGCGCCGCCGCCGACCGCACCGGCCGCCCGGCCCGCCACCGCCTGTGGTGGGCCGGGCGGCCGGTGCGTGTCCATTGACAGGGGGCGGGTGCGGACGGAGACTTCGGGGACCGGTGTGAAGGAAATTTCACCAGGCGAACTCCGGGGTCTCCGCGAGGGCGTCGGCGCCCCGTCCACGGAAGGATCGACCTGATGCGCACCACCGTCGGCATCATCGGAGCCGGACCCGCCGGGCTCCTGCTCGCCCGGCTGCTGCACAACGCCGGCATCGACTCGGTCGTCCTGGAGAGCCGCGACCGCGCCTACGTGGAACACCGCCAGCGCGCCGGGATCCTGGAGCAGGGCACGGTGGACGTGCTGCGCGCGGCCGGCGCCGGGGCCCGGATGGACCGCGAGGGCCTGCGCCACGACGGCATCGAGCTGCGGTTCGCCGGACGCCGTCACCGCGTGGACTTCCCCGCGCTCACCGGCGGCCGGTCCGTGACCGTCTACGCCCAGACCGAGGTCTGCAAGGACCTCATCGCCCTCCAGCTGGAGGAGGGCGGTCCGCTGCTCTTCGAGGCGGAGGCGCTGGCGGTGGAGGACGCGCAGAGCGAGCGGCCGCGGGTGCGGTTCCGCCACGCGGGGCGGCAGGACGTGCTGGAGTGCGCGTACGTCGTCGGCTGCGACGGCTTCCGCGGGGTGACCCGCGGTGTCTTCCCCGCGTCCTCCTCCCGGGTCTACGAGCGCACCTATCCCTACGCCTGGCTGGGCATACTCGCCGACGTCGCGCCCTCCCACGACGAACTGGTGTACGCCCGCCACGACCGCGGTTTCGCCCTGCTGTCCATGCGCTCCCCGTCCGTCTCCCGCCTCTACCTCCAGGTCCCGGCCGGCACGGACGCCGGCGACTGGACCGACCAGGCGGTCTGGGACGAGCTGGAGCGGCGCCTGGAGACCGGCGACGACTGGCGCCTGGAACGCGGCCCGGTCACCCAGAAGTCGGTGACGCCCATGCGGTCGTACGTCCACGAGCCCATGCGGCACGGCCGGGTCCTCCTCGCCGGGGACGCCGCCCACATCGTGCCGCCGACCGGGGCCAAGGGGCTGAATCTCGCCGTCGGCGACGTCGTCACCCTCGCCCGTGCCCTCGTCCACGAGCGCGACACCGGCTCGTCCGAGCTCCTGGAGACCTACTCGGAGACCTGCCTGCGCCGGGTCTGGCAGGCCGAGCGGTTCTCGTACGACCTGACGACCCTGCTGCACCGCGGACCCGCCGACACCCCCTTCGACGCCCGGCTCCAGCTGGCCAGGCTCGGCCGGATCGCCTCCCACCGGGGCGCCGAGACCGACCTGGCGGAGGCCTACACGGGCTTCCCGCTGGACGCCTGAGGCATCTCCGGCGGGTTCCGGGCGTGTCGCGACTCCGTCATGGAATGAAGCCCTCCATGGCCGGGAATGAGGGGTCCGCGTAGCGTGTTGCGCAGCAGGACGAGGGAAAGATCCTCCCCAGGTACGAGGGTCATTCCTTTGCCAATCCATTACTCTTGATGCCAAGGCCGCGCGAGGCGGCCATGGAGGAGTGAAATGAGGAGCAGCAACCCGGTCTTCTCGCGACGGGGGTTCAGCCGCGACAACGGCTACGCGGGCTTCAACGCCGCGCCGCAGGCCGGGTACGCACAGGGCAACCCGTACGCGCAGAACCCGTACGCGAACAACCCCTACGCCCAGCAGGACGTCCAGCAGGGCGCCCCGCCGCAGGCCCCGGCCGCCACCGGCCGGATGACCATGGACGACGTGGTCCTGCGCTCGGCGATGACGCTGGGCACGGTCGCCGTCGGCGCCGCCCTCGCCTGGGCGCTGCTGCCGGTCTCCACCACCAGCTACGGCCTGGCCTTCGGCTCGGCGATCGTGGCGATGGTCCTGGCCCTGATCCAGAGCTTCAAGCGCACCCCGGTGCCCGCGCTGATCCTCGGGTACGCCGCCTTCGAGGGCGTCTTCCTCGGCGTGATCAGCGAGATGTACAACAGCCGGTGGAGCGGCGCCCCGTTCCAGGCGGTGCTCGGCACCATGGCGGTCACGGGCGCGACCCTGCTGGTCTACAAGGCCGGCTGGATCCGCGTCACCGCCCGCTACGCCCGCATCGGCATGGCCATCGCGATCGCCTTCGTGCTGGTGATGGCGGTCAACCTGCTGCTGGTCGCGTTCGGCGTCGCCGGTGACGGCGGGCTGCGCAGCTTCGGTCCGCTCGGCGCGATCGTCGGCATCATCGCGATCCTGCTCGGCGCGTTCTTCCTGACCCTCGACTTCAAGCAGATCGAGGACGGCATCGCGTACGGCGCCCCGAAGAACGAGGCCTGGCTGGCCGCGTTCGGCCTGACGCTGACGCTGGTGTGGATCTACGTCGAGATGCTGCGCCTGGTGGCGATCTTCAGCAGCAACGACTAGCGGCGGCGGCCCCGGGCCGCGCGCGAACCGAGAAGGGCCCCGGCACCCCCGGGGCCCTTCGCCGTCCGTGCGCGCCTAGAGAAGTTTGCGCGCGGCCCTCCTCAGGTCGTACTCGTGGACCAGTGCCTTGGCGTGGCCGTACGCGAGGTTGTGTTCGTGCCGGAGCCAGCTGACCTTCTCCTCGAAGCGGAAGAGGGCCGGGCCTTCGTCGACGGTGCGCAGCCAGTCGGACACTTCACGACCGGTGCAATGGGGGATGCGGGCGAGCATGTTGCGATGGGTCTCCTCGGAGAAGACTTGGGACATCGGCGCCTCCGGTGCGCAAAGGGGGTTGTAGCCGGTCCTTCACGTCACCGTGCCTGAGTGTTGGCGTGTTGGCAACAGTCGGGACAGGACAGCCGACGCCAGGCGTTACGCTCACCGCGTGGTTGATACGACGCCTCTTACCCGTGCCGTGGAGCATTTCGCCGACAAGTTGAGGGCGGCGCCGCAGAGTCGGTTGCAGCGGGGAGCCGCCGCGGAGGCGCTGTCGCTGGCCAGGCAGCTGGCCAACTGGGCGCAGGACGTCGAGGAGCCCGGCGGCGAGGCCCGGGAGATGCCGGACGCGGGGATGTTCGCGGTCGCCGACCAAATCACGGTGGCCGGCAACGACTTGGCGGTGGTCCTGGAGAGCGACGCGCAGGTCGGCGACGCGGTCCGCCTGGTGGAGGAGGCACAGAAGAAGGCGGGGGTGTGAGAACGGCTGGTCGCGCCCCTTCAGGGGCTGGGGGAGGAACTGCGCGACCAGCCACATCGCACCCGCACCCGGACACGCACCGCGCTCAGAGCGACGCTATGACCCGGTCCGCCAGGATGTACACGTTCTCCTCGCCGCACGCGAACGTCAGCGTGTAGGCACCGGAGATCCCGGACCCGCCCAGCAGGTACGGCGTCTCCCCCGCGTTCAGCGCCGCCGCCAGCCGCTCCGCCGTCTCCCGGTGCCCCGGCGTCATGCACAGGGTCGTGCCGTCGGCGAAGACGTAGACGTCCAGCGTGCCCAGCGGCCCCGGCCGCACGTCGGAGAGCTCGACCTGGGACTCGGCCAGCTGCTCCAGCGTCGCGACCGTGCGCTCGTGGTCGTTCACCACCGGCGACTGCACGGGCACGAAGTCCGGGTGCGACGGGTGCCGGCGGCGGGCCGCGGCCAGCTCCGGCGAATCGGTGGCGGCGCCCCCGGCGAAGTCGTCGGCGTCCGCGGTCTGCTCGGCGACCGGCTCCAGGCCCGCGAAGTCGCTGTGCCGGGGCAGGAACGGCTCGCCGTCCGCGAGGCCCAGCAGCGAGGGGGTGTCGGAGGCGTCACGCGCCTCCTGCGCGGCCCAGAAGGCCCGCGCCTCGGCCAGCTCCCGCTCCCGCTCCTCGGCCAGCGCCTCGGCCACGGCGGCCCGTATCTGCTCGGCGTCCGCGTGACTGCGCGCGGCCGGCAGCAGCGCGCGCATCGCGGCGGCCTGGTTCTGGGCAAGCTGGGTGTGCAGCTCGGCGACCTGACGGCGCAGCTTCATCACAGTGCGCAGGACAGCGACGCCCACGGCGCCCGTGGCGGCCGTGGTGAGCAGCAAGGCGATCGGCATGGCGCTCACTGACGTACTCCCGGTTCAAAGTCGACCCCCGACTTCCTACATCAGCTTGAAGGGTGGACTATCAAGCTGTCAGTGCGTAACGTCACGAAACGGACAGGGCTTTGACCCGCGTGTATAGCTGGACAATGGCGCTGACCTGCGGCGATATCCCCCCGAGGGAGATAGGTCACATCCTGGGGGAGATTGGATCACAAATCGGCCCGGTGTTCGGGGTTTTCTCGAACACCGGGCCGTGGCGTCACGGTAGGTCCCGTGACGGTTACTCAGGGACTCAGCTGAGGCGCTCGATGACCATCGCCATGCCCTGGCCGCCGCCGACGCACATCGTCTCCAGACCGAACTGCTTGTCGTGGAACTGGAGGGAGTTGATGAGCGTGCCGGTGATCCGGGCGCCGGTCATGCCGAAGGGGTGGCCGACGGCGATGGCGCCGCCGTTCACGTTCAGCTTCTCCAGCGGGATGTTCAGGTCGCGGTAGGAGGGGATCACCTGGGCGGCGAACGCCTCGTTGATCTCGAACAGGTCGATGTCGTCGACGGTCAGGCCGGCGCGGCCGAGGGCCTGCCTGGAGGCCTCCACCGGGCCCAGGCCCATGATCTCGGGGGAGAGGCCGGTGACGCCGGTCGACACGATCCGGGCGAGCGGGGTGAGGCCGAGCTCGCGGGCCTTGGTGTCGGACATGATGATCACCGCGGCCGCGCCGTCGTTCAGCGGGCAGCAGTTCCCGGCCGTGACCAGGCCGTCGGGGCGGAAGACCGGCTTCAGGCCCGCCACGCCCTCCATGGTGACGCCGGCACGCGGGCCGTCGTCCTTGCTGACCACCGTGCCGTCGGGCAGGGTGACCGGCGTGATCTCCCGCTCCCAGAAGCCGTTCTTGATGGCTTCCTCGGCGAGGTTCTGGGAGCGGACGCCGAACTCGTCCATGTCCTGACGGGTGACGCCCTTGACCCGGGCCAGGTTCTCGGCGGTCTGGCCCATCGCGATGTACGGGTCGGGGACCAGGCCGTCCTCGCGCGGGTCGTGCCAGGTGGAACCGGTGGACTGGGCGGTGGCGGCGGTACGGGCCTGGGCCTCGGCGAATATCGGGTTCGTGGTGTCCGGGAGGCCGTCCGAGCTGCCCTTGACGAACCGGGAGACCGTCTCGACACCGGCCGAGATGAACACGTCGCCCTCGCCGGCCTTGATGGCGTGCAGCGCCATGCGGCTGGTCTGGAGGGACGAGGAGCAGTACCGGGTGATCGTGCAGCCGGGGAGGTGGTCCATGCCCATCTGCACGGCGACGATCCGGCCGAGGTTGTAGCCCTGCTCGCCACCGGGCAGGCCGCAGCCGAGCATCAGGTCGTCGATGTCCTTGGGGTCCAGCTCGGGGACCTTCGCGAGGGCGGCCTGGATGATCGTCGCGGTGAGGTCGTCGGGCCGCAGGTCCTTCAGGGAGCCCTTGACGGCACGGCCGATCGGGGAGCGGGCGGTCGAGACGATGACGGCTTCGGGCATCACGGCTCCAATGGGTTGGCAGGGGTGCTTGGGAAGTTACCCGTACGTACGTCATCGGTCACGGGTGTCGGCATGTGACACTGACCGCACTTTCTAAGCGCTTGCTTTGGTGGTGCGGGCCGCCAAGAGGCGCGCGGAACCGCGCGTCCGGCCGCGGCGGCGCCGCACCCGTCGCCGCACCCGACGACACGCCGTACGCCTCGCCGTCCTCTACTCCGACGTCCCCGCCCTCGACCTCGCCTCCCGGGAAGCCGGGTCGGCGGGCGGCGCGGACGGCTCGACCTGGTGGCGCCGGCGGCGCTTCAGCAGGGCCCACGGCCCGCGCGGCCCGGTCGGCATCGCCGCCGTGACCTCCGTGCCGGCCTCGGCCGCGGCCTCCGCCGCCGCACGGGCCACCGGCAGGAAGCCCTCGCGGCGGGTGACGTCGGGGCGCTCCTCGTCCGCCGGCCACAGGCCGAGGGCCGCGCAGACGGTGGGGAGCACCGCCATCGCGGCGGTGGCGTAGCCCTCCGCCGAGGGGTGGTAGTTGTCGGGTCCGAACAGCTCACGGGGGTTCGCCGCGAACTCGGGGCCCAGCAGGTCGCCCAGCGACACCGTCCGGCCGCCCTGCTCGACCGCGCCGATCGTCTGGGCGGCGGCCAGCTGGCGCGACGCGCGCCGGGCGAGCCAGCGCAGCGGCTGCCGTACCGGCTCGATCGTGCCCAGGTCGGGACAGGTGCCGACCACCACCTCCGCGCCCGCCGTGCGCAGCCGGCGGACCGCCGCCGAGAGGTGGCGCACCGAGCGGGTCGGCGGCATCCGGCGGGTGACGTCGTTGGCGCCGATCATGATCACGCAGACGTCGGGCGGCGGCGAGGCCGAGCCCAGCACGAGGGCCACCTGGCGGTCCAGGTCGTCGGACTGGGCGCCGGGCAGGGCCACGTTGACGAACTCGACCGGCCGTTCGGCGACCGCCGCGAGACCGGACGCCAGCAGCGCGCCCGGGGTCTGCGCCGACCGGTGCACGCCCTGCCCCGCCGCCGTGGAGTCACCGAGCATCACCAGGCGCAGCGGAGCCTCGCCGGTGCCGTACGCGTCGCCGTAGCGGCCGTCCGCCACCGGGACCCGGCCGCCGCTGTTGCCGTTGCCCACCGCCGTCCGGGCCATCCGCACCTCGGCCAGCACCAGGCCCACCGCGGCCGCGCCGACCAGTCCGACCCCGCCTCCGCCGTACGCCGCCCCGGCCGCGATCCGCCGGGCCACGCGCGCCCTCGACATGCTCGACATACGTCGCCGCCACCTCCTCGTTGCCGCTCATCCACTCCTTGCCCCGTACAGCCCGTGCGTCAATCTCAACGGGGAGTGAACCTCCGGAGCGGGCCTTAGGCTGGCCGCACCACCAGGACCACTTCTTTTGAAAGCAACCGGAGACAACGGTGCGATTCCACGACTCGATGATCAGTCTCGTCGGCAACACCCCGCTGCTGAGGCTCAACAGCGTCACCCAGGGCATCCAGGCCACCGTGCTCGCCAAGGTCGAGTACTTCAACCCGGGCGGTTCCGTGAAGGACCGCATCGCGCTGCGGATGATCGAGGCCGCCGAGAAGAGCGGAGAGCTCCGGCCCGGCGGCACCATCGTGGAGCCGACCAGCGGAAACACCGGGGTGGGGCTGGCGATCGTGGCCCAGCAGAAGGGGTACAAGTGCATCTTCGTGTGCCCCGACAAGGTCAGCACCGACAAGATCAACGTGCTGCGGGCGTACGGCGCCGAGGTCGTCGTCTGCCCCACCGCCGTCGACCCGGAGCACCCGGACTCGTACTACAACGTCTCCGACCGGCTCGTCCGGGAGACCCCCGGCGCCTGGAAGCCGGACCAGTACTCCAACCCGAACAACCCGCTGTCGCACTATCACTCGACCGGCCCCGAGCTGTGGGAGCAGACGGAGGGGAAGATCACCCACTTCGTGGCGGGCGTGGGCACCGGCGGCACCATCTCCGGCACCGGCCGCTACCTGAAGGACGCCAGTGAGGGCCGGGTGCAGGTCGTCGGCGCCGACCCGGAGGGCTCCGTCTACTCCGGCGGATCGGGCCGCCCGTACCTCGTCGAGGGCGTCGGGGAGGACTTCTGGCCCACCGCCTACGACCGGACCGTCGCCGACGAGATCGTCGCGGTGTCCGACAAGGATTCCTTCCAGATGACCCGGCGCCTGGCCAAGGAGGAGGGCCTGCTGGTGGGCGGCTCCTGCGGCATGGCCGTCGTCGCGGCGCTGCGGGTCGCCGAGCGGCTCGGCCCGGACGACGTGGTCGTCGTCCTCCTGCCGGACAGCGGCCGCGGCTACCTCAGCAAGATCTTCAACGACGAGTGGATGGCCGACTACGGCTTCCTGGAGGACGAGGGCTCCAGCGCCCGCGTCGCCGACGTGCTCAGCGACAAGGCCGGCGGCTCCATCCCGTCCCTCGTCCACATGCACCCGGAGGAGACCGTCGGAGAGGCCATCGAGGTGCTGCGCGAGTACGGCGTCTCGCAGATGCCGGTCGTCAAGCCCGGCGCCGGGCACCCGGACGTGATGGCCGCCGAGGTCGTCGGCTCGGTCGTCGAACGCGAGCTGCTCGACGCGCTGTTCAGCAAGCGGGCCTCGCTGCAGGACCCGCTGGAGAAGCACATGAGCGGGCCGCTGCCGCAGGTCGGCTCCGGCGAGCCGGTCGGCGACCTGATGACGGTGCTGGGCGCGGCGGACGCGGCGATCGTCCTCGTCGAGGGCAAGCCCAAGGGCGTCATCAGCCGGCAGGACCTGCTGGCGTTTCTCGCCAAGGGCGGCAAGCACTGACGAACGTCCGGTGAACCGGCCGTGACACCGGGGAACTTGCCGTCCCGTGTCCGAGCGGTGGACTTCGCGGAAGTGGTACGAGCGTGTCACGTCCGCGCAGCACACGCTTAACACGGCTCCGGCACATTGGTGGATGTCGGCAGGGCGGGAGCGGCTCCCCGCCCCGGCCGGCACCGAACGTCCAAGGACCTCCGGAGCGGCTCCCGGACCTCCATGGACGCCAGGACGTGCAAGCCCGGCCCTGACCCGGCTCGCGTCCCTCGCGGGGACCGCCGTCGTCCCGCCCCCCGGAAACGGGGGTGCGGCGGTCCCCGCGCATTACGTTCCCCCGCCGCCGGGCCCGGTCGTGGCCGTCGCCCGGGGTGTCAGAGAGCGTCGCGGTCGTCGCGGTCGCGGCGGCCGAACATGCCGGGGTTGAGGCGCACGGCCTGGGCCACGTTGATACCGACGATGCCCGCCCAGGCGGCCACCAGGCCCGGCAGGTGCGCGACGCCGCCGCCGATCGCCGACAGCGGGACCGCCAGCACCAGCGACACGATCCCGAAGCCGAAGCGCTCGCCCCAGGAATCGCTCGCCCGGCTGCTGCGCGCACCCCTGGCCTGCTGCATCTGCTGCTCGGCCAGGACCCTGCGCAGCCGGCGTTCGACCGCGCCGTCGATGCGCTGGTCGATCTTCTCCAGGAAGGAGTCGGCCAGCTCCGACTCGTACTCGGGCCCCAGGTCCCTGCGGGTGTGCAGGATGGCGTCGAGGTCCTTCTTCAGATCGGTGTCACGGGCGTCCGTCATGCGGCCCACGCTAGGGCGCCCGGCGGGCCCGGCGCACTGGGGCAGACCCCCGGAACCGTCCGGGGGACCGCCCTCACGGCAGCAGCGCCACCAGCCCGCTGTCCAGGTCGAACCGTGCCGCCACCACGGTGGCTCCCGCGAACGCGGGGTCGGCGCGGATCGCGTCCCGCACCCACGCCGTGTGCGCCCGCAGGGTGTGCTCGGCCCAGTCGCCGGGCAGCGCCCTGGTGCGGCGGGCGGCCGGGGAGATCTCCTCGACGAGGAGTTCCAGGTGGCCGGGGACGGCCGCGCCGGTGCGCAGCCGGCCGAGGGTGGCGGCGACCGCCCCGCAGCGCTCGTGGCCGAGCACCACGACCAGCGGGACCCGCAGCTCCTCCACGCCGTACTGGAGGGAACCGAGCACGGCCTCGTCCAGCACCTGCCCGGCCGTCCTTATGCACAGCAGGTCGCCGAGACCCTGGTCGAAGACCAGCTCGGGGACGACCCGGGAGTCGATGCAGCCGAGGACGGCGGCGAACGGGTGCTGGCCGCCGGCCAGCAGCCGGCGCCGGCCGACGACGTCCTGCGGGCGGCGCGGCCGGCCCGCCGCGTACCGCCGGTTGCCGGCGAGGAGTTCGTCCAGCGCGGCACGCGCGGTGGCGGGCGCCGGAGCGGGCGGCCGGCCGGTGCCGGCCGTCGCCTGGGCGGGGACGACGGCCAGCGCGCCGGCTGCGGTCGCGGTGGCGGTTGCGGTGGCGGTCAGAAAGGCCCTGCGGTTCGAGGCCATGACGCTTCCTCAGAGTTCACAGAGGTCAGGTGCGTGCTGTTGGCACATCATCACCGTAAGCACATGCACCGTCACTCCGCGTGTCTGTTTGCGGACATTTGGCACTTCCGTCAGCGGCTCATCGATCATGCGATACGGCTTCGTGATCAGACCAGCCCGTGCTGCTCGGCGTACGCGTCCGCCACGTCCTCCGGGTCCTTCTTGTCGTTGTCCACCTGGCTGTTCAGCTCGGTGAGCTGTTCGGTGGTCAGGAGGTTGCCGAGCCGGGCGAGCGCCTTGCGGACCGTGGAGTCGGCCTTGCGGTCGGCGATCAGGGGCACGATGTGCTGGCTTGGGACGAGGTTCTTCGGGTCGCTCAGCACCACCCAGTCGTTGGCCGCGATGTCGGTGTCGGTGGTGAAGAGGTTCGCCACGTCCACGTCGCCCTTCTTCAGGGCGCCCTTGACCAGCGGGCCGTCCGAGTCCAGCGACTTGAACTCCTTGAACCGGGCGCCGTACACCTCCTGCAGCCCGACCGCGCCCACCCGGCGCTTCTTCACCTCGGGCGCGGCGCCGATGACCAGCTGGCCGTTCTGCTTCGCCAGGTCGGCCAGCGAGGCCAGGCCGTACGTCCTCGCGGTCGCCCTGGTGACGACGAAGCAGTCGGAGTCGGCGGCCTGCCCGTACGGCAGCACCTGGAGGCCGGCGGGCAGGGCCGTCGCCAGCGCGTTCTGCATGGTGCCCGGGTCCGACGAGGTGTCCTTCGGGGCCAGGTAGTTGAGGAGGGCGCCCTGGTACTCGGGCAGCAGGTCGATGTCGCCGGCCTTGAGCGCGGGGATCACGATCTCCCGGGTGCCGAGGTTCGGGCGGACCTTCACCTGCACGCCGGCGGCCTTGAGGGCGGCCGCGTAGAGGTAGCCGAGCACCTGGTTCTCGGTGAAGTTGGCGGTGCCGATGGTGATCCCGCCCTTGCTGGAGCCGCCGCCCGCGGCCGAGCCGCTGCTCTCGTTCAGGGAGGTGATGCCGCCGGAGCAGGCGGCGAGGGCGGGGACGGATCCGGCGGCGAGCAGGCCACCGAGGAGGGTACGACGGTTCATCTTCTGGTCCCTAGGCAGTTCGGTGGCGGAAGAGGAAGCGCTGGAGGCCGCTCAGGAGCAGGTCCAGGGCGATGGCGACGACCGCGACGAGCACCGCGCCGCCGAGCACCTGGACGAGGTCGCGCTGGGCGAGTCCGTCGAAGACGTAGCGGCCGAGGCCGCCGAAGGAGACGTAGGCGGCGATGGTGGCGGTGGCGACGACCTGGATGAGCGCCAGGCGCAGGCCCGTCATGATCAGCGGCAGCGCCAGCGGCAGTTCGACCTGGAGGAGGACCTGGTGGCCGCGCATGCCCTGGCCGCGGGCGGCGTCGCGGACGTCCGGGTCGACGGCCGTCATCCCGGCGTAGGTGTTGGTGACGATGGCCGGTACGGCGAGGGCGACCAGCGCCACGTACACCGGGAGCATCGACAGGCCGCCGGCCAGGAAGACCAGCACGACCAGGCCGACGGTGGGCAGCGCGCGGCCGAAGGACGCCAGGTTGATGGCGACGAACGCGCCCCTGCCGGTGTGGCCGATGAGCAGGCCGACCGGGAGGCCGATCGCGGCGGCGATCAGGGTCGCGAGCAGCGAGTACTGGAGGTGCTCGGCGAGCCGGTGGCCGATGCCGTCCGGGCCGGCCCACTGGGAGCCGCTGGTCAGCCAGGTGCCGAGGTTCTTGAACAGCTCGTACATCTCAGGCTCGCCTCCTGCGCCACGGGGTGAGGACGTACTGGAGGGCCACCAGCAGGGCGTCGGCGACCACGGCGAGCAGGATGGTGAGCACCACGCCCGCGATCACCGGGGTCGGGAAGTCGCGCTGGAAGCCGTCGGTGAAGAGCTGGCCGAGGCCGCCGTCGCCGATGTAGGTGGCGACGCTCACCAGCGAGATGGACATGACCGTGGCGATCCGGACGCCCGCCATGATCACCGGGAGGGCCAGCGGGAGTTCCACGGTGAGGAGGGTGCGCAGGGGCCGGGTGCCCATCGCCTTGGCCGCCTCCTTGGTCTTCGCGGGCACCGAGTCCAGGCCCTCGACGGTGTTCCGCAGCAGCACGACCAGGGTGTAGACGGTGAGTCCGATGACCGTGGTGGTGCGGGTCAGGCCGCTGACCGGCAGCAGCAGTACGAAGATCGCGATCGAGGGGATCGTGAAGAGCACGTTGGACAGGCCGAGCAGGAAGCCGCGCAGTGGGCGTACCCGGTGGGCGAGGACCGCGAGCGGGAGCGAGATCAGCAGGCCGAGGAGGACCGCGGTCATCGCCGCCTGGAGGTGGGAGAGCGTCAGGCTGGTGAGGTCGTCGGTGTGGCCGCCTATCCACGACCAGTCGATGGTCATGCCGCCACCGTCCGGGCCTCGGTGTGCGCCCGGCCGGCGTGCGCGTGGATGTCGTCGCGGGAGGAGACGCCGGTGAGGACGCCGGCCGCGTCGACCCGGGCTATCAGGCCGGTGGGGGAGGCGAGGGACTCGTCGAGCGCGGCCAGCAGGGAATCGCCGTCCCGGAGCGGCCGCAGCGGGAGTTCGGTGTCGCCGGACGCCCAGTGCAGGGGCCTGCCCGCCGGGTCGAGCGCCAGGGTCCAGTCGCCCTCGGGCGCCGGGCCCTGCGGGACGTCGGCGAGGGTCTTGAGGGACAGCAGCTTCAGCCCGCGCTCCGCGCCCAGGAAGTCGGCGACGAAGTCGTCGGCCGGGCGGGCCAGCAGTTCGGCGGGCGGGGCGCACTGGACCAGGTGGCCGCCGGTGCGGAACACCGCGATCCGGTCGCCGAGCCGGACCGCCTCGTCGATGTCGTGCGTGACGAAGACGATGGTCTTGCTCAACTCCTTCTGGAGCCGGAGGAGTTCGTCCTGGAGCTGGGCGCGGACCACCGGGTCGACCGCGCCGAAGGGCTCGTCCATGAGCAGGACCGGCGGGTCGGCGGCGAGCGCGCGGGCCACGCCGACGCGCTGCTGCTGGCCGCCGGAGAGCTGGTGCGGGTACCGCTTGGCGGAGTCGGCGGCCAGGCCGACGGTCTCCAGGAGTTCGGCGGCGCGGGCGCGGGCCTTCTTCCGGTTCCAGCCGAGCAGCAGCGGGACGGTGGCGATGTTGTCGAGCACCGTGCGGTGCGGGAAGAGCCCGGCCTGCTGGATGACGTACCCGATGGAGCGGCGCAGTTCGGCCGCGTCCTGTGCGAGGACGTCCTTGCCGCCGACCCGGATGGTGCCGGAGGTCGGGTCGACCATGCGGTTGATCATCCGCAGGGTGGTGGTCTTGCCGCAGCCGGAGGAGCCGACCAGGACGGTCACACCGCCCTCCGGCATGTCCAGGGAGAGATCATTGACTGCTGTCGTGCCGTTGGGGAAGCGCTTGTGGACCGCGTCGAACTGGATCATGAGATGTCCCTTGCCCGGCTGTATAACGTCATGCAGAGTTCTTCCTAGGTGAATAGCTTGTCAACGGTCTGGCGTTAATCCGAGGTAACGGATGACCGCAACGCAAGACCAGCTGTCCGGATTGAGGGGAGTTTGGGCGTGTTGTCGTCTCGTATCGTGGACGCACCCGGAGTCGAACATTCCGGCCTGGTGATCCTCGACGGCATCGGAATGGGCGTCGACGACGTCGTACGGCTCGCCGACGGCGCCGCCCGGCCGGTCCCCGGCACGGACGGCATGCGGCGCGCGGAGGACTCCTGGAACGCCGCCCGCCAGATCGCCGCCACCGGCCGCGTCTACGGCCGCTCCACCGGCGTCGGCGCCAACCGCAACGAGGACGTGCCCACCGAGGCGGCCGCCGGGCACGGACTGCGGCTGCTGCGCAGCCACGCCGGCGCCATAGGCGAGGAACTGCCCGCCCGGCAGGTCCGCGCGATGCTCGCGGTCCGCGCCAACCAGCTGCTCGCCGGCGGCGCGGGGCTGCGGCCGACCGTCGTCGGCGCCCTGTGCGAGGCCCTGGAGTCGGGAGCCCACCCGGTCGTCAACGAGTTCGGTTCGGTCGGCACCGGAGACATCGCCGCGCTGGCCCAGGTCGGGCTGGCGCTGGCCGGGGAACACCCGTGGCGAGGCGAGAAGCCGCCCGCCCCCCAGCCCCTCGACAACAACGACGCCCTCGCCCTGATCAGCAGCAACGCCCTCACCCTCGGCCAGTCGGCGCTCGCCCTGCACGAACTGCGCGGCCTGATCGAGGCCACCCAGGTGGTGGCGGCCCTGTCCCTGCTCGCCGTCGACGGCTCCCACGAGGCCTACGCGGCGCCCGTGCACGCCGCCCGCCCGCACCGCGGCAGCATGGCCGTCGCCCGCCGGATGCGGGAGCTGATCGGCGCCGCCGACCGGCCGACCCCGCCGCTGGGCCGGATCCAGGACCCGTACGGCTTCCGCTGCCTGCCGCAGATACACGGCCCCGCGCTCGACGCCGCCGACGCCCTGGAACAGGTCCTGGCCGTCGAGATCAACGCGGCCGCCGAGAACCCCCTCATCTCCGCCGAGGACCTCGCCGCCTACCACCACGGCGGCTTCTACCAGGCCCAGCTCGCCCTCGCCCTCGACCACTTCCGGCTCGCCGTCACCCAGGTCGCACGCCTGTCCACCTCCCGGCTCTCCTCCCTCAACGAACCGGCCTTCACCCGCCTGCGCCCCTTCCTCGCCGACCAGGAGGCCGCCTCCTCCGGCGTGATGATCCTGGAGTACGCCGCCGGCGCCGCCCTCGGCGATCTGCGCGCCTTCTCCGCGCCCGCCTCCCTCGGGCACGCTGTACTCTCCCGAGGCGTCGAGGAGCAGGCCAGTTTCGCCTCGCTCGCCGCCCGTCAAACGCTGCGCGCCTGCCGTGCGTACCGTCTAGTGGTCGGCTGCGAACTCGTCGCCGCCGTACGGGCGCTGCGCCAGCGCGAGCTCCGGCCCGAACCCGGGCTGGGGGTGGGGCTGGCGCTGGAGCTCGCCGAAGCGGTCCTGGAGGCGGACCCGGCCGACCGGCCGCTCACGGACGACGTCACGGCGGCGGCCGGACTGCTCGACCGGTTCACGGACATCTGGAGGGGGAGCACGTCATGAACGTGACCGACAGCCCTGCGACACGGTTGCAGGCGCTCTTCGAGGGGCACCGGCTCACGCCGACCCAGCGGCGCATCGCGCACAGCATGGTGCGGCGCGCCGCCGACGTGCCCTTCCTGTCCAGCGTGGAGCTGGCCGAACTGGCCGGCGTCAGCCAGCCGTCGGTGACCCGGTTCGCCGTCGCCCTCGGCTTCGACGGCTACCCGGCGCTGCGCAAGCACCTGCGCGAGGTGGTGCCCGCCGAACAGGCGGCGGGCAACGGGTCGTACAACGAGTACCAGCAGGCCGTCGAGGCCGAGATCGAGAACCTGCGCCACCTCGCCGACGTGCTCGCCGACCCGCGCCCGGTGCAGCAGGCCGGCCGGGTGCTGGCCGCCTCCCGGCCGCTGCCGGTGCTCGGCCTGCGCGCCGCCGCCTCGCAGGCCTACGGCTTCGCCTACTTCGCCGCGAAGGTGCACCCGGACGTCCGGCTGCTCGACGAGGGCGGCACGATGATCCACGACCGCATCGACGCGGCCCTGCGGGCCGGCGCCACGGCACTGCTGTGCTTCGCGCTGCCCCGTCACCCCCGCGAGGTCGTGGACACCCTGGGCTACGCGAAGGCCGCCGGGCTGACCGTGGTGACCGTCGCCGACTCCGCCTTCGCGCCCGTCGCCAAACACTCCGACCTGCTGCTGCCGGCCGCCGTCGGCACCGGACTCGCCTTCGACACGGCGTGCGCGCCGATGCTGCTGGGCCGGGTGCTGCTGGAGGCGATGGCCGACGAGCTGCCGGACGCGCAGGCCCGCCTGGAGGAGTTCGACGCGCGGGCGGCGGCCAGGGGACTCTTCGTCGAATAGCCCGCCGCCCGGGAAGGGACCGCCCGGAATCCGTCCGGGCGGCCCGCTCTAAGACTCGTCTCACGTTCTGTGGTTAGCGTCCCGCCATACCGACCGGACCGGCGAGGAGGCTGCGGACATGGCGCGTGCGGTACGAGGAGCGCGAGGCGGGCAGGGCTTGGCCCGGGTGGCCGTGGTCGTACGGGCCGGGGCCGCCCCGCTGTGGTGGGCCGGGGTGTTCGCCGCCGGCATCGGCGTCCTGCCCGAGGGCGTCACCGGACGCCGGATCGGCGTCCTGGCCGGGGCCGCGCTGTTCGTCGTCGGCGCGGCCGTCGTGGCGCTCACCCGCCGCAGGCGGTACACCGCGCTGCTGCGCGGCGCCGCCCGGGCCGGGAAGCACGATGTGCTCCAGGACCGGGCGGTGACCGTGCGGAACTGGCGCCGCGGGCACCGGTGGTGGCTGCTGGCGGCCTGGGCCGTCGCACTCGGCAGCGCCTTCGCGATGCCGGCCGCCGGGGGCATGCTGCTCGCCGGGACCGGTACCGGGCTGTGGCTGAAGGCGGCCTGGCTGGGCCGCCGGGAGCGGGCCGAGGAGCAGCTGGTGTGGCTGCGCGTCGACTGGCTCGACGGGCGGGGCGGCGGCCCGGTGGGCAAGGCCGTCAAGGCCTACCGCGGCACCGGCGTCGCGGCGGGCGACGCGGCCCCGGGCGGGACCCGCCGCCGCACCGCGGCGCTGGTCTGAGCCGCGGACGGGGGGTCAGACCTCCAGGTCCGCCTCGATCCTCTTCAGCTGGTGCCGGGCCATCGCCAGGTTGGACCGGTTGATGTCCAGCACCAGGTAGAGGAAGAGGCCGTTGCCGCCCCGGCCCTTGAGCAGCCGGATCAGGTGGTACTGGGAGGAGAGCGTGATCAGGATGTCCTCGATCTCGCCCTTGAGCCCCAGGTGCTCCATGGTCCGCATCTTGGCGCGGATCACGTCCGTGTTGCCGGCGGCGGCCACGTTGAGGTCGAAGGTCTTGCTCCCGCCCATCGTGCCCAGCGCCATGCCGGTGGTGTAGTCGACGAGCGCGACGCCGGTGGCGCCCTCGATGGAGGTGAGGGCTTCCTTCAGCGCGGTTTCGGTGTTGGCCATGACTCTCTGTTTCCTCTCAACTGTCGGTTGTGGTGCGCGCGTCGGTGGTGGTGCTGGTCCGTGCCGTACGCGTGTTGCGGGTTCGTGTGGTCGCGGTGGAGCGGGCCGGGCGCAGGGCCATGGCGGCGGCCTCGGCGGCGTCCACCAGGTCGCCGATCCGGGCCGCGGCCCGGCGGCCCTCCAGGTGGAGCCGGCCGACGTTCACCCGGTCCTCGGCGAGCAGGGTGAGGACGGCGCTGCGGCCCGCGGCATAGGTGGCGACGTAGCCGTCCTCGCCGCGCACCAGCAGTTCCTTGAGTTCGCCCTTGCCGGTGGCGTCGGCGACGCGTACGGCGACGCCCAGTTCGGCGGCGGTGAGGGCGGCGAGGCCCTCCGGGTCGACGCCCGGGCAGTCGTGCGCGACGACCAGGCCGTCGACGCCGGCCGCGAGGGCGCCGGTGAGCTGGGGCATCCGGGTGCGTAACCGGCGCAGTTCGTCGAGGACGGCCTCTCTGCCGGAGCTGCCGGGTTCTGCCGCCATCAGCTGTCTCCTCTCGGCGGGGCGGTGCCGTTCAAAGGGCCTCCAGCGCATCCCTGAGCCTCTTCAGCAGCGCGATGTCGGGGTCGGTGACCGGCGGGAGCAGGGGCGGGGCGGCCGTGGTGCTCCTCGGGGCGAGGAGTCCGGCCGCCGCCAGCCGCCGGGTGTCCACCAGCGTGTGGAAGGCCGGCCTGCCGAGCTCCCGGGCGATCTCCGGGGCCGTGCGGACGCCGTCCACCCGGTTCAGGACCGCCCGCTGGCGCTGGGTGACCGGCGGCGCGGCGACCGGGTCGGCGCGCATCAGCGGGGCGCCGTCGGTGGACGGGTCGGGCCAGATCCGGTGCAGCAGGTCGCGGCGGCGCCGGGTCTCGTGCTCCAGGGCGGCGACGGGGACCGCCGGGAACGGGCCGGCGGCGGCCGGGGCGCCGTACCGGAACCGGCCCGGGGTGCTGCTGGGCGCGAGCGCGAAGTACCCGGCGTCGTAGAGCGCGCCGAGGCGGCAGAGTTCCAGCGCGCCTCTCGGCAGCAGTCCGGCGTCGAGCAGCCGGTGGGCGGCGGCGGGTATGTCCTCGGTCCAGGGCCAGACCGCCGCGTCCAGCGTGCCGTGGGCCGTGAGGAGCACGTCGAGGCCCGGGGCGAGGGGGCTCTCGGCGTGCACCACGCGGCCCTCGGTCAGGTGCAGGGTGCCGTGCTCGCGGACCAGGACACCGGTGGCTCTCTCCTCGGCGAGGCGTATCAGCATCGGCGAGAGCGTGCCGGCCGCCCCGTCCTGCGGGGCCGCCCGGTCCCGGACCGGCAGGGGCGGAGGTATGTCGACCACGGTCATCCCAGCACCAGCCGCTCGGCCATCTCGCCGAGCCGGATCCGGGCGAGGGCGAGATTGCCGTCCTCGCGGGCCAGCCACAGATGCAGGAACACCGTGGCGTCGAAGGACGTGACCACGAACCGCAGCAGGTGGTAGCTGTCCCGGTTGCTGACGATCAGGTCCTCCACCGGAGGACTCACCTCGGTGTCGTCCTCGGTGCTGAACGCCCCGTGCTCGGCGGCCAGCCGGGCCAGCTCGGCGGCTTCCGCCGCGGTGGTCTCGTGGTCACCGCCGGGTGCCTCCCCGACCGTGCCCAGGGCCAGTCCGCTCGTCCAGTCGACCAGCGCGGCCCCCCGGGCACCGGGCAGGCGCATCGCCTCGAGTAAGCACTCGTCGATTCCGGGCACCGTGGCTCCCCTCCCGCCGCCTGGCTTTCCGGTTGAGTGACGCAGACACTACGCAACGTGTGCGACGGGAGGGGTGCGTTTGGCATTTTCCAGTGGAACATGACCGCGGCAGGCTAGTGTTGGTCGACTGGGCTGCGTTTCGACCTAGTTGATCCCTGCGTCCGGGATCCCTCAACGGCTTCCGGTGGCACCCAGGGTGGTGAGCGCGTCGGCGTGCGCCCCTCCGGAATCGGCCACGATCTCCGCGACCGTCTGCGGCTCCCGTACGACGGCGAACGCCACGCCGCCGGCGCCGTCCGGCGCGAAGCCGTAAACCCCCGGCCTGGCAAGGGAGTTGTAGGAGTAGTGCGTGCCGAAGTAGTAGGCGCCGGTGTCCAGCGCGGCCGCGTGGTCACCCTGCTCCAGGACCGGCAGCGCGCGCCCCTCGGCGAGCAGGTCGCCCGAGAAGCAGGCCGGCCCCGCCACGTCCTGCACCACCGCGGGACCCTCCTTGGGCCGGCCCTTGTCGTCGTACCCGGCGATGCGGAGCGGCCAGGCGCCCGGCACGTACACCGTCCGGGCCGCCACCTGGACGCCCGCGTGCGTCACCGCGATCCGCCGCCCGCCGGAGCTCTTGGTGTACTCCACCCGGGCCACCACCGTGCCGTGCCGGGCCAGCAGCGACCGCCCGAACTCCGTCACCAGCCCGTACCGCCCGTCGAACAGCCCCGGCACCGCCTCCGCGAGGAGCCGCGCGTACTGCGCGTACGTCGGCTCCGTCGCCTCCGAGGCGAGGTTGACCGAGAGCCCGCCGCCGATGTCGAGGGTGTCGATCTGCCGCCGTCCGATCCGCGCGTTGATCTCCTCGGCCAGCGCGTACGTCTCCGCCACGCCCCGCGCCAGCAGCGACAGCGAGATCCCCTGCGACCCGATGTGCGCGTGCAGCCGGGTCAGCCACGGCCGCTCCGCGAACGCCCGCACCACCCACTCCCGCGCCCCCTCGTCCCGCAGTCCGACGCCGAACTTCGAGGTCGCCGTCGCGGTGGAGGTGGCGCCGATGCTGCCCGCCCCGATCTGCGGGTTGACCCGGATCCCGAGCGGCGAGCGGGTCTGCGCGGAGCCGGTCAGGGCGTCGATGCGCCGCAGCTCCTGCGGGTTGTCCGCGTTCACCGCGACCCCCAGCGCCAGCGCCTCGCGCAGCTCCGCCTCGGTCTTCGCGGGCGCGTCGAACACCGTCCGCTCCACCGGCACCCCGGCCGCCCGCGCCAGCGCCAGCTCGCCCGCGCTGGCCACCTCGGCGCCGATGCCCTCCCCGGCCAGCATGCGCACCACCGGAACCAGCGGGTTCGCCTTCACCGCGAAGGCGTGCAGCATCCGGGTGCCGGGTGCCGCGACCGCCTCGAAGGCCCGGTGCAGCGCCGCCGCCGATCCACGGATGCCGGTCACGTCCAGCAGGCCTACGATCGGCGCGTCCGGCCCCAGCAGCCCCTGCTCCACCGCCGCCCGCACGGCGTCGTCCCGCCGCAGCACCCGCTCACTGTCTTCCACGCAACCGTTCCTGCCCGCTTTGTCGCTCGTCCTGCCGTCCGCCACGCCGTCCCCCGACATGTCGTCGTCCGCACCGTTAAGGCCCATAAGTCCAGCCAAACACCCGGACCCGCGGCCGCGCTGGCGGACCGATGTATTGACTAGTTCTATTCAGCGGGCCAGGATGTGAATAACCGAATAACCGCAGGAACACTTCACTGGCCGTCATTCGCTAGGAGGCAGACCATGTCAGGACCCCGCCCCGTACGAGCACCGCGCGGTACGGAACTGAGCGCCCTGGGATGGCAGCAGGAAGCCGCCCTGCGGATGCTGCAGAACAACCTCGACCCCGAGGTCGCCGAGCACCCCGACAAGCTCGTCGTCTACGGCGGCACCGGCAAGGCCGCCCGCGACTGGCGCTCCTTCGACGCCATGGTCCGCACGCTGCGCACCCTCAAGCAGGACGAGACCATGCTGGTCCAGTCCGGCCGCCCGGTCGGCGTGATGCAGACCCACGAGTGGGCCCCGCGCGTCCTCATCGCCAACTCCAACCTGGTCGGCGACTGGGCCAACTGGGAGGAGTTCCGCCGCCTGGAGGCCCTCGGCCTGACCATGTACGGCCAGATGACCGCCGGGTCCTGGATCTACATCGGCACCCAGGGCATCCTCCAGGGCACCTACGAGACCTTCGCCGCCGTCGCCGCGAAGAAGTTCAACGGCACCCTCGCCGGGACCATCACCCTCACCGCCGGCCTCGGCGGCATGGGCGGCGCCCAGCCCCTCGCCGTCACCATGAACGACGGCGTCGCCCTCTGCATCGACGTCGACCCGCGCGCCATCGAACGCCGGATCGAGCACCGCTACCTCGACGTGAAGGCCGACTCGCTCGACCACGCGCTCCAGCTGGCCACCGAGGCCCGCGACGCCCGCCGCCCGCTCTCCATCGGCGTCCTCGGCAACGCGGCCGAGCTGGTCCCGCAGCTGCTCGCGATGAACGCGCCGATCGACATCGTCACCGACCAGACCTCCGCCCACGACCCGCTGGCCTACCTGCCGGTCGGCGTGGCCTTCGAGGACATGGCGGACGCGGCGGCCAAGGACCCGGCGGGCTTCACCACCCGCGCCCGTGAGTCCATGGCCCGGCACGTCGAGGCCATGGTCGGCTTCATGGACGCGGGCGCCGAGGTCTTCGACTACGGCAACTCCATCCGCGGCGAGGCCCAGCTCGCCGGGTACGAGCGGGCGTTCGCCTTCCCCGGCTTCGTCCCGGCCTACATCCGCCCGCTCTTCTCCGAGGGCAAGGGCCCCTTCCGCTGGGCGGCCCTGTCCGGCGAGGCCTCCGACATCGCCAAGACCGACAAGGCGATCCTGGAGCTGTTCCCGGAGAACGAGTCCCTGCACCGCTGGATCAAGCTGGCCGGTGAGCGCGTCCACTTCCAGGGCCTGCCGGCGCGCATCTGCTGGCTCGGCTACGGCGAGCGGGACAAGGCAGGCGAGCGGTTCAACGACATGGTGGCGAGCGGCGAGCTGGCGGCACCGCTGGCGATCGGCCGCGACCACCTCGACTGCGGCTCCGTGGCCTCGCCCTACCGCGAGACCGAGGCCATGCTGGACGGCTCCGACGCGATCGCCGACTGGCCGCTGCTGAACGCCATGGTGAACGTGGCGTCGGGCGCGTCCTGGGTCTCCCTCCACCACGGCGGCGGAGTCGGCATGGGACGGTCCATCCACGCCGGGCAGGTGACGGTGGCCGACGGCACGAAGCTCGCCGGCGAGAAGATCCGCCGGGTCCTGACGAACGACCCCGGCATGGGTGTCATCCGGCACGTGGACGCGGGCTACGACATCGCGGAGACCGTCGCCGACGAGCGCGGCGTGCGGGTGCCGATGCGTGAGGGCGACGACGCGTGAACCCTCGTGAGGGCGCAGGCGGCGGCAGCGCTCCGGCGGGAGCCGACGTCTCGTCGCCGGGCGCGGGCGCGGTCTCCTTCCACGAGATGTGGCGGGAACTGCTCCCCGTCGGGCGGCACCCCGACTCGCACGGCTACCGCCGTTTCGCCTGGACCGGGGCCGATGCCGAGTGCCGGGCGTGGTTCCGGGAGCAGGCCGACAGGCGTGGACTGGTCCACGAGGTCGACCGCAACGGGAACCAGTGGGCCTGGCTCGGCGACCCGGCCGCCGGGGACGCCGTCGTCACCGGGTCGCACCTGGACTCGGTACCGGACGGCGGCGCCTTCGACGGGCCGCTCGGCGTCGTGTCCTCCTTCGCGGCCCTCGACGAACTCCGCCGCAGGGGAGCGGAGTTCACCCGGCCGCTCGCCATCGTCAACTTCGGTGACGAGGAGGGCGCCCGGTTCGGTCTCGCCTGCGTCGGGTCGCGGCTGACCGCCGGGCACCTCACCGTCGAGCAGGCCCACCGGCTCACCGACGGGGACGGCATCACCCTGCCCCGGGCCATGGAGGCCGCCGGCTACGACCCCGACGCCATCGGCGCCGACCCCGAACGGCTCGCCCGCATCGGCGCCTTCGTCGAACTGCACGTCGAACAGGGCCGCGCGCTGGACCTGTCCGGCGACCGGGTCGGCGTGGCCAGCGCGATCTGGCCGCACGGACGCTGGCGGTTCGACTTCCGCGGCGAGGCCAACCACGCCGGCACCACCCGGCTGGCCGACCGCCGCGACCCGATGCTGTCGTACGCCGAGACCGTGCTCGCGGCCCGCCGCGAGGCCGAACTCGCCGGTGCCGTCGCCACCTTCGGCAAGATCGCCGTCGAACCGAACGGTGTCAACGCCATCCCGTCCCTGGTGCGCGGCTGGCTCGACTCCCGCGCCGCCGACCAGGCCACCCTCGACACCGTCGTCGGCGGCATCGAGAAGGCGGCCCGGGAGTACGCGCGGGCGCACGGCATCGACCTCGACGTGGTCCGGGAGTCCTTCACCCCGGTCGTCGAGTTCGACCACGCCCTGCGCGACGAACTCGGCCGCATCCTCGGCCGGGACACCGGTCTCACCGTGCCCGTCCTGGGCACCGGGGCCGGACACGACGCCGGGATCCTCTCCGGGAGCATCCCGACCGCCATGCTGTTCGTGCGCAATCCCACCGGTGTCTCGCACTCCCCGGCCGAGTCCGCCGCCGAGGACGACTGCGTGGCCGGGGTGAGCGCGCTCGCCGACGTACTGGAAGGGCTGGCCTGCGGGTGACGACACCGAGGACGTACTGGCTGGAGCACGCCTGGCTCGACACGCGCGTCGAGTCCGGTGTCGCCGTGGAGGTGGCGGACGGCCGGATCACCGCCGTCCGCACCGGCACCCCCGCCCCGCCGCCGGGGGCCGAGATCCTGCGCGGTCTCACCCTCCCCGGCCTGGCCAACGCCCACTCGCACGCCTTCCACCGGGCGCTGCGCTCCACGGTCCAGGTCGGCTCCGGCACCTTCTGGACCTGGCGCGAGCTGATGTACTCCTTCGCCGACCGGCTGACCCCGGAGACCTACCACGCGCTCGCCCGCGCGGTGTACGCCGAGATGGCGCTGGCGGGCATCGCGTGCGTCGGCGAGTTCCACTACGTCCACCACGCTCCCGGCGGCACCCCGTACGCCGATCCCAACGCCATGGGCGAGGCGCTGATCGCGGCCGCCGCCGACGCCGGCATCCGCATCACCCTCCTCGACACCGCCTACCTGTCCTCGGCCATCCTGAACGAGCACCGCGGCGAGCCGCCCAACGCCCACCAGGCCCGCTTCTCCGACGGCAGCGCCGAGGCCTGGGCCGAACGCTGTTCTCTTCTCAAGGAACGGGATCACGCGCGGATCGGGGCGGCCGTCCACTCGGTGCGGGCCGTGCCCGCCGGCCAGCTGTCGACCGTGGCGCGCTGGGCGGAGGAGCGACAGGCCCCGCTGCACGTGCACCTGTCCGAGCAGACGGCGGAGAACGACGCCTGCCTGGCCGCCCACGGCCGCACCCCCACCCGGCTGCTGGCCGACCACGGCGTCCTCGGCCCGCGCACCACCGGCGTGCACAGCACCCACCTCACCGACGAGGACATCGCCCTGCTCGGCGGCTCCGGCACCGGCACCTGCATGTGCCCGACGACCGAACGGGACCTGGCCGACGGCATCGGACCGGCCGTCGCCCTCCAGCGCGCGGGCTCGCCGCTGTCCCTCGGCTCCGACAGCCACGCCGTCATCGACCTGCTCGAAGAGGCGCGCGCCATGGAGCTGAACGAGCGGCTGCGCACCCGCACCCGCGGCCACTGGACGGCCGCCGCCCTGCTGCGCGCCGCCTCCGCCGACGGTCACGCGGCCCTCGGCTGGGCGGACGCCGGCGCCCTCGCGCCCGGCATGTTCGCCGACCTGACGACGATCGCGCTGGACTCGGTCAGAACGGCGGGACCGCTGCCGCGACTCGGCGCCGAGACGGCCGTATTCGCGGCGACCGCCGCGGACGTGCGCCACACGGTCGTCGCGGGCCGGCACGTCGTACGGGACGGCGCCCACGCGCTCGTACCGGACGTGCCGGGGGCACTCGCCGACGCGATCGAAGCGCTCCGCGCCTGACGACCACCCACGAGGACACCATGAGCAGCAGCACCGCCATCACCGACATCGCCACGCTGGTCACCAACGACCCCTCCCTCGGTGACAACTCCCCTCTCGGCCTGATCCGGGACGCGGCCGTCGTCATCGACGGCGACCGGGTCGCGTGGATCGGTGAATCCAGCAAAGCACCCGCCACTGACAACCGGGTCGACGCGGGCGGCCGGGCGGTGCTGCCGGGCTTCGTGGACTCCCACTCCCACCTCGTCTTCGCGGGCGACCGCACCCAGGAGTTCAACGCCCGGATGTCCGGCCGCTCGTACTCCGCCGGCGGCATCCGGACGACGGTCGCCGCGACCCGGGCGGCGACCGACGAGGAGCTGGAGCGCAACCTCACCCACTACCTCGCCGAGGCCCTCCGCCAGGGCACCACCACCTTCGAGACGAAGTCGGGCTACGGCCTGACCGTCGAGGACGAGGCTCGCGCCCTGCGGATCGCCGCCGCCCACACCGACGAGGTGACCTACCTGGGCGCCCACATCGTCTCCCCGGACCACGCCGACGACCCGGCCGCCTACGTCGCCCTGGTCACCGGCGAGATGCTCGACGCCTGCGCCCCGTACGCCCGTTGGATCGACGTCTTCTGCGAGAAGGGCGCCTTCGACGGCGACCAGGCCCGCGCGATCCTCACGGCGGGCCGGGCCAAGGGCCTGACCCCGCGCATCCACGCCAACCAGCTCTCCTACGGCCCCGGCGTCCAGCTGGCCGTCGAACTCGACGCGGCCAGCGCCGACCACTGCACCCACCTCACCGACGCCGACGTGGACGCGCTGGCGAACGGCAGGACCGTCGCCACCCTCCTGCCCGGCGCCGAGTTCTCCACCCGGGCCCAGTGGCCGGACGCCCGCCGCCTCCTGGACGCGGGCGTGACCGTCGCCCTGTCCACGGACTGCAACCCGGGCTCCTCCTTCACCTCCTCCGTCCCGTTCTGCATCGCGCTGGCCGTCCGGGACATGCGCATGACCCCGGACGAGGCGGTGTGGTCGGCGACGGCGGGCGGCGCGCGGGCCCTGCGGCGGGACGACATCGGCCGGCTCACCCCGGGCGCCCGCGCGGACCTGACCCTGCTGGACGCCCCGAGCCACGTCCATCTCGCCTACCGGCCGGGTGTCCCGCTGGTCGCCGGGGTGTGGCGCCGGGGCGTCCGCGTCGTCGGCTGAGTCAGCGCGCCCCGGCCCGCCAGCGCTGGGCGGTGCCGTTGTCCACGGGGTCCAGGGAGAGCCGGTCGCCGTCCGGGGCGAGGGCCGTCTCGATGGCGATCTCCGGGCGGATCTCGCCGTCGGAGAGGACCGTGAAGCGCAGGTTGGCGCCGTGCTCGCCGTCCACGGACGAGCACGACCAGATGCCCACCCCCTTGTCGACCGAACCCCGGCTGTCCAGGCAGAAGCCGGGATCCGCGGCGGACTGCAGCACGCCCCGGCCGGCGTCGACCCGCCAGCGCTGCGTGCCGGACCCGGAGCAGGCGGCCGTGACCACGTCGGTGCCGTCGTCGAAGTCGCCGTCCCGGACGTCCAGGCAGCGTCCGGTGGCGGCGTTCACGACCTGGGCCCAGCCGGCGCCCGGCGGGCTCGGGGCGGGCGACGGGGGCGGCGCGGCGGAGCGGGTCGGGGTCGTGGCCGCGGTGGGCGGCACCGAGTGCGTCGGGGTCGTGGCCGGGCGGTGCGAGGGCTTCGTGGGGGAGGGCGAAGGGGAGAGGGTCGCCGTCACGGTCACCCGCGGGGTGACCGGTGGTGCGGCGGTCGCGGCCGCCGGTCCGCCGGCGGGCGACGGGGCCGGCCGGTTCAGGAGCACCAGCAGCAGCGGTACGAGCGCCACGCCCAGCGCCGTCGAGGTCAGCAGGACACGGCGGGACGGGGACCGGCGCCCGTGGTCCGGGGCGGCGTCGGCGGCGGGCGCGGGCACGGGGGTGTCCTGGCGTGCGTAGGCCGCGCCGCCCCAGGGCAGCAGGCCCTCCGCCAGGGCCGTGCGCGGACCGTCCCTGAGCGCGGTCAGGTCCTCGAACGCGGCCGTGCAGTACGGGCAGTGGGCCATGTGCGCGTGCAGGTCGGCGCTGTGCCGCGGGTTCTCCGGACGCACCGCCTCCTCGATCAGGCGGCGGAAGTCCGCGCAGCGCGGGTCGTCGGAAGCGGCGAGGCGGCCGCGCAGGCAGGCCTGCGCCAGCGACTGGAGCGCGGGCGGGATGCCGTACCGGACGTCCTCGGGGGTCAGGCCGAGGTGGACGGCGGTCCTGGCAGGCGGCTCCCGGTCCAGCACGCCGTACCAGATCAGGCCCTGGGTGCGGGCGGGCAGCGACCGGAACGGCGCGAGCAGCGGCGGGGTGGGCGGCTCGGGGCTGCCCGTCGCGTTCAGGACCAGGAGGAGGGCCGGGTCCAGGGCGGCGGAGCGTTCGTCCCGCGCCCACTCGGCGGCCAGGCGCGCGGTCAGCAGGAGCAGGTGGTGGCGGAGCGGGACGACCGGCTCGGCGCCGCGCGCGATGTCCCGGGCGGCGGCGGTGAAGGTCTGCGCGGCGAGCCGCCGGGCGGCCGCGTCGCCGGCCGTGCAGAGCCGGGCGTGGCCGAGGACCGGAGCGTGGTGGCGGGCGCGCAGTTCCTGCAGGGCCGGATAGGCGGTGGCCGCGGGTGCGCGCAGGAGTTCGGTCAGGCGGGCGTCCGGGGGCGGGCTGTCCTGGACCATGCTGCACCCCTTCGCGCGGCCCGCCGCGGGCTCGTCCCCGCTGACGTACCGGCCAGTTTGGGGTGTGGGTGGGGCGCGAGGGGGGCCTTTGGCGAAAAGAGGCGGCCGCAAGGCGTTCCGCGGGGCACCGGGAGCGGCCCGGCACACGACTGCGGGCGCGCGGGGCGGCCGGTCCCCGTGCGCCCGCAGCCGTCGGCCCCGGGTGCCGCCGGTGTCACTCGTCGAGCGTCAGGGCCTTCCGCAGCCGCACCAGGGTGCGGGACAGCAGCCGGGAGACGTGCATCTGCGAGATGCCCAGTTCCTCGCCGATCTCCGACTGGGTCAGGCCGCCGACGAAGCGCAGCGAGAGGATCTTCCGGTCCCTGGACGGGAGCTGGGCGATCAGCGGCTTCAGGGACTCGATGTACTCGATGCCTTCGAGGCCGTGGTCCTCGTAGCCGATGCGGTCCGCGAGGGCGCCCTCGGAGTCGTCCTCGTCGGGCTGCGCGTCCAGGGAGGAGGCCGTGTAGGCGTTGGAGGCCGCCATGCCCTCGACGACCTCTTCGTTGGAGAGGCCGAGGCGCTCGGCGAGTTCCGCGACGGTGGGGGAGCGGTCCAGCTTCTGGGCCAGTTCGTCGCCCGCCTTGGCGAGGTCGAGCCGGAGTTCCTGGAGGCGGCGCGGGACCCGTACCGACCACGACGTGTCGCGGAAGAACCGCTTGATCTCGCCGATGATGGTAGGCATCGCGAAGGTGGGGAACTCGACACCGCGCGAGAGTTCGAAGCGGTCGATCGCCTTGATCAGGCCGATCGTGCCGACCTGGATGATGTCCTCCATCGGCTCGCTGCGGGAGCGGAACCGGGAGGCGGCGAACTTGACGAGCGCGAGGTTCAGTTCGACGAGCGTGTTGCGCACGTACGAGTACTCGTACGTGCCTTCCTCCAGCGACTCCAGCCGCTCGAAGAGGGTCTTGGACAGGGCTCGCGCGTCGACCGCGTCGACCTCGTCGAACGGCGGGATCTCCGGGAGGTCGAGGTCCGCGAGGGATCCCTCGAAGGCATCCAGTTGTTCCGGTGGGGGTGTCGACGTCGCCGTCCGGGTATGCGATGCGTCGAGCCGGGGTGACATGGTGTCCTCCATCGTTCTCGGCAATAAGGCTGCCGAAGCCGTGCGTGCACTGCGGAGTGCGGCGCCTCCAAAGCCGGCCGTGTCGGTTTTCGTGTCCCTACTAGGCCTACCCGCTCCGCCGAGGCACTCGCAAGTCCGTTCTATTGCCATTTGTCCGTTTGTGAGAGGTTGTTCGGGTGTCGGAGTGCGTGGAGAAGGCGTAATGTTCGAGGGCGTCGACACGGCGTTCGGCAGACATCGGTGGGCATCGTCAGACAACGGTCAGACGGTGGCAAAAGCGGTCACGACCTCGGGAGAGAGACGGCAATGGACCACGGGACGGTCGGCAGCGCACAGTCGGGCCGGCTTCTGGTGGAGGTGCGGGAAGAGGGCCCCAGCGCCGTCGTGATTCCGGCGGGTGAGCTCGATCACCACACCGCCGATCTGCTGCGCGAGCCGCTCGACGATCTCCTCGACAAGGGGTTCTCACGCCTTGTCGTCGACTGCTCACGCCTTGAGTTCTGCGACTCCACCGGGCTGAACGTGCTGCTCGGCGCCCGGCTGCGGGCCGAGGCCGCCGGCGGCGGGGTGCACCTCGCCGGAATGCTGCCGGTGGTCGCCCGGGTGTTCGAGATCACCGGAGCCGAGGCGGTCTTCACCGTCCACGACTCCGTCGAAGCGGCCCTGGCCGACGAGACCGGCCCGACCGGCGACGAGAGCTGAGTCCGGGTCCGGTGTTCGGAACCGGGGGGTGTCCCGGCGCGTCGCCAGGGCAGGAGAGATCTGTCGGCGGCCTACCGGCCCCGGTCGAGCGAGCCGCTTCGACAGGTCCGTACGAAGTGCAGCAACGTGGAATTGTGAATCGTGAACCGGTGAAACGGTGAGGTGAAGCGCTGATGAGCACCACCCGGCCTTACCCGCCGGGCGACCGCGGCCCGGAGACCAGCGGCGTTTCCGGGATGTCCGAGGCGGCGGCGTCCGACGTGCCGCCCGCCTCGTCGGGGGGTCGTCAGGTCCGCAGGCTGCGCCTTGCCGGTGAGAGCGGGGTGGTACCCATGGCCCGCGACTTCACCCGCCAGGCGCTGTACGCGTGGGGCTGGCTGCCGGCCGAGTCCGCCGACCGCAGGGCCGCCGCCGAGGATGTCCTGCTCGTGGTCTCGGAGCTGGTCACCAACGCCTGCCTGCACGCGGAGGGCCCGGACGAACTGTTCCTGGCCTGCGACAACAAGGTGATCCGCGTGGAGGTGTCCGACCGGGGGGCCGGGCAGCCGGCGCCGCGGACCCCGCACCGGGCGGGACGGCCCGGTGGACACGGAATGTTCATCGTGCAGCGGCTGTGCCTGGACTGGGGGGTCGTCCGCGCGTCCGGGGAGACCGGCAAGACGGTCTGGGCGGAGCTGGGGGCGCCCGCGTAACGGCGGGCGCGCGCACGGGGGACGCACCGGAATCCGGCATCCCCACACTTCCGCCACTCCCTTTCTCTTCCCTCCTCATGGGCCCCGGCGTACCTTGACGGCCGAATCTGATACCTCGTCAGTAGCGAATGGGGTGGACCGACCGTGTCGTCGTACCCGAAACGCACCGCCGTGCTCGCGTCCGCCGCGGCCCTGGCCGGCTCGGCGGTGCTGCTCGCCGCCCCGGCGGCGCACGCCACCGTCGTCGACGTCGACTACGCCTGCAAGACGCCGATCGGCAACAAGAGCGCCGTCTCCCCGATCGACATCAAGGGCGTCAGGAGCGGCAGCGGCTACAAGATCACGATGTCCTGGCAGAAGGGGGTCTCCTCCAGCCCCGTCGAGCTGGGCAAGGGCGCGATGAGCCCGAGCGCCACCATCAAGCTCGGCGGCGCCGACAGCGGGACCCTGAACGTGACCGGCTCGCCCAACCAGGCCGCGATCCCCGCCAACACCCCCATCAAGATCAACGACCTGAGCGGCACCTACACGCCGAAGAAGACCGGCAAGGTGACGTTCACGGCGGGCGTCCTCACCATCAAGGCGCTCGGCACGACGACGACCTGCACCCCGGGCAACAACCCGGGCCCGTCGCTGAACCTGGACGTGACCGCCGCCGGCGGCGGCACCACCGGCTCCGGCTCCGGCGCCGACTCGGCGGGCACCCTCCCGAAGACCGGCCCCGAGGACTCGTTCGTCGCGCTCGGCACCCTCGGCGGCACCGTGCTGCTCGCGGGCGCGGCCGGCGCCCTGTGGCTGACCCGGCGGAACCAGCCCGTACGCCGCTGACCCGCAGGGTCCGACCGCTGGAGCCGCCCATGCCGTCCGCCCAGTCCGCCCTCCGTGTGCTCGGCCTCGCCGTGCCGGCCCTGCTCGCCGCCGCCGCGCCCGCGGCGGCGGCCGGGAGCTGGTCGGTCGCGCCGTCCGGCGGCGGCCGCCCGTCCTTCTACGCCGAGGGCGCCCCCGGATCCGTCCTCCAGGACACCCTGTCGGTGACCAACCGCGCCGGGCACCCGGTCACGGTACGGCTGTCCGGCACCGGCGTCCCCGTCGTCTTCGCCGCCCCGGACGTCCGGGTGCCCGCCCGCACCCGGGCCGACGTCCCCTTCACGGTGACCGTCCCGGCCGGTGCCGCCCCGGGCGACCGCCCCGGCACGCTCGTCGCCGAGGACGCCGACGGCCGCACCGCCACCGTCCGGGTCCGGCTGCGCGTCGGCGGCCCCGCCCTGACCGCGCTGACCGTCGAGCACGTGAGCGTCCACGGCGACCGCATCGGCTACGAACTGGTCAACCGGGGGACGACCGTGCTCGTGCCGCAGCTTGCGGTGCACGCGGAGGGCGTCCTCGGCCGCGACCTCCTCGACCGGGCTCCGCGCACCCTCCCGGTCCGCCTCGCCCCGGGCAGCCGCACCGAACTCAGCGAGCCCTGGCCGGACCACCCCGCCCTGGACGCGGTCGACGTCCGGCTGACGGCGACGGCGGCGGGCGGCGCGCACGACACGGCCGGCACCCGGGCGCGGTTCGTGCCCCGGGGCGCGGTCGCGGGCGCCGCGGGTGCGTCGGCCGTCGCCGTCGCCGTGACGGCCGTACGCCTGCGGGCCCGCCGTCGCGGGTGCGTGAGCGAACCCCTTTCCGAGGAAGCCGAGTTGACGGGAGCGGCCCGGTGAGAGCGCGTGCGATCGCGATATCGACGGCGCTGGCGGCGGTGCTCGCGCTGCTCCTCGTGCCCCTGGCCGCGGCCGCCGCCGGACCGGCCGTCAAGGTTTCCGAACCGCAGGCCGGCACCGGCGGCTCGATCACCGTCAGCGGGACCGGCTGGCGGCCGCACACCCTGCTGATGATCCTGATCTGCGGCCAGGCCACCCCGGCCCGGGGCGTGATCGGCGGCACCAACTCCTGCGCCAACGCCGACGGACGGGCCGTCACCACCGACGCGCACGGCGGCTTCGACAGGCGACTGCCCGTCAGCGAACCGCCGGTGCCCTGCCCCTGCGTGGTGCACGTGGCCACCGTGACCGGCCAGAAGGCCGACGCGGACGCCGTCTTCCAGGTCGCCGGGCACCCGGTGAAGGCACTGCCCGCCGAACCCGCCGGCGGACGCCTCGCCATGCTCACCGACACCCGCCTCGACGGCTCCTCGGGCCTGCTGACCTGGTTCGGCGCACCGCCCTCCCGCACCCTCGTCTTCACCATCGGCAACGCGGGCTCCGGCACCCTCAGGGATCCCGTCTTCCAAGTCGGCACCGCGCACGGCGTGTTCGCCCCGCAGTGGGACGAACAGCAGTGGCGGGGCACCCTCGCCCCCGGCAAGAAGGCGCGGGTCGAGCTGCCCGTCGAACTCTCGGCCGGCGCGCACGGCGACTACACCGTCTCCCTCCGGTACGACGGCAAGGTCCTGGCCGAGCAGCCCTGGGGCGTCGGCCGTCCCTGGGGCGTGACCCTGTTCTGGATCCTGCTCTGCGTGGTCGTGCCGGCCGCCGTCTTCCGCATCGGCATTGCGGTGGTGGACCGGGTACGGCCGCCCCGCGCCGGCGGCATCCGGCACCGTGGCGTACCCCGCCCGGCCCTGCGCCTGCCGCGGCTGCGCACGCCGCAGCCCGCGCCCGACACGACCTCGACCCTGCCGTGGTTCACCCCGGACAGCGACCCGGGCACGGCGGCCGGCCGGCTCTCCGCACCGCACGACGGCAGTTCCACGAGTCCCACGACTCCCACCAGGAAGGGAACCACGTGAGCATGCGAAGGAGAGTGACACCGGCCGGAGCGGGTGCGGCCGCGGCCGCGCTGGTCCTGGGCGGGGCGGGCCTGCTGCTGGGCGCGGCCGCCGGGACGGCGCAGGCCGCCGAGGTGTCGTTCGCGACCCACTGCGTGCCGCCCGCCGGGGTCGCCGACCCCGTCGACGGCACCACGAAGGTGGAGATCACCGCGCCCGCCACCGCGAAGGTCGGCGACACGGTGGACATCACCTGGAAGTTCGTGCAGGCCGCGTCCAAGAACCCGGACATCATCGACCTGCCCGCGAACTCGGTCCAGCCGTCCGGCACGCTCAAGGCGGCCGGCGCGCAGACCGCCGACATCGCCCTGCAGGGTCCGCGCGAGAACCCGGCGATCCCCAAGGGCGGCGACATGGTGCTGTCCGACATGACCGGCACGCTGAAACTCACCTCGCCCGGCGAGGTGACGCTCACCCCGGACGGCTACAAGGTCAACGCGTTCGGCACGGACACCGTGTGCACGCCGTCGGCGACCGTGCCGAAGGCGGCGACGATCGAGGTGACCGGCGCCGGTTCCAGCGGGTCGCCGACCCCGACCGGCACCGGCTCGGCCTCCCCGTCGGCCCCGGCGAGCCCCTCCGACTCGCCGCCGCCGTCCGCGTCCCCGTCGCCGTCCGCCTCGTCCTCCGACGGCACCGGCCAGACCGACTTCACCGGCAAGGAGGTCCAGGTCCCCTACGCCTGCAAGACGCCCATCGGCGACAAGAACGCGACCTCGCCGGTGCGGATCGACGCGAAGAAGAACGGCGGCAGCTTCGACCTCACCGTGAAGTTCGACGGATCGGTGATGGACAGCCCCGCGGACATCCCGGCGGACTCGGTGAAGCCGTCGATGGAGGTGGTCCTGGGCGGCGCCGACAAGGGCACGGTCCACGTGGCGGGCCCGGCCAACTCGGCCGCGATCAAGTCAGGCGACCCGATCGAGATCCCGGACCTGACGGGCACGTACAAACCGGGCGCGAGCGGCACGTCGACGCTCTCGCCGGGCGTCCTGACGGTCGACGCCCTCGGTACGACGACCACCTGCACGCCGACCAGGTCCGAGGTCTCCCTGACCCTGGACACCACCGAGCAGGCGGGCGGGGCGTCGGGGGGTTCGTCGACGTCCGGCGGCTCGGCGGGCGGTTCGAGCGGCAGCGGCGGCCTCGCGGAGACCGGCGACACCAGCAACGGCGCGGTGAAGGCACTGGGCCTGGTGGCGGGCACGGCGATCCTCCTGGGCGGCGCCGTCTTCACCTTCATGCCGCGGAAGAGGACGAGGTGATGCCCTAGGGGCGCTGGGGCTGCCCCCGGCCGAAGGCACGGGGGAGGAACCGCGCGAGCGACCCCCACCTGCCGTCGGGCGGGACACGACGAGGGCCACCCCATTCCGAGGAATGCGGTGGCCCTCCGTCAGAAGACTGTCAGTGGACGTCGCCCATGAGCTCGCGGACCTTCTTGCGGTACATGAACACCGCCGCACCGGCGAGCACCGCCAGCGCCGCCTGGAACGCGACGATCCCCGTCTTGTTCAGGTCGACCCCCGCGATGGACAGCAGACCGGTCGTCGCGTCGCCCGCGGTGACCGCGAGGAACCACACACCCATCATCTGGGAGGCGTACTTCGCCGGCGCCATCTTCGTCGTCACGGACAGACCCACCGGAGAGAGCATCAGCTCGCCCACGGTCTGCACGAAGTAGATCCCGACCAGCCACATCGCCGCGGCCTTGTGACCGCCGTCGGCGATCGACAGCGGCGCGAGGAACAGGAAGAACGAGGCACCGATCAGCACCAGGCCGCCGGCGAACTTCACGGCCGTGCTCGGCTCCTTGCCGCGCCGCGCCATCGCCAGCCAGGCCCAGGCGAAGACCGGCGCGAACGCCATGATCATGACCGGGTTGACGGACTGGTACCAGGAGACCGGGAAGTTCCAGCCGAAGATCGTGTTCTTCGCGGACGCGTCGGCGAACAGGGAGACGGTCGAACCGCCCTGGTCGTAGATCATCCAGAAGACGGCGGCGGCCACGAAGAACCAGATGTAGGCGCTCATCTTGGACTGCTCGGCGCGGTCCAGGTCCTTGTCGCGCTTGATGCGGGCGATGACGACGACCGGGATCAGCAGACCGGCGATCGTGATCGGCACCAGCAGCCAGTTCAGCGTGTAGACGCCGGAGACGCCGACCACGATGTAGAAGACCGCGGCGACGGCGGCCCAGATGCCGGCCTTCGTCAGCGTCGCCTTCTTCTCCGCGGCGGACAGCGGCGTCGGGACGATGTCCGAACGCGAGCTGAGGTGACGCGTGCCGAGCAGGAACTGGATCAGGCCCAGCGCCATGCCGAGCGCGGCCAGCGCGAAGCCGAGGTGCCAGTTGTAGTTCTCGCCGACGGTGCCGATGATCAGCGGCGCGGCGAAGGCACCCAGGTTGATGCCGATGTAGAAGAGCGTGAAGCCACCGTCACGGCGCGGGTCGTCCGGGCCGCCGTACAGGTGACCGACCATCGTGGAGATGTTGGCCTTCAGCAGGCCTGAGCCTATGGCGACCAGGCCGAGACCGGCGAAGAACGTACCGGCGCTGGGCAGCGCCAGCGTCAGGTGGCCGAGCATGATGATCGTGCCCGCGACGGCGACCGTCTTGCGGGGACCGAGCACACGGTCGGCGAACCAGCCGCCCGGCAGGGCGAGCAGGTACACGAGCGACAGGTACACCGAGTAGATCGCCGTCGCCGTGGCCGCGCTCATGTGCAGGCCGCCGGGAGCGACCAGGTACAGCGGGAGCAGGGCCTTCATGCCGTAGTAGGAGAAACGCTCCCACATCTCGGTCATGAAGAGAGTGGCCAGTCCGCGGGGGTGGCCGAAGAAGGTCTTCTCGGAACCGGGGGTGCCCGGTCGGACCGAGTCCTTCGTCAGGCTGGACGCCATGGTCGTTCCTTGCTGGTCGGGACGCGCGGTGGGGCTGTGCGCGCCCGGTGGGGGGTGCGGCCGGCACCGGCGGGTCGGACCGTCCACCCCACGCCCGGGGAGAGTCCGCCCCGGGTCACGGAGCGGTGGACGGCGACCACCGGGATCCACACTCCGTGACGCTGCGTCGCGTCCGGAGCCCGGCCAGAGGTCATTCCTTTCGAGGCCGGCCAGGGCCGACCCGCACACAAAAGAGACCTTCAGTGTCAAGAAGCCCACCAAAGGTCCCCGGGTGTACTAGAGGCGTTCACGTCACTGTACGTCAGGACACTGCCGTATATGGAAGGACTTGAGACACGGATCACAGGTGTCGGGGGAACCGCGCGCCCGCATTCGAAGGCCCCTCCTACCGTCTCACCTCTCGCCCACAGGTTCGTACCACTGTGCCCCAAGGTAAGAATCCCTGGTGCCGATCACACCCCGGCACAGCGCGTAGTCGGACTACCATCACCTCATGACCCGTGTACTGCTCGCCGAGGACGACGCGTCCATTTCGGAGCCGCTGGCCCGCGCACTGCGACGGGAAGGTTACGAGGTCGAGGTGCGCGAGGACGGCCCCACCGCACTCGACGCCGGAATGCAGGGCGGCATCGACCTGGTCGTGCTCGACCTGGGCCTGCCCGGAATGGACGGCCTGGAGGTCGCGCGCCGGCTGCGGGCCGAGGGCCACGCCGTACCGATCCTCATCCTGACCGCGCGCGCCGACGAGGTGGACACCGTCGTCGGTCTGGACGCGGGCGCCGACGACTACGTCACCAAGCCCTTCCGGCTCGCCGAACTGCTCGCCCGGGTCCGGGCGCTGCTCCGCCGCGGTGCCGCCGAGCCCGCGCAGCCGCCGGCCACGCACGGTGTGCGGATCGACGTCGAGTCGCACCGGGCCTGGATGGGCGACGAGGAACTCCAGCTCACCGCGAAGGAGTTCGACCTGCTGCGGGTGCTGGTGCGGGACGCCGGCCGGGTCGTCACCCGTGACCAGCTGATGCGCGAGGTCTGGGACACCACGTGGTGGTCGTCGACCAAGACGCTCGACATGCACATCTCGTGGCTGCGCAAGAAGCTCGGCGACGACGCGGCGAACCCGCGGTACATCGCTACGGTGCGTGGTGTCGGGTTCCGTTTCGAGAAGAGCTAGGTCGCGCCCTTTCCAGGGCGCTGACGTGGCCGTTTCCCGGAGAGTCCAGTGCGTCGTCGTCTGATCCAGTCCACCCTCGCCGTCGTCCTGGTCGTCATCGCGGTGTTCGGCGTGTCCCTCGTGATCGTCGAGTCGCGGACCATCAGCAACAGCGCGCAGGAACGCGTCGACTCCGAGGCGCTCCGGCTCGCCAGCATCGTCGACAGCCGCATCCTCGGGGACGAGAACGTCACCGCCGAGATACTGCACAGCCAGGTCGGCAAGGACCAGTACGCCGTCATCCGGATCCCGGGCAAGGCGGCGATCGAGCTGGGCACCCGGCCCGAGGGCGACGTCATCCACTCCACGGTGAACGGCGAGGAGGGCGAGCGGGTCACCGTCCAGGAGCCGCGCTCCACGGTCACCCGGGAGGTCGGCCGTACGCTGCTGATCATCGGGGCCGTCGCGCTGCTCGCCGTGATCGCCGCCGTGCTGCTCGCCATCCGGCAGGCCAACCGGCTCGCCTCCCCGCTCACCGACCTCGCCGAGACCGCCGAGCGGCTCGGCTCCGGTGATCCGCGCCCTCGCCACAAGCGCTACGGCGTCCCGGAGCTGGACCGGGTCGCCGACGTGCTGGACTCCTCCGCCGAGCGGATCGGACGGATGCTCACCGCCGAGCGGCGGCTGGCCGCGGACGCCTCCCACCAGCTGCGCACGCCCCTCACCGCCCTGTCCATGCGTCTGGAGGAGATCACCCTCACCGACGACCCGGACATCGTGAAGGAGGAGGCGAACGTGGCGCTCACGCAGGTGGAGCGGCTGACGGACGTCGTGGAGCGGCTGCTGACGAACTCCCGCGACCCGCGTACCGGCTCCGCCGTCTCCTTCGACCTGGACGAGGTCATCCAGCAGCAGCTCGCCGAGTGGCGGCCCGCCTACCGCAGCTCGGGCCGGGCGATCGTCAGCTCGGGCAAGCGGCATCTGCGGGCGGTGGGCACGCCCGGCGCGGTCGCGCAGGTGCTGGCCGCGCTGATCGAGAACTCGCTGATGCACGGCGGCGGCACGGTCGCCCTGCGCACCCGGGTCACCGGCAACCAGGCGGTCGTGGAGGTGACCGACGAGGGCTCCGGAGTCCCCGCCGACCTCGGCAACCGGATCTTCGAGCGGACGATCAGCGGCCGCAACTCCACCGGGATCGGCCTGGCGGTCGCCCGTGACCTCGCGGAGGCCGACGGCGGCCGACTGGAACTGCTCCAGGCCCAGCCGCCGGTGTTCGGCCTCTTCCTGTCCCGCACCCCGCCGGCCCACAAGCCGTCCGACGACGGCCGCCCGACGGTCCGCTAGGGCGCGCTGCGAAGGTCCCGTCCGCCGCGCGCCCCGGCCGTCAGAAGACCCGCTGCCGGGGCTGCGGCTCCCGGGAGTCGGCGGCCCGCTCCAGGATCGCCTCGGCGTCGGCGACCGTCTCCCGGGCCGGCAGCGCCTTGAACACCCAGGTGCGGTACGACCAGAAGCGGAACAGGGTCGCCACCCCGATGCCGACGAACTTGAAGACGTTGCTCTGCAGCGGGCTGTCCCAGCCGAAGCCGTAGGTCGCCAGGTACAGCAGACCGTTCTCGATCACCAGGCCCACCGCGCTGAACAGCAGGAACAGGGTGAGTTCCTTGGTGCGGCCGCCCTTGTCACGGTCCCGGTACGTCCAGTAGCGGAAGCCCAGGTAGTTGAAGACGATGGCGACGACCGTGGCTATCACGCTCGCCCGTACCACCGGAAGCTCGGTGAGGTGCCTGACCAGGTTGAAGACGCCGAGATTGACGAGAATGCCGGCGCCGCCGACGGCGCCGAACTTGGCGGCTTCGCGTACGAGCCGTTGCAGCCCCGAGGAACCACGTTCCATGGTTGTGCGGGCTCCCGTCCGTAGGTATTGGCGACCCAGCCATGCTAACGATCCAGTATGTCCCATGCCCGTGGATGGCGACACAGGTCGGGAACAGCTTGGAAAGAACACCGGAAAAGCGGGTCAAGAGGCGGCGAAGCGGCCGGTAAGAGCCCTGGTCGCGACCGCCGGATCCGGCCAGGCCGGCGTGGCCGATACCCTGGGGGTGTGACGTTCCCGGTAGTCGGCATGGTCGGCGGGGGCCAGCTCGCGCGTATGACGCACGAAGCGGGCATCCCGTTGGGCATCAGGTTCAAGCTCCTCAGTGACACTCCCCAGGATTCCGCGGCCCAGGTCGTGAGCGATGTCGTCATCGGCGACTACCGCGACCTGGAGACGCTGCGCGCGTTCGCGCGCGGCTGCGACGTGATCACCTTCGACCACGAGCACGTGCCCACCGAGCACCTGCGGGCCCTGGAGGCGGACGGCATCCCCGTGCGCCCCGGCCCCGAGGCTCTGGTGCACGCCCAGGACAAGGGCGTGATGCGCGCGCGGCTCGACGCGATCGGCATCCCCTGCCCGCGCCACCGGATCGTGGCCGACCCGGAGGACGTGGTCCGGTTCGCGGCCGAGGGCGACGGCTTCCCCGTCGTCCTCAAGACGGTCCGCGGCGGCTACGACGGCAAGGGCGTGTGGGTCGTCGAGACGGCGGAGGAGGCCTCCGACCCGTTCCGGGCCGGGGTGCCCGTCCTCGCCGAGGAGAAGGTCGACTACGTCCGCGAACTCGCCGCCAACGTCGTGCGCTCCCCGCACGGCCAGGCCGTCGCCTACCCGGTGGTCGAGTCCCGGCAGGTGAACGGCGTCTGCGACACCGTGATCGCGCCCGCGCCCGACCTGGACGAGGACCTCGCCCTGCGGGCCGAGGAGATGGCGCTGCGGATCGCCAAGGAACTGGGCGTCGTCGGCCACCTCGCCGTCGAGCTGTTCCAGACCCGCGACGGCCGCATCCTCGTCAACGAACTGGCGATGCGCCCGCACAACTCCGGCCACTGGTCCCAGGACGGCGCGATCACCAGCCAGTTCGCCAACCACGTCCGCGCGGTCCTGGACCTCCCCCTCGGCGACCCGCGCCCGCGCGCGAAGTGGACGGTCATGGTCAACGTCCTCGGCGGCGACTACCCCGACATGTACTCCGCGTACCTGCACTGCATGGCCCGCGACCCCAGACTGAAGATCCACATGTACGGCAAGGACGTGAAGCCCGGCCGCAAGGTCGGTCATGTCAACACCTACGGCGACGACCTGGACGACGTTCTCGAACGCGCACGTCACGCTGCCGGCTACCTGAGAGGCACGATCACCGAATGAGCCCCGTTGTTGGCATCGTCATGGGTTCGGACTCCGACTGGCCCGTCATGGAAGCCGCCGCCAAGGCCCTCGACGAGTTCGAGATCGGGTACGAGGTCGACGTCGTCTCGGCCCACCGCATGCCGCGCGAGATGGTGACGTACGGCGAGCGGGCGGCGGAGCGCGGGCTGAAGGTGATCATCGCCGGTGCCGGGGGAGCGGCCCACCTCCCGGGCATGCTCGCCTCCGTCACCCCGCTGCCGGTCATCGGCGTACCGGTCCCGCTGAAGTACCTGGACGGCATGGACAGCCTGCTGTCGATCGTGCAGATGCCGGCCGGCGTCCCGGTCGCCACGGTCTCGGTCGCCGGCGCCCGCAACGCGGGCCTGCTGGCCGCCCGCATCCTCGCCACGCACGACGAGGAGCTGCTGCAGCGGATGCGGGACTTCCAGCAGGACCTCAACGACCAGGCGACCGAGAAGGGCAAGCGCCTGCGGTCCAAGGTCGACAGCGGTTCGAACAGCTTCGGCTTCGGCAAGTAGGACACCGGGAAGCAATACGCAATGACCTCATCCGACGAAGCCCGGTCCCTGCTGCGCGAGTTCCCGGTGGTCGACGGGCACAACGACCTGCCGTACGCGCTGCGCGAGCAGGTCCGCTACGACCTCGGCGCCCGTGACATCGCCGCGCACCAGAACGCGCACCTGCACACCGACATCCCGCGCCTGCGCGAGGGCGGGGTGGGGGCCCAGTTCTGGTCGGTGTACGTCCGCTCGGACCTGCCGGGCGCGGTCCCCGCCACCCTCGAACAGATCGACTGCGTACGGCAGCTGATCGCCCGTTACCCGGGCGACCTGCGGGCCGCGCTGACCGCCGCCGACATGGAGGCGGCACGCGCCGAGGGCAGGATCGCGTCCCTCATGGGCGCGGAGGGCGGCCACTCCATCGACAACTCGCTGGGCACCCTGCGCGCCCTGTACGAGCTGGGCGTGCGCTACATGACGCTCACCCACAACGACAACAACGACTGGGCGGACTCGGCGACGGACGAGCCGAAGGTGGGCGGCCTGTCCGCCTTCGGCCGCGAGGTGGTCCGGGAGATGAACCGCCTGGGCATGCTGGTGGACCTCTCCCACGTGGCCCCGGCGACCATGCGCGCGGCCCTGGACACCACGGCCGCGCCGGTGATCTTCTCGCACTCCTCCGCCCGTGCCGTCTGCGACCACCCGCGCAACATCCCGGACGACGTCCTCGAACGCCTCCCCGCCAACGGCGGCGTGGCCATGGTGACGTTCGTGCCCAAGTTCGTGCTGCAGGCGGCGGTCGACTGGACGGCGGCGGCCGACGACAACATGCGCGCGCACGGTTTCCACCACCTGGACACCGGCGAGGACGCGATGAAGATCCACCGCGCCTTCGAGGAGAGCCACCCCCGGCCGGTCGCGACGACCGCCACGGTCGCCGACCACCTCGACCACATGCGCGAGACCGCCGGCGTCGACCACATCGGCATCGGCGGCGACTACGACGGCACCGCCTTCACCCCGGACGGCCTGAACGACGTCTCCGGCTACCCCAACCTCATCGCCGAGCTCCTCGACCGCGGCTGGTCACGCGCCGACCTGGCCAAGCTCACCTGGCAGAACGCGGTCCGCGTCCTGGGCGCCGCGGAGGACGTGGCCCGGGACCTCCAGAACACCCGGGGGCCGTCGAACGCGACGATCGCCGACCTGGACGGCTGACGGTACCCGGGGGCGGGGCGGACCGGCACACCGGCCGCCCCGCCCCCGGTCGTACCCCCGAACGCCCCGTCCACCAGGAACCCTCCCGGTCGGCCGTGCGACGGTGGGCTACAGCCCCATCACGACGTAGCTCACGACGACGTACGGAGCCCGCAATGGCCGACCTCCACGACGTTCCCACCACGACCGAGGTCGGCGAGGACGACAGCCTCCCGTACGACCCGTTCCCCGTGGTGTCCGACACCGAGTTCCTGGCACAGGCCCACGTCCTGCTGGACGCGTACCCGGTCGCGGACGGCTACAGCGGGCTGCCGCGGGCGCTGGGACCGCTGCCCTGGTACGACCTGGAGCTGGGCGAGGCGGCCGTGGACACGGACGTGCCGCGGCTGCGCGAGGGGCACGTGGGCGCGCTGTTCTGGTCGCTCGACCTGCCGGACCCGGAGCACGGCGACCGGGCCGTGGGGGCCACCCTGGAGCAGCTGGACCTGGTGCGCCGGGTGGTCGAGACGCATCCCGAGGGCCTCCGGCTGGTGCGCACCGCCGGGCAGATCATCGACGCCCGCCACTGCGGCCGGGTCGCCGTGGTGCTCGGCCCGGCCCCCGCCGCCGCCATCCACGACTCGCTCGGCATCCTGCGGGTCCTGAACTCCCTCGGCCTCCGCGTCCTCTCGCTGGCCGGCGCCGGCTGGGCGGACCGGGAGGGGCTGACCCGGTTCGGCGAGGAAGTGGTCCGCGAGCTGAACCGGCTCGGCGTGCTCGCCGACCTGTCCGGCGCCCCCGAGGCCGTCCTCGCCCGGGTGCTCGCCCTGTCCAAGACGCCGGTCCTGTGCACCCGCTCCGCCGCGGCCGCCGTACGGCCGCACCCGGCCAACCTCTCCGACGCGCTGCTCGCGCAGCTCGGCGAGCAGCGGGGCCTGTGCATGGTGCCGCTGACCGCCGAGCAGTCCGGGCCGGGCGTGCAGGACGTCGCCGACCATCTCGACCACGTCCGCATCGTGGCCGGCCCCGAGTGCGTCGCGCTGTCCGGCAGCTACGACACCGGCGCCGCCCACCCCCGCGACCTCGCCGACGTCTCCCGCTACCCGCACCTGATCGCCGAACTCCTCAGGCGAAGCTGGTCCGAGACCGAGCTGTCCCTTCTGACCTGGGGAAACGTTCAGCGGGTGCTGCGCAGCGCCGATTTCACCGCCCGCGCCTCCCAGCGCCGCCGCGAGCCGATCCCGGGCAGACCGGCCGATCCGGAGGCATGAGAGGCATGACCCCGGCCGGCCGGCCCCACGGGCGGTCCCACGAGGTGGTCAGGGGATCCGGCACAGGCAGAAGGGATGTCCCGCCGGGTCGGCGTACACCTGGAAGTCCTTCTTCTCCCGGTCCTCCAGGTCCAGCGGCCGGGCCCCGAGCGCCAGCACCTTCTCGTGGGCCGCGTCGACGTCCGCCCAGGACGGCCCCGCGTCGAAGTCGAGATGGAGCTGCTGGCCGTTGCGGTCCGCCCGCGGCCACTCGGGCGGCGTGTGACCCGCCACCCGCTGGAAGCCGAGCCGCGGCCCGTCCGGCACCTGGAGGACGACCCACTCGTCGTCCTCCGCCACCGGGGTGCCCCCGGCCACGGCGGCGTAGAAGCGGGCCAGCGCGAGCGGGTCGGGACAGTCGAGAACTACGTTGCGCAGACGGGCGACGATCGCCACGGTTCCTCCCGGGTCAGCAGGCACAGAGACAGAACGGGTGCCCCGCCGGGTCGGCGTACACCCGGAACGTACGGTCCCGGTCCGCCGTGTCCAGCGGCCTGGCACCCGACTCCAGCACGCTCTTCTCGGCCGCGTCCAGGTCGTCCACCGTCAGGTCCAGGTGGAACTGCTGGGAGTCGTCGGGCGCGGGCCACTGGGGCGGCACGAAACCGGGCGCCCGCTGGAAGGCCAGCACCTGGCCGCCGGGCACCGTCAGGTCCACCCACTCCCCGTCCCCCTCGACGCTGCCGCCCAGCACGCCGGCGTAGAAGCCGGCGAGCGCGGAGGGGTCGGGGCAGTCCAGGACGACGGCACCGAGCTTGGCGAGAGCCATGACTTCCTCCTAGGAATCCGAGTCGCTTGTCGTTGCCGGTCACCCGTTACCCGTAGAGCCAGGCAACCGGTCACCGTTACCGCATACTCCCGCAGTGGAGGTAACCTCGCAAGGGAATGGGAAAGGGTGGCCAGCACGGATGAGTGAGAGATCGCCGGCGCCGGGCGGCCTGGCGCTGGTCGAGGCGCTGGTGAACACGCTCGACCTGGAGTCCGGCGCCGACGCGCTCGACACGCCGGACGGCAGGGCGCGCCTCGGCGTCACCGAGGACACGGTCCCGGCGGCGCGCGTGCTCCGCGAGTCGCTGCGCGCCACGCTCCTCGCCCACGCCGGCCACCCGCCCCACCGGGCGGTCATCCCGCTGGGCGACCTGCTCGCCGACGCGCCGTTGCGGGTCGCGGTGGACCCGGCCGACGGCTCGGCCGCCCTCGCCGCCGCCGACGAGGGCCCGCTGGTCTCCCGCGTCGCCGCCGCGATCGCCGCGGCCCTGGTCGAGGGCGCCTGGACCCGCCTCAAGGCGTGCGAGGCCGCCACCTGCCACTGGGCGTACTACGACCGCAGCCCGGCGGGCCGCGGCCGCTGGTGCTCGATGGAGGTGTGCGGGGCGCGCGCGAAGATGCGCCGGTACCGGGCCAAGGACAGGTAAGGCACCGGACGTTCGACGGCCGCACCTGTGCCGCGTGGTGCAGAATGCGACGAGACACCGGTTCGGCCGACTGAGCCTCGGCCGAACCGGTGTCGCCCGGACCTCCGCGGTACGGGCCCTAAGCGGTCGGACGCCCCATCGCGCGGTACGTCCACCCGGCCCGCCGCCAGGCCTCCGGCTCCAGCGCGTTGCGCCCGTCGAGGATCACCTTCGCCGAGGCCACCGCACCCAGCGCCGCCGGGTCCAGCTCCCGGAACTCCCGCCACTCGGTGAGGTGCAGCACCACATGCGCCCCCCGTACGGCCTCCAGCGCGGTCTTCGCGTAGCCGAGCGTCGGGAACAGCCGCCGGGCGTTGTCCATGCCCTTCGGGTCGTACACCGTCACCTGACCGCCCTGCAGATGGATCTGGCCGGCGACGTTCAGCGCCGGCGAGTCACGGACGTCGTCCGAGTCCGGCTTGAAGGCGGCGCCGAGCACCGCGACCCGCTTCCCGAGGAACGACCCGCTCCCCAGCGCCTCCCGGGCCATCTCGACCATCTGGCCCCGGCGCCGCATGTTGATCGAGTCGATCTCCCGCAGGAACGTCAGCGCCTGGTCGGCGCCCAGCTCGCCGGCGCGCGCCATGAACGCGCGGATGTCCTTGGGCAGGCAGCCGCCGCCGAAGCCGATCCCGGCGCGCAGGAACTTCTTCCCGATCCGGTCGTCGTGCCCGATCGCCTCGGCCAGCTTGGCCACGTCGCCGCCCGCGGCCTCGCACACCTCGGCCATCGCGTTGATGAAGGAGATCTTGGTCGCCAGGAAGGAGTTCGCGGACGTCTTCACCAGCTCGGCCGTCGGGAAGTCGGTCACCACGAACGGCGTGCCCTCGCCCACCGGCGTCGCGTACACCTCGCGCAGCACCTTCTCGGCCCGCTCCCCGCGCACGCCGACCACGATCCGGTCGGGGTGCAGGGTGTCCTGGACGGCGAAACCCTCCCGCAGGAACTCCGGGTTCCAGGCGAGTTCGGCGTCGGCGCCCGCGGGCGCGTTCTCGGCGAGGTAGGCGGCGAGCCGCTCCGCCGAACCGACCGGCACGGTCGACTTGCCGACCACCAGCGCGGGCCGGGTGAGGTGCGGGGCCAGCGAGGCGATCGCGGAGTCGACGTAGGACATGTCGCAGGCGTACTCGCCGTGCTTCTGCGGCGTGTTCACGCAGACGAAGTGGACGTCGCCGAACGCGCCCACCTCGGCCCAGTCGGTGGTGAACCGCAGCCGCCCGCTGGAGCCCTCGAAGCCCGCCACGTGCCGGCGCAGCAACTCGTCGAGGCCGGGCTCGTACATGGGGGTCTCGCCGCGCTCCAGCATGGCGATCTTCTCCGGTACGACGTCGAGGCCGAGCACCTCGAAGCCGAGTTCCGCCATGGCCGCGGCATGCGTGGCGCCGAGGTAACCGGTGCCGATCACAGTGATCTTGAGGCTCATGGAATGCTCCAGCTCGGGGACGTGGATGCTGCTGCGGGGCCGAGCATAACCGGGCCCTGTCGCGGGCAACTTTCCCGCTGTCGCGTACCTCACGTCACCGTTCCGTGGGCCGCGCTCTAAACTTTGAGTTACTTAACAGTAATTAGCGTCAGCACCACTGCGTCTGGAGTGAGGGACCTTGGCCGGATCGGCTGACTTCGACCTGTACCGCCCGTCCGAGGAGCACGACATGCTCCGCGACGTCGTCCGCGCGCTGGTCGAGGCGAAGATCGCCCCGTACGCGGCCGCGGTGGACGAGGAGGCCCGCTTCCCGCAGGAGGCGCTCGACGCGCTGGTCGCCAACGACCTGCACGCCGTGCACGTCCCCGAGGAGTACGGCGGCGCCGGCGCGGACGCGCTCGCCACCGTCATCGTGATCGAGGAGGTGGCCCGCGCCTGCGTCTCCTCCTCTCTGATCCCGGCCGTGAACAAGCTGGGCTCGCTCCCGGTGGTCCTCTCCGGCTCCGAGGACCTGAAGAAGAAGTACCTGGCGCCGCTGGCCAAGGGCGACGCGATGTTCTCGTACGCCCTCTCCGAGCCGGAGGCGGGCTCCGACGCGGCCGGCATGCGGACGAAGGCGGTCCGCGACGGCGACCACTACGTCCTCAACGGCGTGAAGCGCTGGATCACCAACGCCGGCGTCTCCGAGTACTACACGGTGATGGCCGTCACCGACCCCGACAAGCGCTCCAAGGGCATCTCCGCCTTCGTGGTGGAGAAGTCGGACGAGGGCGTCTCCTTCGGCGCCCCGGAGAAGAAGCTCGGCATCAAGGGCTCGCCGACCCGCGAGGTCTACTTCGACAACGTCCGCATCCCCGCCGACCGCATGATCGGCGCCGAGGGCACCGGCTTCGCCACGGCGATGAAGACCCTGGACCACACCCGCATCACCATCGCCGCCCAGGCCCTCGGTGTCGCGCAGGGCGCCCTCGACTACGCCAAGGGCTACGTCCAGGAGCGCAAGCAGTTCGGCAAGCCGATCGGCGACTTCCAGGGCATCCAGTTCATGCTCGCCGACATGGCCATGAAGATCGCGGCGGCCCGCGCACTCACCTACCAGGCCGCGGCCGCCTCCGAGCGCGGCGACGCCGACCTCACCTTCCAGGGCGCGGCGGCGAAGTGCTTCGCCTCCGACACCGCGATGGAGGTCACCACGGACGCCGTCCAGCTCCTCGGCGGCTACGGCTACACCCGCGACTACCCGGTCGAGCGCATGATGCGTGACGCCAAGATCACGCAGATCTACGAGGGCACCAACCAGGTCCAGCGGATCGTGATGGCGCGGAACCTGCCGTAACTCCGCGGGGAATCCACCCGGAAGGCGCCCTGCGGGGCGCCTTTTCCGGTTCCGCCGCCGAATGGCGCTACCGATGGGTCGGGCTTAGGAACGAAGACGAACGGGGCCTGCCCCGGGCCCTTCCCCCCACCCCCCTGGAGGAGCCATGACCCAGACCGGACCCATGACGGCCATGACCAAGCAGATGCAGGAGTGCGTCAACGCGTGCATGGCCACCCACACGATGTGCGAGGAGACCCTCAGCTCCTGCATGTCCATGGAGGCCGGCCAGGCCCACATGCGGATCATGCGCGCGCTGATGGACTGCTCCGAGATGACCCGGATGTGCGCCGACATGATGATGCGGCGCTCGCCGCTCTCCGCCGAGATGTGCGCGATGTGCGCCAAGGCCTGCGACATGTGCGTCGAGGCGTGTATGTCCATGCCCGACGATCCGCAGCTGAAGCGCTGCGCGGACGCGTGTCGCCGCTGCGCCGAGATGTGCCGCGCGATGGCGGGCGCGTCCATGTGACACCCCGCTGAAACGGCGTCAGGGGCACCCACGGGGGTGCCCCTGGAACCGCGTACGGCCGGTGTCAGTTTCCGGTGACGGTGACCTTCTGGTCGTTCTTCAGCTCGTCGACCAGGGTCTTGACCTTCGCCTTGTCCCAGACGAGGTTGCCGCCCGTCGAACCGGAGACCGGCATGTTCATCGAGGTGCCGTCGCCGCCGTTGACGTCCTTCATCGCGAAGAACATCGACGCCAGGTCCCACAGGCTCATGTCCTTGTCGACGGTCAGGGAGTCCAGGCCCGCGCCGAGGGTCGGGTAGAGCTTGAACGGGTTCAGGACCGTCGAGGGAGTGGCCACCTGGTGGGCCAGGGCCGCCAGGAACTTCTGCTGGTTCTTGGTGCGCTGGAGGTCGGACGCGGCGAAGGCGTGCCGGGTGCGGACGAAGGCGAGGGCCTGCTCGCCGTTCAGGGTCTGCTTGCCCGCCTTGAAGTCGGCGCCCGAGTACTTGTCCTTGAAGCCCTTGTCGATGTCGATCGTGACCCCGCCGACCGCGTCCACGATGTCCGCGAAGCCGGCGAAGCCGATCTCCACGTAGTGGTCTATGCGCAGTCCGGTGTTGAACTCGACCGTGCGCACGAGCAGGGTCGGGCCGTCCTCGGCGTAGGCCGCGTTCAGCTTCGTGTGCCGGCCGGTGCCCTGGTAGACCTTGCCGGACGTGGACCCCTGGTACGAGGGGATCTCCACGTCGGAGTCGCGGGGCAGGGAGACGAGCGTGTCGCCGTTGTCGCCGACGTGCAGGATCATCATCGAGTCGGTGCGCTGGCCCTCGGCCGACCCCGTGTGCAGCTTCTTCTTCTCGTCGTCCGACATGCCCTTGCGGCTGTCGGAACCCACGATCAGATAGTTGGTGCCGGAACCGGCCGACGGACGGTCGATGACCTTCGACAGGTCGACGTCCCTGTGCAGCTTGGAGTCGGCCCAGAAATAGGTCGACACCGATGTGACGATGAGCACGCTCAGGACGACGATCGCGGTCCACTTGATCCGCTTGCGCCAGTTCGGAGCCGGCCGCGGCCCGCGCTCACGGCTGCCGCCGGGTCCTCCGCCCCCGGGGCCGCCGCCGTAGACATGGCCGGTGTTGTAGCCGCTGTCGTACCCGGAGCCGTCGTCGTAGTCGTTGCCGTACGCCGGCTGCTGCGGGACGCCGGCGTAGCCGCCGCCCTGCTGCGGCCCGCCGTACGGCGGCGCCGACTGCTCTCCGCGCCGCACCTGGCGCATCACGCGGGCGCCCTCAGGCTGCGCGCTTGCGCTACCGCGTCCGTACCGGTCGCCGCGGTTGTCGTTCGACCGTCCCTGGGGCCATTCGCTCATGGGCCCCAGTGTGCAGGCAGCGCCCGTACCTCTTACAAGGGTCGTCGGGAAATCAGGGCACCGCTGTTGCGAACCCGACACAAATTCCGTGATGGTCACTTCGGCATAAGGTGGGGGCCATGACAGACCAGGCCCCCGAGGCGGAGTCCGATATTCCCGGCAAGCCGACGTCCGCCTCCCGGACCACGCTCAGCCACATCATGACCCACGGCGACACCAACCTCCTCGGTACGGTGCACGGCGGCGTGATCATGAAACTTGTGGACGACGCGGCGGGCGCGGTCGCCGGGCGCCACTCGGGCGGCCCCGCCGTCACCGCCTCCATGGACGAGATGGCGTTCCTGGAGCCGGTCAGGGTCGGCGACCTGGTCCACGTCAAGGCGCAGGTCAACTGGACCGGCCACACGTCCATGGAAGTGGGCGTACGGGTTCTCGCCGAGCGCTGGAACGAGTCGACCCCCGCCACCCAGGTCGGCTCGGCCTACCTGGTCTTCGCGGCGGTCGACGCCGACGGCAAGCCCCGCCGGGTGCCGCCGGTGGTCCCGGAGACCGACCGGGACCGGCGCCGCTACCAGGAGGCCCAGATCCGCCGGACCCACCGGCTGGCGAGGCGCCGCGAGATACGCGAGCTGCGCGAGCGGCGGCTTGCGGAGGGCTTCGAGAACTAGGCGCGGGCGCCGGGCCGCTGTTCGTCCGCGGGCCGGTGGGGGCCGTTCGCGCAGTTCCCCGCGCCCCTGGAAGCAGGGCGCTGCGCGAACGCCGCTGAAGGGGGGGGCGCGGGGAACTGCGCGACTAGCCCCCACCGGCCCGCAGGTGGGACGAGACGCTCAGCAGACCGTCTCGTCGCCCCGGATCACCGTCGTCCCACCCTGCGGCGCCGGCGCCTCGACCCGTACCTTGCGGACACTCGCCGGCCCCTTGAAGTCCGCCCCGGTCGTCACCCGCAGCACCGGACCCATCCCCTTCACCGCCACCAGCTCGCTCCCCGGCAGGGCCGTCGCGAGCGAGCGGGCCGAGCGGTCCCAGCGCGGGTCGTAGGAGATCACCGTCCGCCGCACGTCGTGCCGGGCGGCCGTCACCGGCTGGTGGTTCGCCGCGAACCCCGCCGCCGTGAGCGCCGCGTCCATCTGCCGGCCGAGTCCCGCCGTCGCCGTGCCGTTTTCCACCTGCACCCGGATCTGCTCCGGCGCCACCTCCACGGTGGCCTGCTTCGGGCCGGCGGGCCGCTTGGGCGCCGGCGGCGCCAGCGGCTTGTCCTCGCGCAGGGACTGGAACAGCCGTTCCGACCCGGCCGGGTCCCACTTCAGCGTCGAGCCGATGCCCTTCACCGCGTATCCCAGCTGCCCGATCGGGACGGTCGTGAACTCGGACGAGGACGGGGAGAAGTTCCGCATCGCCCGGCCGAGGTCCAGCAGCTCGTCGGTGCCGAATCCCGTGTCGGCCCGTACCGAGCCCAGCACGGCCCGCGTCACGTCCCGGAACTTGATCGGGTTCAGCAGCACCCCCGAGGAGGACGCCCGCTCGATCAGCGAGGCCAGGAACCGCTGCTGCCGTTTCATCCGGCCGAGGTCGCTCGCCGCGTCGACGTGCCGGGAGCGGACGTACTGCAGGGCCTGCCCGCCGTTCAGCGTGTGCGTGCCCGCGGCCAGGTCGAGGCCGGTGTAGGAGTCCTTCAGCGGCTGGGGCGTGCAGATCCGGACCCCGCCGAGCACGTCGACGGTCCGCATGAAGGTGATGAAGTCGACCTCCAGGTAGTGGTCGATCTTCAGGTGGGTCATGTCCTCGACGGTGCGGACGGTCAGCTGCGGGCCGCCCTCCGCGTAGGCCGCGTTCAGTTTGATCGGGTGGGCGGCGTGCGCCCGGCCCGTCGTGGCGTCGGTGTGCGGCGGCACCTCGGCGTACGAGTCGCGCGGCAGGCTGACGACCGTCGCCCGCTCCCGGTCCGCCGAGATGTGCACGATCATCATCGTGTCCGTGCAGTGGCAGGGCGCCCCGCCGAGCCGGTACTTCCGCCGTTCATGCTCCGTGATCTTGTCGCGGCCGTCGGTGCCGACCAGCAGGACGTTCATGCCGTTGCCCTGCCGGGGCCGGTTCTTCATGTCCTTGAACGGGTCGACCCGGGCGATGTCGGCGTCGAGGCTGGCCATCACGGAGTGCCCGATCCCGGCCGACGCCAGCACCACCACCGAGAGTGTGGTCACGGCCCGCATGGCCCAGCGCGGCCGCCGGGGCCTCGCGGGTCGTACCGGCGGCCGCGGGGCCTGACGGGTGGGTTGCGGTCGTCGCCGCGGCCGGGCGGGCCGGGCGGGGGACCGGGGCGGGCTGGCGGCCAAAGGACACCTCCGGACGAGGCCGTACGTGGGATCCGTGAGCACGGTAGGCCGATACGACCTTCAGCCCGCCGCTTGGCACCGGCGGCGCGCACCGGTGTCCCCCGTTCGCGGTAACGTGAGCCCCCTATGAACGCCAAGCCCGACGTGCGGCATCCCGCAGTTTCCGTGATCATGCCCGTCCTCAACGAGGAGCGGCACCTGCGCGGGTCCGTCCAAGCGATCCTCGCGCAGGAGTACGCCGGCGAGCTGGAGGTCGTCATCGCCCTCGGTCCGTCCACGGACCGCACGGACGAGATCGCCGCACAGCTCGTGGCCGAAGACCCCCGCGTGCACACCGTCCCGAACCCGACCGGCCGCACCCCGGCCGCGCTGAACGCCGCGATCAAGGCCTCCCGGCATCCGGTCGTGGTGCGCGTGGACGGCCACGGCATGCTCTCCCCGAACTACATCGCGACCGCCGTACGCCTGCTGGCGGAGACCGGCGCGCAGAACGTCGGCGGCATCATGCACGCCGAGGGCGAGAACGCCTGGGAGCACGCGGTCGCGGCGGCCATGACCTCGAAGATCGGCGTCGGCAACGCCGCCTTCCACACGGGCGGCGAGGCCGGTCCCGCCGAGACCGTGTACCTCGGTGTCTTCCGCCGCGAGGCCCTGGAGCAACAGGGCGGCTACAACGAGGAGTTCATCCGGGCCCAGGACTGGGAGCTGAACTTCCGGATCCGCGAGGCCGGCGGGCTGATCTGGTTCTCGCCGGAGCTGCGGGTGTCCTACCGGCCGCGCCCGTCGGTGAAGGCGCTCGCCAAGCAGTACAAGGACTACGGCCGGTGGCGGCACGTCGTCGCCCGCTACCACGAGGGCTCCATCAACCTGCGCTACCTCGCCCCGCCGGCCGCGGTGTGCGCGATAGCCGCCGGCATCGTCGTCGGCGCCCTGGTCACCCCGTTCGCCCTGGTGATCCCTGGCGGCTACCTCGCGGCGATCGTCGCCGGGTCGCTGCCGGCCGGCAAGGGGCTGCCCCTCACGGCCCGGCTCCGGATCCCGGTCGCCCTCGCCACCATGCACATGTCGTGGGGATACGGCTTCCTGACCAGCCCCAGGTCGCTGGCGAAGCGGGTCATCGCGTCCCGGCGTCCCGCGGTGCTCAGCCCGACCTCGAACTGAGCACCGCCCCCACGGGCTACCAGCGGTAGGGCGCGTACACGTCCATGCACTGCTTGGTGTCCGAGCCGTTGATGGCGTCGGAGTTGTCGGGCAGGTCGCCGGCCTTCGGCGCCGACTGCTTGGGATACGCGGTCCCTTCGCGCCAGTCGGCACCCACGAGCAGCGTGACCCCCGACACGTCGGTGGTCTGCTGCACCTGGCCGACCGGGATCCCCAGCGCCTTGGCGACCGCCTGGGCGTCGCCGCGCAGGTCCGCGCTCGGATACTCCACGACCGTCTTCTCCACGGACTCGACGCCACCGGAGGTGTCCGCCGCCGCCCTGGTGTAGCCCTTCGTGCCGAGTTCCGTGGCCAGCGTCCGGGCCCGGCCGGAGACCGCGGCCCGGGTGGAGCTCCCGGTGGCGTTCCGCACCAGCACCCCGAGCCGGTCGGCGGTGACGGAGGGCTCCGCGGTCGCCGCGGCGGGCGCGGTGCTCTTCTTCTTGTCCCCTTCGGCGTCGCCGTTCTTGTCGAACGGCACGTCGTCGCGGAGCATCTGCCACATCTTGTCGGCGTTGGCGGTGTCGGGCACCACGTGGTCGCCGTTCTGCGGGTCCGGCACGTTCGGCATGGTCACGCTGGTGATGCGGTCGGTCGGCACCGACTTCAGCTGCATGCCCAGGTCGTACAGCTTCTTGACGGTGCCTATCTCCTCGGACACCGTCAGCGAGTTCGTGGCCGCCTCCGCGAGGCCCATCAGGCGCGGGGTGTCGGTGAAGACGTTCTGTCCCTTGAGCGTCCGGATCATCGAGTTCAGGTACATGTGCTGGGCGCGGGCCCGCATCAGGTCGCTGCCCCAGGCGTGCCGGGTGCGCAGCCACTGCAGGGCCTGCTTGCCCTGCACCTTGTGGGTGCCGGCGGTCAGCTTCAGCCCGGAGCCGCCGGGCACCGCCGCCGTCGGGTGGTCCGACACGTTCTGCTTGACGCACACCTCGACCCCGCCGATGGCGTCGGCCATCTTCACCACGCCGGCGAAGTCGATCGTCATCCAGTGGTCGATGTAGACGCCGGTGAGGTTCTCCCAGGTGGCCAGCGTGCACCCGGCGCCGCCGCGCGCCAGCGACTCGTTGATGATGCCGTTGGTCGCCGGGAACACCTTGCCGGTCTGCGGGTCCTTGCACTTGGGTATGTCGACGCGGGTGTCCCGCGGGATGCTCACCATCGACGCGCTCTTGCGGTCCGCGGACAGGTGGATGAGCATCTGGACGTCGCCGAGCGGCGGGTTGCCCACGTTGTCCTTGCTGCCGCCGAGCTTCACGTTCTCCGCGGAGTTACGGCTGTCGGAGCCGATCAGCAGGATGTTCATCGGCGTTTCCCCGGCCGAGTTCGGCGCGGTCCGCCGGGCCTTGGAGTCGCCGCTGCTGCGCTCGCCCTTGTGGATGTTGCCGTTCAGGTGCTCGTAGTAGAGGTAACCGGCCCCGGCCGTGCCGAGGACCACCAGCGACACCGCGGCCGCCGACCAGCGCAGCACACGCCGTCCGCGTCCGCGCCCGCCGCCGCCCGGCTCCGTCGGACCGCTCGGTCCTTCCGGCCCGCCGGGGGTCCCGGATGCCTTCGGTGCGAGGGACATCGTGTCCTCGACCGCGGGCACGTCCCTCCGCACGTCGCTCTGCGTCAACTCCCAGCCCTCCCCGCCCTGCGCACTCCCGCGCACCGGCCCGTCGCCGACGCCCCCCATCGGACGCTCCACGGACCACACGGGTCCGCCCCGCGCCCGGTTAGACGCGCGACGGACCCATAGGGTTACCTGCTAATTTGCTGTGACTTGGTGTCATCGGGGAGTGGCTCCCCGCAACCGGACGCCGGATGCCGCTACTTGGCGCAGGTCACCTTGTCCGCAGTGGTCTTGCTGTCCACTTCCGGCGCCTTTGTCGGAGTGGTGAGGGGTACCCCCGCCCCCTGGAAGTCCTTGCCCAGCGTCAGGGTCATCGCGGGCACTCCCTGGGAGTTGGTCACGCTCTTGCCGGGCTTGAGCGCCGAGCCGGACAGCCCCATCAGCGAGGCCAGTTCACGTGCCTGGTCGGCCTGGTCCGGGGCGTACTCCAGGGTGGTCCTGGCGAGCGGCGCGGGCGCGTTGCCGGCGTTCTCCGACTTGAGGACGCCCTGATCGTTCTGCAGCCAGCTGAGGGTCTCCTGGGCGCTGCCGGGGGGCGCCCCGCCGTTGAGGATCCGCACCCGCACCGCGGAGGCCTCCGACTTGGCGCCCTCCAGACGGGCGGCCGCCGCGTCCTTGCTGGCCTGCGCCTGCTTCTTCTTGACCGCGGTGAAGGAGACGTCGTCCTTGATGGCCGCGAAGACCGGCGGCGCCTTCGTGTCGTTGAGCACGACGGTCGCCTTGACCTTCTCGGCCGGGTTGTCGATGACCGGGACGGTGGTGAAGGTCAGGTTCTTCGGGTTGAGCTTGCCGAGTTCCAGACCCAGGTCCTTCAGCTTGCCGATGCTGTCCAGCTGGGAGTCGACGGTCAGCGCCTTGGTGCCGACCTCGGCCAGCTTCAGCAGCTTGGTCGGGCTGCTGAGCGTCGAGTTGGAGCTGAGCTTGCGCATCAGGGCGCTGAGGAACTGCTGCTGGAGCTGGATCCGGCTGAGGTCGCCGCCGAAGCCGACCGAGTGCCGGGTGCGCACGAAGGCCAGCGCGGTCTCGCCGGAGATGCTGTGGGTGCCCTTGGACAGCTTCAGGTGCGAGTCCGAGTCGTCGATGTCCTTGGCCAGGCACACGTCGACCCCGCCGACCGCGTCGGTCAGCGTCTTGACCGCGTTGAAGTCGGCCACCATGAAGTTGTCCGGCTTGATTCCGGTCAGCTCCGTCACCGTGCGCACGGTGCAGCTGGCCGTGCGGCCGTCCTGGCCGAGGCTGGTGTTGAAGCGGACGTCGGCGGTGCCCGGGATGACCTTCTGGCTGCCGTCGGCCTGTTCGGTCGGGCAGTCCGGTACGTCCACGATCAGGTCGCGCGGGATGCTCAACGCGGTCGCGTTGGAACGGTCCTTGGAGATGTGCAGCAGGATGTTGGTGTCGGCGTGCCCGACGCTGCCCGCGTCGCCGTACCCCTCGTTGCCCTTGCCGGTGCGCTTGTCGGTGCCGATCACCAGCAGGTTGATCGCCTTGTCCTTGCTGAAGCCACCGGTGCTCGCGCCGTCGTCGGAGACGGACGTGATGTTGTCGTTGAGGTGCTTCACGTACAGGTAGCCGGCGGCCGAGGCGACGACCAGCACGAGGGCCATCGAACCGCCGGTCCACAGCAGTACCTTCTTGGCCTTCGACTTCTTCTTCACCGGCCGCCGTGAGCGCCGCCCGGCCGGCGGCTCCGGCTCGCCGCGCCGCCTGCGCTGCCCCGGGACCTGTGCCGCGGCCTCGCGGCCCGCGGTCTCCCGCGGCGCGTCCGCGTCCGCACCGGTGCGCGGTGCCTGCGGCCGGCGCGGTCCAGGGACCGACGACTGCGGTGCGGAAGCGGTCAGTCGCAGTTCGTATTCGCCGGTGTCCGGATTGAGTACCCACTGGTCTGCGGGATCGATGTTGTCCGCCCGCCCACGGCCTTGCGCGTCCACGGTTGTCCGAATCCTCCGTCGGGGCCACGCGGCGCCCTTCCCCCCACCAGGGCGCTCGGTCACGGTCAAGAGTGCACGACCCCAGGACAGACCTCGCGGCCGGGTGCACCGGAGGGCTCACACTATCCGCCCGGTTCGGCGTCGAGTGACGCCAGTGACAAATTCGTCGTCCCTACAACTGGGCAATCCGCCGCATTTAACTGACAACGAACGACGCCGAAGTTCGCCGCCTTGGCTGGTGCTTTACCCGCAACTGTCCTCGGCGGCGGTGTTCCCGCGGAACCCGGACGACTCGGAGGTGCCGCTCTTCTTGGTGACCGGCACGGGTTTGTCGGCCCGCAGCAGCCCGAAGAGCGAGTCCGCCCTGCCCGCCACGAGCTGGTCGCGGTTGGAGTCGTAGACGTACGGCTCGCGCGGAACGGTGAGGAACTGCACCTGTTCGGTGGGGATGTCACGCAGCCCGCGCACGAGTTGGTACAGACCCCGCAGACTCGCCAGCTCCGGGTCGGTGGTGAGCGCGGAGGTCGCCGCGTCCAGCAGCGGGTAGAGCTTCGCCGGGTTCAGCAGTACGTCAGTGCCCCGCACCTTGTTGACGAGCGCCCCCAGGAACAGCTGCTGCCGCTCCATGCGCTCGGTGTCGCTGCCGTTGCCGAGCGACTTGCGCGCCCGTACGTATCCCAGCGCCTGCTCCCCGTCGAGGGTGACCCGGCCCGCGGGCAGCCGCAGTTTGGCCGCCTTGTCGTCGATCGGCTCCTTCAGGCAGACCTGCACCCCGTCGATCGAGTCGACCATGTTCTTGAACCCGTTGAAGTCGACGACGACGTGGTGGTCGATCCGGATGTCGGTGAGCTTCTCGACGGTACGGATGGTGCAGGCCGAACCCCCGACCTCGAACGCCGAGTTGAACAGCGTGAACGAGGGCTCGCTGCGGTGGCCGTCGCCCTGCAGGCAGCTCGGCACGTGCACCATCAGGTCCCGGGGCAGGGAGACGGCGGTGGCGCTGCGCCGGTCGGCGGCCAGGTGCAGCAGGATCGTGGTGTCGGACCGCTCGGTGCCCATGTCCTTGCCGTACCGGCCGTTCCCGGCCCCGGCGCGGGTGTCCGACCCGATGAGGAGGATGTTCTGCGCGCCGCTCACCAGCGCGGTGGGACGCTCCCGCTCGTAGCGGGCGAGTTCGGCGGCGGCCGCCTCGTCGGGCGTGATGTTGTCGCTGAGCCGGTCGTAGAGCACCCAGCCGCAGGCGAGGGCGGTGGAGGCGAGCAGCCCGGCGGCCACCGCCGCCCCCGTCAGCAGGCGCCGCCGCCGACGCCGGGCAACACCGTCCCCGGTCGCGGTGGCCCCTCCGGCATCGGTCACCCCTCCAGAGTGCCCGCCCCCACCCCCGACGACCCCGCCCAACTAAGCCACCAGAGTGACCCCACCCACCCTCCTCAGGGCCGCGAGGAACGGCGCAACAAGCCCCCACCCACCGGCACCCAACAAGGACGCGCCAGCCACCCCTCCCTCAGGGGCGCGGGGAACTGCGCGACAAACCCCCACCCACTGGCACCCGACAAGGACGCGCCAGCCACCCCCCCTCTCAGGGGCGCGGGGAACTGCGCGACAAGCCCCCACTCACCCGCACCCGGTGAACAACGCGACCCCCCGCCCCCCGCCCCCCGCCGGAGGCCCCGTCAGCGAACCGTAGCCGTCACCCGCTCACTCTCGATCCGCTTCGCAACCCCTTCCTCACCCAACTCCGCCAGATGCCGGCACAGCACCACCGACCCCCCGACCGCGAGCGGCGCGTACAGACCCGCGCTCAGCCCCTCCCACGTGTCGAACCCCCGCCCCGACAGCAGCCGCGACCCCGGCCCGGTCAGATCCAGCCCCGGCGCGTCCCCCAGCGCCCGCTCCACCACCTCGGCCCCGCTCAGCTCCGCCCCGGCCACGATCAGCGCCGGCGCCTCCGGATCGACGGGCGCGAACGGGGCGAACCGGTCGCCCTGGCTCGGCACCTCCACCGCGTAGTCGGCGAACCCGTCCGGGACCACCGGGAAGCGCCCGCCCAGCGGCCGCAGCGCGAGCGCGATCCGCTCCCCGCGGCAGGCGCGCGCCGCCTCCAGCGAGTCCGGGCCGCTCACCACCACGTCGGCGGCCGCCGGATCCCCGCCCACGTCGGCCACCGCGCCCACCGACGCGCAGGCGAGCAGCCAGGCCGCCGTCTGCCAGTGCGCGGGCAGCAGCAGGGCCACCCGGTCACCGGGGCCGGCCGCCAGGTCGCCCTGGAGCAGGTTCGCCGTCTTGGCCACCCAATTGGCGAAGGTGGCCACGGACAATTCGACACGTTCGCCCGTGGCGTCGTCGTAGAAGGTCACCAGGGGGCGTCCGGGATCCGCGGCGAGCGCGGAACGCAGCAGGTCGGCAGGGGTGCGATCGGTGGCGTTCACCCGGGCAAGCGTACGCGGCGGCCGGCGCCCGCACCGGCCGGCGGGGCCACCGGTTCGGCGCAATCGCCTCCGACGGACCGTCAGGCCCGCAATGGACATATATGTCTGACCCTGTTCAAGATCAGGGGCATGCGTGGATTCCTGACTTCCTCGATCGGCGTCACCTGCGCGGCGGCCCTCACCCTCCCCGCGGTCGCGCTGACCATGCCGTCCGCGGCCGCCGCACCGGCGGAGCGGGCCACGACGACCACCGGCCGGCCCGGCGGCAGCACCCGGTCGCTGCCCCTGGCCCCCCGCACCGGCGAGCGCGTTCTCGGCCAGGCCGTCGAACAGGGCCTGACCCGCGACGACCTGGAGCACTTCTCCCTGGTCGGCGTCAGCTGGGCCAACCCCGGGACCGAACTGCACGGCCTGGTCCAGGTCCGCGCCCGGTCCGTCGCCACCGGCCGGTGGTCCAACTGGCAGGTCGTCGACACGGACAACGCCGACCACGGCGCCGACCCGGACACGGCGGAGGCCGACTCGGGCCGGGTGCACGGCGGCACCGCGCCCCTGTGGGTGGGCGACTCGAACGGCGTCGACGTACGGGTGCGCGCCGAACTCGGAAAGGACCCCGGCCCGCGGGACACTCCCACCGGCGGGCACGACCTGCTCCCGGCCGGCCTGCGCCTCGAACTCGTCGACCCCGGCGAGGAGACCCCCGCCGAGGGCTCCCTGGACGACGTCGCGCGCACCGAGGCCGACGCGTCGGCGGCGGTCAACACCGAACTCGCGCCCTTCGGCGCCACCGAGATCCCGGCCCTGAACCGGCAGGACACCGAGGACGAGCTGGCGGTGCTGACCGGCGTCAGCCGAGTGAAGCCGTACATCGGACCCCGCCCGAAGATCGTCACCCGCCACGGCTGGGGCGCCGACGAGTCACTGCGCGAGAAGGGGTTCGTCTACACCGGGAAGATCAAGGCGGCCTTCGTCCACCACACCGACTCCGGCAACGGCTACAAGTGCTCACAGGCCTCGTCCGTCATCCGCAGTATCTACCGCTACCACGTGGTGAGCATGGGCTGGCGGGACATCGGCTACAACTTCCTCGTCGACAAGTGCGGCGGCATCTACGAGGGCCGCGCCGGCGGCGTGGCGAAGGCCGTCCGGGGCGCCCACACCCTGGGCTTCAACAGCAACAGCATGGGCATCGCGGTGATCGGCTCGTTCAAGACGCACAAGCCGCCCGCCGCCGTCGTCACGGCCCTCGCCAAGCTCACCGCCTGGAAGCTCGGGGTCTTCGGGGCCAATCCGAAGGGAAAGACATATCTGAAGTCCGGCGGTGGCAATCTCTACCCAAAGGGGAAGAACGTACGACTGAACGTGATCTCCGGACACAGGGACGGGTACGCCACCGAGTGCCCCGGCGCGAAGCTCTACGCCAAACTCGGCTCGGCCCGGACCAGCTCCGCGCGCCTCCAGGGACGCTGAGCCGAGGGGCGCGTTCACCGCCGTCGGGGGGAAGTCCGGGGGAAACCGCACACCCGTGCCGCGTGGCACCGCGCGGCCGTCGAGGGCGCCGTCGCACGGTCTGCATACACTGGCCGGCCGACAGAGAGTTCGGCCGGTCCCGGCAGGAAGAGACGACAGGTGACAGAAGCGATCCTCCTGGTCGGCGGCAAAGGCACCCGGCTGCGCCCGCTCACGGTCCACACGCCCAAGCCCATGGTCCCGGCCGCGGGTGTGCCGTTCCTCACGCACCAGCTGGCCAGAGCCAGAGCGGCGGGCGTGGAGCACATCGTCCTCGCCACGAGCTACCTGGCGGAGGTCTTCGAGCCGTACTTCGGCGACGGAGCGGCGCTCGGCCTGCACATCGAGTACGTCACCGAGGAGGAACCGCTCGGCACCGGCGGCGCCATCCGCAACGTGGCCGCCCGGCTGCACTCCGGCCCCGAGGACCCGGTGCTGATCTTCAACGGCGACATCCTGACCGGCCTGGACATCAGGGCGCTGGTCGCGATGCACGAGAGCACCGACGCCGACGTGTCCCTGCACCTCACCAAGGTCACCGACCCGCGCGCCTACGGACTGGTCCCCACCGACGAGAGCGGCAGGGTCCTCGCCTTCCTGGAGAAGCCGCAGACCCCCGAGGAGATCGTCACCGACCAGATCAACGCGGGAGCGTACGTCTTCCGCCGCTCGGTCATCGACGCGATCCCGCAGGGCCGCCCGGTGTCGGTGGAACGGGAGACCTTCCCCGAGCTGCTGTCGGCCGGTGCCCACCTCCAGGGCATGGTGGACTCCACCTACTGGCTGGACCTCGGCACCCCGGCGGCCTTCGTCCGCGGCTCGGCCGACCTGGTCCTGGGCCGCGCCCCGTCCCCGGCCGTCCCCGGCCGCTGCGGCGACCGCCTCGTCCTGCCCACCGCCCGGGTCGCGGCCGACGCCAAGCTGACGGGCGGCACGGTGGTCGGCGAGGGCGCGTTCGTGGCCGAGGGCGCCCGGGTCTTCGGCTCCACGATCCTGCCGGGCGCCGTGATCGAGCCCGGCGCGGTCATCACCGACTCCCTGATCGGCAACCGGGCCCGGGTCGGCGAGCGCGCGATCCTCACCGGCACGGTGATCGGCGACGGCGCGACCGTCGGCGCCGACAACGAGCTGCGGGAGGGCGCGCGGGTGTGGTGCGACGCGATGATCCCGGCGGGCGCGGTGCGGTTCTCCTCGGACCAGTAGCGGCGGCCGCGGGCGGTCCGACCGCGGGTGCGCGGGCGCGGCCCCGCCGGGGCGCCGCGCCGGCCGCCGTCACAGCCGTCCGATGTCCCCTCGCGGCATCCGCGGCGCCCGCCGCTTCGGCACCTGGCCGCTCAGCAGGATCAGCCGGGCGGCCCGGTGCCGCTGTCCCGCGTACGGCTCCAGCAGCCGCAGCATCGCCTCGTCGTCGGCGTGCCGGTCACCGGCCAGCGCGAACCCGACGATCCCCGGCAGGTGCAGATCCCCGACCGTCACCGCGTCCGGCGCCCCGTGACTGCGCTGCACGGTCTCCGCGGACGTCCACGGCCCCACCCCCGGCACCACTTCCAGCCGGGCCTGCGCGGCCTCCGCGGTCATCCCCACCGCCTGCTCCAGCCGCGCGGCGACCCGCACCGCCCGCAGGATCGTCGAGGCCCGCTTGTCGTCGACACCGGCCTTGTGCCACTCCCAGGAGGGGATCAGCGACCAGGTCCGCGGCGCCGGCATCACCCACATCGGCCGCTCGCCCACCCCCGCTGGGCCGGGCGCCGGCTCGCCGAACCGCCGTACCAGCGACCGCCAGGCCCGGTAGGCCTCGTCGGTCGTGACCTTCTGCTCCAGGACCGAGGGGATCAGCGACTCCAGGACCAGCCCGGTCCGGGTCAGCCGCAGCCCCGGCCGCCGGTGCCGGGCGGAGGCGAGCACCCGGTGCCGGGGCACGAACAGGGACGGGTCGTCGGCGGAGCCGAGCAGTTCGGGCAGCCGCTCCAGCAGCCACTCGGCGCCTGCTCCCCACGCCTCGCCGCGCACCTCACCGCCGTACACCGCGACCCGCAGCGTGCCGGGCCCGGCGGGCGTCAGACTGGCCCGCCACACGGACCCGTCGGGCGTGGCCCGGAAGGTCGGATCGCCGGGCCCGCGCCGCAGCGGCCCGAGCACGAGCCCGAGATCCGGATCGCCCTCGGGCTTCCAGATCCGGACGCGTCCGGGCGCGGCCGCCTGCCGGGGCACCGCGGCGGGCACGACGACCTGCCCGCCCCGCACGCTCACCCGGGTGGGTTTAGGACCAAACCGACCAGCCACGCAAAGGATCCTAGGCCTCGGGCGCCCCGGAAGGGACGCGGGACGGTGTGCGGCTGCCCACGCGCGGGCGCGCCCGGCCTCGCGGGGAACAGCCGCCGTACCGGGGGCGGCGAGGGATCAGCGCACCTCGATGAAGGCCTCGGGATCCCGCTCGGCCCTGGCCCGCGGCTCCTCCGCCGCCCTGCCCACGGCCACCGCGCCCATCGGGTCCCAGTCCGGCGGCAGCGCCAGCGCCTCGCGCACCACGTCCCGGCAGAACATCGTGGACGACACCCACGCCGACCCCAGCTGCTCACCGGCCAGCGCGACCAGGAAGTTCTGCACGCCCGCGCCGGCCGCGACCACGAACATCTCCCGCTCGGCCGCGTCCCGCCGCGGGTCCCCGTAGGTGTGCGAGCCGTCCGTCACCAGGCAGGGCACCACCAGATACGGCGCGTTGCGCAGCACGTCCCCGCGCCGCACCCGCTTGGCGACGGACTCCTCGGACTTCCCGTCCTTCCTGAGGTCGGCGATCCACGCGTCCCGCATCGCGTCCAGCAGGCGCACGCGCGACTCCTCCGACTCCAGCAGCACGAACCGCCACGGGGTCGTGTGGTGCGGCGCCGGTGCCGTCACGGCGGCGGCGACCGCCCGCCGTACGGCCGCGGGGTCGACGGGCTCGCCGGTGAACGCCCGCACCGTCCGCCGCAGGGTCACCGCCTCCCGGACCGCCTCGGACGTGCCGAGCCGGAACATGTCACTGGCCGCGTCCCGGACCAGTGCCCGCGCGCCCTCGCCGTCGTCCGCCGCCCCGGCCACCACGTGCCCGAGCCCGCGCACCACGGCCACCGGAAGACCGGCCGCCTTGCCCTTGACCAGGTCACCGGCGGAGGCCAGTTCGTCGGCGGTGGCGACGACCGTCGCGACCAGCGGATTGCCGTGCGCGTCCACACCCCCGCGCAGGTCGTCCAGCACCCGCACGCCGGCGGCGCCGATGGTGACGTCCGTGAGCCCCGCGCGCCAGGGACGCCCGAAGGTGTCGGTGACGACGACCCCGACGTTGACGCCGAGCGTGTCGCGGAGCCCGGCGCGGATCGCGCGGGCGGAGGCGTCCGGGTCCTCGGGCAGCAACAGCACCGTCCCGGCCGGGGTGTTGGAGGCGTCCACCCCGGCCGCCGCCATGACCAGCCCCTGCCGGTTCTCCACGATCCGCAGGCTCCCGCGCCGGGCCACCACCCGCACGGTCTCGGCGTCGATCGCGGCCTCCCGGTCGGACGCCTCGACGAGCCGCCCCTCCGCCTTGGAGACGATCTTCGACGTGACGATCACCACGTCCCCGTCGGCCAGTCCCGGCCCGGCGGCGGCGATCAGTTTGGCCAGGTCGTCGCCCTGCTGGACCTCCGGGAGCCCGGCCAGGGCCCACACCCGGTACTCGGGCACCGCATCCCCGGCCGGCCCGGCGTCCGCCGCGCGGGCCGTCCCGGTCGTGTCGTCGCTCGCGCCGGTCATGCCGCGCGCACCTCCTCGGCGAGCGCCAGCGCCTCCCGCGCCATCTGCGCGGCCGCCTCCAGGTCGGTCATCATCAGCGGTACGGCCCGGCAGCGGATGCCGGCCTCCTCGACGCGCGCCACGCTGCCCGCGTCCACGGTGTCCACGAGCCAGCCGTCCAGCAGCCCCGAGCCGTAGTGCTCGGCGACCGCGGCCGCCGTCGACTCCACGCCCACCGCCGCGAGGACCTTGTCGGCCATCCCGCGCACGGGCGCGTCACCGACGATGGGGGAGAGGCCCACCACCGGCACCCCGGCGCCGGCGATCGCCTCCCGGACGCCGGGCACCGCGAGGATGGTGCCGACGGAGACCACCGGGTTGGACGGCGGGAAGAGGATCACGTCCGCCTCGGCGATGGCCTCCAGGACGCCCGGGGCCGGCGTGGACTGCTCGGCGCCCACCGGCACCACCGCCGCGGCGGGCACCGACGCCCGCAGCCGCACCCAGTACTCCTGGAAGTGCACCGCCTTGCGCTCGCCGTCCACCTCGACGGCGACGTGGGTCTCCACCCGGTCGTCGGTCATCGGGATCAGCCGCACGCCCGGCTTCCAGCGGTCGCACAGTGCCTCGGTCACCGCGCTCAGCGGATAGCCGGCGCCCAGCATCTGGGTGCGCACGATGTGCGTCGCGAAGTCCCGGTCGCCCAGGCCGAACCAGTCGGGTCCCACCCCGTAGGCACCCAGTTCCTCCTTGAGGTGGAAGGTCTCGTCGGCCCGCCCCCAGCCCTGTTCCTCGTTGATGCCGCCGCCGAGGGTGTACATCACCGTGTCGAGGTCCGGGCAGACCTTCAGCCCGAAGAGGTGGATGTCGTCCCCGGTGTTGCCGATGACGGTCACCTCGGCGTCCGGCACGGCCTGCTTGAGACCGCGCAGGAACCGGGCACCGCCGATACCGCCTGCCAGAACCACAATGCGCATGCGCCAAGTCTGGCAGGCGGGTCCGACAGCGTGTCACGCAGTCACGCAGTCACGCAGTCACGCAGCCACGGATCGCGCCTCGCAGCTCTGCGCCGTGTGCATCGGCATCTCGGTCAGGCCCGGGTAGTAGACGTGCAGGCTCACCGCCGGCTCCAGCGCGTCGTTGACCACCTCGTGCACGTACCCCGGCGCGAAGACCCGCTGCGCGCCCGCGGACAGGGCGCGCGTGCCGCGCGCGGTGCGCTCGGTGAGCGTGCCCTCCAGGACGGTCAGCACCCCGGAGGAACGGCCGTGGCCGTGGGATCCGCTGCCCTGGCCGGGCACCCAGGACAGCAGCCAGACCTCGTAGCCGGGGCCGGTGCGCAGCCGGTGGTACCAGCGGGTGGTCGCGTCGTACCGGACGAGGTCGGCCCACCGCGCGCGGTCGGCGGCGATCGCGCGGGCCAGGCCGGCGAACTCGGCCACGGTGACCGGGTGCTCGCGCGGCGGCTGCAGCAGGTGCGGGACTTCGAGGATGTCGCCGGCGATCTGGAGGTCGTTGTCGCTGTTCATGGGGTGCGGTGGTTCCTCAGTGAAGAAGGTCAGCGGGGAACGAAATGCGAAGACCGAGTCCTCGGGGGACCCGGTCGGCAGCTGGAGCGGTGGATACGGCTACGGCTCAACAGCTGGAACAGCAACAGCTACAGCGAGCACGGGCAGCACCGTGGGACCCGGCGGTGCGGGTCGAGGTGAATGCCAAGTTCGCGAGCATGCCCACTAGGACATCGGTTCACACCGGCGGTGTCAACTCGACGCCCGGTATGTGGGACATGTTTCACCTCATCCGGTTCATCTGGCTGCCGAAAGGTTTGTTCATGCGGTACCCGGGACACATGGCGCACAACTGGGCGCGCGTGCCGCTGCGGAACGCGATCGAACATCTGGGCGTCCTTCTCCGTACAAGCTCTGTACGGGGTCGGCGGCCCCGATGGGCCTCGTCTGCATGTCAAGGTTTATGGCGATTTGAACACTTTCCGCACGGCCTTGGTTCCGCAGAGTGAATAACGGGCCCAATAGCAGATCTCGGCTTGACTCGCCCGGAGCAGCACACTTGTAATTTCACTCGTGTCGTTCAGCCGAAATCGGTGACGGCCACGCACGGGGACGTGAAAGACAGACGAGGGGCGCACATGACCGAGCTGGTGCAGCAACTGCTGGTCGACGACGCGGACGAGGAACTCGGCTGGCAGGAGCGCGCGCTGTGCGCCCAGACCGACCCCGAGTCCTTCTTCCCCGAGAAGGGCGGCTCCACCAGAGAGGCCAAGAAGGTCTGCCTCGCCTGCGAGGTGCGCTCCGAATGCCTTGAGTACGCCCTCGCCAACGACGAGCGGTTCGGCATCTGGGGCGGACTGTCCGAGCGCGAGCGCCGCCGTCTCAAGAAGGCCGCCGTCTGAACCGGGCAGCCACCGGACGCACACGACTGAGCTGCGCGAACGGCCCGTCCCCCGTGGGTTGTCCACAGGGGGCGGGCCGTTGCCATGGCCAGCCGATAGTGTGGGCGCTCGTCCGAGACGCCTCGCCGCAGCCAGCGGGCGCAGGAGTCCACCGCAGTCCATCGAACCGGGGCCCGTACCTCGATGTCCCTCCACAGTCATCAGGCAGCCGACCCAACGGCCGCCTCAGCGGGGTTCGACCCAGCCCCCGCGGCGGGGTTCGACCCGACCCGCCCGCCCGAGTTCCCGCGTCACGTGGTGACCGCGGTCCTCGTCTCCCACGACGGTGCCCGCTGGCTGCCCGACGCGCTCGCCGGGCTGCTCGGCCAGGAACGCCCCGCCCAGTACGCGGTGGCGGCCGACACCGGCAGCGCCGACGACTCCGCGCGGCTGCTCACCGAGTCCCTCGGTGACGCCAACGTCCTGCACCTCGCCCGCCGCACCGGCTTCGGCCAGGCCGTCGAGGAGGCGAGCCGCACCGCGCCCGTCCTCACCCCGGACGAGCTGCCGTACCTGAAGCGGCCCAGCGGCTGGGACCCCGTCACCCGCCAGTGGCGCGACGACGCCTACGACATGCCCGAGCTGCCGTACGGCGAACCGGTCCAGTGGCTCTGGCTGCTGCACGACGACTGCGCCCCGGAACCCGAAGCCCTCGCCCAGCTGCTCCGGGTCGTCGACAACGAGATGGACCTGGGCCGCGACGACGTGGCGATCGTCGGCCCCAAGCTCCGCGGCTGGTACGACCGCCGGCAGCTGCTGGAGGTCGGCGTCACCATCGCCCACTCCGGCCGCCGCTGGACCGGCCTTGACCGCCGTGAGCAGGACCAGGGACAGCACGACCACGTCCGGCCCGTGCTCTCCGTCTCCACCGCCGGCATGCTGATCCGCCGCGACGTCTTCGAGGAACTCGGCGGCTTCGACCGCCGGCTGCCCCTCATGCGCGACGACGTCGACCTGTGCTGGCGCGCGCACAACGCGGGACACCGCGTCCTGATCGCCCCCGAGGCCGTCGTCCGGCACGCCGAGGCCGCCTCCCGCGAGCGCCGCGCCGTCGACTGCGCCGGCCGCACCACGGCCTCGCCGCACAAGGTCGACAAGGCCGGCGCCGTCTACACCCTGCTCGTCAACACCCGCACGGCCGCGCTGCCCTGGACCCTGCTGCGGCTGGTCCTCGGCACGCTGCTGCGCACCGTCGCCAACCTCGTCGGCAAGGTCCCCGGACAGGCCCTCGACGAGATCCGCGGTCTGCTGGGCACTCTGCTGCGCCCCGAGCGGATCATCGCCGGACGGCGCAGGCGCGGCCCCTCCCAGCTCGACAAGGGCGAACTGCGCCCGCTGTTCCCGCCGCCCGGCGCGACCGTACGGGCCACCGTCGAACAGGTCGCGGGCAACTTCTTCGGCGCCGACGACGAAGTCTCCACGGCCGGCCGGCACGGCGGCGGCGTCGAGTCCGGACCCGGCGGCGACGACGCCGACTTCCTGGAGATCGAGCAGTTCGCCCGCGTCAAGCGCATCGCGCGCAAGCCCGGCCCGGTGCTCTTCCTGGTGCTGCTGCTGTTCTCGCTGGTCGCCTGCCGCGCGCTGCTCGGCGGCGGCGCCCTCGCGGGCGGCGCCCTGCTGCCCGCCCCGGGCACCTCCGGCGAGCTGTGGTCGCGCTACCTCGACGCCTGGCACGCGGTCGGCGCCGGCGGCACCCCGTCCGCCCCGCCGTACCTCGCGATCGTCGCCTCGCTGGCCTCCCTGCTGTTCGGCTCGACCGGGCTCGCGGTGACCCTGCTGCTCGTCGCCTCCGTGCCGCTGGCCGGTTTCACCGCCTACTTCGCCTCCCGGCCGCTGGTCACCTCGCGCCTGCTGCGCGCCTGGGCCGCCATCGCCTACGCCTTCCTGCCGGCCGCCACCGGCTCGCTCGCGGGCGGCCGCATCGGCACCGCCGTGCTCGCCGTCCTGCTGCCGCTGATCGCCCGCGCCGGCATCGCCGCCAGCGGCCTCACCCACCCCTCGGGCGGGCGCGGCAGCTGGCGTGCCACCTGGGCGTACGCGCTGCTGCTGACCATCACCACGGCCTTCACGCCGGTCGTCTGGCCGATCGCGCTGGTCCTCGGCGTCGCCGTGCTCGTCGTCCGCCGCTCCGACCTGGTCGCCTCCGGCCTGCGCCTGCTCACCCAGCTCGGCACCCCGCTGCTGGTCCTGGCACCCTGGTCGCTGACCCTGCTGCCGTCCGGGTTCTTCAAGGAAGCCGGCCTGGAGTACGGCGTCTCGGCCGCCTCCGCCCTCGACCTGCTCGGCGCCAGCCCCGGCGGCCCCGGCACGCTCGACGGGCTGATGCTCATCGGCATCGTCCTGGCCGCCCTGGCGGCGCTGCTGCGCTCCGAGCGCCAGTCCGCCGTCCGGTCCGCCTGGGCGGTCGCCCTGGTCGGTCTGGTCTTCGCGGTCCTGTCCAACAAGTCCGCCTGGGCGGGTCCCGCCACCCTCGTCTACGGCATCGCGATCGTCTCCGCCGCCGCGCTCGGCGCCGACGGAGCACGCTCCCGGGTCGCCGAGCAGAGCTTCGGCTGGCGCCAGCCGGTGGCCGCCCTGATCGCGTTCGCCTCGGCCGCCGGCCCGCTGCTGCTGGCCGCCGGCTGGATGATCGCCGGCGCCGACGGCCCGGTCGAGCGACGCGACGCCACCCAGGTGCCCGCGTTCGTCGCCGAGGACAGCTCCACCACCGACCAGGTCCGCACCCTCGTCCTCGACAGCAACAGCCCCGCGCACGTGGACTACATGCTGGTCCGCGGCTCCGGCGCCCGCATGGGAGACGCCGAGGCGACCGCGGCCGACGGCGAGAACGCCAAGCTCGACAAGGTCGTCGCCAACCTGGTGGCCGGCTCCGGCGCGGACCAGGCCGACCAGCTCGGCGGGTTCGCGGTGCGCTACGTCCTCGTCCACAAGGGCGCGCCGCGTGACATCACGCGCGTACTCGACGCCACACCGGGCCTGTCCCGGCTCAGCCAGCAGGACGGCAGCGCCCTGTGGCGCGTCGACCAGCAGGTCTCCCGCGCGACGATCGTCTCCGCGAACGGCTCCGGCACCCCCGGCTCCGTCGCCGCCGGACCCGTCGACATCCACACCACGATCCCGGCCGGCGCCGAGGGCCGCGTCCTGCGCCTGGCCGACTCGGCCGCACCCGGCTGGGCGGCCACCCTCGACGGCAGGCCGCTGACCCGCACCACGGTCGACGGCTGGGCGCAGGGCTTCCAACTCCCCTCCTCCGGAGGGAAGCTGGACGTCACCTACGACGCCCCGTTCACCCACACCGTCTGGCTGTTCGTCCAGGGCGCGCTCGCCGTCGTCCTGGTCGTCCTCGCCCTCCCCGGCCGCCGCCGCGTCGTCGACGACGACCTCCCCGAGGAGGAGACGGTCCCCGCCCAGCCCGTCGAGGGCGAGGGCCGCCGCGCCCGCCGCCTGCGCGCCCAGGCGGAGGCCGACGAAGCCGCGGCCGCCGAAGGAGCCGAGGGAGCCGAGGAGTTCCCGGCCGCCCCGGAGTTCCCGCCCGCCGAGGAGGAGCAGCCGCAGGCCGCGATCCCGCAGCAGCCGTCCTACGACGAGTGGGACCCGGCCTCCTACCCCGCGGGCGACGGCCACCAGCAGGGCTACGCCGACCAGTACCAGGACACCGGCGCCGGCCAGTACCAGCAGGGCTACGACCAGCAGGGCTACGACCAGCAGACGTACGACCCGTACCAGACCGGCCAGTACGACCCGTACGGCTACGGCGGGCAGCAGGGTCAGCAGGCGTACGACCCGACGTACCAGCAGGGCTACGACCCGGCCTATGACCCGGCCGCCCAGCACCGGCACGGCACCGGCGGCGAGCACCACGACGGGAGCCAGCAGTGAACCGCACCACCCTGTCCCTGCTCGCCGGTACGGCCGCCCTCGCGGCGGTCACCGGGTTCGCCGCGCTCGACCCGCCGGCCGCCGCCCCCGCGCACGCCGCCCAGGCGGCCGCCCAGCTGCCCGTGGAGCGCACCACCCTGCTGTGCCCGGCGCCGAGCCTGTCCGACATCGCCGACACCTCGTACACGTCGTTCACGCCCGTCACCCAGGGCACCGCGAGCGACGGCAAGGCCGAACTCCAGGCGGCCACCGAGCAGTCGGCGGACGGGACGAGCGGCAAGAAGAAGAAGGCGTCCAAGCCCGTCCTCACCCCGAAGGCGCCCGGCACCCCGGCCACCGGCGACACCTCCGGCGCCGACGGACCCGCCTACGTCGGCACCGCCGAGGGCAGGTACGCGCCGGGCTGGACGGTCCAGGCCACCACCGAGGTCGCCGCGGGCACCGGGCGCGGTCTCCAGGGCGTCACCTGCACACCGGCCGACACCGACTTCTGGTTCCCCGGCGCCAGCACCGCGGCCGGCCGCACCGACTACGTCCATCTCACCAACCCCGACGACAGCGCCGCCGTCGTCGACGTCGAGCTGTACGGCAAGGACGGCCGGCTCAAGTCCTCGGTGGGGGAGGGCATCACGGTCCCGCCGCACGCCGGCGAGCCGGTCCTGCTGTCCACGCTCTCCGAGGACAAGCAGACCGACCTGACCGTCCATGTGAACGTGCGCAGCGGACGGGTCGGCGCGAGCGTGCAGGCCCTGGACGACAAGACCGGCGGCGACTGGCTCGCCGCCTCCGCCGACCCCTCGGGCAGCCTGGTGCTGCCGGGCATCCCCAAGGACGCCACGGACGTCCGGCTGATCGCCTTCACCGACGGGGACACCGACGCCGACCTGAAGGTCCGCCTCGCCTCCCCGGACGGCCTGATCACCCCGGCCGGCAACGAGACGCTGCACGTGAAGGCGGGCATGACCACCGCCACCGACCTCGGTGACGTCACCCGCGGCGAGGCGGGCTCACTGGTCCTGACCCCCACCGACCAGTCGGTTCCGGTGGTGGCGGCGCTGCGCGTCACCCGCGGCAAGAGCGGCAAGCAGGAGACCGCCTACATCCCGGCGACCGCGCCGGTCGGCACCCGCGCGACGTCCGCCGACAACAGCGGCAAGGGCACCACCCTCTCCCTGGCCGCGCCCTCCGGCACCGCCAAGGTGAAGGTCACGGCGTCGGCGGGCAGCGAGGGCGGCACGGCGGTGTCCAAGACGTTCACGATCAAGTCCGGCACCACCCAGGACGTCGAGGCGCCGGTCCCGTCCGGCCTGAAGGGCACCTACGCGCTGACCGTGGAGCCGCTCTCCGGCGGCCCGGTCTACGGCTCGCGCACCCTCTCGGCCACCGAGGACGGCGTCCCCGGCTTCACGATCCAGACCCTTCCCGACGACCGCGGCACGGTGGCCGTGCCGGAAGCCGACCAGGACGTGTCGGTGCTGCAGAGGTAGGAGCCGGACCAGGACCCCCGCTCACTCCTCGCCGTAGCGGGGGTCCACCGTCTCCGGAGTGAGTCCGAGCAGCTCGGCGACCTGCTCCACCACGACCTCGTGCACCAGCGCGGCCCGCTCGTCGCGGCCCTTGGTGCGGATCTCGACCGGCCGCCGGTACACGACCACCCGCGCCCGGCGTCCCTCGCGCGCGGGAATGATCCCGCCCAGCGGCACCGCCTCGTCGCTCCAGCTCTCGTCGTGCCGGTCCTGGAGCCGGGGCACCTCCAGCACCAGGAAATCGATGTCGGCGAGCTGCGGCCAGCGCCGCTCCAGGCGCTCCACGGAGTCCTGCACCAGGTCCGCGAACACGTCCGCACGGCTCGCTGCCAGGGGTACCTGAGGGGGCGCGATCGGTCCGCGCATGCCCCGACCGTGGCGATCACGTCGACGAGGCCCGGGGCCGGCGGCACGGGGCGGTACACGGTTGTCCATCACTGGTGAAGCGTAGTCCTCGCGGACTTCCGGCGCGCCGCCTCACGCCTCGACACCGTCTGGGGTGACATGTCGGAGGATGACCATTCCGGCCAAGGTCGGGCTCGTTTCCGTATCTCCACACGACCGACGAGCTCAAGGCAATTGACGGTGTTTGTATCGAGTCATGACCGGATGCGGTACCGTCCGGGAGTCCGGGCCGCGATCGTCCGCGCAGGTCAGCGAGGCGTGTCCAAAAGGGAGTGTGGGGCGTTTCACAGCACGACACGGTGGGGTGACCTGGGGCAGAGTCGTCGCGGCCCGCTCAAGAGTGCGGTACCGTCCAACGTCGTGAGCCCTGTACGTCGCTGTTCGCGCACCGCCTGCGGCCGACCCGCCGTCGCGACGCTGACGTACGTCTACGCCGACTCGACCGCGGTCCTCGGCCCACTCGCCACCTACGCCGAACCCCACTGCTACGACCTGTGCGCCGAGCACTCCGAGCGCCTCACCGCGCCGCGCGGCTGGGAGGTCGTCCGCCTCATCGACGGCTCCGCCCCGGCCCGGCCCAGCGGGGACGACCTGGAAGCGCTCGCCAACGCGGTGCGCGAGGCGGCGCGCCCCCAGGAGCGGGCGGCCGAAGCCGGCGGCGGACGCGGCGCGGACCCGATGGAGGTCGCACGCCGCGGCCACCTGCGGATCCTGCGGTCACCGGACAACTGAGCCGAATCCTTCCCGCGCGCCGCGCCGCTCTCCGCACGCCACCCGCCTTGCCCGGCACCGCTCGTGACGGTCCGACAGCCCCGGCCGTACGTCCCCGCGGTGCCCGCCGGGCCCCTGGCGCGGCGAGGTCTGGCCGGAAGGACACCTCGCGGCCCTGACGGCCCGTCTGACGGCCGCGCACACCGCCCGCCCCGTTACCGGCCGACCACCCGGCCGGACACCCTCCAGCGCCGCCCAGGCGCCGCGTTCGGCCTGTTCCCCGCCCCGCGGACCGTGCCGGGCACCCCTCCGGCCGCCCGGATCCGTCATCTCGACGCCCCGCACCGCTCGTTCGGGCGACGGTCCGCCGACGGGGCCGCCCGGTCGGGCGGCCCCGGACCGACCGCAGCACCACGCACGCGCGTGCCCGCCGCCGGGTCCGTGTCCGCCCCTCCCGGATCGTCTGCCCCTCCCGGAGCCGGCCGGCCCGAACCCCCGTCCGTGCGGCGGGAATCCCTCCCCGGCGGCCGAAGGACCACCGCCGCCGCCGTGACCCGTCGTCCGGGACCGCTCGGCGTGGCGCCCGTACCGCGCGCGTGCCCGCTTCGCACGCGGGCGGATCCTGCGAGAACGCCGCAGATCACGGCCGGGACACCGGGAGACGGATGCCGACGGGGCCGCCGGGGAGCCGCGGGCCCGTGCCGCCGTCCGAGCGGTGCCCGGGACGGGTAGTTTGGGGCGACCGATAGGACCTCAGGAGGGTTGGCCAGTGACTGCTGATCTGTCGCAGATCGTCAAGGCGTACGACGTGCGCGGAGTGGTCCCGGACCAGTGGGACGAGGCGGTCGCCGAACTGTTCGGCGCCGCCTTCGTCCAGGTGACCGGAGCTGCCGCGATCGTCGTCGGCCATGACATGCGGCCCTCCTCGCCCGGCCTGTCCCGCGCCTTCGCGCGCGGCGCGGCGGCCCGCGGCGTCGACGTCACCGAGATCGGCCTCTGCTCGACGGACCAGCTGTACTACGCGTCGGGCGCGCTCGGCCTGCCCGGCGCGATGTTCACCGCCTCGCACAACCCGGCGCGGTACAACGGCATCAAGATGTGCCGCGCGGGAGCCGCACCGGTGGGCCAGGACACGGGCCTCACCGAGATCCGGGAGCTGACCGAGCGCTGGTCGCGGGAGGGCGCGCCGCAGCCGGCCGCCACGCCCGGAACGATCACCTCGCGCGAGACGCTGCCCGACTACGCGGCCCACCTGCGCTCACTCGTGGACCTGACCTCGATCCGCCCCCTGAAGGTCGTGGTCGACGCGGGCAACGGCATGGGCGGCCACACCGTCCCGACGGTCTTCGAGGGCCTGCCCCTGACCCTCGTCCCGATGTACTTCGAGCTGGACGGCACCTTCCCCAACCACGAGGCCAACCCGCTCGACCCGGCCAACATCGTGGACCTCCAGGAGCGCGTCCGCGCGGAGTCGGCCGACCTCGGCCTGGCCTTCGACGGCGACGCCGACCGCTGCTTCGTCGTGGACGAGCGCGGCGAGCCGGTCTCACCGTCGGCGATCACCGCCCTCGTCGCCGCCCGCGAACTGGCCCGCAACGGCGGCAAGGGCACCGTCATCCACAACCTGATCACGTCCTGGACGGTCCCGGAGGTGGTCCGGGAGAACGGCGGCACGCCGGTCCGCACCCGCGTCGGCCACTCGTTCATCAAGGCCGAGATGGCCCGGTCCGGCGCGATCTTCGGCGGCGAGCACTCGGCCCACTACTACTTCAAGGACTTCTGGAACGCCGACACGGGCATGCTCGCCGCCCTGCACGTCCTCGCCGCGCTCGGCGGCCAGTCCGGCCCGCTGTCCGCCCTCGTCGCCCAGTACGACCGCTACGCGGGATCCGGCGAGATCAACTCCACGGTCGCCGACCAGCGGGCCAGCCTCGCCCGGATCCGCGCCGCCTACGGGGACCGCGACGACCTCACCCTGGACGACCTGGACGGGCTCACCGTCGCCGCCGCCGACTGGTGGTTCAACGTCCGCCCGTCCAACACGGAACCCCTGCTGCGCCTGAACGCGGAGGCCAGGGACGAGGCGACCATGACGAAGGTGCGGGACGAGGTACTGGCGATCATCAGGGGCTGAGGTCGGCCCCGCCCGCCCCGGCGGCGGTAACCTGACCGCACGCGACCATCCGCCCCGAGACCCCCGAAGGGACCCCCCATGCCGCTCGAAGCCGGCCTTCTGGAGATCCTCGCCTGCCCGGCCTGCCACGCCCCCGTCAAGGAGCAGGACGCCGAGCTGATCTGCACCGGCCAGGACTGCGGCCTGGCGTACCCCGTGCGCGACGGCATCCCCGTCCTCCTCGTCGACGAGGCCCGCCGCCCCGCCTGAGCACCCGCCTGACCGCGGCCGCGCGGCAACCGCGACCGCGGCACCACCGCACCAGGACCCCGGCGACCGGAGGCCGCTCTCATGCTCGACGAAACGCTGCTCGACACGCCGGAGGGCCTCGCCCGGGCCGACCGCCGAGGTCTGCTGCGCGGCGCGGCCGAGGCCGGTGCCCGCGTCCGCACGGCGGCCCGGCTCGCCGTCGAGGCCGGCGTCAAGGAGCTGAAGCCGGACGGGCGCCCGCGCGCCGTCCTGATCGCGGGCCCCGGCGTCGCCGCCACCCACGCGGCGGACCTCCTGGGCACCCTGGCCGGACCCGGCAGCCCCGTCATCCGGCTGGCGCCCACCGGTGTCGCCCCGGCCGCCGGCGCCCTGCGCTGGGAGCTGCCCGGCTGGGCCGGCTCCGTCGACCTGCTGCTGATCGCCACCCCGGACGGCACCGAACCCAGCCTGTCCCTCCTCGCCGACCAGGCCTACCGGCGCGGCTGCTCGGTCGCCGCCGTCGCCCCCGCCGAGACCCCGCTCACCGAGGCGGTGGCCGGCGCGCACGGCCTGTTCATGCCGATGGCGACGGCACCCTACGACCACGGCGAGCCGCTCGCCGGGTCCTCACCCGGCGTCCTGTGGGGACTGCTCACCCCGCTGCTGGTGCTGCTCGACCGCATCGGCCTGGTCACCGCCCCGCCGGAGGACCTGGAGCGGACCGCCGACCGTCTCGACCGGATCGCCGAGCGCTGCGGCCCGGCCATCGTGACCTACAGCAACCCCGCCAAGACCCTCGCCTCGGACCTGGCCGACGCGCTCCCGGTGATCTGGACGGAGGGCGTCTCGGCCGGTCCGGCCGGCCGCCGCTTCGCCGCCGCCCTCGCCGAGCTGGCCGGCCGCCCCGCCCTGGTCGCCGAACTCCCCGAGGCCCTGGCCGCCCACCAGGCCCTGCTCGCCGGGCCGCTCGCCGCCAGCGCCGACCCCGACGACTTCTTCCGCGACCGCGTCGAGGAGGCACCCGCGCTGCACGCGCACGTGGTGCTGCTGCGCGACCGTCCCTCCAGCGGCCTCACCGCCGCGCCCGCCGCCCGCGAACTCGCCCTCGGCCACGACACCCCGGTCAGCGAGCTGGAGCCGGAGGAGGGCGACGAGCTGGAGACCCTCGCGGAACTGATCGCCGTCACGGATTTCGCCGCCGTTTACCTGGCGCTCGCTTCGGGGGCCTGAGGTGGACACCGGCACCGGGCCCGTCGTACGAAGGACACCCTGAGGGGCGTACCGGCGGCGGACCGGCGGGGGAACACGCGGTGAACACGGCCGCCGCGCACCGGCGCACGCGGTCGTGGCCCCGCCACGGCTCGTCGTACACCGGCGCACGACGGACCCGCCCGCGACCCCACGCGACCCCGGTCGCCCCCGTACGCAGAGAGAACCGGCAGAGAGAAGCCATGGACCGCCTCGACAACACCGTCCGCCCCTACGCCTGGGGTTCCCCGACCGCCATCCCGAAGCTGCTCGGGGTCGAGCCGAGCGGCGAGCCGCAGGCGGAGATGTGGATGGGCGCCCACCCGGGCGCCCCCTCGCGCACCGGGCGGGGCACCCTCGTCGAGGTCATCGACGCGGACCCGAAGGCCGAGCTGGGCGAGGCGGCGGTGGCCAGGTTCGGCCCGCGGCTGCCCTTCCTGCTCAAGATCCTCGCGGCCGGCGCCCCGCTCTCCCTCCAGGTCCACCCCGACCTGGAGCAGGCGCGCGAGGGGTACGAGGACGAGGAGCGGCGCGGGATCCCGGTGGACGCCCCGGACCGCAACTACAAGGACGCCAACCACAAGCCCGAACTGATCTGCGCGCTCACCGAGTTCGACGGCCTGTGCGGCTTCCGCACGCCGGAGCGGGCCGCCGGGCTCCTCGAAGCCCTCGGCGTCGACTCCCTGAAGCCGTACGTCGACCTGCTGCGCGCCCAGCCCGAGGAAGCGGCCCTGCGCGAGGTCCTCACCGCCGTCCTCACCGCAGACCGCGAGGAGATGGCCCACACGGTCGCCGAGGCCGCCGCGGCCTGCGCCCGCCTCGGCGGCGACCACGCGCCCTACGCGGGCCTCGCCCACCACTACCCGGGCGACCCCGGCGTGATCGCCGCGATGCTCCTCAACCACGTCCGCCTCCAGCCCGGCGAGGCGCTCTTCCTCGGCGCCGGCATCCCGCACGCCTACCTCGCCGGCCTGGGCGTCGAGATCATGGCCAACTCCGACAACGTGCTGCGCTGCGGCCTGACCCCCAAGCACGTCGACGTCCCCGAACTCCTGCGCGTCGTCCGCTTCGAGGCCGGCGACCCGGGCGTGCTGCGCCCCGAGGCGGCCCCGGACGGCGAGGAGGTCTACGAGACGCCGATCGACGAGTTCCGGCTCTCCCGGTACGTCCTGCCCGCGGGCACCACGGCCCATGACCTGACCCTGCCGACCCCGCAGATCCTGCTCTGCACGGCCGGTGTGGTCCGCGCCGGCGAGGAGGACCTGACCCCCGGTCAGTCGGTCTTCGTCCCCGCGGGCGAAAAGACGGAGGTCTCGGGCGCGGGCACCGTCTTCCGTGCCACGGTGATCGTCTGAGGGATCCTCGGTTCCGGACGGGTCGGATTGTCTTACCGGGATTGTGGATACCTGACGAACCACCCCCGGACAGGGCTGCAACAATGACCCGTCCGGCAAAGCACGTGCAAAGACGGGTACATGCCGGGACGGCGTGGACGGACGACGGCGAGAAGGGACATCGCGGACACATGAGCGCGTCAGGCGGCAACAAGGCGATCGTGGCGGCACTCGGCGCCAACCTCGCGATCGCGGCATCGAAGTTCGTGGCGTTCGCGTTCAGCGGCTCCTCGTCGATGCTCGCCGAGGGCGTGCACTCGGTCGCCGACTCCGGCAACCAGTTCCTGCTGCTCATCGGCGGCAAGAAGGCCCAGCGCGAGGCGACCCCGCAACACCCCTTCGGCTACGGGCGCGAGCGGTACATCTACGCCTTCCTCGTCTCGATCGTCCTCTTCTCGGTCGGCGGCATGTTCGCCATCTACGAGGGCTACGAGAAGATCAGCCACCCCCACCAGGTCGAGCACTGGTACTGGCCGGTGGGCGTCCTGGTCTTCGCCATCCTCGCCGAGGGCTTCTCGTTCCGTACGGCCATCAAGGAGTCCAACGAACTGCGGGGCAAGCTGTCCTGGTCGCAGTTCATCCGCCGGGCCAAGGCCCCCGAGCTGCCGGTCGTCCTCCTGGAGGACTTCGGCGCCCTCATCGGCCTGGTCCTCGCCCTCGGCGGCGTCGGCCTCGCCCTGCTCACCGGCGACGGCGTCTGGGACGGCATCGGCACGGTCTGCATCGGTGTCCTGCTCGTCCTGATCGCCCTCGTCCTCGCGGCCGAGACCAAGTCCCTCCTGCTCGGCGAGGCCGCGGGCGTCGAAGAGGTCAAGAAGATCGAGGCCGCGATCGTCGACGGCGACACGGTCACCGGCATCATCCACATGCGCACGCTCCACCTCGGCCCCGAGGAACTGCTGGTCGCCGCCAAGATCGCCGTCCAGCACGACGACACGGCCACCGAGGTCGCGAACGCCATCAACGCCGCCGAGGCCCGCATCCGCACCGCGGTTCCCATCGCCCGCGTGATCTACCTCGAACCCGACATCTACAGCGAGGCCGAGGCGGCCAAGGGCCCCGACCCGGAGGCCACCCCGGGCGGCCCGAACCCGCATCCCACCGGCCACTGAGCACCCGCCGCGGCACCGGCAGCAGCGCCGGCTTCGGCCACGGCGCGCGCGACACGGGCCCGCCTCCCCGCACCTCGGGGAAGCGGGCCCGCGGTCATCCGGTCACCCGACCTCGCTGAGCACGCCCAGCAGCGCCCGCTCGTCCGGCGCCGCCAGCAACCGCTCCCGGAACCCGGCGTCCATCAGCCTCCGGGACAGCAGCGCGAGGATCCGTAGATGCTCGTCCCCGGCGGCCGCCTCCGGTACCGCGATCATGAAGACCAGCCGTGCCTTCGTCCCGTCCGGCGAGTCCCACTCCACGCCCTTTGCCGACCGCGCGAACCCGACGACCGGAGCGGTCACCGCATCCGTCTTGGCGTGCGGCACGGCGATCTCCTCGCCCAGCCCGGTCGTCCCCTGCTCCTCGCGCCGCAGCGCGCTCGCCACCAGCTCCCCGGCGTCCGCGACCCGGCCACTGCGGGCCAGCAGCCCGGCCATCTCCCGGATCGCCTCCTCCTTGCCGCCCGCCTCCAGCCGCACCGCGACGGTCTCCTCGGTCAGATACCCGGACAGGACCTCGACCGCGTCGCCCCCGGACGCGCGCGGCGCCGTAACGGCCGCACCCCGCGCGCCGGCCGACCCCGACGCCTCCGCCGCTCCCGCCGACGGCCCGGAGCCGCCGTCCGCGCCGACCGCCACCGCAACCGCGCTCCCTCCGGGCACCGCCCCGACCAGCACGGCCCCGGGCACCTCGGCCGGCGCGGCCGTGTCCGCCGCCGGCACGGCGCCCCGCCCGCGCATGCTCAGGTCGATCAGCCCCACGGTCGCCGCCGCCGTCACCACCGACCCGATCACGACGGCCACGAAGAACATCGGCACGCCGGTCACGGCGCCCAGCACCGCCACGATCGGCCCGCCGTGCGGCACCGCGTCCTTCACCCCGGCCAGCCCGGCGATCGCACCGGCGACCGCGCCGCCCGCCATGTTGGCCGGGATGACCTGCGCGGGCCGCGCCGCGGCGAACGGGATCGCGCCCTCCGAGATGCCGAAACAGCCCATGAACAGCGAGGCGAGACCGGTCTCCCGCTGCTGCTCGTCGTACCACCGCTTCCGGATCAGCGTGGCCAGGCCCTGGCCCAGCGGCATGACCGGGATCGCGGCGGCGCACATGCCCATCACCGTCTGGTTGCCGGTCGCGATCAGCCCGGCGCCGAAGAGGAACGCCGTCTTGTTGACCGGGCCGCCCATGTCGAACGCGATCATCAGGCCCAGGATCGCGCCCAGCAGGATCGCGCTCGTGCCCGTCATGCCGCTCAGCCAGCCGGTCAGGTGCTCGAAGACCCAGGAGATCGGCTTGCCGATCACGTAGATGAAGAACAGCCCCAGCGCCGTCGTCGCCACGATCGGGATCACGATGATCGGCATGATCGGCTGGACGAACCTCGGGACCCTGACCTTCTTGATCCACAGCACCAGGTATCCGGCCAGGAACCCGGTCACGATCGCCCCGATGAACCCCGCGCCCGCCTTCGAGTCGTACAGCGACCCCGTGTTGGCGATCCAGCCGCCGATCATGCCCGGCACCAGCGCGGGCCGGTCGCCGATGGCGTAGGCGATGTATCCGGACAGGATCGGCACCATCAGCGTGAAGCCGATGACGCCGATGTTGTTCACGTCCATCCAGAAGGAGTCCTTCGGGATGACGAGACCGCCCGAGGGGTCGGGGCTGCCGCCCAGCGAGAGCGATATCGCGATCAGCAACCCGCCGACCACGACGAACGGGATCATGTAGCTGACGCCGTTCATCAGCGCCTTGTAGGCGACGCTCCGCTCCCTGCCGCCACCCGCCGACGGCTCCTCGGCCGCCGCCCCGCCGGGCCGGTGCACCGGCGCCGACCGCACCTGCTCGATCAACCGCTCGGGATGGCGGATGCCCTCGGCCACACCGACCTTGAGCACCCGCTTGCCCGCGAACCGGGCCAGGTCCACGTCCTTGTCCGCGGCGACGATGACACCGTCAGCAGATCTGACATCGTTGTCATCCAGTACGTTCTCGGCCCCGATCGATCCCTGCGTCTCCACCTTCATCCCGATCCCGCGGCTCTGGGCGGCCTGCGCGAGCTTCTCCGCGGCCATGTAGGTGTGCGCGATACCCGTGGGGCACGCGGTCACCGCCAGCAGCCGCACCTTCTTCGGCTCGTCACCCTGGCTGCCCGTGGGGGGAGGGCCTGCCGGACTGGTCACGTCGATCTCCTAACGCCTTCGTCACACCGAACGCCGTCCCGGACGTCCCGTGCGCCCGATCGGAGGCTCCGATCTCCCTGCATCCTGCAACACCCGCACGGCGCCTCAAAGGCGCGAAAGCCCCGGTCGGCCCCCCGCCGCCGCTCCTGCGCACCCCCTCGCCGAGACCCCCATCACCTCTTCACATCCCGCCCCGCCGACCGCGCCGGCCCCCCTCGAACGGCGTGAAGTGTCCGGAGGCGGACTGGGGAGGCCCGGCCCACCGGTGTAGCTTGGGACGGAGCCAGACGTCGCTGCTGATGGCGGTCGGGCGGTCCCCTACGGACCGGCCGAGGGAGAGAGGGCCTCCGACGGACTGCGCTGCGCGTACGTGGGCATGCCTGTGTCCTCTTCCCGGGCACCCCTGTGTCCGCCGCCGCGCAGACCAGCCGTACCCACCCTCGACCCGATACGAGGAGCAGCTCGCAATGACGACTGTCGACAACCGACAGGACTTCAAGGTCGCCGACCTCTCCCTGGCCGACTTCGGCCGCAAGGAGATCACCCTCGCCGAGCACGAGATGCCCGGCCTGATGGCGATCCGCAAGGAGTACGCCGACGCGCAGCCGCTGGCCGGCGCCCGCGTCACCGGCTCCCTGCACATGACCGTGCAGACCGCCGTCCTGATCGAGACCCTGGTCGCCCTCGGCGCCGAGGTCCGCTGGGCGTCCTGCAACATCTTCTCCACCCAGGACCACGCGGCCGCCGCCATCGCCGTCGGCCCGAACGGCACCCCGGACAACCCGCAGGGCGTCCCCGTCTTCGCCTGGAAGGGCGAGACGCTGGAGGAGTACTGGTGGTGCACGGAGCAGGCGCTGACCTGGCCGAACACCCCCACCGGCGGCCCGAACATGATCCTGGACGACGGCGGTGACGCCACCCTCCTCGTCCACAAGGGCGTTGAGTACGAGAAGGACGGCAAGGTGCCGTCCGTCGACACCGCCGAGTCCGACGAGCACCGCGTCATCCTCGAACTCCTGCACCGCACCATCACGGACGGCTCGCAGAAGTGGACCCAGCTCGCCTCGGAGATCCGCGGCGTGACCGAGGAGACCACGACCGGCGTCCACCGCCTGTACGAGATGCAGCGCGACGGCGAGCTCCTCTTCCCGGCGATCAACGTCAACGACGCCGTCACCAAGTCGAAGTTCGACAACAAGTACGGCTGCCGCCATTCCCTGATCGACGGCATCAACCGCGCCACCGACGTCCTGATCGGCGGCAAGACCGCGGTCGTCTGCGGCTACGGCGACGTGGGCAAGGGTTGCGCGGAGTCCCTGCGCGGCCAGGGCGCCCGCGTGATCATCACCGAGATCGACCCGATCTGCGCCCTGCAGGCGGCGATGGACGGCTACCAGGTCACGACCCTCGACGAGGTCGTCGACAAGGCCGACATCTTCGTCACCACGACCGGCAACAAGGACATCATCATGGCCTCGGACATGGCCAAGATGAAGCACCAGGCCATCGTGGGCAACATCGGCCACTTCGACAACGAGATCGACATGGCCGGCCTCGCCAAGATCCCCGGCGTCGTCAAGGACGAGGTCAAGCCGCAGGTCCACACCTGGAAGTTCCCCGACGGCAAGGTGATCATCGTCCTCTCCGAGGGCCGCCTGCTGAACCTGGGCAACGCCACCGGCCACCCGTCGTTCGTGATGTCCAACTCCTTCGCGGACCAGACCCTGGCCCAGATCGAGCTGTTCACCAAGCCCGACGAGTACCCGATCGGCGTCTACACGCTGCCCAAGCACCTCGACGAGAAGGTCGCCCGCCTGCACCTGGACGCGCTCGGCGTGAAGCTCACGACGCTCCGCCCCGAGCAGGCCTCGTACATCGGCGTCAAGGTCGAGGGTCCCTACAAGTCGGACCACTACCGCTACTGAGACACCGCTGCCGAGGCACCGCCACGGAGTTCCACCACCGCGGTGCCCCGGCAGGCTCAGCGGACCATCGAGGCAGGCCCCCGCACCCCCGTGTCGGGGGCCTGCCCCTTTGACCGCCGGCCCGGCCCGTGACCCGCCGGCCTACCCGAGCGGCCGTACCGCAGGCCCGTACTCCAGACCGGCGGCCCGCCAAGACCCAGGAACCCCATGCCCCGCGGCCGTTATTCGCTCCACGATCCGCACGATCACACCCCCCTCGGTGAAGAGCACTTCCAGTGCGCCCCCGGCCCTTCCGGCTGGCGCTACGTCTCCCGGCTGACCACCCCCGCCGGAGACGACGGCGGCTCGGTCGATCTCGCCCTCGACGATCTCGGGCGCCCCATCCGCCTCGAACTGCACGCCGGGAGCTGGCAGGTGCGCGGCGCCGCCCTCGACGGCGTCACCTGGGTCCGCACGGACCCCACCGGCGCTCATGCCACCGAAGGCCATGTGCGCGCCCACGCCTTCACCGGCACGTCCCCCGCGTTCCTGGTCGCCACCGCCCGTCTCCTGCGCCTCACCCCCTCCGCCGCCGCGACCCACGTACGCCTCGTGGCCTTCACGGACCCGGTCCTCGCCCCGCGCACCGTGGACCAGTCCTGGGCCTTGGTGAAGAGCGAAGCACACGCCACTGACAACGGCCCCCTGACCGTGGACGAATACCAGGTCACAGCCCTGGACACGGGGGAGCGGCACACCGTGCACCTCGCCGGCGACGTGGTCCTGGCGGCCCCCGGAATCGAGCTGGAGGACCTCCAGTCGCCGCCGTCCGTCTTCCACGACTGACGCGTCGCACCACCGCACCCCCGGATCCGGAAGTCCGGCAGCCCCGGGGGGACCGAGGAGGCCTAGGCCGGCGGCACGAACCCGGTGGACGGCCGTTCGGCCACGGGGGGAGTACCGGACGGAGAGGCCGCGGGCTGCTGCGAGGGCGGGAGATCGCCGTCCGGCGCACCCGCCACGGGTGGGGTGTCGCCGTGATGCGCGTCCGGCACGGGAGGGGCGTAGCTGTGGGGCGCGTCCGGCACCGGAGAGGCGTAGTTGTACGCCGTCGGCACGGGAGGGGCGTAACCGCCTGGCGCTCCCGCTGCCGGAGGTGTGTAGGCCGGGGGCGACGGCGGTACCGGTGGGGCGTAGCCGGGGGGAGCGGCCGGGGTCGGGGAAGCGTATCCGTGGGGCGCGCCTGGAGCCGTGGGGGCGCCGTATCCGTGGGGAACGGTAGGCGCCTGCGGGGCGTACGCGTTCTGCGCACCGGCCGCCGAGGGGGCCTGACCGGCGAAGGCCCGCCGGGCGTCACGCGCCTGCCGTTCCTGCATCACGGCCGCCAGATACGCCGCCGGCGGGGTGTCCCGTGGCGCCGGAGTCCCCGTCCGGGCGGCCAGGTCGGTGGCGAGCTGCTCGGCCATCGTCCAGGAGACCTGTGGATCGAGCTGCTGCATCCGCGTCAGGTACTGGCGTACGGCGAGCCAGAGCCCGTCCGGAACGGCCGACAGATCCAGCTCGGCGAAACGTCCCGCCAGCCAGGGCGGAGGCGGCGGAACGAACCGGGTCTGCCCGACGGGCACGCGCTCACGCACCACCAGGGTCCCGGCGAACACGTCTCCCAGCCGCCGGCCGCGCGCCGAGACCAGCGAGGCGATGCAGGCGACGACCCCGAAGGTCAGCAGGATCTCGACCACGCCGAGGGCACCGCGCACCAGCGCGTGCCGGAACCGGATGGGCCCGCCGTCGTCGCGCACCACCCGCAGCCCGCACGCCAGCTTCCCGAGCGAGCGCCCATGGCTCAGCGTCTCCACCGCGATCGGCCCGCCCACCAGCAGCAACAGGAAGGCCGCGATGGACAGGGCGACCTGCGCGGCGTCGTCCAGCGACGCCGTGGCCGCCACCAGACCGATGGAGACACCGATGTACACGGTCATGGCCACCACCAGGTCGAGCAGGATGGCCAGCGCCCTGCTGGGCAGCCTCGCGGGACGCAGTTCGAGGGCCACCGCCTCACCCGTCACCAGCTCACTCACGCCCGCCGCCTTCCCCTGGTCTGCCCTGTACAGGGCAAGTCTGCCAAGCTGAGAGCGCATCGCGCCGCAGTACGACAAGCTGACAGCTAAGACAGGCAGTCGACGACCAGCCGAGGAGCAGGCAGACCCGATGGACCTCGACGTCTTCGTCTCAGCACACCGAGCCGAGTGGGACCGCCTCGACGCGCTCCTGCGGCGGCAGCGGCGCCTCAACGGAGCCGAAGCCGACGAACTCGTCGCCCTCTACCAGCGCACCGCCACCCACCTCTCGCTGATCCAGTCCAGCGCTCCCGACCCTCAGCTCGTCGGCCGCCTCAGCCAGCTCGTGGCACGGGCGCGCAGCGCCGTGACCGGGACGCGCCGCGCGTCCTGGCGTGATGTCGTCCGCTTCCTGGGGCAGGGATTCCCGGCCGCGGTCTACCGTTCCCGGCACTGGTGGGTGCCCACCGCGCTCATATCCACCGCACTCGCGATCCTTCTCGGGTGGTGGATCGGCACGCACCCGGACGTGCAGTCGACCATCGCCGCCCCCGGCCAGCTCCGCGAGCTGACCCGGCCCGGCGGCGAGTACGAGACCTACTACTCCAGCCATCCCGCGGCCTCGTTCGCGGCCCAGGTGTGGACGAACAACGCCCAGGCCGCCGCGATGTGCCTGGTCCTCGGGGTGTTCCTCGGCCTGCCGGTGCTCTACATCCTCCTCGAGAACATGCTCAACCTCGGGGTCGGTTTCGGCCTGATGTCCTCGGCGGGCCGGCTCGACACCTTCCTGGGCCTGGTCCTCCCGCACGGGCTCCTCGAACTCACGGCGGTCTTCGTCGCCGCGGGTACCGGGCTCCGTCTCGGCTGGACGGTCATCGACCCGGGTCCGCGCAGTCGCCGCAACGCCCTCGCCGAAGAGGGCCGTGCCGCGGTGGGCATGGCCATCGGGCTGGCGCTTGTCCTGTTCGTCTCGGGCGCCATCGAAGGCTTCGTCACGCCGTCCGGCCTGCCCACCTGGGCCCGCATCGGCATCGGTGTCGCCGCCGAGCTGGCCTTCCTCACCTACGTCTTCGTCCTCGGCGGCCGGGCCGTTCGCGCCGGCGAGACGGGCGACCTCGGAGAGGCCGAGCGCAGCGCGTTCGTGCCGACGGCCGCCTGATGTGCGGAGACCCGCTGTGAGCTGCTAGTCTCCTCTTCGCCCCGGAAGACCCGTTGACACGGGTCGGTCGGGGAGGTAGATTCAAACAGTTGCCTAGAACTGGACAGGTTCAGGGCCGATCGTTAGAATCGATCTGCTTCATAACGGAGAATCTTCTCCGCACATCGAAGCCACCCTCCGATTTACTCAGAAATGAGTGGCCGGTCAGACCGGCCAAGAACTTCTGATAAAGTTGGAAACGCCGAAAGAGAGCCGGAAGGCAATCAAATAGGCAAAGGCCCTCCAACGGCCACCGGAAATGAATTCCGACCGGAAACGGAACGGAAAACGGATCTGGTAAGGTTGGAAACACCGAAGGGAAGCCCGGAGGAAAGCCCGAGAGGGTGAGTACAAAGGAAGCGACCGTTCCTTGAGAACTCAACAGCGTGCCAAAAGTCAACGCCAGAT
>NZ_JBIVUX010000007.1:0-305402 GCF_044757385.1 Streptomyces sp. NPDC091282
TCAGGCCGGCTACCCGTCGTCGCCTTGGTGAGCCACTACCTCACCAACAAGCTGATAGGCCGCGGGCTCATCCTTCACCGCCGGAGCTTTTAACCGCAGACCATGCGATCCGCAGTGTTATCCGGTATTAGACCCCGTTTCCAGGGCTTGTCCCAGAGTGAAGGGCAGATTGCCCACGTGTTACTCACCCGTTCGCCACTAATCCCCACCGAAGTGGTTCATCGTTCGACTTGCATGTGTTAAGCACGCCGCCAGCGTTCGTCCTGAGCCAGGATCAAACTCTCCGTGAATGTTTACTCGGCCAGTAAATTAATACCGCCGGTGACACATCACGAGAGCGGAACCACCGGAGGAATAGTCCGATGGTTCACAGCGTCCTCGCTGTGTTTTTTCAAAGGAACCTCGTCCCAACCGAAGATTCGGCCGGAGACGGGGTAATCAACATATCTGGCGTTGACTTTTGGCACGCTGTTGAGTTCTCAAGGAACGGTCGCTTCCTTTGTACTCACCCTCTCGGGCTTTCCTCCGGGCTTCCCTTCGGTGTTCCAAACTCTATCAGTGTTTTTCCGGCCCTCTGACCACCTTCCCGAAGACATGCGGAAGATGACCCCGAGTTGGGATCTGACGAATTTGGTTTCTGCCGAGTGAGGACGCTTTGACTGCGCGCCGCTCGGTCTCAAGCAGGGGTACGACTGTACACGGGGCCTCGGAGCCCATGCAAATCCATTAGGCTGGTGGTCTAGACCACTAGGTGGTAGCTTCCATGCGGAACCGCCACTTCATCTGACATACGCTGCTGCTCAGTGCCGTCCGGAACAAGCGGTGACGGCCCCTGAGCAGCGCCATCTCCGGGAGGCTTCCCATGACCACCGTGACGTCCCCTCTGGCTGGACGCGCCATCGGACTGGCCGCCGTGCCGGACCCGGTCTTCTCCGGGGCCATGGTCGGCCCCGGCACAGCGATCGACCCCGCGCGCGAACCCTCGGAGGTCGTGGCGCCCGTCGACGGTGTCATCGTCTCCCTGCACCCGCACGCCTTCGTCGTCGTCGACGAGAGCGGTCACGGAGTCCTCACCCACCTCGGCATCGACACGGTGCAGCTCAACGGCCAGGGCTTCGAGCTTCTCGTCAACAAGGGCGACACCGTGACCCGCGGCCAGGGCGTCATCCGGTGGAACCCGGCCGAGGTCGAGGCCGCCGGCAAGTCCCCGGTGTGCCCCGTCGTCGCGCTGGAGGCCACGGCCGACTCCCTCTCCCACGTCCGTGAGGACGGGGACGTGAAGTCCGGCGACAGCCTCTTCGTCTGGAGCTGACGGCCCCGACGCCGTCCCGTCGTCCGCCGAGGACGGCGGCGACCACGAAAACCACCGCGGCGGCGGGACCCGCCGCACTTATCGGAGACGGGTGAGATGGAGACAACGCTGCGAGGCGTCGGCGTGAGCCACGGTGTGGCGATCGGCGAGGTTCGGCACATGGGAACGGCGGTGCTGGAGCCGCCTGCCAAGCAGATCCCGGCGGAGGAGGCGGCGCGGGAGCCCGCGCGGGCCCGGCAGGCCGTGGAGGCGGTGGCCGCCGATCTCATGGCGCGCGGCAACCTGGCGGGCGGTGAGGCCCAGGCGGTGCTCGAGGCGCAGGCCATGATGGCCCAGGACCCGGAGCTGATGGCCGACGTGGAGCGCCGGATCGCCGTCGGCAGCACCGCCGAGCGCGCGGTGTACGACGCGTTCGCCGCGTACCGCGAACTGCTGGCCGGAGCCGGTGAGTACCTGGCCGGCCGCGTGGCCGACCTGGACGACGTGCGGAATCGTATCGTCGCCCGGCTCCTCGGGGTTCCGATGCCGGGCGTCCCGGACAGCGACGAGCCCTACGTGCTGGTCGCGCGGGACCTGGCGCCGGCCGACACCGCTCTGCTCGACCCGACCCTGGTGCTCGGCTTCGTGACCGAGGAGGGCGGGCCGACCAGCCACAGCGCGATCCTCGCGCGGGCGCTCGGTGTGCCGGCCGTGGTGGCGCTGCCCGGTGCCGGTGAGCTCGTCGAGGGCACCGTCGTCGCCGTGGACGGCAGCACCGGCGACATCTTCGTGAACCCGAGTGCGGAGAAGAAGGCGGAGCTGGAGGCCGCGGCCGCCGAGCGCAAGGCGGCGCTGACCGCCTCGACCGGTCCGGGTGTCACCGCGGACGGGCACAAGGTGCCGTTGCTGGCCAACGTGGGCGGACCGGCGGATGTGCCGGCGGCCGTGGCGGCCGGTGCCGAGGGTGTGGGCCTGTTCCGTACCGAGTTCCTGTTCCTGGACGACAGCAAGAACGCGCCGTCCGAGGAGAAGCAGGTCGAGGCCTACCGCCAGGTGCTGGAGGCGTTCCCGGAGGGCCGGGTCGTCGTGCGGGTGCTGGACGCGGGTGCGGACAAGCCCCTGGACTTCCTGACGCCGGCCGACGAGCCCAACCCGGCGCTGGGCGTGCGCGGTCTGCGGACGCTCCTTGACCACCCCGACGTGCTGCGCACGCAGCTGACCGCGCTGGCGAAGGCGGCCGAGGGGCTGCCCGTCCACCTCGAGGTCATGGCGCCCATGGTGGCGGACCGCACCGACGCCAAGGCGTTCGCGGACGCCTGCCGTGCGGCGGGGCTGCGGGCCAAGTTCGGCGCGATGGTGGAGATTCCGTCGGCCGCGCTGCGGGCGCGCTCGATCCTCCAGGAGGTCGAGTTCCTGTCGCTGGGCACGAACGACCTGGCGCAGTACACGTTCGCCGCGGACCGCCAGGTCGGTGCGGTGTCCCGGCTGCAGGACCCGTGGCAGCCCGCGCTGCTCGACCTGGTCGCGCTGTCCGCCGAGGCGGCGAAGGCCGAGGCCAGGAGCTGTGGTGTCTGCGGTGAGGCCGCGGCCGATCCGCTGCTGGCGTGTGTGCTGACGGGTCTGGGTGTCACCTCCTTGTCCATGGGTGCGGCGTCGATCCCCTACGTGCGCTCGACGCTGGCCAAGTACACGCTCGCCCAGTGCGAGCGGGCCGCTTCGGCCGCGCGGGCCGCCGACAGCGCGGACGAGGCGCGCGCGGCGGCTCAGGCGGTGCTGTCCGGCGAGTAGCCGGGCGCGGCCCTGGCCGGCTGTCCCCCGGGGGCGCTCCACCTGCGGGTGGGGCGCCCCCGTTGCGTGTCAGTGGTGGTGGCCCGGTGCCGCGTCCTGGTCGCCGAGGTCGGGCGGGGTGCAGTAGTCGACGCCGGATTCCGGGGAGATGAGGTCGCCGGATTCGATGTCGGTGCAGTAGGCGTCGAAGACCTCGGCCGCGGTGAGCGGGGTGAGGCGGTCGCCGCGCAGGCGCCAGCCGCAGACGCGGTCGGCGGTGCCGGGGGCGCTGGTGCGCATGACGAGGCCGCCGGGGCTGCGGGTGGCCAGGCCGAGCGCGAGGACGCTGGTGAATTCGAGGACCTCGGCTTCGTCGAGCCGGGTGGTGCCCTCGGTGTCACGGTCGGCGTGCAGGACGGTGATCAGGGTTTCGGGTTCTCCGGAGACGCTGCACACGAGGTGCCGGTCGCCCGGTGGGGCCGCGTCGAGGATGCGGGTCAGGAGGTGGGAGGCGCGGGTGAACGAGGCGCGTCCGATGTCCTCGCCGCAGGTGGGGCAGGGGCCGAGGCGGGCCAGCAGGGTGCTGGCGTACTCCCAGGTGGCCTGGCGTACCGCTTCGTCGACGAGGACGGGGACGAGGTCGGTGAGGGGGCGGCCGTCGTAGGGGACGGTGGCGCCGGTGGCCGCGAGTTCGGCGGTGAAGCGGGTGCGGGCCGCGGGGTTGTCCGGGTCGAGTCCGGTGTCCGTGCAGAACGCGGCGAATTCCTCGGGGTCGAAGAGGGCGAGGGTGGTGTGGGTGCCTTCCGCGGCGCGGGTCCTGAGGAGGGCTTCGATCTGTCCCAGGTAGGTGGGGTGGTCGTCGAAGGTGAAGGTGCGGTAGCGCCGCATGGCGCGGAAGTCGTGTTCGTCGGTCAGCAGGCCGATGGTGCCGGCGATCTCGCGGCGCAGGACGCGTCGCACGGCCCGGTGGTCGGTGCGTGCCATGATTCCCCCTGTGAGCGGTCGATCAATGCTCACTCACCGTAACCGTCGCCACTGACAGTGCGGCCCGCACGCCGGTCGTGCGGGCCGCCGGGCGGGTCAGGCCCGTTTGCGGGCCAGGTCCTCGTAGAAGCTCAGCAGGTCGAGGTTGTCGATGGAGCCGGGGTTGACGGCCTTCTCCAGCGGGGCGCCCTGGAGGAGGCGTTTGACCGGGACCTCGATGCGTTTGCCGGTGAGGGTGTGCGGGACGCCGGGGACCTCGATGATCTCGTCGGGGACGTGGCGTGGTGAGAGCTGTTCGCGGATGGCCTGCTTGACGCGGTTGAGCAGGGCCTCGTCGAGTGCGGCGCCCGGTGCCAGGTGGACGAACAGGGGCATCCAGTAGCCGCCGTCGGGCTGTTCGACGCCGATGACGAGGGATTCCTTGATCTCGGGCAGGCGCTCGACGACCTCGTAGATGTCGGCCGATCCCATCCGGACGCCCTGGCGGTTGAGCGTGGAGTCGGAGCGGCCGTGGATGATCACCGAGCCGCGGGAGGTGACGGTGATCCAGTCGCCGTGCCGCCACACGCCGGGATACATGTCGAAGTAGCTGTCGTGGTAGCGGCTGCCGTCGGGGTCGTTCCAGAAGCGGATCGGCATCGAGGGCATGGGGTTGGTGACGACCAGTTCGCCGACCTCGTCGATGACGGGGTCGCCGTTCGGGTCCCAGGCCTGGAGGTCGGTCCCGAGGCCGGGTGCCTGGAGTTCGCCGGTGTGGACCGGGAGGGTGGGGACGGCGCCGGCGAAGCAGGAGCACACGTCGGTGCCGCCGCTGACGGAGGCGATCCACAGGTCCTCGCCCACCTCGTCGTGGAGCCAGCGGAAGCCGTCCGGGGGCAGCGGCGAGCCGGTGGTGGCGACGCACCGCACGCGGGACAGGTCGAAGTCGCGGGCGGGGTGCACGCCGGCCTTGCGGCAGGCCATGACGTAGGCGGCGGAGGTGCCGTACAGGGTGGCTCCGGTGCGTTCGGCGACCCGCCACTGGGCGCCGGTGTCGGGGTATCCGGGGCTGCCGTCGTACAGGACGATCGTGGTGCCGGTGAGGAGGCCGGAGACGAGGAAGTTCCACATCATCCAGCCGGTCGAGGTGTACCAGAAGAAGCGGTCCCCGGGGCCCAGGTCGCAGTGCAGGCCGAGCTGTTTGAGGTGTTCGACCAGGATGCCGCCCTGGGACTGGACGATGGCCTTGGGCAGGCCGGTGGTGCCGGAGGAGTACAGCACCCACAGCGGGTGGTCGAAGGGGACCTGTGCGAACTCCGGCTCGGTGTCGGCGGAGGTCAGGGCCGACCACTCCAGGGCGCCCTCGGGTGCGGCGGTGCCGAGCAGCGGGATGTGGACGACGGCGCGCAGCGTGGGCAGTTCGCGCCGGAGTTCGGCGACGATCTCTCGGCGGTCGTGTTCCTTGCCGCCGTAGCGGTAGCCGTCGACGGTGAACAGGACGACCGGTTCGACCTGCTGGAAGCGGTCCAGGACGCTGCGGGCGCCGAAGTCGGGTGCGCAGGAGGTCCAGACGGCGCCCACGGCGGCGGTGGCGAGGAGGGCGGTCACGGCCTGCGGGATGTTCGGGAGGTAGCCGCTGACGCGGTCGCCGGGGCCGACACCAAGGGCGCGGAGTTCGGCGGCCAGGGAGCCCACCTGGCGGCGCAGTTCGGACCAGGTGACCGGGAGCGGTTCGTGGGTCTCGTCGACGTACAGCAGCGCGGGTTCGTCCGCGCGGGTGGCGGCGGCGCGCAGGGCGTGCTCGGCGTAGTTCAGTGCCGCGCCGGGGAACCACTGGGCGCCGGGCATCGCGCGGTCGCCGAGCACGCGCGCGTAGGGCGTGGCGAACCGGACGTCGAACCATTCCGTCACGGCCTTCCAGAACGTGTCCAGATGGTCGACGGACCAGCGGTGCAGGGCCGGGTACCCGCCGTCGGCGGGGGCTCCGTGGCGTTCCGCCGCCCAGGCCTGGAACCTGGTGACGTGCGCCTGGGCGATCCGTTGCGGATCGGGCTGCCAGAGCGGCTGGGGGTTCGCGGTCGACATGGGGCGGCTCCCGGGCTTCTGCGCTGGTGTGCGTCGGGCGCGCACGGGCTGGGGTGTGCGCGTACGCGGCTGACAGGGACGATGCCATGTGATCGACTTCTGCACCAGGGTGCGCTCCACATGGTCCGTGTCGTGAAGATGTGGCCCCGGCACGGGTGAACGGCAGTTGAACGGCACGCACGTGGGGAGCGCTGAGTGGCAGGGTGAGCAGCATGGACGGTCGTGACCTGGTGCGTTCGGTGAGTGTGGTCGGTTCGAGGAAGGCAGCTCAGGGGTTGCGTACCGTACGGGCGGCATGGCGCAGGAGGCGCATCGACGCCGCGGGGCTGCCCGCGCGGGGGGTCGAGCGTGCACGGGTGCCGGGTCCGGTGCGGGAGGCGGTGCCGGGTCCCGGTGGCGGTGTGATCCGCTTCAGCCGGTCCGAGCTGCGGATCACGGTGGCCGTGAACGGCGCGGTCTTCTGGGGCTGGGACGGGGCCGGTCCCGAGCCGTCGTACGCGCTCGCGGGCCGCTGTCCCGAGCCGGATCCGCGGGCGGTCCTGGAACCGGACACGGACGGCGGCTGGCGGGTGGTGGCGGAGCGGGTCAAGATCAGCGTCTCGCGGTACGGCGCGGTGGAGGTGTGCACGCCAGGTGGTGTGATGCTCCGGCGGGATCTGCCGCCCCGCTGGTGGGAGCCGGTGGACGGCGGACCCGCGCGGTGGGTGCAGCGGTCGGAGGTGGCCGCGGACGCCCGGTTCTTCGGTCTCGGCGGGCGGGCTTCCGGGCCGCGGCTGCGGGATGGCACGTACCGGCTGTGGAACACCGATCCCGGGCGTGCCTTCGGGCCCGGTGACGATCCGCTGTACGTGACGATGCCGGTGCAGCTGGTGGTGGCGGACGCGGCGGCGCACCTGGTGTTCCACGACACCTCGTGGGACGGCTCGGTGACGCTCAGGGAGGGCGAGGAGGGTGCCGGCTCCGGTCATGACCGGAATGGGCGGTGCGAGGTGCGGATGGAGGGCGGTCCGCTGCGCTGCTGGGTGATGGCGGGCACGCCCGCGCGCGTGCTGCACACCTGGGCCTCGCTGACCGGGGCGCCCGCGCTGCCGCCGGCGTGGGCGCTGGGCCATCACCACGCGCGCTGGGGGTTCGGGGGCGAGCAGGAGGTCCGGCGGATCGTCGGCGGCTACCAGGAGCGCGGTCTGCCGCTGGACGCCGTCCATCTGGACATCGACCACTTCGACGCCCATCAGGTGTTCACCGTCGACCAGGAGAACTTCCCGAAGCTGCCGACGCTGGCGGAGGAGTTGCGGCGGGACGGGATCCGGCTGGTGTCGATCGTCGATCCGGCGGTGAAGGCCGCGCCGGGAAACGCCGTGTACGACAGCGGGACGGGGGTCGACGCCTTCGTGCGGGATCCGTCGGGGCGGCTGGTGGAGGGCGTGGTGTGGCCGGGCGAGGCGGTGTATCCCGATTTCACGCACGCGCGCGTGCGCAAGTGGTGGGGCGGGTTGTACGAGGAGCGGCTCGCGCAGGGCTTCGCCGGGTTCTGGCACGACATGAACGAGCCGACGTCGTTCACCGCCTTCGGCGAGTCCACGCTGCCCCGTGCGTCACGGCACGCTCTGGAGGGGCGCGGCGGCGACCATCGCGAGGCGCACAACGTGTACGCGCTGTGCATGGCGCGCGCGGCCTACGAGGGGCTGCGGGAACTGGCGCCCGCTGAGCGGCCGTTCCTGTTCTCCCGGTCCGGCTGGGCCGGTGTGCAGCGGTACGGGGGCACCTGGTCCGGTGATGTGGCCACCGGCTGGCCCGGGCTGCGGGCGTCCCTGTCGCTGGTGCTGGGGCTCGGGTTGTGCGGGGTGCCGTACTCGGGGCCGGACGTGGGCGGTTTCGACGGGAGTCCGTCGCCCGAGCTGTTCCTGCGCTGGTTCCAGCTGGGCGCGTACCTGCCGCTGTTCCGTACGCACGCGAGCATCCGGGCGGGGCGCAGGGAGCCGTGGGAGTTCGGGGCCGAGGTGCTGGAGCACGCGCGCGTGGCGCTTGTGGAGCGGCGGCGTCTGCTGCCGTACTTCGTGACGCTGGCGCACCTGGCCCGGCGGACCGGCGCGCCCTATGTGCGTCCGCTGTGGTGGGGTGCGCCCGAGGACCGGGCGCTGCGGGACTGCGAGGACGCGTTCCTGCTGGGCGACGGGCTGCTGGTGGCTCCGGTGCTGGATCCGGGCGCCGACCGGCGTGCGGTGCAGCTGCCGCGCGGGCGCTGGTACGACACGCTGACGGAACGGGTCTACGAGGGGCCGGGGCAGGTCCTGGTGGACGCCCCGCTGTCGCGGATCCCGGTGCTCGCGCGCGCGGGTGCCGTCCTTCCGGTGCGGGAGGAGGACGGCGGTGTGGGACTGGAGGTGTGGGCGCCCGCCCGGGGCAGGACCGGGGGCGGGCTGTTCGTGCCGGACGCGGGCGACGGCTGGGACGAGCCGGAGGTCGAGCGTTTCGTCGCCCGCTGGGAGGGCCGGCGGGTGGTGGTGAGACGTGAGGGGGACGACGGGGTGAGCGCGCCGCCGTACCCGGTGCGCGTCCGGGGGCTGGGGTGAGCCGGAGGGCTCAGTAGCGGCCCTCGAACCACGCGCGTACGGCCACGCTGTGCAGCGGGAAGGCGAGTTCCTCGGGCCTGCGCAGCAGGTGCCAGCCCTCGGTCTCGTCCGTCGCGTCGGACGGCGGGAGGCCTTCGGCGGGACGTTCCGGGAGGAGGCCGAAGAGCAGCAGGTGCCCGTCGGGTGAGCTCATGGCGTCGACGAGCCGTACGTCGCGTACGGCCGCGTCGATGCCGGTCTCCTCCTTGAGTTCGCGTACGACGGCGTGCCGCCAGTCCTCGCGGTCGTCGACGTACCCGCCGGGCAGGGCCGTGCCTCCGCGTGCGGGGGCGACGGTCCGGATGATGACGACCAGGGCGGTGCCCTTCGTGTCGTACACGGGCTGGAGGGCGATCGCCACCGGCAGCGGGTTGCGGTAGGCGACGTGGCCGCAGGCCGGGCAGGTGCGCGGCCAGCCGGAGACTCCTGCTCCGTAGGGCGCTCCGCAGCTCGAACAATGCGAGTCCGGAGCGGAGTTGGCGGTTGGGTGCTGATTTTCGGACACGCGCGGACTTTATCCGATCACGGGGGTGACGTCTCACGGTCACGGGAACGCCTCGTTCCGGAAGTGAACCGACGTCTGTGGCGGGCACGGACCGGGGGCGCGGCCTGTCCGCGTGCGGCGGCCCGTGGCACACTTCTGACGTTCCGTCAGATCTGGTGTCCTGGAGGAGCTTTGTCGCGTACACGCACGCCTGCGGTCGAGGGCTGGTTCACGGGCGAGGGGGACGGGTTCCGGCTCCTGGGCACCCGGTGCGCGGCCTGCGCCTCGGTCTTCTTCCCGCGCGAGGACGCCCACTGCCGCAATCCCGGATGCGGCGGCGGCGACCTGCTGGAGGTCCCGCTCTCCCGGCGCGGGCGGATCTGGTCGTACACCGACAGCCGCTACCGCCCGCCGTCACCCTATGTGAGCGACCCGGAACTTCCGTGGGAGCCGTACGCGTTGATCGCGGTGGAGCTGGAGTCCGAGCGGATCGTGGTGCTCGGACAGGCGGTTCCCGGGATCACCGTCGCCGATCTGGCGGTGGGCATGGAGGTCGAGGTCGTCCCCGGAGTGCTCGGCGAGGACTCCGGGACGCTCTGGACGACCTGGCACTGGCGGCCGACGGGGGTGGCGGCGTGACGGCGGACGTGGCGGTGCTCGGCGCGGGCCTGCACCCCTGGGGCAAGTGGGGGCGAGGTTTCGTCGAGTACGGGACGGCGGCGGCCCGCGCCGCCCTGGCGGACGCGGGTCTCCAGTGGCGGGACATCGGCTCCGTCGTGGGCGCGGACACGGTGCGCGGCGGGTATCCCGGCTATGTCGCGGGCGCGACCTTCGCCAAGGCGCTGGGCTGGCAGGGCGCGCGCGTCGCGAGCGTGTACGCGGCGTGCGCGTCCGGGGCGCAGGCGATCGCCGCGGCGCGGGCGCAGATCCTGGCGGGCCTCGCCGACGTGGTGCTCGTGGTGGGCGCGGACGCGGCGCCCAAGGGCTTCTTCCGGCCGGCCGGCGGGGACCGCCCGGAGGATCCCGACTGGCTGCGCTTCCGGCTGCTCGGGGCGACCAACCCCACCTACTTCGGGCTGTACGCGCGCCGGCGGATGGCGCTCTTCGGTGACACCCTGGAGGACTTCGCGCTGGTCAAGGTGAAGAACGCAGCCCTCGGCGCCCTGAATCCGTACGCCCGCTACCGCGAGCGGGTCACCGCCGAGCAGGTGGCGGCCTCGCAGGTGGTCGCCGACCCGCTGCGGCTGCTGGACATCTGCGCGACCTCCGACGGCGGGGCCGCGCTGGTGCTGTCCAGCCTGGAGTATGCGCGTCGGCACGGCGCCGCCGATTCGGTGCGGATCCGCGCGGTGTCCACGGTCACCCCGCGCTACCCGAACACGGTCCTGGACCTCCCCGACATCGCCACGGACTCCGCGGCCGCCGTCGAGCCCCCGGCTCAGTCCTTCCGCGCGTCGATCGCGCGGGCCGCCTACGAGGAGGCGGGCATCGGCCCCGAGGACCTCTCCCTGGCGGAGGTGTACGACCTGTCCACCGCGCTGGAGCTGCAGTGGTACGAGGACCTGGGCCTGTGCCCGGAGGGCGAGGCCGCCAAGCTGCTGCGCGAGGGCGCCACGGCCCCGGGCGGCCGGACACCCGTCAACTCCAGCGGCGGGCTCGCCTCCTTCGGGGAGGCGGTGCCGGCCCAGGCGATCGCCCAGGTCTGCGAGCTGACCTGGCAGCTGAGGGACGCGGCGGGCGACCGCCAGGTGGTCGGCGCGCGCGTGGGGATCACGGCCAATCAGGGGCTGTTCGGCCATGGCTCGTCCGTGATAGCGGTGCGCTGACGGGACGGGTGTGACAGCGGGGTCCGCGCACCCTGCGTGATCACCCCGGAATGATGCGTGAACGTCTTATGAACTGGCCCTGGGCGTACGCCGATGGCGTCATCATGCTCCCGTGCGCTCATGGACGGATGCTCTCCGTTTCGCCTTCCAGCCGGTGGTCAATCTGACCACCGGCGGGATCGCCGCACTGGAGATCCTGGCCCGCCCCGAGACCGGTGACGTCCTCGCCGAAGCCCGCCGCGACCCCGAACTCGACGGCAGGCTCGCCGTGCTGGCCCTGCGCGCCGCGGCCCGCCAGGAAGCCCTGCTGCCGCTGCACATCAACGTGTTCGCCGCCACCCTCGCCGACCTGGGCGGCATCGGCCCGCTGCCCCGAGCCGTCCAGGAGGCCGGCCGGATGCCCTGGGAGGTGACCCTGGACATCGTGCCGCCGTACACGCACGTGCCGCACCGGGCCCTGCTGGAGGCCGTGGCGACACTGCGCGGCCAGGGCTTCCGGATCAGCGCCGACGGCATCGGCGACGGGGACGTGCCGCTGCGGCTGCTCACCGACCTCTCCCCCGACCTGGTCAAGCTGGACGCCTCGCTGCTCGGCCGGACGGCCGCGGTGCGGGCGATGCGGACCCTGTGCGAGGAACTGGGCGCCCTGCTGGCCGTCGAGGGCGTGGAGACCGAGGGCCAGTACGGCGCGGCGCTGTCGGCCGGGGCCCAGCTGGGCCAGGGCGAGCTGTTCGCGCCGCCGGCCCGGATCCCGGTGGCGGACGTGTACGTGCCGCCGCGTTCGGCCGCCGCCGCTCCCCCGCCGCGCTCCGGGCCGTCCGTGCGGGAGTTCGTCCGGCCGGCCGCCCTGCTGCCCGTCACCGCGTCCGCCCTGCAGGTGCGGGCGCTGCTGACCGGCTCCCCCGAGGTCTCCGGCGTCCTCCTGGTGGACCGGACGGGCGCGCCGGTCCGCTCGGTGCACCGGTCCCGCTTCCTGCTGTCGATGTCCGGCCGGTACGGGCACGCCCTGTACGCCGACCGCCCGGCCCTCAAGCTGGGCGACGCTCCGCGCACGGTCGGCGTCGACGCGACCGCGTGGGAGGTCCTGGACGTGGTGGCCGTCGGCGGCCGGGACCGCACCTCGGACGACGTGGCGGTGGTCGACCGCAGCGGGCGCTGCGTGGGCGTCGTACGCCTCGCCGACCTGGTGCGCGCCCTCGCGGAGACCCGGGTCGAGGAGGCGGCCGGGCTCAATCCGCTGACCCGGCTGCCCGGTTCGGACGCGATCACCGGTGAGACGGACCGGTGGATCGCCGAGGGCCGGGTCTTCGCCCTGAGCTGGCTGGACATCGACCACTTCAAGCAGGTGAACGACGGCGCCGGGTTCGCCGCGGGCGACGAGCTGATCCGTGCGGTGGGCCAGGCGCTGCAGCGGGCCGCGGCCGGGCACGCGCGCGTGGGGCACATCGGCGGGGACGACTTCCTGGTGCTCGCCGACGAGGAGGGGCTGGGCCGGCTGGTGACCGACGTGCTGGACGCGCCCTGGTCGGCGGGCGGCCGTCCCGTCACGCTGTCCCTGGCCACCGTCGTGTGCGGTCCCGGCGGTGTGGCCGACCACCGGGAGGCGGCCGCGTCCCTCGCGCCCCTGAAGAAGGCGGCGAAGGCGTTGCAGGGCGCGAGTTGGGTGCTGGGGCGGGCGGGGCTGCCCGGACACGAGATCCGGCGCGGCTCGGGCGCGTATCCGGCCCAGGCCGGCTGTGCGACGGCGGAGCCGTGAGAGACGTCTTCGGCGAGTCGCCCGTCATCATTGCCGTCCGCGACCTTGACGCTCCCTGAGTGCCGGTGAAAACTTCCGGTGTCGGTCGACATCGCCGTACATTCTCGGCGTAATCAGGCACTGCGCCATGGGCCGCTCCTGTCCTGAGCCCCGTTCCCCCATGGGCGATTCGGCTGCCACGGCACGCTCGTCACGGACGCCGGGCGGGGCGCGGGATCTCCCTGCCTTCGGCTGACGTCGTCAAGGGAACCGTTCCTGCTCGATGCGCCGGGGCAGATCCTCCGGCCAGCGCCCTAGGAGCCGCCATGAGCGACGGAGACATCTTCACCGGCGAAGTCATCGGCACGGCCATCCTGATCCTGTTCGGTGCCGGCGTCTGCGCCGCCGTCACCCTCAGACACTCCAAGGCGAGAGCCGCGGGCTGGGTGGTGATCGCCTTCGGCTGGGGATTCGGCGTCCTGGCCGGCGCCTACACCGCCGCTCCCCTCTCCGGCGGCCAGCTCAACCCCGCGGTCACCATCGGCATCGCCGTCGACACCGGTGCGTGGGGCAAGGTCTGGGTCTACCTGCTCGGCCAGTTCACCGGCGCGGTCCTCGGCGCCGTCCTCACGTACCTGGTCTACCTGGCCCAGTTCCGGGCCAACGTGCCCGACGCGGACACCGCGGAGGAGCCGACGCCCACGCTCGGCATCTTCTCCACCATCCCGGAGATCCGGAACCCGGTGGCCAATCTCGTCACCGAGATCATCGCGACGATCGCGCTGGTCCTGCCCGTCCTCGCCTTCGGGCTGACCAAGGGACTCGGCGAGTCCGGCACCACCGTGCTGATCGTCTGCCTGCTCGTCGTCGGGATCGGGCTGTCCCTCGGCGGGCCCACGGGCTACGCCATCAACCCGGCGCGCGACCTCGGCCCCCGGATCGTGCACAGCTTCCTGCCGATCCCCAACAAGGGCACCTCCGACTGGGGTTACGCCTGGATACCGGTCGTCGGCCCCCTGATCGGCGGGGCCCTCGCGGGCCTCGTCTACCACGTGGCCTTCTGACCCGCGGTCCGCCCACCGCGGTCCACCGGCCCGCGGTCGTCCGGAGAACCGATCGTCCCGGACGCGGCCCTCCGGTCCCACGCAGCCTTCCGACCCAGCCACCAAGGGGTAGCCATGACGGACACCGCCGAGCGGTACGTCGCCGCGATCGACCAGGGCACCACGTCGAGCCGCTGCATCATCTTCGACCACGGCGGCGCGATCGTCGCCGTCGACCAGCGCGAGCACCGCCAGATCTTCCCGAAGCCGGGCTGGGTGGAGCACGACGCCACCGAGATCTGGTCCAAGGTCCAGGCCGTGGTCGACGGCGCGCTCGCCACCGCCGGCCTGCGTCCCGACCAGCTGAGCGCGCTCGGCATCACCAACCAGCGCGAGACGACGGTCCTGTGGGACCGCGCCACCGGCAAGCCCGTGCACAACGCGATCGTCTGGCAGGACACCCGCACCGCGGCCCTGTGCGCCCGACTCGGCGGCAGCGACGGCCAGGACCGGTTCCGCGACCAGACCGGACTGCCCCTGGCCAGCTACTTCTCCGGGCCCAAGGCCGCCTGGTTGCTGGACAACGTGCCGGGGCTCAGGGACCGCGCCGAGCGCGGCGAGATCGCCTTCGGGACCATCGACTCGTGGCTGATCTGGAACCTCACCGGCGGCACCGACGGCGGCCGGCACGTCACCGACGTCACCAACGCCGGGCGGACCATGCTGATGAACCTGGAGACCCTCCAGTGGGACCGCTCCATCCTGTCCGCCATGGACATCCCCGAGGCGGTCCTGCCCGAGATCAGGTCCTCCGCCGAGGTGTACGGCACCGCCGTCGGCCGACTCGCCGGAGTCCCGGTGGCGTCCGCGCTGGGCGATCAGCAGGCGGCGGTCTTCGGCCAGGCCTGCTACGAGGTCGGCACGGCGAAGAACACCTACGGGACGGGCAGTTTCCTGCTCCTCAACACCGGCGACCGGCCGGTGCCGTCCAAGAACGGTCTGCTGACCACCATGGGCTACAAGATCGGCGACGCGGCGCCGGTGTACTGCCTCGAAGGGTCGATCGCCATCACGGGCGCGCTCGTCCAGTGGTTCCGCGACCAGCTCGGCATCATCCGCTCCGCCGACGAGATCGAGCCCCTCGCGGCCGGCGTCGACGACAACGGCGGCGCCTACATCGTGCCCGCCTTCTCCGGCCTGTACGCGCCCTACTGGCGCGCGGACGCGCGCGGGGTCGTCACCGGCCTCACCCGGTACGTCACGAAGGCACATCTCGCGCGCGCGGTCCTGGAGGCGACCAGCTGGCAGACGCGGGAGGTCGTGGACGCCATGTACCAGGACTCCGGGGTGCAGATCACGTCCCTGAAGGTGGACGGCGGCATGACCGTGAACAACCTCCTGATGCAGCACCAGGCCGACGTCCTCGGGGTGCCGGTGGTCCGGCCCCGGGTCGCCGAGACGACCTGCCTGGGCGCCGCCTACGCGGCCGGCCTCGCGACCGGCGTGTGGAACGACCTCGACGAACTCACCTCGCACTGGCAGAAGGACGCGGAGTGGACGCCCGCCATGGAGGCGTCGGTGCGCGAACGGGAGTACGCGAACTGGCGCAGGGCCGTGGAGAAGAGCTTCGGCTGGCTGGAGGACGGCGCCTAGCCGCCCGCACCGGGACCACGGCCCGTACCCCGGTCGGCGGGGGTACGGGCCGTGCCGGAGCGTCAGGTGGTGACGGCCCGGCGCCGGTCGGCCGCGTACGCCATCGCATGCTGGACCATGCCGATCAGCACCTCCTTGACCGACTCGCGGTCCCGGGCGTCGCACAGCAGGACCGGTACGTCCGGGTCGAGGTCGAGGGCCTTGCCGACGTCCTCGGCCGGGTAACGGTCCGCGTCCTCGAAGCAGTTGACGCCGACCACGAACGGTATGGAGCGCCGCTCGAAGTAGTCGACGGCGGCGAAACAGTCCTCAAGGCGGCGCGTGTCGGCGAGCACGACGGCACCCAGGGCGCCCTCGGACAGCTCGTCCCACATGAACCAGAACCGCTCCTGTCCGGGCGTGCCGAACAGGTACAGCACGAGGTCCTCGCGCAGGGTGATGCGGCCGAAGTCCATGGCCACGGTGGTGGTGTGCTTGCCCTCGACACCGTCGGTGTCGTCGACCGGCCGCCCGGCCTCGGTGAGCACCTCCTCGGTGCGCAGCGGTCTGATCTCGCTCACCGCGCCGACCAGCGTGGTCTTGCCCACGCCGAATCCGCCGGCCACGAGGATCTTGAGCGTGACGGGCTCGACCGGGGGCTTGCCGCGCTCAGATCGCCCGAAGATCATCGATCTCTTCTCCTGCTTGGTAAGGGTCGTTGCTGGTGGGGATCGTTCTCGACGGGGTCGGACGACGGCCGTCCGTATCCGCCGCCGCCCGGGGTCTCGACGACCAGTACGTCGTCGGCGCCGACGTCCGTGCTGTCGCTGCCGCCGAGTTCGGTGACCGTCCCGTCGGCGCGCTCCACGCGGTTCGCGCCGAGCGTGCCGGGTGCGCCGCCTGCCATGCCGTACGGCGGGACCCGGCGGTGCTGGGACAGGGTGGAGACGGTCATGGGTTCGAGGAAGCGGATCCGGCGGACCGCGCCGTCGCCGCCGTGCCAGCGGCCGGTGCCGCCGCTGCCGTGCCGTACGGCGAACTCGTCGAGACGCACGGGCAGCCGCCACTCCAGGACTTCCGGGTCGGTGAGCCGGGAGTTGGTCATGTGGGTCTGTACGACGCTCGCGCCGGCGAAGCCGTCGCCCGCTCCGGATCCGGAGGCGACGGTCTCGTAGTACTGGTGGTGGTCGTTGCCGAAGGTGACGTTGTTCATCGTGCCGGAGCCTTCGGCCTGCACGCCGAGCGCCGCGTAGAGGGCGCCGGTGAGGGCCTGGGAGGTCTCCACGTTGCCCGCGACGACGGCGGCCGGCGGCTCGGGGGCGAGCATCGACCCGGGCGGTACGACGATGTCCAGGGGGCGCAGGCAGCCGTCGTTGAGCGGGATGTCGTCGGCGACCAGGGTGCGGAAGACGTACAGGACGGCCGCGTGGACGACGGCGGACGGGGCGTTGAAGTTGGTGTCCAACTGCGCGGAGGTGCCCGTGAAGTCCACGGTCGCGCGCCGGTTCTCGCGGTCCACGCGCACGCGTACCCGGATGACGGCCCCCGAGTCGGTCTCGTAGGCGCAGGCACCGTCGTCCAGGGCGTCCACGACCCGGCGGACCGCCTCCTCGGCGTTGTCCTGGACGTGCCGCATGTAGGCCTGGACGACGTCGAGGCCGTACTCCTCGATCATGCGGCCGACCTCGTCGACGCCCTTGCGGTTGGCGGCGATCTGCGCGCGCAGGTCGGCGAGGTTGGTACGGATGTTGCGGGAGGGGTGACGGGCATCGGCGAGCAGCCGCCGGGTCTCGGTCTCGCGGAACCGGCCGTCCTCGGCGAGCAGCCAGTTGTCGAAGAGGACGCCCTCCTCCTCGATGGTGCGGCTGTCGGCGGGCATCGAGCCGGGGGCGATGCCGCCGATCTCGGCGTGGTGGCCGCGGGAGGCGACGTGGAAGAGGATCCGGTCACCCTGCGTGCCGAAGACCGGGGTGATCACGGTGACGTCGGGGAGGTGGGTGCCGCCGTGGTAGGGGTCGTTGACGGCGTAGGTGTCGCCGGGGCGCATCGAGGTGCCGCGGCGGCGGACGACCTCTTTCACGCTGGTGCCCATGGAGCCCAGGTGGACGGGGATGTGCGGGGCGTTGGCCACCAGGTTCCCGTCCGGGTCGAACAGGGCGCAGGAGAAGTCCAGGCGTTCCTTGATGTTGACGGACTGGGCGGTGGACTCCAGCCGGGCGCCCATCTGCTCGGCGATCGACATGAAGAGGTTGTTGAAGACCTCCAGCAGGACCGGGTCGGCTTCCGTGTCGAGATCGGAACTCTCCGTGACCGTCGCCCGTTCCATGACCAGATGCCCGTCGTCGGTCGCCACGGCCCGCCAGCCGTCGTCGACGACAGTCGTGGCCCCGGCCTCGGCGATGATCGCCGGACCGGTGACGGGCTCGCCGGGAGGAAGGCACTCGCGGCGGTGCAGGGGGACGTCGCGCCAGGCGCCGCCGGTGTGCAGGCGGACGCTCTCCGGTGCGGCGGGGCGGCCTTCGTACGGGGCGAGGGCGGAGAGATCGGGGGGTGGGGTGATGCCGGTGGCTTCCACGGAGAGGGCTTCGACGACGACCGGGCGGTCGAGCGTGAAGGAGTACGTGGCGCGATGACGTTCTTCGAAGGCGTGTCTCATCGCGTCGGGCTCGGTGAGCTCGACGGTGAGGGTGGTGTCGGTGCCGTCGTAGCGGAGCTGGGCGCGGCGGGTGACCTCGATGCGGTCCTCGGGGACGTCCTCGGCGAGGAGTTCGGCGCGGGCCGCGGCCTCCAGGTCGTCGGCGGTCCCGCGGACGCCGGGCATGGCGGCGGGCTCCAGGGTCGCCTCGACGGACTGTTCGCGCATGGCGGTGGTGTCGGCCAGCCCGATGCCGAGCGCGGACAGGAGTCCCGCCATGGGCGGCACCAGGACGCTGCGGATGCCGAGCGCGTCGGCGACCATGCAGGCGTGCTGGCCGCCCGCCCCGCCGAAGGTGGTGAGGGCGTACCGGGTGACGTCGTGGCCCTTCTGGACGGAGATCCGTTTCACGGCGTTGGCGATGTTGGCCACGGCGATGCTCAGGTAGCCCTCGGCGACCTGTTCCGGGGTCCGGTCGTCGCCGGTCCGTTCGCTGATCTCCCGTGCCAGGGCGGTGAAGCGGTCGCCGACCAGGCCGTCGTCGAGCGGCTGGTCGCCGTCGGGGCCGAACACGCGGGGGAAGTGGGCGGGCTGGATCCGGCCGAGCATGACGTTGGCGTCGGTGACCGTGAGCGGGCCGCCGTTGCGGTAGCAGGCGGGGCCGGGGTCGGCACCCGCGGAGTCGGGGCCGACGCGGTAGCGGGAGCCGTCGAAGTGCAGCACCGAACCGCCGCCCGCGGCGACGGTGTGGATGTCCAGCATGGGGGCGCGCAGCCGGACGCCCGCGAGCTGGGTGGTGAAGACGCGTTCGTAGCCGCCGGCGTAGTGGGAGACGTCGGTGGAGGTGCCGCCCATGTCGAAGCCGATGACCCGGTCGAAGCCCGCGAGCTGCGACATCCGGGCCATGCCGACGATCCCTCCGGCCGGCCCGGACAGGACGGCGTCCTTGCCGCGGAACTGTCCGGCCTCGGCGAGCCCGCCGTTGGACTGCATGAACATCAGCCGGACGCCGTCCAGGTCGTCGGCGACGCGGCGGACGTAGCGGCGCAGGACGGGCGAGAGGTAGGCGTCGACGACGGCGGTGTCGCCGCGCGGCACGAGCTTCATCAGCGGGCTGACCTCGCTGGACAGCGAGATCTGCGGGAAGCCGGTGCGGGCGGCCAGCTCGCCGATCGCCTGCTCGTGCGCGGGGTGGAGATGGCTGTGCATGCAGACGACGGCGACGGCGCGGATCCCGTCGTCGTAGGCCTCCTGCAGCGGACCCGCCAGGGCGTCCAGGTCGGGGGCGCGCAGGACGGTGCCGTCGGCGGCGATCCGCTCGTCGGCCTCGACGACCCGCTCGTAGAGCAGCTCGGGAAGGTCGATGCGGCGGGCGAAGATGCGGGGGCGGTTCTGGTAGGCGATGCGCAGGGCGTCGCGGAACCCGCGGGTGATGACGAGCAGGGTGCGTTCGCCCGTGCGTTCCAGCAGTGCGTTGGTGGCGACGGTGGTGCCCATCCGGACGGCGTCGACCTGGTCGCCGGAGTCGGCGAGCAGTGCGCGGACGCCGGCCACGGCGGCGTCCGCGTACCGCTCGGGGTCCTCGGAGAGCAGTTTGCGGGTGAGCAGCCGGCCGTCCGGGCGCCGCGCGACGACGTCGGTGAACGTTCCGCCCCGGTCGACCCAGAACTGCCAGCCTGTCACGTCACTACTCCGTATCCGCGCCGGTCACAGCGCCCGGAGGCCGTTGATCACGTCGCGCAGAATACTCTCGTCGACCAGCTCGGCCGGTGGGACCGGGCGGTTGACGTGCACGAGTTCACCGTCGACGAGGTCGCCGACGAGGACCCGGACGACTCCGACGGGCAGGTCGAGTCCGGAAGCCAGCTCGGCGACGGACTGCGGGGTGTCACGGCAGAGCTCGACGATGTCGACGTGCTCAGGGGACAGCATCCGGTCGTCCTCGGGGTCGTCCGCGTGCGGCTCCGTGACGACCACCGCGATCAGATCGAGGCGGTGCTGGGCCGCGCTGGTGGTGCGGCCCCGCGTCATGGCGTACGGACGGACGACCGGACCGGCCTCGTCGTCGAACCAGTGACTTCTTCCCTGACCGTCTCCGCTCATGTCATCCCACTACCCGCCTGCGGGCAGATCGGTGCGCGGAGCGGACACCAGATGTACGCCGACCCGCTTGACCAGGAGCGTCATCTCGTACGCGACCTGGCCGACGTCGGAGTCGGCGTCGGAGAGGACGGCCAGGCAGCTGCCGTCACCGGCCGCCGTGACGAAGAGGAAGGCGTCGTCGAGCTCGACGACGGTCTGCCGGACGCTGCCCGCCTCGAAGTGGCGGCCGACGCCCTTGGCGAGGCTGTGGAAGCCGGAGGCCACGGCCGCCAGGTGCTCGCCGTCCTCTCTGGTGAGGTCCTTGGAGACACCGGTGGCCAGGCCGTCGCCGGAGAGCACGACGGCCTTGCGGATGCTCGCGACCCGGTCGACCAGGTCGTCCAGGAGCCAGTTCAGCTCGCCCTTGTTCGTCGCCGTGTGGCCGGTCGCCTTCGGATCGGTCATCGACCGTCCCCCTTAGTCGTTCCTTGTGCCGTGTCGTTGCCGGACGCGTCGTCCGCGGTGTTCTCCGCCCGGCCGCGCTGCCAGCCTCGCTGGAGCGAGGCCATACGGCTGCGGACCTCGTCGGCGTCGCGCTCGGCGGGTTCCTGCTCGTGCCCGGCGGGTCGGGCCGGGTCCTGCCGCAGCTGTGGGGCCAGGTTGGCCTGCCGTACCCGCCGGGGCAGCGGCCGGCTGCCGGGTGCGGCCTCGGCGGGTGTGCTGCCGAGGGGCGGGACGGAGTCGTCGGTGCCGCTGCCGGAGGCGATCGCGGGGCGGCGGGTGCGGCGGGGCAGGGCCGGCGGTCCGGCGGCTGCGGTGCCGCTGTCCGGGTCGGCCGCCGTGCGTCGCCCGTCGCGGCCACCGGGGTCGCCGGCGCCCTGCCCGGACGGATCGGTGCGGCGGCGGGAGGGCAGCGGGGCCGGTCCGCCGGGTTCGGGACGGCCCGGGTCCGCCGGATCACGCTCGTCCGGTCCGGCGCGGCGGGAGCGCGGCTCGGTGACGGGCTTGCCGTGCGAGCTGACCAGCTTGGGGGCGCTCCGCCGGGGCAGCGGCACCGGAGGTCCGGGGCGCTCGTCGCGGAAGCCGTCGGCGGCGTCCGGCGCGGGCTGACGCAGCTCGCTCACGACCGGCCCGGTGTCGTCCTCGGGGTGCGCGAGGGAGCGGCGGGGGCGGAACAGGCCGCCGCGCTCGCTGTCCTCCTCGCCGAGGGCGCCGGGGAAGCCGCCGAGGGCGTCCAGGTCGACGGGGGCCTCCAGCTCGACCGGCCCGCCCAGCAGCGCGGTCGGCAGCCCCGGGCGCTGCGCGGGCACCTGGGCGAGGGTGCCGGCGCGGCTCTCCTCGGCCCCGGTCTCCGCGGCGGCCCGGGTGCGGTCGAGGCGGAAGCCGACTCCGTTGGTGTCGGGGACGTCCTCGGTCAGCAGCAGGTCGGGGATGAAGACGACGGCGGTGGTGCCTCCGTAGGGCGACGGCTGGAGCGAGACGCGGACGTTCTGGCGCTGTGCGAGGCGGCTGACCACGAACAGGCCGAGCCGGTCGGTGTCGGACAGCTCGAACTCGGGGGTCTCGGCGAGCCGCAGGTTGGCGTCGAGGAGCGCCTCGGCCGCCATGCCGAGTCCCCGGTCGTGGATCTCCAGGGTGAAGCCGTTGGCGACCCGTTCGCCGAGCACCTGGACGGCGGTGTGCGGCGGCGAGAACACCGTGGAGTTCTCCAGGAGTTCGGCCACCAGGTGGGTGAGGTCGGCGACGGCGGGACCGGTGACGGCGACCCGGGGCAGCCGGCGGACCTCGATGCGCTCGTAGTCCTCGACCTCGGCCACGGCGGCACGCACCACGTCCATCAGCTGGACGGGGCGCCGCCACTGCCTGGAGGGGGCTGCGCCGGAGAGGATCACCAGGCCCTCGGCGTGCCGGCGCATGCGGGTGGTGAGGTGGTCGAGGCGGAACAGGTCGGCGAGTTCGTCGGTGTCCTCGGTCCTGCGCTCCATGGTGTCCAGCAGGGTGAGCTGCTTGTGCAGCAGTACCTGGCTGCGGCGGGCGAGGTTGACGAAGACCTCGGAGACGCCGGAGCGCAGTTCGGCCTGCTTGACGGCGGCCTCCACGGCGGCGCGCTGCAGGGTGTTGAGGGCCTGGCCGACCTCGCCGATCTCGTTCCTGTCGTATTCGAGGCGCGGGACCTCGGTCTCCACGTCGACCTCTTCGCCCGCGGACAGCCGGCGCATCACGCTGGGCAGCCGGATCCCGGAGGCCTCGTGCGCCTCCTGCCGCAGCAGCCGCAGGTCGCGGATGAGACTCCGGCCGACCCGGACCGACACGACCAGCGAGAAGAGCACGGCGACCAGGCCGAGCACGCCGACGACGGCCGCCTGCACGATCACGCCGACCGCGACGGGCCGGATGCGGTCCTGGTAGCGGTCGCCGACCTGGTCGTCGAGGGTGCGCAGTTCGTCGAGGACGATGCCGGCGGAGGTGTCCCAGCTCTGGGCGGTGACGTCGTTCGGCACCCCGGACCCGGCGTCGGTGACGGACTTCTCCGCGGTGCGCAGCGGGGCGGTCGTGGCGTTCTTCCAGAAGCGGTCGAAGCGGTCGCGTTCCGACGCGGGCAGCAGCGGCAGGCTGATGTCGTACAGGAGGGTGCGCTGGGCGACGAGATCGGATATCTCGCGGGTCTCGGCGCGGGAGATCCTGCCGACCACGAGGGCGGAGCCCAGCAGGGCGTCCTCGCGGGAGAGGAGTTCGCGGGCGCGGGTGACGTTGACGAGCGCGCGGGCCTGCTTGTCCATCTCGACGTCGTCGAGCCCGCCGAGGGAGGCGAGCAGCGTGTAGCAGGGGTCGACCACGCGGTTGTAGAGGTCGAGGGCCTGGGCGCGGCTGACGGTGCCCTGTTCGACGCTGTGGCGCAGGGCGCCGATGCCCTCGAACGCGTCGAGGACGGCGGTGAGCCGTTCGGTGTCGTCGGCGCTCATGCCGTCGCGGGAGCTCTGCTTCCCGGCGTTCGCGCGCAGTTCGGCGACGGCGGTGTCGGTGGCGGCGCGGGTGCGGTTCAGGGCGGCGCCGGCGTCGGCGCCGCGCGGGTCGGCGAGATAGACGAGGGTCTGCCGGCGTTCCTGCTGGAGGACCCGGGCGGTGTCCTCGGCGGGATAGCCGAGGTCCTCCACGGTGTGCGACACGTGGAACATCCGGGTGACCTCGCGGCCCGTGAGCACGGCCGCGAAACCCCAGACGGCGGTCAGAGACACCAGCGGCACGAGAAGCAGCGCCACGATCTTCCGGCGGATCGACTTCCCGCGAAAGCGCATGGCCTCCCCCAGCTCGACCCCCGCCGGCCGGGGGTACACGTGTACGTCAACAAACGGCGCGAGCCTACTACCGCGGCGTGGATAACTCGAAGACGCGTCGGGACGGTGAACCTCCGCCGCCGGGCCGGGACATGGGGAGGGCGCGGGGAGAGATGTCCGGGCATTGCGGGAGATTGCCACCGCGATGGCGCCGACTTCGCGTGCGTCAGGGCGGGAAGGGCCCGAAGGATCAATTGGCCGGAAATTTTCACAGGTGGGGAATCTTCGGGCGAGTTCGTTCGTCCTTGTTGGTGGGTGATGGATGCGAAATCGGCCACAGGAGCCGTATCTCGCGTCCGGGCAGCGTAAAACAGCGCAAGCCGGGCAGCCACAGGGGAGCCGGGGTCGTGGGACTCCGGTGCGACGGGGTCTGTCGGCGGTGGGGAGTGACACCTTGATGGGGACGGCTCAGCGACGCTCGGCGTCCGAGGACGGCACGGCGACGCAGGCACAGGAACAGGCGCAGTACCGGCCGTTGTGGGTCGAGGAGCCCGCCAAGCGGTACCGGATGCCCGATCCGGTGCGCAGGTCGGCGGTGCGGGCGCTGATCATAGTCGCCGTCACGCTGATCCAGGCCATGGTGGCGTTCTTCTGCACGATGGCGGAGTCCTGGCTGGCGTTCCCGATGGTGATCAGCAGTGTGGCGAGCACGGTGCTGGCCACCTGGGGCGTGGTGGACGTGCTGGTGACCCGTCAGGTGTGGAACCAGCGTTACGGCGTGGTCTCGGAGCCGAGCAGCACGGCGCGCTCGCTCCGCCGGGAGCGGCGCGCTGCCCGGCGGCGCGGCGGCGCCGGGCAGCTGTCCCACTCCTGAGGCCGGTGGGCGCCCCGGGAGACCGGGGCCTCAGGCCGACGGCTTCCTGAACATGCGGGTCGCCGTGATCTCGCTGTGCCCGGCCTCTCCGCCCTGCGGCTGCTGCGGCAACCCGGGGCGCAGGTGCTCCTCGACGCTGATGTACTTCAGCCCGGCCCTGAGGTCGGCGTCGTTCCGCAACCGGATGACCAGCGGGAACTCGGCCAGCGCGGTGGTGTCGAAGAGCCCGGTCGTGTAGAGGAGCTGCACGCCCAGCGCGTCGGACACGGCCCGCTGGAGCTCCAGCAGATAGGTCGCGTTGGCCCGGCCGATGGGGTTGTCGAGGAACAGCGTGCCCGCGTGCCGGTGCTTGTCGCGGCCGCGGTCGTTGGACCTGAGCGCGGCCATCGTGCAGTACAGGGCGATGGCCGCGGTGAGCAGCTGACCGCCGGAGAACACGTCCCCCATCTGTCCCACCGGCACCCGCTCGGCGCGCAGCACGGCGTCCGGCTTGAGGATCTCGACGGCGACGCCCTTCGGCTGCAGGGCCGCCCCGACTCCCCTCAGCAGCAGGGACATGCCGTCCCGTCGCAGGTCGGAGTTCTTCTTGACGGCGGCCCTGGTCGCCTCGTCGATGACCTCGCCGAGCCGTTCGGCGAGGGTGGCCTGGTCGGGCTCCTCGAAGCGGATCCGCAGGAACTCCTGCCCGGACCACTCGCCGAGCCCTTCGGGCAGCCGGGACAGCCGCTGGGCGGACCGCAGGGTGGCGAGGGCCGACTCGACGAGCCCGCGCAGCCGGTCCACGATCGAATCGCGGTTGCGCTCCAGCTGGGCCAACTCGTCGGTCAGCACCCGCAGCCGGGGTGCGAAGGCGTCCGCCCACTTCTGCGCGTGCTCGGGCAGCGCGGCGGCGGGCAGTTCCCGGATCTGCTGCCGCGCGGGCGTCCGGACCGCCTCGTAGCGTGTGGAGTTGGCGTGCCGTACGAGGACGTCGCCGGCCTCGCGCACGGCGGACTCGGCGGCGGAGAGGTCACCGGCGCAGCCGCGCAGCGACCGGCGGGCCTCGGCGGCGGACTGCCGGGCCTCCTCCAGGGCGCCGGGGTAGGGCTCGGTCTCCTCCTGCTCCTCCTCGGCGACGTGTTCGCGCAGCAGGTCGCGGAGCATGGCGGCGATCTCGTCGAAGCCGCCGGCCGCGTCCTCGGCCGCGCGGTGGCCGTCGAGCAGTTCGGCGTGCGCCTCCCTGGCCCGGGCCAGGGACTCGGTGCGGGTGGCGAGTTCGGCGGTCGCGGTGCGCAGCAGGGCCTGGGCGTGCTCGGCGTCGCGGGGCTGGAGTTCCTCGGGCAGTTCGGTGTGCGCCTCGCCGTCCTCGGGGGCGTGCCGTTCGGCCTCGCCGCGCAGCCGGCCGAGCTGCTCGCTGGCGGTGGACATCCGGGTCTCCAGGAGCTGCACCAGCTCCTCAGCGCGGGCCGCGGCGGCCTGCCGGGACGGCCCGTCGGAGCCGTCGGGCGAGCCGAGCAGCTGCTCCGCGCGGGTGCGGACCTTGTTGGTCAGCCGTTCCAGTTCGGCGAGCGCGGCGCTCTCGTCGCTCTCCGAACGGGCCTGTTCGGCACGGAGGTCGGCGCCGACGCCGACCTTCTCGTACACCTGCGAGGCGGCCCGGTAGGCCTCCCGCAGGGCGGGCAGCGAGGACCTGGCGGTGTCCTCGTCGGCCTCGGGCACGTCGTCGGGGGCGCCGGCGATCTCGGCGCGCTCGGCGCGCAGGGCGCGGGCGGTGCGGCGGGCGTCGTCGGCGGCGCGCTGGGCGCCGCGCCGGTCCTCGTCGGCGGCCCGGGCGCGCTCCAGGCAGGACTGGGCGCGGGCCTCCGACTCGGTGGCCTCGTCGGCGAGTTCGCGCAGTCTGACCTGCCAGCCGGCCCGCTCCCGCAGCCGGAACGCGAGGCCGGCGAGGGCGTCGGCGGCACGGCGGGTCCTCTGCGCCGCCTCCTGCCGTTCGTCGCGCACCTGGGCGGTCTCGGCGGCCGCCTCCTCGGTCTCGGCGCGCAGGGTCCGTGCCTCGGCCAGCTCGGCCTCGGACTCCTCGGCGAAGGCGCGGGCCTCACCGGCGGCGCGGGCCAGCTCCACGAGCCGTCCGGCCGGGCAGCCGGTGCGCCAGGAGGCGAGCCGTGCGGCCAGCTCACGGTCCTTGCCGAGCCGGGCGGCGAGGCCGCGGATCTCGTCGTCCCGTTCGGTGGCCCGGGCACGCAGTGCCTGCCGTTCCTCGTCGGCGGCGTGCTCGTCGTGCATGGCCGGGTTCGGCGGGACGAGGAACACGTCGCCCGGTGCGGCGTCGGCGGCCGGGGTCGGCGCGAGCAGGGCGGCGGCCGTGCCGACGGCGACGGCGGAGCGCGGGAGCAGGGCGGCCTCGCCGAGCGTCTCGCGGGCGCGCGCGTGAGTGTCCGGGTCCGTGATGATGACGCCGTCGACGAGTTCGGGGCGGGCGGCGAGCACGCGCGCGTGGTCGGCCGGGTCGACCGCCTGGGCGAGATAGCGCCAGCCGGGCAGCGCCGGGATGCCGTGCTCGCCGAGGTACTCGACGGTGGCCAGCACGTCGGGACCGGGCGGGAGCAGGCCGCCGTCGCCGAGGGCGCCGAGGATCCGGGAGTCGTCGGCGGCCGCGGTGCGCAGTTCGAACAGGTGCCGTTCGGCGGAGCCGACGGCGTCGTCGAGCAGTTCGCGCAGCTCGTCGGCGAACCGGTCGAGTTCCTCGGCGCCGAACGACTCGTCGTTTTCCTCGCCGCGGGGGCGCGGAATGGTCGTACGGGAACCGGTGAGGCCCAGCAGTTCGGTGAGCCGTTCCTCCGCGGCCAGGGCCTGGGCCAGACGCCTCTCGGCGTCGTGGGTCCGCTCGGCGGCGGTCGCGGCGTCGGAGGCGCGGGCGGCGGTGAGTTCGGCGCGGGACTCGGCGGAGGCCGCCTCGCGCGCGTGCTCGGCGGCCTTCCGGGAGGCCTCGCGTGCGGTGTCCCAGGCGGCCACGGCGGTCTTCTCGGCGTCGCTGGCCGCGAGGGCGGCGCGGGCCGGGTCGGCGTCCGGGGCGCTGTCGTCGAGCCAGCCGGCGCGGACCGCCTCGGCGGTCTCCTGCTCGACCTCGCCGAGGCGCTGGCGCAGGTGCCCGGCCTCGCTGCGGGCGCGCTGTGCCTCGGTCGCGGCCGAGGTGGAGTCCCGGTGGGCCGAGTCGCTGACCTCCTGGAGGGCGGCGGACCGCTCCTCCTCCTCGTTGGCGAGGTGCTCCGCGCTCTGGGCGGCGGCGTGCAGGGCCCGTACGAGATCGACGGCGGCCTTGGCACGGGCGGCGAGCGCGGGTGCGGCGTCGCGTTCGGCCTCCTGGATGGCCGCGGAGACCCGGGCGACGCGGTCGGCGGCGGCGCGGTGGCGGAGCACGGCCTCGGCGGCCTGCCAGGCCGCGTGCAGGGTGCGGGCCTCGGCCAGCTCGCGTTTCTGCGCGGCGGCGGACTTCTCGCCGGCGGCCAGGGCCAGCGAGGCGTGCCGGTAGGCGAGTTCGGCGGCGATCCGGGCGCTGCGCTCGCGGGCGCCCTCGGAGTGCGTGACGGCGTAGGCGGCGGCCGTGACGCGCTGGGCGAGGTCGGCGGCGCGCACCCGTTCCCGCGCGCCGCGCGCGGACAGCCGGCGCGCGAGCGTGCGGGTACGGCGCTCGGCACCCGTGTGGATGTCCCGTGCGCGCGAACGGGCTTCCGCGGCGTCCACGATCCGGCCGAGCAGGTCCACCGATCCGGCGGTGAAGTCGCGTTCGGCGATCAGCTCGGCCCGGCGGCCGAGTTTGTTGCCGAAGCCGCCGACCAGGTCGGCGAGCCCGTCGGTGTCCCGGGTGTCGGTCACCGCGCGCAGCAGCAGGTCGGTGAAGTCGGAGTCCTTCTTGACCGCGAAGAGGCCGGCGGCCTCGCCCTCGTCCGCGTTCATCTCCCTCTGGTAGCGGAAGAGTTCGGGGTCCAGGCCGAGGTCGCCGAGGTGCTCGATCCAGCGGTCGTGGATCTCCTCCCAGTGCACCTCCAGATGCGGGTACGCCTTGCCCGCCTCGGTGAGGGCGTCGCGGAAGCCCTTCATGGTGCGCCGCCGTCCCTGCGCGCCGGAGGCGCCTTCCACGGGCGGCCGTACGGCGGTGGACTCGGCGACCGGCAGGTTGTCCAGGGCGAGCCCGGGGCCGGGCCGGAACGAGTACCAGGCCTCGGCGAACTTCCGCGGGTCGTTGGAGACCTGCCGTCCGCGCCACTCGCTCACCTTGCCGACGACCACGGATTCGCCGGTGAGCGTGTGCTGCCATTCCAGGGCGACGTGCCCGCAGTCGTCGGCGAGCAGAAACTTGCGCAGCACGCCGGAGCTGGCGCCGCCGAGGGTGTTGCGGTGGCCCGGCAGCATCACCGAGAAGATCAGTTTGAGCAGGACCGACTTGCCGCCGCCGTTCTCCAGGAAGAGCACGCCGGCGGGCGCGGGTCTGCGCGGCGGGCCGGTCGGCTCCTCCTCGAAGAACTCCGCCTGGGTGGGGGCCGGGTCGGGCACCGGCCGGCCGACGCCCCGCAGGTCCAGCACGGTGTCGGCGTAGCGCGCACCGGCCGGCCCGATGGAGTAGAGGCGGACCCGGGACAGCTCGTACATGGCGGACTCTCGTAAGTCTGGGGAAGGGTGCGGTGGTTCGGGACGGTCAGGAGTGGAACGGCAGCCCGGCGTCGGCGGCCAGGTCGTCGCTGTCGTCGGCGGGCAGCAGGCTGGCCGTGCCGTCGGTGACCGGGACGACGCCCAGTTCCAGCAGTTCGGCCATGGCGGCGCTGCCGGCCATGTCCCGTACCTGGAGCTGGTAGCGGGCCGTCGTGCGGTAGGTGCCGCCCTGGTCGTCGCCGGTGCGCTGGAGGAAGCCCGAGTCGGTGAGGAAGACGACGGCCTTGCCGATGATGCCGGTGGTGGATCCGGCCAGCCGGCGGGCGTCCTTGGTGGCGCCGGTCGCGCTGCGTCTGGCCCAGATCCGCCAGGCGGCCTCCAGGCCGGGGGCGTCGCTGGCCGGGTCGGTGTTCTCGCCGAGTGCGTCGGCGCGCTCCTCCAGGCGGCGGCAGGCCTGCCGGACGAAGGTGTCGACGCCGTTGACGGTGATGCGCCCGATGTAGCCGTCGTCGGCCAGGTCCTCGGGGCGCGGGAAGGCCAGCGCGGCGACGGCGAGGTGGGCGAGGCCGTGCAGGAACCGGTCGCCGCCGTCGGCGGAGGTGCGCCGCGCGTAGTCGCCCATGCGGACGGCGAACACCGAGTCCTCGGCGGCGGTCACGGCCATGCCGGCGCGGGGCGACACCTCCAGCACGACCAGGCCGAGTCCGGCGGCCACGGCGTCCGCGAGCCGCGCGAAGGGCGGGTCCTCGCGGTAGCGGCGCAGCAGCTCCGTGTACTCCTGGTCCCGCGCGGGCTGCAGCTTGGGCTGGAGTCCGAAGGCGACGAGCCGGGCCGCGTCGGCGGCGTCGGCGGGCGTGACGGCAGCGTTGGCCGGCGCGGGGGGCGCGTCGGCCTCGACGTACTCGTTCACGAGGGCAACTCCTTGAGCTTGAGGACGGGGGCCGGCGCGAGCGGCCCGTGGGCGGCGCGGGGCCGCGGTGGTTTCGCGGCCGCCGCCGCGCGGGCGCGGCCGGCCGCGTGCGGCCGGCACCCGGTGCGGGGCATCACGCGGCCTCGGTCCGGTCCGCGGCCATCCCCGCCGCGTCCAGCAGGGCGGTCCCGACGATCAGGTCGGCGCCGCCGAAGCCGGGGTCGTCCAGCTCGGTGCCGTCGTCCACGGCGAACAGCAGTTTCTGCTCGCCCTGCCGGTAGGCCGTGCCCACGGCGGGGCTCGCGGCGTGCACGGCCAGCAGCGCGACCAGGTAGGCAAGATCCTCGCCGCCCGCCCGCCGCGCCTCCGCGAGCAGTCCGGACAGCCGGCGCGGGGCGTCGGCCGGGAGGTCCAGCAGCCGCATGGCGTCGGCCAGCTGCTCCTCGCTGAACCGGCTGTCGTCCGGTGTGGCGATGAGGTCCGGCTCGGGCATCTCCGCGCCCAGGTGCTCCCGTTCCACCGGAGGCGTCAGCAGTATGTCGACGAGGTCGCCCACCCGGACCGACACCGGTGTCCGCAGTCCGGTGCCGCGGTCGAAGAAGGCTCCGGTGACCCGGCTCGCCTGCTCCAGCGGCAACGGGAGCAGCGGCGCGAGCAGGTGCCCGTACAGGTCCGTCCCGGATGTCGTCATCGGTGTCGCGAACGCCTGCCGGTCCTGTTCCGCGCGGAACAGCGGGCCGGCCTCCAGCAGCCGGGACTGGAGCTGGGTGTGGCGTCGGATGCAGTCCTTGACGATGTCGACCAGTTCGGCGGCGCGCCGCTTGTTCTCCGGGTCCTCGGTCTCGTCGCGGGCCTTGCGGATGTTGGTGAGGATCGCGTTCTCGTGGCGGTAGCGGTCCGCGACGTGGTCCAGGGCCTCGGCGATCATGTCGGGGACGGCGTTGAGCCAGTCCACCGCGCGGACGTTGCGGCGGGTGGCGTCCAGGGCGCGGCGCAGTGTCTCCGAGTACTGCACGGTCCGGTAGCGGGCCTGCTCGGCGGCGAGCTGGGCGTCGGCGAGGCGGCCGCGGTTGATCAGCACCTCCAGCTTGACCTCGGCGGCGATCTGGGCGCTGGTGACGTCCGTGTCGAGGGCGCCGACCAGGACGTTGACCGCTTCGTCGGTGGTCCGCAGGTACACCGTGCCGCCGGGGCCCGGGACCTCCTCGATCAGCTTGAAGTCGTAGTCCCGGCGGACGTAGGACCCGTCGGGGGCGAAGGTGCCGTACACCGCGCGGAAGCCGCGGTCGACGCTGCCGACGTTGATCAGGTTCTCCAGGACCCAGCGGGCCACGCGCTCGTGCTCGGCCACGGGACGGTGCGGGGTCTGGGCGGAGATGCGGGGGATCAGCCGGGCGACGATCTGTTCGTGGTCGGCGCCGGTGTCGAAGTCCATGTTGAGCGTGACCAGGTCGATGGCGGAGAGGGCCACCTCCGCCATGCCGTACACCGAGTACTCGCCCGCGAGGTTCGCCTTGCGGGTGTCCAGGTCGTGCAGCGGCGCGGTGCAGGCGAGCGCGCGCAGCCGCCGCGCCAGCCCCTCGTCGGCGGCCGGGCCCGGCGCCGGGCGCGGCCCCGCGCTGAGCTGGGGCGGAACGCTGTCCGTCGTCGCAGGCGAAGTCACGGTGCACAGACTAGGTCCTTGGTCTGACAACGACCCAAACGGGACGGCTGCGCCGGGAGCGCCGCCCCTACGGTGTGGGGTCCTCGCCGACCCTGCGGCGGTAGACCTCGACCACCCGTTCCAGGGAGTCGGTGAGGTAGGTCTCCAGGAGCCGTTCCGCCCGGCGCCTGTCGCCCTTCTCCAGGGCGCCCAGGATCTCCTGGTTGCGGGACAGGTACGGCTCGTGCAGGGCGTGCGGGTCGTCGACGACGTGGAACGCGAGGCGGAGTTCGGCGAAGACGCTGCGCATGAGTTCGCCGGTGCGTTCGCTGCCGGCCAGCGCGACCAGTTCCCGGTGGAAGTGGATATTGGCCGTACCCACCGCTTTCCAGTCATCTCCGGCCGCCGCGCGCCGGCCCTCCGTGACCGCTCCGGCGAGTCGGTCCAGCGCGTACGGGGGCTCGCCGAGGCCGCGTACGACGGCGCACTCGACCAGGGACCGGGTGCGGTAGATGTCCTCGACGTCCTCGACCGTCAGGACCCGGACGAAGACGCCCCGGTTGAGTTCGTGGACCAGCAGGCGTTCGTGGGTGAGCAGCCGGAACGCCTCGCGCAGGGTGTTGCGCGAGACACCCAGCGCGCCGCCGATGCCGTCTTCCGAGAGGCGGGTTCCCGGTGGGAAGAACCCGTCGGCGATACGGCCCCTGAGGATGTCGGAGACCCGTTCGGCGGTGCTGGTGCGCCCGAGGAGCGCGCGGTCGTCGGCCAGTCCCGTCAGCTGCTCTGCCATGCCCGGAATTCAACCGCAGACACCGGAACGAAACAACGTGGGTATTGAAGGATCGTTGAACGATCCTCTACGGTGCTCAGCACGCTCACCCCGGCACGGCACCGCACCGCTCAGTCCCGCACCCTTCGTCCCCCCTCTTCAGCGAGGTGCACATGAGCACGACCCCTCCATCGCAGGCCCTGTCCGACACCCGCTCCGGCCAGGGCAAACGCACCGCCGAGGACGGCGCGTTCGGCTGGCTGCGCGCCCTCGGTCCGCGCGGCCGGCACGCGTTCGCCGGCGCGTTCGGCGGATACGCCCTGGACTCGTACGACTACTTCACCCTGCCGCTCAGCATGGTCGCGATCGCGGCGTACTTCGGTCTGGACAGCGGCCAGACCGGCCTGTTCACCACCGTCACCCTCGTCGTCTCCGCGGTCGGCGGCGCCGCGGCGGGCGTCGTCGCGGACCGGGTCGGCCGGGTCCGGGCCCTGATGATCACGGTCATCACCTACGCCGTCTTCACGGTGGCCTGCGGCTTCGCTCCCGACTACGGCACGCTGCTGGTGTTCCGGGCCCTCCAGGGCCTCGGCTTCGGCGGCGAATGGGCGGTCGGCGCCATCCTGGTGGCCGAGTACGCGAGCGCCCGGCACCGCGGCCGCACGCTCGGCGCGGTCCAGAGTTCGTGGGCCGTCGGCTGGGCGCTCGCCGTGATCGTCTACACGCTGGTCTTCTCGTTCGCCGGCGACGACCTCGCCTGGCGGGTGATGTTCTGGACCGGCGCGCTGCCCGCGCTGCTCGTGGTGTGGCTGCGCCGCCGCGTCCACGACGCCCCGCAAGCGGTCGCGGCACGTGAACAGAGCCCCCGGCGCGGCTCGTTCGCCGCGATCTTCCGTCCGGGCACGGCCGAGTCGCCGGGCCTGCTGCGCACCACGGTCTTCGCGGGCCTGCTGTCCACGGGTGTCCAGGGCGGCTACTACACGCTGGCGACCTGGGTCCCCGCCTATCTGAAGACCGAGCGCGGTCTCTCGGTCGTCGGCACCGGCGGCTACCTGGCCTTCCTGATCTCGGGCGCCTTCCTCGGCTACCTGACCGGCGGTCACCTCACCGACCGGCTGGGCCGGCGCCGCACCATCTGGCTGTTCGCGCTGCTGTCGGCGGTCTGCGTGCTGGTCTACGCGAACATCCCGGACGGCGCCAACGGCACGCTCCTGGTGCTCGGTTTCCCGCTCGGCTTCTGCATGTCGGCGATCTTCAGCGGGTTCGGCTCCTACCTCAGCGAGCTGTACCCGACCGCGGTGCGCGGCACCGGACAGGGCTTCACCTACAACGCGGGCCGCGCGGTGGGCGCCGTCTTCCCGACCCTGGTGGGCTTCCTGGCCGACAGCTGGGGCGTGGGCGGTGCGCTGGTCTTCGGCGCGGCCGGCTACGGCCTCGCCGCCCTGGCCCTGTTCGGACTGCCGGAGACCCGCGGGCGGGACCTGCCGGGGACGCACGGGACGGAGACGTCGTGAACCGTACGGAGGACCGCCCCGTCACCCTCACCGACGAGCACGCGCACGCGTGGCGCCCAAAGACGGCACGGGCCCGCTTCCGGGCAGGCCTCACGGGCGCCACGGCCGGGGTCGCGGCCGGTCACACCCAGGCCAACCTGATCGCGGTGCCCGCCGACTGGGCGTACGAGATGCTGCTGTTCTGCCAGCGCAACCCGAAGCCCTGCCCGGTGCTCGACGTCACCGACGCCGGCGCCACGACCACCGTGCTCGCGGACGGCGCGGACCTGCGCACCGATCTGCCGCGCTACCGGATCTGGCGGGACGGCGAGCTGGTGGAGGAGCCGACGGACGCGACGGCCCACTGGCGGGACGACCTGGTGTCGTTCCTGATCGGCTGCAGCTTCACGTTCGAGTGGGCGCTGGCCGGGGCGGGAGTGCCGATCCGCCACGTCGAACAGGGCCGTAACGTACCGATGTACGTGACCAGCCGCCCGTGCCGTCCCGCGGGGCGGCTGAGCGGGCCGATGGTGGTGTCGATGCGCCCGGTCCCCCCGCAGCACCTGTCGGCCGCGATCCGCGAGAGCAGTAGGCTCCCGGCGGTGCACGGCGGCCCCGTGCACTGCGGCGATCCCTCGGCGCTCGGCATCCACGACCTCGCCCGCCCCGACTTCGGCGACCCGGTGGACGCCGGACCCGACGACATCCCGGTGTTCTGGGCGTGCGGGGTGACCCCGCAGGCGGCGGTCATGGCCTCCCGGCCGCCGTTCGCCATCACCCACGCGCCGGGCCAGATGTTCATCAGCGACGACCGCGACGAGCAGTACCGCGTCGCCTGACACGAGAGACGGCTGATCCATGACCTCGATCGACCTGAACGCCGACCTCGGCGAGGGCTTCGGCCGCTGGCGCCTCACCGACGACGAGCGGTTGCTGTCGGCCGTCACCAGCGCCAACGTGGCCTGCGGATTCCACGCGGGCGACGCGGCCACCATGCGCCGGGTCTGCGACCTGGCGGCCGAGCGCGGGGTGACGATCGGCGCCCAGGTGTCCTACCGGGACCTGGCCGGGTTCGGACGGCGCGCGATGGACGTGCCGTCCGGGGAACTGGCGGCCGAGGTGGCCTACCAGATCGGGGCGCTGGAGGTCTTCGCCCGCGCGGCCGGCGCGCGGGTGGCCTACGTGAAGCCGCACGGCGCGCTGTACAACCGGGCCGTGCACGACGAGGAGCAGGCCGCCGCGGTGATCGACGGCGTGCTCCTCGCGAGCGCTTCGCTGCCGGTCCTCGGACTGCCCGGGTCGCGGCTGCTGGCGCTGGCCGCGAAGGCGGGACTGCCCACCGTCACCGAGGCGTTCGCGGACCGCGCCTACACCGACGAGGGGACGCTCGTCCCGCGAGAGCGCGAGGGCGCGGTGGTGAGCGACCCCGAGGCGGTCGTGCGGCGCTCGGTGGAGCTCGCACGCTCCGGAGAGGTCACGGCCCACTCCGGCGCGCGCATCGTGGTGCGCGCTCGCTCGCTCTGCCTGCACGGTGACACCCCCGGCGCCGTGGAACTGGCGCACCGGGTCCGCACGCGGCTCGCGGAGGCCGGCGTGACCGTGGCGGCCTTCGCGTGAGCACGGCCCCCGAGACCGGCACGCGCATGACGACCCGTCTCGTCGGCGACGACGCGCTCCTGATCGAGGTCGGCTCCGGAGCGGCGGCCCGGGCGCTGCACGCCGAGCTGGTGCGCCGGCGCGCGGAGGGTTCGCTGCGGGTGCGTGAGATCGTGCCGGCCGCCCGCACGGTCCTGCTCGACGGCCTCGACGACCCGGCCCGCCGGGCCGCCGAACTGGCCGCCGCCGAGATCCCCTCCGCTCCCCCGGGCACGCGTACGGCCGTCGAACTGCCCGTCCGCTACGACGGCCCCGACCTCGCCGAGGTCGCCGCCCACTGGAACGTGCCCGTCCACGAGGTGGGCCGCATCCACGCGGAGACCGAGTTCACCGTCGCCTTCTGCGGTTTCGCGCCCGGCTTCGGCTACCTCACCGGGCTCCCGGACCGCTTCGGCGTACCGCGCCGGGCCACTCCGCGCACGGCGGTACCCGCGGGCTCCGTGGCGCTGGCGGGGCCGTACACGGGCGTGTACCCGCGCTCGTCGCCGGGCGGCTGGCAGCTGATCGGAACGACCGAGGCGGTGCTGTGGGACCACACGCGCATGCCGGCCGCGCTGCTGGCGCCGGGGACGCGGGTGCGGTTCGTGCCGGTGGGGGACGCGTGACGGACCGTGCGCTCGTCGTCGTACGGGCCGGGGCGCTGACCACGGTGCAGGACCGCGGCCGCCCCGGGTACGCGCATCTCGGGGTGCCCCGGTCGGGGGCGCTGGACGCGCCCGCCGCGGCGCTCGTCAACCGGCTGGTCGGCAACTCCCGCGACGCGGCCGTCCTGGAGACCACCCTCGACGGGTGCGCCGTGCGGCCGCGTTCGACGGTGGTGGTCGCGGTCGGCGGCGCGCCGGGTCCGGTCGCGGTCGGCGGCCGGCCCGCCGCGTGGGGCGCCCCGGTGGTCGTGCCCGCCGGAGAGCTGTTGGAGGTGGGAGCGGCCCGCTCCGGCGTACGGAGCTACGTCGCCGTCTCGGGCGGGATCGCCGTGGAGCAGGTGCTGGGCAGCCGGTCCACGGATCTGCTGTCCGGGCTGGGACCGGCCCCGCTCGCGGCCGGGGCGGTGCTGCCGCTGGGCCCCGCGGCGGGTGCGCACGCGCGCGTGGACGTCGTACCGCAGCCGTCGCCGCCCGCGGAGCTGGTGCTGCGGGTGACGCTCGGACCGCGCGACGGCTGGTTCACGCCGGCGGCCGTACGGACCTTCACCTCGCGCGCGTACCGCGTGTCGTCGGCGAGCAACCGCATCGGCCTGCGCACGGAGGGGCCCGCCCTGGAGCGGGCCCGTCCCGGTGAACTCGCCAGCGAGGGCATGGTCCTGGGCGCCGTCCAGGTGCCGCCGGACGGCCGTCCGGTGGTGTTCCTGGCCGACCACCCCACCACCGGCGGCTATCCGGTGATCGCGGTGGTCCGCGCCGCCGACCTCCCGGCCGCGGCCCAGGCGGTGCCGGGCATCCCCGTCCGCTTCGTGCCCGTACGCCGCCGCTGACCCGCCCTCAGGCGGCGTCGGCGGGCCGCTCCGGCGGCTGGAGGGCGGCCAGTGCGGCGGACACCGCGGCGGAGGCGCTCAGGTCCAGACGGGCGCTGGTGCCCCGGCGCCGGTGCCGCATCTCGTCGACCGCCAGCCGCAGCAGCTGGGGCAGCAGGTCGCGGCAGCGCCTGACCACCCAGGCGGTACCGGCCGTGGCCAGCCACAGGAGACTCGCCTTCTTCGTCGGAGGCGGGTACTCCGGCTCGGCGGACGGCGCCGTCCCCGTCGCCATGCCCAGCGGGGCCAGCAGGGCGTGGAAGCGGACGGCGAGCTGCCGGTGCCCGCGCTCGCACGGGTGCAGCCGGTCCGCGCTCCACATGTCACGGTCGGTCAGCCAGGCGCCCTCCGACGCGTGCAGGTGGACGGCGCCGTACCGCTCGGACAGGGCGTGCACCACCGCGTTGACGGCACGCCCGCGGCGGGCCAGCGGACGGGCCAGCGCGCCCGGCAGACCCCACATCGCGCCGGGGTCGGGCAGGCACGCCGTGAGCAGGGTCGCGCCCTGCGCCGTCAGGGCCGCGTAGACCTTGTCGAGCCGTTCGGCCACCGCGTGGATGTCGAAGGTGCAGCGCAGGGTGTCGTTGACGCCGATGACGACGGCGACGATGTCGGGGCGCAGGTCGAGTGCGGCCGGGGTCTGGCGTTCCAGCACGTCCCGGGTCTGCGCCCCGCTGACCGCGAGGTTGGTGAAATCCACGTCCTTCGCGGCGAGCCCGCCGGCGAGCAGCGCGGCCCAGCCGCGCCACCCGTCGCCGGCGGGGTCGCCCACGCCCTCGGTCAGCGAATCACCCAGCGCCACGAACCGGACGGCTCTCATGCCACGCCCTCCGGCACGACACGGCGGACCGGTTCCGTCGCCGCGTTCTCGTCGCGACGGCACAGCACCGGGGCGTCGTGCGCGGCGAGGAAGGCCTCCACGGCCGTTCCCCAGCCGAAGCACTCCGCACGCGCGCGTGCCACCTTCCTGCGCTCGGGACCCGGCCGCTCCAGGAGCATCTCCACCGCGTCGGCGAAGGCGTCGCCGCGGTCGGCCGCGGTGGCGCCCGCGGACCCGATCACCTCGGGCAGCGCGGAGGAGGCGCTGGCGACCACGGGCGTCCCGCAGGCCATGGCCTCCAGCGCGGCGAGCCCGAAGGTCTCCGCGGGACCGGGCGCCATGGCCACGTCCGCGGAGGCCTGCAACGCGCCCAGCATGTCCCGGTCGGAGACGTGCCCGAGGAAGGTCACCGGCAGCCTGCGCTCTCGCGCGCGCTGTTCCAGCCGGGCCCGCAGCGGGCCGTCGCCCGCGACCACCAGGACCACCCGGCGGCCGCGCCTGACCAGCGCCTCCACCGCGTCCAGGGCGGTGCCTGGCCGCTTCTCCACGGACAGCCGCGAGCACATGACGAGCAGCGCCTCGTCCTCGCTCGCGTACCGCGCCCGCAGGTCGGGGTCGCGCATCGAGGGGTGGCGGCCGGTGAGGTCGACGCCCAGCGGAGCGCGTACGACGTTGCGCGCGCCGATGCGGACGAACTCGCGCTCGGCGAACTCGGTGGTGCACACCACGCGCGCGTAGGTGTGCGCGGTGCGGATGTTGAGGGCGTCGGCGGTGCGCCGGGACAGGTTCTCGGACATGCCCCAGGTGCGCAGGACGCCGTCGGCGGTCTCGTGGGAGACCATCACGGCCGGGATCCGGGCGCGCCGGGCCCATCGGCCGGTCCAGCGCAGGGTGGTGCGGTCCGAGACCTCCAGGCGGTCCGGGGCGAGGTGCTCCAGGAGGGTCTGCACCCGGGTCTTGTCGACGAGGACGCGGTAGCCGCCGGTGCCGGGCAGCACCGGTCCGGGCAGGGTGATGACCCGGCCCTGCTCCTCGATCCGGTCCGAGTAGCGCTCGCCGGGCACGATCAGGACCGACTCGTGGCCTGCGGCCACGAAACCCTTGCCGAGTTCGCGCAGGGCGGTGCGCAGGCCGCCGGAGGAGGGTGCGACGAAGTTGGCGAGCCGCACGATCCGCAGGGATTCACCGCTCATGCCGCCACCACCGGCCGGCGTGCCGCGAGGACGTCCTCGTAGTGCTGGATCAGCTGGTCGCCGACCGCGGCCCAGGTGCGGCCCTCGACGGTCGCGCGGGCGGCGGCGCCGAATCCGGCGCGCGTGGCGGGGTCGGCCACCAGGGAGGCCACGGCCTCGCGGACGGCTCCCGCGTCGCGCGGCGGGACCAGGAATCCGGTGCGGCCGTGGTCGACCAGGTCGATCGGGCCGCCGGCCGCGGGCGCGACGACCGGGACGCCGCTGGCCATCGCCTCCTGGACGGTCTGGCAGAACGTCTCGAAGGGTCCGGTGTGCGCGAACACGTCGAACGAGGCGAAGATCCGGGCGAGGTCGTGGCCGGTGCGGCGGCCGAGGAAGACCGCGCCGGGCAGCGCCTCGGTGAGGTGGGGCTGGCTGGGCCCGTCGCCGACGATGACGACCTTGACGCCGTCCAGGCCGCAGACCCCGGCGAGGAGTTCGATCTGCTTCTCGGGCGCGAGCCGGCCGACGTAGCCGACGATGACCTCGCCGTTCGGGGCGATCTCGCGGCGCAGCGCCTCGTCGCGGAACTCGGGGCGGAAGCGGACGGTGTCCACGCCGCGCTGCCACAGCTGGACCCGGGGCACGCCGTGCGTCTCCAGGTCGCCGATCGAGGCGGTGGACGGAGCCAGGGTGCGGTCGGCGGCGCCGTGGACGGACCGGATCCGCCGCCAGGCGGCCGCCTCTCCGGCACCGACGTAGGTACGGGCATATCCGGCCAGATCCGTCTGGTAGACGGCGACGGCGGGGATGCCGAGCCGGGCCGCGGCGGCCATGCCGCGGACACCGAGGATGAAGGGGCTGGCCAGGTGGACGACGTCCGCGCGGTGCTCGATCAGCGCGGCGGCGAGCTTGCGGCTGGGGAGAGCCACGCGGACCTGGGGATAGCCCGGGAGCGGGAGGGAGGGGACGTGGACGACAGGGCACGGCGCGGCGGCCGCGGCGAGCCTGTTTCCGGGGGCGGGAGCCGGAGCGACGACGAGGGGAGCGTGACCGCGGTCGACGAGGTGTCGGGCGGTCTGGAGCGCGCAGTGGGCCACGCCGTTCACATCGGGGGGAAAGGATTCGGTCACGATGACGACACGCATACCGGTGTTGTCGCCGCGCCGGACGTGGCCGCGTCAAAGTGGATCTTTCCGAATGTTAAACGTCCCATGAGCGTTGCCCCGCACACCGGAGCGGTCCAGCCGGTGTCCATGCCCGGCTGGTCCGTCCGTCACCGCCGGTTCACCTGGCGGGCGGACTTCCGCGAAAGGAACGTGCGCGGGACCCCCCGTGGTTCCCGGGACGAAGCCGTGGTCTCCCGTGGCGATGCCTCACACGGCGGGCGTGTCCGGTCCGATGCGGCTGCGGACGGCGGTCTGGACCTCGTCCTCCTCGGCGGGGTCGGCGGCCAGCCGGCGGAGTTGTTCGACGACCCGGGCGTCACCGGTCTCGGCGTGCCGGGCGGCGATCTCGCGCGTGGTCTCCTCGCAGTCCCAGAGGCATTCGACGGCGAAGCCGGTGGCGAAGGAGGGGTCGGTGGCGGCCAGCGCGCGGGCGGCGCGGCCGCGGAGGTGGGAGGAGGCGGTCTCGCGGTAGACGTGGCGCAGGACGGGCGCCGCGCAGGCGATGCCGAGGCGGCCGGTGCCGTCGACGAGGGTCCACAGGGTCGGCGCGTCCGGGCCTTCGCCGCGTACGGCCTCGCGCAGGGCCGCGAGGACCAGTTCGCTGTCCTGGGCACCGCCCCGGCAGGCGAGCATCCGTCCGGCGGCGGCGCCGAGGACGTCGGGCCGCCGGGCCCAGCCGCGGGCGCGGTCGACGGCGGCGATGCTGCGCATGCGCTCGAAGGCGTCGACGGCCGCCTCCACGACGGCGGCGGTGCCGTCGGCCACGGCCGCCTCGATCAGGCCCAGGGCGTCGGGGTCGTTGCTGTCGGCGAGGTAGCGCAACGCGGTGCAGCGGGCCCCGTCGGTGCCGTCCGCGGCCGCCCGGAGGATCTCCGGCCGGTCCTCGGGACCGGCCACGGCGACCAGGCAGCGGGCGGCCGGCACATGGAGGGCCGCGCCCCGCTCGACGCCCTGCTGGGCCCACTCGAAGACCGCGCGCACGCTCCAGCCCGGACGGGGTCCGGTGGGCCGCATCTGGCGTTGCCAGCGGTCGAAGCAGCCGGCTTCCTGAGCGGCACGCACGCGCGTGGCGATCGGTTCGCGGGGGTCCTCGGCCCACAGCCGCCAGGGCCGCGGTTCGAAGGCGTCGCGTACGGCGGCGGCCAGTTCGGCCTCGCCCTCGGCGTCGGTGGTGAAGCGCGCGAGCACCGGCGCGGCCAGTGCGCTGAGGCCGGCGTCGTCGTCGCGCAGCGCCAGCTCGTCCAGGGCCCAGGCCCAGTTGGCGCCGGTGGCGGCGTACCTGCGCAGCAGCGCGAGGGCGTCCCGCCTGCCGTAGGAGGCGAGGTGCCCGAGCACGGCCAGCGCGAGGCCGGTGCGGGACTCCTCGGTGTCGAGGACGTCGTCGGGATCGAAGAGATGCGCCTCGATGGCGTCCAGCTCGCCGTGCAGGTCGAGATACAGGCGGGCGTAGTAGAGGGAGCGGTTCTCCACCTGCCAGTCGTGGCGGGGATCGCGGAGCACGCAGTGGTTCAGTGCCGCGAGCGCTTCGGCGCGCGGGGCGGTGAGCGCGTGCAGCGTGCCGTCGCCGCGGCCCCGCTGGAGCAGGCCGAGCAGCGTACCGCTGGGCGCTATGACCGGATCGAACATGGGAAACAGCCTCACATCAAGCGTCGACGCAACCGGAGAACACGCACTACCTGGCCGCGTGACACAACGTCGGGGCGCCCGCCGTCTTCTGCTTGCTGTAGACCATTTCTCTCTGCCTCTCGTCAGTGGCCCATGCGGGCCGTGTCACGGCTCGCGTGGTGCGGCATCACCTGCCCAGCCATCGCGTCCGTGAATCACGACGTCATGATGACCCGGCACTTCGACCTGCCGCGACCGAAATTTCGGCGGCCCTGTACCGCCTCCCCCGTTTTGTGTGTTTTCGCTGGTCGGATGGGACGGTTCAGCTGATACCGAACAACTCGACAAGTTCCGTCTTGCCGAACATCCGGGCGGTGTCGACGGCCGACGGAGTGCCGGCGGCGGGATCCGCGCCGGCCTCCACGAGCGCCTTGACGACGTCCGTCTCGCCCTTGAAGACCGCTCCGGCGAGCGGGGTCTGGCCTCTGTCGTTGATCCGGTCCGCCTCGGCACCGCGGGCGAGCAGTTCACGCACCGCGTCGGCGTGACCGTGGTAGGCGGCGAGCATCACCAGGGAGTCACCGCGGTCGTTGGTGAGGTTGGCCGGAACGCCCGCGTCGAGGTACGCCACGAGCGCCTCGGTCCGTCCCTGCCGGGCCAGATCGAAGATCTTGGTCGCCAGCTCCACGACCTCGGGGTCGGGGGCTTCGCTCATCGAACGGACCGCCTCTCCTGTGTGCTGCGGGGACTTCCGCGGACGGGGGGAGCGTACGGCAACGGGCGGGCCGCGCGGCCGTACGAGTGAATCGTCAGCGTACTGGCTTCGGGGTGCACATGACCGGAACCGCCCGAGGTAAAGATCACCCCAGTTCCGCCGGACGGTCACCGGGAGCCCACCCGGATGGCCTCCGACCTGGCCGGTTCGGGCCGAAACGTTCCGCCGGTCGAGTGAAATACTCCGAAATTCACTCGTTCGCACCTTTAATCGTATAGATACCTTCTGTGATGCTGGAAGAACTCATGGTGACTGTCCCCCCTCGACACCAGGAGATCGCAAATGATCCTCTCCATCTCAGGCGTGATCGTGCTCGGCATCGTCGTCTTCCTCTTCTTCCGCAAGGACGGGCTGAAGCCGTCGCACGCCACGGTCTCGGCGCTCTTCGGCTTCTATCTCGCCAGCACGGCCATCGCTCCGAGCATCAAGGCCGGCGGCGAGAGCCTGGCCAGCCTCCTCGGCGGCATCAAGTTCTGACGCCCCTCCCGTCCCGACGCACCTTCAGGAGACAGCAGTGGTCCGGCGCCCTCTCCCCCGCATTCTGAGCAACGGCACCGCGCAGCTCGCCCGGAGCAGGGAGCTGGCCCGGACCGCTGCCGACAACGCCACCGACGTCCTTCATCCGCTCATCACCGTCACCCGCGGACTGCGCCGGCTGGCCTCGGCCGGGCGGCACAAGTGGGCGGAGACACCCAAGGACAAGCGCGGCCCGCTGCTGTTCCTGGTGGCCTCGGTCGTCCTGGTCGTGGCCCTGGTGCCGTACGGGCCGCTGCTCGCCGTCATCACCCTGATGGCGGCGAGCGCCTGGCACGGCCGTGACCGCACCCCGCCCCCGCCGGAGGGCCCCGACGAGTCGCAGACCCAGCGGCTCCAGTCCCTGTACGAGGCCCTGGTGCCGTACTTCTCGGCCGCCGAGGACCCGGCGCCGCTGTACGCGCACGGCGGGGAGTGGGAGAAGGCGTTCCTCTCCCACGAGTTCGACGACGCCGGCCGCATCGGTCAGCTGCTGATCCGCTACCCCGCGTACTTCCCGGACGGCGAGCCCGGAGCCCGCGCCCGGATCGAGTACCTGCTCACCGCGAAGTCCGGGCGCGGCCGGGAGTACCACTTCGCGTGGGACGAGGAGGGCAACCGGCTCACGGTGACCGCCCTCGCGCCGCTGCCCACCGACATCGCCGCCCAGCGGTTCGTCACCGCGCCGGGCGAGACGGTCCTCGGCTTCACCGATCCCGGCGAGGTCCAGCGCACGCTCCCGCTCACCTACGGCGAGGAGCAGCGGGACGTCCCGCCGGTCGTCTGGCGCACCGGCGCCCGCTCCACCGAACCGCATCTGCTGGTCATGGGCCGGCCCGGCAGCGGCACCTCGACCCTGCTGCGCTCGGTCGCCCTGCAGGCGCTCCAGCACGGTGACGTGCTCATCGTCGAGGGCGGCGGCACCGGCGAGTACGCGTGCCTGTCCGGGCGGGACGGGGTGCTCGCCGTCGAGTGCGGTCTGGCGGGGGCGCTCGCCAGCCTCGAATGGGCCGCGCACGAGACGGAGCGGCGGCTCATCGCCCTCAACCGCGCGCGGCAGGCCGGCCATCCGCCGCCGGAGGACTGCCGTCGCCCGCTGTGGATCCTGCTGGACCGTCCCGGCTCGTTCGTCCACCTGGCCGCGGCCAACGGCCAGCAGGACCCGCAGGCGCTGCTCCAGACCCCGCTCCGGCACGGCCGCGCGGCGAACGTCACCGTGGTGGTGGCCGAGCACCTCGACAGCACGGACGCGGTCAGCGAGGCGCTGCGGCAGCACACGCACGCGCGTGTCGTGCTCGGGCCCGCGCTGCCGGACGAGCTGGAAGCGGCTCTGGGCGCGCCGCCGCACACGACTCCGCTGACCCAGATGCCGCCCGGCCGGGGCTACGCGCGGATGGGCCACGGCCCGGTGCTGCGGCTCCAGGTGCCGGCCACGCCGGATCCGTACGACGACGCGACGAGCGACGCGGACCGGCAGGCGGTGCTGGAGCTGCTGCCGCCGCGGAGCGAGCCGGTGGAGCGGGCGGTACCGGTGGAGGCGGCGGTCGCCGAAAGCTGAGCCGGGGGTATCCGTTCGGCCGCGGCCGAGTGGGGGCTCGTCGCGCAGTTCCCCGCGCCCCTGAAGGGGCACTCCCATCACGACGTGCAAACGGCAGCGACACCCCCAAGGGGCGCGGGGAACTGCGCAAACACCCCCCACCGACCCGCAGCCGAACAACCACCCCCTCAAGGGGCGCGGGGAACTGCGCAAACACCCCCCACCGACCCGCGGCCGAACAACCGCCCTCTTAAGGGGCGCGGGGAACTGCGCGAACAACCCCCACCGGGCCGCGGCCGGACGACCGCCGCACCCTCAGGGGCCCGGCCGGGGAGCGACCGGAACCGGTGCTACGCCACGAACGTTCGTGGGGACTCGGTGCCGCCGGTCGCGCCCGCCTCCACCAGACGGGCCGCCGCGGCCAGCCGCGCCGCCGCCTCCTCCGCCACCGCGCCCCCCACGGTGAACGGCAGCCGCACATACCCCTCGAACGCACCGTCCACCCCGAACCGCGGCCCCGACGGCACCCGCACCCCGACCCGCTCCCCCGCCTCCGCCAGCCGCGAGCCGGACAGCCCGCCCGCGCGGACCCACAGCGTCAGCCCGCCCCGCGGCACCTCGAACTCCCAGCCGGGCAGCTCGCGCCGCACCGCGGCCAGCAGGTCGTCCCGGTTCTGCCGGGCCTGGGCGCGGCGCACCTCGACCGCCTGCTCCCAGCCGCCCGTGCCGAACAGCCAGTTCACCGCGAGCTGCTCCACCACCGGCGTCCCGAGGTCGGCGTAGGCGCGCGCGGCGACCAGGCTGCGGATGACGTCCGGGGCCGCCCTCACCCACCCGATCCGCATGCCCGCCCAGAACGCCTTGCTCGCGGAGCCGACGGTGACCACGGTCGAGCCCGCCGGGTCGAAGCCGCAGACCGGGCGGGGCATCTCGACCCCGTCGTCCAGCCACAGCTCGCTCATCGTCTCGTCGGCGACCAGCACCGTGCCCGCCGAGCGGGCCGCGTCGACCAGCCGGCGGCGCTGGTCCTCGTCGGCGAGCGCCCCGGTGGGGTTGTGGAAGTCGGCGACGACGTAGGCGATCCGCGGCGCGGCCTCCCGCAGCACCTGGCGCCAGCGGTCCATGTCCCAGCCCGTCAGGCCCTCCGCCATCGCCACCGGGACCAGCCGCGCGCCCGCCTCCCGCATCAGCTGGAGGATGTTGGCGTAGGACGGCGACTCGACGGCGATCCGCTCGCCGCGCCCGCCGAAGAGGTGGCAGATGGCGTCGATCGCGCCCATCGCACCGGTGGTGACCATGATCTGCTCGGGCATCGTGGGGATCCCGCGCGCGGTGTAACGGTCGGCGATCATGGCGCGCAGGACCGGGAGCCCGGCCGGGTAGTCGCCGTGCGTGTGGGCGTAGGGCGGGAGTTCCTCCAGGGCGCCCTGGACCGCGCGGGTCAGCCACGGTTCGGGGGCGGGCAGGGCGGCGGTGCCGAGGTCGATCACCGAGCCGAGCGCCTCCGGCGGCAGGGGTTCGAGGCCGCGGGCCGGCAGCGGGTTGCCCGCGGGGACGGCGGTCCAGCTGCCGGCGCCCCGGCGGGACTCCAGGAACCCCTCCGCGCGCAGCGCCTCGTACGCCGCCGCCACGGTCGTACGGCTGACGGACAGGGCGAGGGCCAGTTCGCGTTCGGCGGGCAGCCTGGCGGCGACCGGGACGCGTCCTTCGAGGACCAGCAGGCGGACTCCGTCGGCGAGGGCCCGGTAGGCGGGCGGGCGCCGGGTGCCGGGGCCGGCCGGACGGTCCTGCTGCGAGTTGAGCAGCCGGGCGAGCTGTGCGGCACCCACCGCCGAGGTCCACTGCGCCATGGAAATCAGTCCACCTTCCCCGAATTGGCCATGGATGCTGTTTCTTCCCAAGCCACAGAGTGACACGGACCAGTCCACCAGCACCAGCAGGGGGTACCTCTTGTCCACGCGAGGCCGGCTCGGGCGCCGGCTGATCCAGCTCTACGCGGGGCTCACCCTGTACGGCGTGAGTTCCGGGCTTCTCGTCGAGGCGGGCCTGGGCCTGGAGCCCTGGGGCGTCCTGCACCAAGGGCTCGCCGAGCACGTCGGGCTGAGCATCGGCACGGTGTCGATCATCGTGGGTGCGGCCGTGCTGCTCCTGTGGATCCCGCTGCGCCAGCGGCCGGGCCTCGGCACGGTCTCCAACGTGTTCGTCATCGGCCTCGCCATGAACGCCACGCTCGCCCTGGTGCCCGGCGCGCAGGCGCTCGCGGTGCGGATACCGCTGATGGCGGCGGGGATCGTCCTGAACGGCGCGGCGACCGGGCTGTACATCGCGGCGAGCTTCGGGCCGGGCCCCAGGGACGGTCTGATGACGGGGCTGCACCGGCGCACCGGACGGTCGATCCGGCTGATCCGGACGGCGATCGAGGTCGCGGTGGTCGCCACCGGCTTCGCGCTCGGCGGGACCGTCGGCGTGGGGACGCTGCTCTACGCGGTGTCCATCGGGCCCCTCGCCCAGCTGTTCCTGAAGGTGTTCGCCGTTCCGGCGGCATCCGCAGGCAGCACGGTCGTTGCCAAGGGGTCATCGGAGCAGGCCATACTTCGCCCGTGAGCACGCTGATACGCCACCCGTACCTGGACCACCCCGGCCCCATCGCCTTCGCCCACCGCGGCGGGGCGGCGGACGGCCTGGAGAACACCGTGGCGCAGTTCCGGCGCGCGGTGGAGCTCGGCTACCGGTACATCGAGACCGATGTGCACGCGACGGCCGACGGCAGGCTCGTCGCCTTCCACGACGACACCCTGGACCGGGTCACGGACGGGGCGGGCCGGATCGGCGACCTGCCGTGGGAGACCGTACGGCAGGCGCGCGTGGCGGGCCGCGAGCCGCTCCCGCTCTTCGAGGACCTCCTGGAGGAGTTCCCGGACGTCCGCTGGAACGTGGACGCCAAGGCGGAGCCCGCGCTGCGGCCGCTGCTGGACCTGATAGACCGGACGGACTCCTACGACCGGGTGTGCGTCGGGTCGTTCTCGGAGGCGCGGGTGCTGCGGGCGCAGCGGATCGCCGGGCCGCGGCTGGCCACCTCCTTCGGCACCCGCGGTGTGGTCGGGCTGCGGCTGCGCTCCTGGGGGCTGCCCGCGTCGGTGCGCCGGTCGGCGGTGGCCGCGCAGGTTCCCGAGTCGCAGTCGGGCGTCCCGGTCGTCGACCGCCGCTTCGTCCGCGCGGCCCACGCGCGCGGGCTGCACGTCCACGTGTGGACCGTCAACGAACCCGCGCGGATGCACCGGCTCCTGGACCTGGGAGTCGATGGCATCATGACCGATCACATCGACACGTTGCGTGAGGTCATGCGGGACCGCGGCGTCTGGGTCTGAGAGGCGCGTCGGCACCGCTGCGGGAAAGGCGAGGGCACGGGTGGGCACCGAAACCGTGCGGACGGGGGCCTCGGACGAGGTCGCCGGGCTGCGGCGCGAACAGCGCGGCTGGTACTTCTACGACTGGGCGTGCTCGGTCTACTCGACGAGCGTGCTCACCGTGTTCCTCGGTCCGTACCTCACCTCGGTCGCGGACCATGCGGCCGACGCGGACGGCTACGTGCACCCGCTGGGCGTCCCGGTCCGCTCGGGCTCCTTCTTCGCCTACTCGGTCTCGCTGTCGGTGATCCTGGCGGTCGTGGTGATGCCGCTGGTGGGCGGCGTGGCCGACCGTACGGGCCGCAAGAAGCGGCTGCTCGGCGCGGCCGCGTACACCGGGGCCGCCGCGACCACGGGCATGTTCTTCCTCGACGGCGACCGCTACCTGCTGGGCGGGCTGCTGCTGATCGTGGCGAACGCGGCGCAGTCGGTGGCCCTGATGCTCTACAACTCCTACCTGCCGCAGATCGCCCCGCCCGAGGAACGCGACGCGGTCTCCTCCCGGGGCTGGGCGTTCGGGTACGCGTCCGGTTCCCTGGTGCTGATAGCCAACCTGGTCCTGTACTCCGCCCACGACTCCTTCGGTCTGTCGGAGACGGAGGCGGTCCGCATCTGCCTGGCCGCGGCGGGGCTGTGGTGGGGGCTCTTCACCCTCGTACCGCTGCGCCGGCTGCGCGACCGGGGCGGCCGGGAGGCCGGGGCGACGGCACCGGGGCTGCGCCAGCTCGCGGCGACCGTCCGGGACATGCGCCGGCATCCGCTGACGCTCTCCTTCCTGCTGGCGTACCTCGTCTACAACGACGGGATCCAGACCGTGATCTCGCAGGCGTCCGTGTACGGCTCCGAGGAGCTCGGGCTCGGCCAGTCGACGCTCATCGGCGCCGTCCTGCTGGTCCAGGTGCTCGCGGTGGCAGGCGCCCTGACGATGGGGCGGCTGGCCAGGACGTACGGGGCCAAGCGCACGATCCTCGGGTCGCTGGTGGCGTGGACGCTGACCCTGGCGGCCGGGTACTTCCTGCCGGCCGGGGCGCCGGTGTGGTTCTTCGTGCTCGCGGGCGGCATCGGCCTGGTCCTCGGCGGCAGCCAGGCGCTGTCCCGCTCCCTGTTCTCGCATCTCGTGCCGCCCGGCAAAGAAGCCGAGTACTTCGCGGCGTACGAGATGAGCGATCGGGGGATGAGCTGGCTGGGACCTCTGTTGTTCGGGATCACCTTCCAGCTGAGCGGCAGCTACCGCTCGGCGATCATCTCGCTGGTGGTCTTCTTCGTCATCGGGTTCGCGCTGCTCGCGCGGGTGCCGGTGCGCAGGGCGATCGGCGAGGCCGGCAACCCGGTCCCGCGGAAGATCTAGGTCAGGCGAGAGGAACCGGCGGGAAGATTTAGCGTTCAACGCCGAAGAGCGGTAGTGTACGCGTTTGGCCTGCCAGGCGGACCGTTACTGCGCGTCAAAGATGCAGAAACGCTGGGTGACATCTGCTAGCAGATGTGACAAACCGGGCGCTGGTGGGTACAACAAGGGGCGGCTACGACGGCGACGCATGACCCGGAACGGGAATCTTTACCGCCGACCGGACGTTGACCGGATGACGACGACAGCGACACCTGTCCTGTGGGCGACAAGCCCGGGAGGCACGATTCATGAGTGAGCGAGCTCTTCGCGGTACGCGCCTCGTAGTGACCAGCTACGAGACGGACCGCGGTATCGACCTGGCTCCGCGCCAGGCCGTGGAGTACGCATGCGAGAAGGGGCACCGGTTCGAGATGCCCTTCTCGGTCGAGGCGGAGATCCCGCCGGAGTGGGAGTGCAAGGTCTGCGGGGCCCAGGCACTCCTCGTGGACGGCGACGGCCCTGAAGAGAAGAAGGCCAAGCCCGCGCGTACCCACTGGGACATGCTGATGGAGCGACGCACCCGTGAGGAACTCGAAGAGGTCCTCGAGGAGCGTCTGGCGGTTCTGCGCTCCGGCGCGATGAACATCGCGATTCATCCGAGGGACAGCCGCAAGTCCGCATAGTCCCGTCCAACGGGAAGCCGGCAACAACACACCGAGGGCGCCGTACGTTCACCGAACGTACGGCGCCCTCGGTTTTCCGTGGTTTCAGCGCGTCAGCGGCGGCCGCTCCCCCGCCGCCTCGCCGCCCGGCTCCGGCCGGTCGTCCCGGACGATCACCTCGCCCTGGACCACCTTCCCGTCCGGACGGCGCATACGGGCCTGCTGGAAGGCGTCGCCGAGGGAACCCGGGGCGGCCGTGCGGAGTCTGCGGCCGATGGTGCGCTCGGTGAGGCGGGAGACCGCCTTCTGGACCGGCGGCACCAGGAGCAGCAGGCCGAGGACGTCGGAGACCAGGCCGGGGATCATGAGCAGCAGGCCGCCCAGCATCATCAGGCCGTTGCCGCCGCCGCGCTCCGGCGAGCCGCCGCGCTGGATCGCCTCGTTGAGGCTGCGGAACGCGCGCCGGCCGGCCCGCTTGATGACCACCGCTCCCGCGACGAAGCCCGCCACCAGCAGCAGGAGCACGGTCACGCCGCCCGCCGCGCCCGCGACGACCGTCAGCAGCCAGATCTCCAGCACCAGCCACGCGGCCAGACCCAGCGGAAGGTATCTGCCGAGCCGGGACCGCCGGGGCCGGCCGGTGGTCTGCGGAGGGATCTGCGCGCCAGTCGTCATGCTCCCAGTGTGCCTGGGCCCGGCTCAGTGCGGGATAAGGGGTTGATCAGGCGGAACCGTCCGGCTTGGACGGCCTGCCCTTGCCGCCGATCCTGCCCATCCGCTCGGTGACACCCCACGAGGTGACCCGCCACAGGGCCTCCACCATGATGTCGCGGCTCATCTTGGAGTCGCCCAGCTCGCGCTCCACGAAGGTGATGGGCACCTCCACGACGTGGAAGCCGGCCTTGATCGCACGGCGGGCCAGGTCGACCTGGAAGCAGTAGCCCTGCGAGGCGACCTCGTCGAGCCCGAGGCCCTCCAGGGTCTCGCGGCGGAAGGCGCGGTAGCCGCCGGTGATGTCCCGCAGCGGCAGGTCGAGCGCGAGGCGCGAGTAGAGCGAACCGCCGCGGGAGATGAACTCGCGGGACTTGGGCCAGTTCACCACCCGGCCGCCGGGCACCCAGCGGGAGCCGAGCACCAGGTCGGCGCCCTTCAGCGCGGTCAGCAGCCGGGGCAGTTCCTCCGGCTGGTGGGAGCCGTCGGCGTCCATCTCGATGAGGACGCCGTAGTCGTGGTCCATGCCCCAGCGGAAGCCCGCGAGGTAGGCGGCCCCCAGGCCTTCCTTGCCCTTGCGGTGCAGCACCTGGACGTGGTCGTCCTCGGCGGCCAGTTCGTCGGCGAGCTTTCCGGTGCCGTCGGGGCTGTTGTCGTCCGCCACGAGCACGTGCGCCTCGGGGACGGCCCGGCGCACCCGGCCGACGATGGACTTGATGTTCTCCGCCTCGTTGTACGTGGGAATGATCACCAAGGCCGTGCCGAGCGGGCCGAACCGCCTCTCCTGGGCCTGTGCCGCGAGGGTCCCGTCGCCGTCGTTCACTGCTGCCCCTTCATGTCGTACGCAGGGGACCACCATAGTGGCCACAGCCTGCACTGACGTGACAGCTCGTGCGTGTGGTGGTGTCGATTCCGAAAGAACGGGGTAAGGATGCCCGTTTCGGGTGCCGTTCATCCGTGATTTCGCCGGCCCGGTCGACTGCGGATGGGGGCCCGGCGCCCTTCGGGCCGACCTGGGACCCGCTGGCTGCGGGTCGACCGAAAGCCGTTGTCTACTGAGCGTCCGGGCCCCACCCGGGTCACACCTCCCGACCGGCCTGAACGTTCCCTCGTCGGCGCGGGCGCTGAGCCTGGCTCCCAGTGGCGGCACCCCGGTGCGGGGCTCCGTCCCTGACCCAGCGGCGCTGCGACGAGTCGCGAACTGCTCCCCGGTCGGGCGTCCGGTGGTGGACTCGGCCGAACCTACCGGCCCGCTGCCGCTCACTGTCAACAGCCGTTTGACCTGCGCAAACGGCATCAAACCGCTGGTCAGCGCGGAGGATGCGCAGGTCGCGCGACGGAGCGGCGGCCGTCGATCGCGACCGCGCCACCCCGGGAGATCACTCGCCCGGCCGTACGAATGCGGCCGGTCACTCGCCCGGTCGTACGAACACGGTGCGGCCGCCCACCACCGTGGTCAGGCAGACCGGCAGGTCACGGCCGGGGGTCAGGTCGGGCAGGCCGGGGGTGCCGGAGCGCGGGTCGGTGGACCAGCGGGCGACCCGGTCGTCCGGGGCCTGCACCACCAGTTCCTCGGTGCGCCACACGGCGTAGTCGGCGGGTGCGCCCGGCACCAGGACACCCGCGTCGTCCCGGCCGGTGGCCCGCCAGCCGCCCCTGGTGTGGGCGGTGAACGCGGCCCGTACCGAGACCCGGTGCTCGGGCGTGCGGTGGAAGGCGGCGGCGCGCACGGTCCCCCAGGGGTCGAGCGGGGTGACCGGGCTGTCGGAGCCGAAGGCGAGCGGGACCCCGGCCTTCAGGAGGGCCGCGTAGGGATTGAGGGTGCGGGCCCGCTCGGCGCCGAGCCGCTGGGCGTACATCCCGTCGGCGCCGCCCCACAGCGCGTCGAAGGCGGGCTGCACGGAGGCGATCAGTCCGAACTCGGCGAAGGCGCCGATGTGCTCGGCGGTGAGCATCTCGGCGTGCTCGACGCGGTGCCGGGCGGCGCGGACGCGGGCCGGGCCGAGCTTCTCCGCGGCGGCGCGCACGCCCTCCACCACGGCGCTGACGGCGGCGTCCCCGATGGCGTGGAAGCCCGCCTGGAGTCCGGCCTCCGTGCAGGCGACGACGTGGGCGGCGACGGCGGCCGCGTCCAGGTAGGCGGCGCCGGTGGTGTGGGCGGCGTCGGCGTACGGCGCGTGCAGGCAGGCGGTGTGGGAGCCGAGGGCCCCGTCGACGAAGAGGTCGCCGGCGGCGCCGAGCGCGCCCAGGGCGCGGGCCTTGTCGGCGTCCTCCTCCGCCCAGTAGCCGACGACCCGGGGGCCGGGCACCTCCGCGGCCAGCCGCAGCAGGCCGGTGAAGTCGTCCTCGGAGGAGATCTTCGGCCCGCCGCACTCGTGGACGGTGCCGATCCCGAGGGAGGCGGCGTGCGCGAGCGCGGCGCGCTGGGCCTCGGCGCGCTGTGCGGGCGTCACGGCCGCGAACGCGGCGGCGCGCACCGCGTGGTGGGCGTCGCCGGCGAGCGGGCCGTCCTCGCGGGAGGCGGTCGCGGGCAGCAGGTCGAGCAGGGCCGTGCTGACGACCGCCGAGTGGACGTCGATGCGGGAGAGGTAGAGCGGGCGTCCGCCGGTGGCTGCGTCCAGCTCGGCGCGGCTCGGAGGGCGGCCGTCGGACCAGCGGGAGGCGTCCCAGCCGTGCCCGAGCAGGACCCGGTCCTGCGGGTGGGCGGCGGCGAAGTCGCGGACCAGGGTGAGCGCGGCGTCCAGGGAACCGGCTCCGGACAGGTCGAGTCCGGTCAGCGCGAGCCCCGTCGAGGTGGTGTGGACGTGGGCGTCGGTGAAGGCGGGCGTGACCAGGGCGCCGTCCAGGTCCACGACCTCGTCGACCCCGTCCGCGAAGGCGTCGGCCGCCCCCTCCGACCCGACCCAGGCGACCTGTCCGCGCTCCACGACCATCGCGGTCGCGAACGGATCGGCGGGGCTGTGCACCTCGCCCCGGCGCAGGAGGACGGTCTTGGTCTGGTCGGTGCGCTCACTCATGGCCGACAGTCTGTCGTGCCGCGGGACCGGAACCGCACCTGGGGCACCCTTGCGGGCGTGGCCGTCCGCGCCGGCGGGCGTCAGATCCGCGGTGGCCGTGCCTCGTACGGGGTCGACAGCACCACCGTGGTCCGGGTGGACACGCCCGCGAGCCCGCGCAGCCGCGCCAGCAGCTCCTCCAGCTCGTGCGGGGTCGCCACGCGCACCTTGAGGATGTAGTTCTCGTCCCCGGCCACGCTGTGGCACGCCTCGATCTCGGGGACGCCGGCCAGCCGGTCCGCGATGTCGTCGGGGGCGCTGGGGTCGAACGGTTTCACCGAGATGAACGCCGTCATGGGCAGCCCGACGGCCTCCGGGTCGACGACCGCGGCGTAGCCGCGGATGACGCCGCGCTGCTCCAGCCTGCGCACCCGCTGGTGCACGGCCGACGTGGAAAGGCCCGTGGCCTTGCCCAGGTCCGTGTAGCTCATCCGCCCGTCCTTGACGAGCAGCTGCACGATTTGACGGTCCAGCTCCTCCATGGCGCAAAAACTACCGTGCGCTCGATCTCCCGGGATAGCTCGGCGGCCCAGGTCATGGCCGGTTCGTGATGTCCGGGAGGCCGGGCCGGGGGTCTTGCGGGGGACAAATCCGCCGCACCGGGCACCTGCGACCGGCATGTGACGAACGCCACAGCACTTGGAGGGGCTCTGTGACGGTCTCGTGATTACCGCCGAGACCGGACGGGAAGTGCTTGCTGTGGTCGAGGCCGCAGCGCCGTAACGGCCCAGCCCGAGGGGGAGTTACCCATGCAGAGTCTTAAGCGCCCTGGTCGTACCGCGTCCAAGCGCCCGCAGCTGGTCGTCGAGCCCGAGCCGGAGGGCGTCGAACCCGACCTCTACGAGGCCGAGGACACCGACGCGTACGACACCTTCGAGATGTACCGGGTGATCTGCCCGGACTGCGCGCAGCCGATCGCGCTGCTGGCGGACGAGGAGTTCCTGCCGGAGCACGCGCTGTGCGCCTCCCCGTGGAACCCGTTCGGCCTGACGGTCTGCGCCGGCACCGGCCGCGCCGCGGCCGAGGCCCCCTCGGCCGACGAGACGGTCGAGCCGCAGGAGCAGGACACCGCCCTCCTGCTCACCCTCCCGCAGGGTCTGGACTGGCGCACGCAGCCCTTCTCGCACGTCGGCGGCCCGGGCTCGCGCCCGATGCGCGTACCGGCGATGCGCCTCGGCGCCGGTGCCCTCGGCCGTCAGGCCGCCTGAGTCACCGCACCGCATCCCAGTAGCTGCCCTGCACCATGGCGCGCAGACTGCCGTGGTGCAGGATCAGTGTGTCCGGATCCGCCGGGATGGCGGCCTCGCCGAAGTGGACCTGCCGGTAGGCGATGCGCAGCATGACGATCGCGTGCCGCAGGGCGGCGTACAGGGTGTAGAAGTCCATGTCCCGCGGGGTGTGGCCGGTGAGCGTGGCGTAGCGGGCCTCGACGCGGTCGCGGCGCAGGAAGCCCGGCAGTCCCGGCTGCCCGGTGGCGGCCGTGAGGTCCTGGAAGAAGCGGTGCAGGTAGACGGTCCAGCCGAGGTCCACCTCGCGCGGGGCCGGGGCCGCCATCTCCCAGTCGAGCACGGCCACCGGGTCGAAGCCGTCGTAGACGACGTTCCCGATGCGCGCGTCGCCCCAGTTGAGGACCGGCGTGCCCGGTGCGGCCGGCCACAGCTCGGCGAGCCGGGCGAACGCGTCCTCGATCAGGGGTGAGCGGGCCAGCCCGTCCACCACCCATGCGTAGTAGGCCCGTTGGGACTCGACGTGCCGGTGCAGGGCGTCACCGCTGCCGGGCAGCGTGAGGAAGTCCGTCTCAGCGAGCGGGACTTGGTCGTGGAGCCGGGCCAGCAGGCCCACCGAGGCGGCTTCGAGCCGCTCGCGTTCGGCATCGGTCGCCGCGTGCAGCCAATTCCCCTCGTACGTATAGGGCATGACGTCGGGCGGGACGCGGCCCTCGGCCCGTTCCATCACGAAGAAGGGCGCGCCGAGCGGTCCGGGGTCCTCCTCCGACCACAGCACGCGGGGCACCGGCAGGTCCGTGCGGTCCGCGACCAGCCGCATGGTGCGGTACTGGCGGGCCAGGTCGTAGGAGGGGAACACCGTGTACGCCGAGGGGTCCGCCGCCAGTCTCAACGCGCAGGCGCGCAACGGCGGATGGGGGTGCTCGATGTCGAACAGCAGGGTCTCGCTGGACATGCCGTTGGAGGCGGGCACCGTGACGCCGACGGCCCGCGCGCCGGGGAGCCGGGCGTCGAGCCAGGCGGTCAGCCGGCGGGCGAGGTGCTGCGGGTCGCGCGTCGTGGTGCGCGGGCGCGGTGCTGCCGTCATCCGGGCCTCCTCCTTCAGGGCGCCACCGAGTCGAAGCCGGTGAAGCCGCTCGGGTCGTGTCTGCCGAACGAGCCGTGCTCGAAGATGCCGTGGCCGGTGCGGCCGTCCAGCCGGAAGCGGGCGGAGTGGTCGGTGACGCCGTAGGCCGCGCGCGGGTGCGGGACGGTCATGTCGTAGGTGCGGCGGTCCGTCCAGGAGCGGCCCCGCCAGGTGCCGTGCTGCCAGTCGTCGGCGGGCGGGTAGCCGGCGCCGATCGCGAGCGGCGAGGAGATGAGGATCTCCGCCTCCAGCTCATGGGGCTTTTGCGCGTCGCCGAGGTGGACGACGGCACGCTCCGGGTGGCGGGTGCCGGAGCGGTAGGTGATCTCGGTGCGCGGCCAGCCGAGTTGGCGGTCCGGGCCGCCGGGGCGGACCAGGGTGGCGTCGTTCAGGGTGCGGTAGCCGTCGGCGTCCTCCTGGGTGATGACCATCAGGAAGCGGTCCTCGAAGCGGACGGGGCACCAGATCCAGTGGAAGCCCTCGGCCGGGTTCTCCTCGGCGAGCCGGCCGCCCTCCTCCCCCGGCAGGGGCCGGACGCCCCAGCTGCGGTCCCGGGTGCCGGTCCAGCCGCCCGGTTCGACGCGGAACTCCTCGCCGCCGGCCCGGATCACCCCGGACACTCCCCCGGCCTGCACGAACCTGCGCCCCTCCAGCGTCAGCCGTCCGCCGCGGCGCTGCGCGTGGTGCGGCTCCCACAGGGCCGGGAAGCCGGCGGTCCAGGTCAGGTCGTAGGAGATCGCGTCGTCGCAGGTCAGCCGGAAGCGCCGGAGCGGCTCCTGGACCTCGATGCGCAGCGGGCCGACCGCGAGCCGCATCCGGTCGTCGCCGAGCGCGTCCGAGGCGCGTACCGCGTGCAGGGTGTCGCCGGTGCGCAGGGTGGCGTAGGCGTCGATCACTCCGACGTTCGGGTAGACGCCGAGGCCGAGGACGAGCAGGGCGCGGCCGTCGTGGTCGAAGACGTGGAAGATGCAGCGGTCGTAGGCGTTCCGGTCTCCGGTGGCCACGTGCTTCATGGAGAGCGGGACCTGGTGCACCGGGTACTCGTCGAGCGGTACGGGACGGTCGTCGGCCATGGCGGGCCTCCCCGGAGGCTGGAGACGGTCCGGCTGACGGTACGTCAGAAAACCGGGGGTCGCCAGATCCGGGACCGGACGTCCACGAACTCACGCACGATTCGCCGGATCGGTGACCAGGGCGGCCGCACCCGCGTTGGCCGGGCATGACGACCACCTACACCGCTCTCGGCCGTCAGCGCCGTATCTTCGTGCCCCAGCCCGCGGCACCGGCCCCGCCGCCCGCGCCGCAGGATCCGCCGATCTACCGCGATCTGCTGCGCACCTGGGCCGAGCGGGGCCGCGCCCTGCCGGGCCGCCACGACCCGGAGTGGGTCAGGCTGGCGGCCCCGACGGTCGCACGCGGGCAGTTCAGCGGCTTTCCGGCCCCGCCACATGACGGGCGATGACCATCCGCTGGATCTGGTTGGTGCCCTCGACGATCTGCAGGACCTTGGCCTCGCGCATGTAGCGCTCGGCCGGGAAGTCGGCGGTGTAGCCGTAGCCGCCGAGGATCTGGACGGCGTCGGTGGTCACCTTCATCGCGGTGTCGGTGCAGTGCAGCTTGGCCATGGCGGCCTGCTTGGCGAACGGCCGGCCCGCGTCCCGCAGCCGGGCCGCCGCGAGGTAGAGGGCGCGGCCCGCCTCGATCTGGGTCGCCATGTCGGCGATCATGAAGCGCAGGCCCTGGAAGTCGGCGATGGGGTGGCCGAACTGCTGCCGTCCGGTGGCGTAGGCGACTGCCTCGTCCAGGGCCGCCTGGGCGAGGCCGACGGCGCAGGCGGCGATGCCGAGCCGGCCCGAGTCCAGCGCGGACAGGGCGATGGCGAAGCCCTGGCCCTCCTCGCCGAGCCGCCGCTCGTCCGGGACCCGGACGTCGTCGAAGTGCACCTGGGCGGTGGGCGAGCCCTTCATGCCCATCTTCTTCTCGGGCACCGCGGCGCTCAGGCCCTCGGCGTCACCGGGGACCAGGAAGGCGGTGATCCCGTGCGAGCCCTCCGCGCCGGTGCGGGCCATGACCGTGTAGAAGTCGGCGATGCCGCCGTGCGTGATCCACGCCTTGGTGCCGTTGATCACCCAGCCGTCGCCGTCCCTGACCGCCTTCGTGCGCAGGGAGGCCGCGTCGGAGCCGGAGGCCGGCTCGGACAGGCAGTAGGCGCCGAGCAGGCCGCCGCCGAGTATCGCCGACAGGTGCTCGACCTGCTGCTGCTTGGTGCCGTAGGCGGCGAGCGCGTAGCTCGCGAGGGTGTGCACGCTGACGCCGAGACCGACGGTGAGGCGGGCCGCGGCCAGCTCCTCCAGGACCTGGAGGTACACCTCGTAGGGCTGCTCACCGCCGCCGTACTCGGCGTCGTACGGCAGGCCGAGCAGTCCTGATGCGGACAGGAGGGTGAAGACCTCGCGCGGGAAGCGCCCGGCATCCTCCTCCTCGGCCGCCCGTGGCGCGATCTCGCGCTGGGCGATCTCCCGGACGAGCGAGATCAGGTCCCTCGCTTCCTCCGTGGGCAGCTGACGCTCCACCGGCTGCGGGTCGCGGTCGGACATGGCGTCGGTCTCCTCCCTGTCGGGCACGGGCGGTCGCGGCCCGTCGGGTAGGGGCCGCTCCGCCTGTCGTTCGAGTGCCGCCGAGGTGGGCGTTCCGGGTCACGGAAGCTGCTGACCAGCGGCTGCGCAGTGAGTATGCCCGATCGGGGACCTTCCGTCACCAGTTAACGACCGCTTACTTCGACAATTCCAGGACAACATTCGAGCGCCCCGAGATTGGTCCGCACCATTGACCCGACTGGTCTAGTCCTCCTAAGGTTCATGACCAACGCTTTACCGCGTTCATGCCAATCGGCGCGCGTTCCCCTCGCCCCCAGGAGGAGACACCCGATGCACACCTCCCACCGCTCCCGGTTCCGGGCGCTGCTCTCCGCGGCCTGTTGCGCCGTCCTCGGCGCCGGGCTGCTGGCCGGCGCGGGCACCGCATCCGCGGCCGCCCAGGCCGCCCCGGCCGCTCCCCAGGTGCAGGCCGGCTCGAAGGTCGTCGGCTACTTCACGGAATGGGGCATCTACGACCGCAAGTACCTGGTCAAGAACGTCGAGACCTCCGGCTCGGCGGCGAAGCTCACCCACATCAACTACGCCTTCGGCAACGTCACCGGCGGCAAGTGCGCGATGGGCGACTCGTACGCCGCGACCGACCGCGCCTACACCGCCGCCGAATCGGTGGACGGGGTCGCGGACACCTGGGACCAGCCGCTGCGCGGCAACTTCAACCAGCTGCTCAAGCTGAAGAAGAAGCACCCGAACCTCAAGATCCTCTGGTCCTTCGGCGGCTGGACCTGGTCGAGCGGGTTCGGCGAGGCCGCAAGGAACCCGGCCGCCTTCGCCCAGTCCTGCTACGACCTGGTGAAGAACTCCAAGTGGGCGGGTGTCTTCGACGGCATCGACATCGACTGGGAGTACCCGAACGCCTGCGGCAACACCTGCGACACCAGCGGCCGGGACGCGTTCAGGAACCTGATGGCCGCGCTGCGCTCGAAGTTCGGCAGCAGTGCGCTGGTCACGGCCGCCATCACCGCGGACGCGACCGCCGGCGGCAAGATCGACGCGGCCGACTACGCGGGGGCCGCCCAGTACGTCGACTGGTACAACCCGATGACGTACGACTACTTCGGCGCCTGGGACGCGACCGGGCCCACGGCCCCGCACTCGCCGCTCAACTCCTACTCGGGCATCCCGAAGGCGAACTTCTACACGTCGGCGACGATCGCCAAGCTGCGGGGCCTCGGTGTCCCGGCGTCCAAGCTGCTGCTCGGTATCGGCTTCTACGGCCGCGGCTGGACCGGCGTCACCCAGGCGGCACCCGGCGGCTCGGCCACCGGACCGGCGGCGGGCACCTACGAGGCGGGCATCGAGGACTACAAGGTGCTCAAGACCAAGTGCCCGGCGACCGGCACGGTGGCGGGCACGGCGTACGCCAAGTGCGGCACCAACTGGTGGAGTTACGACACCCCGGCGACCATCGCGACCAAGATGACCTACAAGAACCAGCAGGGCCTGGGCGGCACGTTCCTCTGGGAACTGAGCGGCGACACCGCGGGCGGTGAGCTGATCAAGGCCGTCAACTGACCCCCGGTCACGGGGGCTCGGGGCGGGGGTTCCACGAGACCTCCGCCCCTTGTGCGTCCGTCAGGTGTCCCGGCGGGCCGGGGCCGGGGCGCGGTAGGCGGGGTCCAGCTCCTCGATGGCGCGCATGGTGCCGCCGAGCGTCTTGACCAGCAGCTCGCACATGGTGTCGCGGGAGAGTTCGGGGTTGTCGATCCAGTTGAGGGTCGCGCCCTCCACGCTGCACAGCCAGGCGAGCAGGCCCATCCTGGCGAGCGGGCCGATGTCGCTGCGGCCGTAGGCGCCTTCGGCGATGGTCCCGACCATCGCCTCGCGCACCCCGTCCCGGATGGAGTGCACCTCGGCGTCGAAGCCGACGCCGCCGCTGACGATCGTGCGGTACGCGGCCTGGTGGAACTCGGCGTAGCGCAGGTAGCTGTCGATGGTCCGGTGGACCCGGTCCACCTGGGGCAGTTCGAGGCCGCTCGCGGCGTAGGTGACCAGGTCCGCGACCGAGTCCTGGATGATCGCCAGGTAGTAACCGCGCTTGGACTGGAAGTAGTAGTAGATCAGCCCTTTGGCGACATGCGCCTGCCGGGCGATGTCGTCCATGGAGAGCGCGTCGTACGAGGTGTCGGCGAACAACTTCCGGCCGATGGAGATCAGTTCGGCGCGACGGGCCACGGAGCGCTCGGTGCCTCGCGCCCGGGGACGGGCGGCGGCGCGCTGTTGACTAATATTCAACTCAGACCCTGGTCTCAGCAGGCTGCGCGGGACATCCGCAGTATGCCAGGTCGGGTGCCGGGTCAGGTCACAGCAGTCCGAGTTGGGTCACCAGCATGGCGACGACCACGACGAGGGCCCAGCCCATGACGTGTTCCAGGACCTTCGGGCCGTCTTCCCTGGGGCCGCCGGTACGGGCGCGGACGGCGGTGGCGGAGTGCGTGGTCATGCCGTCCACCATGCCACCGATTGCGGCTTTTGCGGCGGAGAGCTTGGTCACAGGACGCCGGCCCCCGGTCCGTCCGGGGCCGGCGTCCCGCCGGTCAGCGCACGCCCACCGCCGCGAGCGCCCTGGCCTGGCTCGGGCTCGGGCAGGCCGGGAAGTACAGGTAGCAGACGCCCCCGGTGCCCGAGGCGACGTTGCCGGAGGCGTTGTACCGCTTGGTCCGCAGCCAGATGTTCTCGAACTCCCGGCGCGGGTAGACCCGCCGGACAGCGTTGTCGTCCACCGAGCAGGGGTCGTTGGCGATCACGTCGCCGTCGGCGGTGAAGCCGATCACCGTCATGAGGTGACCCGAGGTGCCGTAGCCGGCGCCGGTCAGCTCGCTCTCCAGGAACGACTGGGAGGTGATGGCCGGGATGCCGGCCGCGATCAGCTTCTCCAGGTCGGTGAGCGAGCCGAGACGCGTTATCACGCCCTGGAGGTCCCGGTAGGTCGACGCGTAGGCGGCGTTGAACGGCCAGTTGCCGCAGCCCTCGTACTGGTAGTCGTAGGTGGAGCGGGCCGCGTGGCAGACCTGGGGGTCGGCGTACGACGGGTCGACCCAGGCCAGTTGCGCCGGGGTGAGCCGGCCGCCCCAGTACTCGATGATCATCTGCGAGGAGGTGGGGCTGCACCAGGCCTCGCCGCCGTTGTCGTACTGCGGGTACTGGCCCTTGTGGATCTCCTGCGAGTAGCGCGGCACCGTCAGTTCCCGGGCCGTCCCCGGCGTGGAGGCCGGGACGGTGAAGCGGTCCGGGATGTCGGAGCCCATCGCGCCGAGCCGCCAGACGGTCGGGGTGAGCTCGGTGCCGGGCTTGCGGTAGAGGGTCAGGCGCAGCTGATAGGCGGCCAGGCGCAGGCCGCCGGTGGCGTCATCGATGGCGAAGGTGTCTGTCCAGACGCTGCTCCTGCCGTCCGACTGGCCGTCCACCGAGGTCCGCTTGATGTCCTCGTCGCCCGCCGCCCAGCGGCCCATCACGTACCAGGGCGTCCGGGTGCCGTCGGAGTACGTGCCCTGCAGTTCGACCTGGATCCAGGTGCCGGCCGGGGTGTCGGCGTTCCAGGAGGCGATGGCCTCGGTGGCGGGCACGGCGAGCCGGTGCACCGGGCCGGTCCAGGTGGCGTACTCCCACGAGGCGGTGGTGCCGGTGTGCGGGTCGGTGTAGGAGGTGGTGCCGGCGGCGGTGGCGATCACCACGCCGGGGCGCCGCCCGGCGACGGCACGCACGCCCTGGGCCGATCCGCTCCGCCAGTCGCCGTGGGTGGTCCACGCGTGGTAGTCCACCGGACGGGTCAAGGTGCGGGCGAGGTCCTCGGAGTCGGTCTCCGGCGCCGCGGCCGCGGGGGCCGCCGGGATCACTCCCTGGGCGACGGCGGCCGCGGCGACGGCGGCCGCGGCGGCCAGGACGGTTCTGCGGGACGGCTGTTCGGCTCTGCTCATGGGCGGGAGACCCCCAGGGGTGCGCGACGCTGCTGGTCCGGTGCGCCAACTATGAAGCAGGGGACATGCCCCTGCCAGCACTTTCGGCGATGCCACGCCCACCAATATTGGTCTCGTCCGCTGAAAGATCCCCGGCACCCGGCGCCGGGGATCTCCTCGTCGTCGTCAGATCAGGTCCATAGCGGCGACCTCGTCGGGGCGGCCGTAGCTGACCGGTCCCTGGAAGCGGCGGCGGGCGGTGGCGAACCACCAGACCGTGGCCACGATCAGGACGACGGCCAGGGCGATCGGCGCGTAGTTGAAGGTGTCGACGGTGATCGGCGAGGCCTGCGGCAGCATGAACAGGATGCTGCTCAGCAGGATCCAGGTCACCGCCAGCCAGCCGACCGGCCTGCTCCAGCGGCCCAGGTTCCACGGGCCCGGCCGGAACTCGTCGCCGAGCCGCAGCCGCAGGAACACCGGCACGGCGTAGGCGAGGAACAGGCCGACGACGTTGACGCTGACGATCGCGGTGAACGCCGTGTGCGACCACCAGCCCGGCACGATCAGGGCCAGCGAACAGGCCACCGCGAGCCAGACGGCCTTGACGGGCGTACGGGTGCGGGGCGACACCGAGTGCCACAGGCGGGAGCCGGGCATGGCGCCGTCCCGGGAGAAGGCGAAGATCTGCCGGGTGTTGCTGGTGAGGTTGGCGAGGCCGCAGAAGAGCATGGCGCCGATGACCACGAGCAGCATGGCCTTGGCCCAGCCCATGCCGAGTCCGTCGATGAGAATCTGGACGGGCGGTGCGGAGGACTTCGCCACCTTGTCGTAGTCGCCGATGCTGTACACCAGGGCGAGCATCAGGACGAGGCCGGTGATCGCCGAATAGCCGATCGAGCGGATGATCCCGCGGGGTGCGTTCACGGTCGCCTGGACCGTTTCCTCGGACATGTGGAAGCTGCCGTCGAAGCCGGTGAAGGTCCAGCTGGTGACCAGCAGGCCGAGCATGCCGCCGTAAAGGCCGTCGGTGAAGCCGGTGTTGTTCACGAAATGCGTCACGAAGGACGCCGACTGGTGATGGGCCGGCATCACGATCAGTGTGCTCACGATCACCACGAGTCCGATCAGGAGCCACCACACGGAAATCCGGTTCAGCACCGCGACGAGCTGCACGGTGTAGGTGTTGGCGAGTCCTTGGAGCACGATGATCAAAGCCGTGATCAGGACCGTCTGGTGGGTCGTGGGGGTGTACGAGGACCACTGGAGGGCGACGAAGGCCTGGCTGAAGGTGGCCGCCGCGTACCCGGTGGCCGCGGTGCCGCCGATCTGGCCCACGAAGTTCAGCCAGCCCGTGTACCAGGACCAGGCGCCCTTGTGGCGTTTGGCGAGTTTACCGGCCGAGAAATAGAGCGCGCCGCTCGTCGGATACGCGGAGGCGACTTCCGCCATCGCGGCGCCGATGCACATCACCATCACGCAGACGCCGATCCAGCCGAACACGAGAATACGGGGGCCGCCCGCGTTCATTCCGAATCCGAAGGACGAGAAGATACCGGAGAGAATATTGATGATGGTGAAGGATATGGCAAAATTGTCGAACGCCTGGAATCGACGGGTGAGTTTTCGCGGATAACCCATCGCATGCAGGGTCGCGTCGTCGTCGAGCGTGACGGGGTCCGCTGTGCGCTCCGACATCTACCGGCCTTTCTCTCTGTGGGGGGTGGCGCTACGAGGGGATGGGCAGACCGCAGGCGCGGCGGGCCCGGGAGAGCTGCTCGGCCGGCTCGCCGAACACGCTCCAGGGCATGCGCGAGGCGTACCGCCCCATGGCCGTGAAGACCGCACGGGCCTCGAACTCGCGCTGGGCCATGACCAGGGCGTGCGCGAGATAGGCCAGGTCGAGCACCGGGGTGAAGCGGTATCCGGCCATCGTGGGCAGCCAGTTGTGGTAGATCGACAGGGCGGTGGCGCGCCACTGCGGCTGTTCCCAGACCCGCTCGGCCAGCAGCTGGGTCGGGTTGTGGCTCTCCACCAGGGCGACCAGCGGCAGCAGCCGGATCGCGGAGTCGGCGGGGGCCCGCTGGGCGAGGAAGGCGGCGACGTCCCAGGCGGCGTTGACCGAGCCGCCGTAGCGGGTGAAGAAGAAGGACAGGAAGCGGTGGTGGGCCTCGCGGTGCCAGGGGTCGAGGGCGAGGGTGTGCGCGAACAGCCGCCAGGGGCCGGGCGGCGAGGTCAGCAGGCCGTTCGGGGCACGGTCGTGCGGGCGGTGCAGCCGGGCCATGGCGAGCTTCGCGGCCCAGGGCGTGGGATCGGCGGGGTTCAGGGAGGAGGCCCGGTCGCAGGCGGCGAGGGCTATCCGCTCCAGCGCCTCGGCGCGCTCGTCGCGGGCGTCGGCCGCGTGGATCGCCCGCTGCACGGCCACCCGCGCCCACATCAGCGCGGACTCGGGGCCGGGCTCCTCGGCCAGCCAGCGCTCGACCAGATCGGTGCCGGCCGCCTCGGAGGCCAGGACCAGCGAGCGGTGGGCGCGCAGCGCGAAGTCGGTGCGCGTCTCGGCAAGGGCCTCGCGGGCGCTGCGATATCTCCCGGCCCGCACGTCCACGCAAACACTCGCGAGCAAGCGGTCATCGGCCGCCGGATGCCATACGTACTGCCCTTCGAATAACTCCGCGGCCATCTTCCCCTGTCCGTCCCCGTTCGACGCGCCGTACTCGCGCAGAAAGCACACTACTCAGCGGTGGCCGCACCGGGAACGTCCGATTTCGACATATCGGTCAGCGGACCGGAAATATTGACGGCGCCGCTGGAGAACGGCTCGAAATTAGTTCAAGGCGCTACTTCTCCGGGGGCCGGGAACGCCCGCTATGCGCCGCACTACTAGAATGTTTCCGGAAAACACCCCACAGCACGCGACACCACACCCCACCACACCCCACCTCGACGCACCTCGGGACCCGTCATCCACCGCCTCGCCTCCGCGCTCCAGGGCCTGCCGCCCTCCTGCGGCCCGGTACGCCTCGTCGCCGTCGACGGGCACGCCGGTTCCGGGAAGACCACCTTCGCCGCGCGGCTGGCCGCCGCGCTGGGCGGGGCGCCGGTGCTCCACCTCGACGACATCGCCAGCCACGACGAGCTGTTCGCCTGGACCGGCCGGCTGCTGGCCCAGGTGATCGAGCCGCTCGGCCGCGGTGAGACCGCCCGCTACGCGCCCTACGACTGGCGCGCCCGCGCCTTCGGCCCGCCCCGCCCGCTGCCGCCCTCCCCCGTGATCCTCGTCGAGGGCGTCGGCGCCGGCCGGCGCGCGCTGCGCCCGTTCCTGGCGCGGCTGCTGTGGATGGAGGTGCCGCGGGAGGAGTCCTGGGCGCGGGGCAGGCTGCGGGACGGCGCGGAACAGCGGGAGTTCTGGGCCGGGTGGGTCGCGGCGGAACGCGCCCACTTCGCCGAGGATCCGTCCCGGCCCTACTCCGACCTCCTGGTGACGCAGTCACGGACGGGGTACGAGGTGCTTCCGGGGCCCGTGCACAGCGTTGGACCGGACCAGACGGTCACCCACCGTGAGGGACCGTCGGCAGTGTGCTGAACGTGTGAAGAGGCGCCCGGAAGAAGTTGCCTCAGTCCCTCAACTCGGCTTGACCCAAGGGCCGTACAGGACTTACGTTCTCACTGAGCGGCCGCTGGAGGCCGCACCACAGACGCGAAGCCCCCGGTTGTTCCCCCGTGATCGGGGGCTTCGTTCTGCCCTTTACCCCTTTTGCGCCCGCCGGGCATGCCGCCATGCTCACCCTCGGTGACTGTCCGGTCTCCGCCCGATCCGCTCCCACCTCGGCAAACGGCCTGTGCGGCACCCTTCGGCGGGCGGTGGAACCGCAGGTACGATGCCCTCGGTGCGACCTTCGGACGGCTGCTTCGCGCACCTGCAACTCCGGTCCGCGGCACAGCGGTTCGACCAACGGCGGCCATCGGGGGGAGCCCGGGGCCAACCACGGGCACGGTTTGTGGGGGACGTGATGGATTTCGGCACGCAGGGCCCCGAGGCCCCGGCCGACCTCGCCTGGCTGCGAGGCGTGGACGCCTACACGATGGGCGCCTATCCGCAGGCGGAGGAGGAGTTCCGCGCCGCGGTTCGGATGGATCCCGGGATGGCGGACGCCTGGCTCGGGCTGCACGCGCTGCGCGTCGACACGACGACCGCGCTGCTCAGGATGTTCCGGCACCGGGACCGCTTCGGCGATCAGCGCGCCCGGCACCGCCGCGCGCTCAACTCCTGGTACTGGCTCGGCTGGTGGGTGCAGCCGGTGCTGGAGAACCCGCGCGATCTGCTGCTCGCCCACGCCTCCCACTGGCTGGACGGCCGGCACGTCCCGGAGCTGGACCGGGCCCTCGCCGGGCTGCCGCCGGTGGACGCCGACCCGCAGGTGCGCTTCCTGCACGCCTGCCGGGCCTACCTGGTCAAGGACTGGGAGCAGCTGGTGCGGCACACCGACCCGCTGCTCGACGATCCGATGCTCGGCATCGAGGCCGGACTCTTCGGCGGCATGGCACGGGTGCGCCTGGAGATGTACGGCCAGGCCGAACCGCTGCTCTCGGCGGCCCTGATGCGCTGCCGCAGCGAGCAGCCCCAGCGCAAGGAGCTGCGCTACTGGCTGGCCCGGGCGCACGAGGGCACCGGCCGCAGCGCCGCCGCGCTCCCCCTGTACCGGGCCGTCCACCGGGTGGATCCCGCGTTCATGGACACCTCGGCGCGGCTGGCCGCGATCGCCGAGGGCGACGGGTACGACGACAGCGCCGACTTCGCGGCGATCACGCTCACCGGCGCCGGGCAGGACGTCGTGGACGGCCCCGACCTGCTCGACCCGCTGTTCGGCGCCGAGGGCCGGGACCTGCGTTTCGGCGAGGCGGAGCCGCCGGCCGGCGCGATGCCGTCGGTGGTCGATCCGGCGGTGCGCGAGAAGGCCGTGGCCTCGCCTCCGCTGCCGGCCGGGCCGACCGATCCCGCGCTGCTGGAGGAGGCGCTCGCCGAACTGGAGCGCATGGTCGGCCTCGAACCGGTGAAGCGCCAGGTCAAGGCGTTGTCCGCGCAGCTGAACATGGCCCGGCTGCGGGCCGGGCAGGGGCTGCCGGTGCAGCCGCCCAAGCGCCACTTCGTCTTCTCCGGCCCCTCGGGCACCGGGAAGACGACGGTCGCGCGGATCCTCGGGCGGGTGTTCTACGCACTGGGCCTGCTGGGCGGAGACCACCTGGTGGAGGCCCAGCGGGCCGATCTGGTCGGCGAGTACCTCGGCCAGACCGCCGTGAAGGCGAACGAACTGATCGACTCCGCGATCGGCGGGGTGCTCTTCGTCGACGAGGCGTACTCCCTGTCCAACTCCGGCTACGGCAAGGGCGACGCGTACGGCGACGAGGCGCTCCAGGTGCTGCTGAAGCGGGCCGAGGACAACCGCGACCACCTGGTGGTGATCCTGGCCGGCTACCCGGAGGGCATGGACCGGCTGCTGGCCGCCAACCCCGGGCTCTCCTCCCGCTTCACGAGCCGCGTGGACTTTCCCTCCTACCGGCCGCTGGAGCTGACCTCGATCGGCGAGGTGCTGGCCGGGGAGAACGGGGACGCGTGGGACGAGGAGGCGCTGGAGGAGCTGCGGTCGATCGCCGGGCACGTGGTCGAGCAGGGGTGGATCGACGAGCTGGGCAACGGGCGGTTCCTGCGGACGCTGTACGAGAAGAGCTGCGCCTACCGGGACCTGCGGCTGTCGGTGTATCCCGGCGCGCTGACGCGGGACGACCTGGCGACGTTACGGCTGCCCGACCTGATGCAGGCGTACGGAGAGGTGCTGTCGGGGCGGGCACCGCAGGATCCGGCCGGGATGTAGGAGCGGGCCGGGACCACCGTGGCCCCGGCCCGCTCCCCCGGTCAGCCGGCGAGCGTCTCCTCCAGGGCGGCCAGGCCGTCCCGGTAGATGCCGTCGAAGAGGGCGGTCGCCTCGGCGTCGGTGACGCCGTCCGCGGTGAACGTGCCCGACCACTCCACCCGGCATCCGCCGTCGCCGCGGTCGACGACCTGGAGCGTGGAGCGGTAGCCCGTGACGGGGAAGGGCGCCCGCTCGATCGAGTAGGTGTAGCTGCGGGCCGACGCGTCGAAGGCTTCGAGGCGTTCGACGATGACCTCGCCCTCGGCGTTGGTCAGGGTGCGCAGCCGGCCGCCCTCGCCCGGCAGGCTCCGGGTGATGTACGGCAGCCAGTCGGGCAGTGCGTCGAACCCGCCGATGAGCTGCCAGACCTGGTCGGCGGGGCGCCGCACGTCGAGGGTGGCGCGGGCGGCGGCGGTCACGCGGCCTCCCCGAGCGGCACCGGCGCGTCGTGCGCGATGATCTTCTGCTCGCGCAGCGCCTTCCAGAAGGCGTACGGAACGGGCTCGACGAGCGCGGCGAGGTCCTCGGCAATGCGGCTGGGCCGGGTCGCGCCGGGGATGGCCGCGGCGACGGCCGGGTGGGCCAGCGCGAACTGGAGGGCGGCGGACTTGATGCCGATGCCGTGCTGCTGGGCGAGCGCCTTGATCGTGCCGACCTTGTCGACGATGTGCGCGGGCGCCTCGGCGTACTCGAAGTGGCTGCCGCCGGCGAGGATGCCGGAGCTGTAGGGGCCGCCGACGACGATGTCGACGCCCTGCTCGGCCGCGGCGGGCAGCAGGCGCTGGAGGGCGCGGGCGTGGTCGAGCAGCGTGTACCGGCCGGCCAGCAGGAACGCGTCGGGGCGCGGCTCCTCCAGGTCCAGCGTCATCTCCAGCGGCTCGACCTTGTTGACGCCGATGCCCCAGGCCTTGATGACGCCTTCCTCGCGCAGCCGGGTCAGGGCGCGGAACGCGCCGGTACGGGCGCTCTCGTACACGCCGACCCACTCGTCGCCGTAGAAGTCCTGGGCGATGTCGTGCACCCAGACGATGTCGATGCGGTCCGTGCCGAGGCGCTTCAGGCTGTCCTCGACGGAGCGCAGCGTCGCGTCGGCGCTGTAGTCGTTGACCATCTTGTTGGGGCGGCCGTGCTCGAACAGGGCGCCCTTCTCGCCGAGTTCGCGAGCCGCCGGGTCCTCGACCTCGTCGAGGACGATCCGCCCGACCTTGGTGGACAGGACGTATTCGTCGCGCGGCTTGCCGGCCAGGACCTCGCCGAGCCGCAGCTCCGCCAGGCCCGCTCCGTACAGGGGTGCGGTGTCGAAGTAGCGGACGCCCTGGTCCCAGGCGGCCTGCACGGTGGCGGCGGCCTCTTCGTCGGGGATGGCGCGGAACATGTTGCCGAGCGGTGCGGTGCCGAAGCCGATGCGGCCCGGCAGGAAGGAGCGGATGCTCATGGGGGTGCCTCGATCCGTCGTGCGGCGTGGGGGGTTGCGAAGCGGGGGCTGGTCGCCGGTGGGCCGCCGGCCCCGGTCGCGGGTCAGTTGAGGGTGTCGGGGTCCGGGCCGGTGCGCATGCCGCGGTCGAGCGCGGTGAGGGCGTCGATCTCCTGCGGGCTGAGCTCGAAGCCGAAGACGTCGGCGTTCTCCCGGATACGGGCGTCGGTGACCGACTTGGGGATGACCACGTTGCCGATCTGCAGGTGCCAGCGCAGCACGACCTGGGCCGGGGTCCTGCCGTGCTCGGCGGCGATCGCGGTGACCGCGTCGTCCTTGAGGACGGCGCCCTGGGCGAGCGGGCTCCAGGCCTCGGTGACGATGCCGTGCCGGGCGTGGAAGTCGCGCAACTCGGCCTGCTGGAGGCCCGGGTGGAGCTCGATCTGGTTCACGGCGGGGACCACGGAGGCCGCGCCGAGCAGGCGCTCCAGGTGGGCGGGCTGGAAGTTGGAGACGCCGATGGCACGGGTGCGTCCGTCGGCGTACAGCTTCTCCAGCGCGCGCCAGGTGTCGAGGTACAGGTCACGGGCCGGGGTCGGCCAGTGGATGAGGTACAGGTCGACGTGGTCCAGGCCGAGCCGGTCCAGGGAGGCGTCGAAGGCGGCGAGCGTGGAGTCGTAGCCCTGCTCGCTGTTCCACAGCTTGGTCGTCACGAACAGCTCGTCGCGGGCGATGCCGGAGTCGGCGAGCGCCTGGCCCACACCGCGTTCGTTGCCGTAGACGGCGGCGGTGTCGATGCTGCGGTAGCCGGCCCGCAGGGCTGCGGCGACGGCGGCCGTGGTCTCCTCGTCGGGGACCTGGAAGACACCGAAGCCGAGCTGCGGCATGGTGACGCCGTTGTTGAGGGTGACGTCGGGGATGGAGGTCACGATGTTCTCCCTGTCCTTGTCGATCTCGCCGGTCGGGGCGGCGGCCGATCGTCCATGGGTACGTAGTCGATGGTCCGTGCTGCCCGGCGTCGGCGCGCGGTCAGCGGCGCGCGGTACGGCGGGGTCCGGCGACGGTGCCGGGCTGCACGACCGTCACCCACATTAGTTGCAGGCGCCGATTAATTGCAAACGCGGGATAGCGGCGTACGCGGATTCGGGAGAACGGGGGCCTGGGAGCAGAAAAAAGAGCCGCGGGACCGGTCGGCACCGGTCCCGCGGCTCCCGTGGACATCAGCCGACAGCCACCTCTTCGGGCTCTCCGCTGGCCCGGGGCTCGGGCGGCCTGGCCGGCCGCTTCTCGCGGTGCGCCGGGTCCGTGACCTCACCCACCAGCAGCTCCAGCACGTCCTCCAGGGCCGCCAGCCCCAGCACGCGGCCCTGGGCGTCGGCCACCTGCGCGAGGTGCGTCGCCGCCCGGCGCATGACCGTGAGCGCGTCGTCCAGGGGCAGCTCGGCCCGCAGGGTCGTCATCGGGCGCCACAGCTGCTGCGGCACCGCCCGGTCCGAGTCCTCCAGGTCGAGTACGTCCTTGACGTGCACGTAGCCCATGAACGCGCCGGACTCGGCGGCGACCGGGAAACGGGAGTACCCCGTACGCGCGGTCAGCTCGACGATCTGGCCCGGGGTGACCGACGGCGGGACCGTGATCAGGGACTCGCGCCGCAGCAGGACGTCCGTCACCGGGCGGGAGCCCAGTTCCAGCGCGTCCTCCAGGCGCTCCTGTTCCTCCGGGTCGAGAAGGCCCGCCTGGCCGGAGTCCTCCAGGAGCCGGTTGAGCTGCTCGCTGGTGACGACGGCCTCGACCTCGTCCTTCGGTTCCACCCGGAACAGCTTCAGGATGCCCTGGGCGCAGGCGCCCAGCGCCACCGTGATCGGCCGGCAGACACGGGCGAAGGCCACCAGGCCGGGGCTCAGCCACAGCGCGGCCTTCTCGGGCGCCGCCATCGCCAGGTTCTTCGGCACCATCTCGCCGATCACCAGGTGGAAGAAGACGACCCCGGCGAGCGCGATCACGTAACCGAGCGGATGGATCACGCCTTCCGGCAGCCGCACCGCCTCGAACAGCGGTTCCAGCAGGTGCGCCACCGTCGGCTCGGCGACCGCGCCGAGCGTCAGCGAGCAGACGGTGATGCCGAACTGGGCGGCGGCCATCATCTGCGGCAGCCGCTCCAGGCCGTAGAGCACCTGGCGGGCCCTGGCCGTGCCCAGCGGCTCGATCTGGCTGCGGCGGACCGAGACCAGCGCGAACTCGGCGCCCACGAAGAAGCCGTTGGCGAGGACCAGCAGGGCCGCGAGGACCAGTTGGAGGACGCTCATCGGACGGCCTCCGCGACGGCGGGGGCGGTGCGGACCAGGCGGACCCGCTCGGCACGGTAGTGGCCGACCCGGCGGACGGAGAGCCGCCAGCCGGGCAGCTCGGCCCGGTCACCGGGCGCGGGGATCCGGCCGAGGAGGTCGGCGACCAGGCCGGCGACCGTCTCGTACGGACCCTCGGGCACGTCCAGGCCTATCCGCTGGAGGATGTCGACGCGGACGCTGCCGTCGACGTCCCAGGCGGGCCTGCCGTCCTGGGGCGGGGCGGCCGCGAGTTCCGGCGCGTCCGGGCTGTCGTGCTCGTCGCGGACCTCGCCGACGAGTTCCTCGACGATGTCCTCCAGGGTGACCACCCCGGCCGTGCCGCCGTACTCGTCGACGACGACCGCGATGGGCTGCTCGGAGCGGAGCCGGGCGAGCAGCGGCTGCACCGGAAGGGTCTCCGGGACCAGCAGCGCCTTGCGGGCGATGCGGCCGACGGGGGTGCGCAGCCGGTCGTGGACCGAGACGGCCAGCGCGTCCTTGAGGTGGGCCATGCCCACGATCTCGTCGATCTTCTCCCGGTAGACCGGGAAGCGGGACAGGCCGGTGGCCCGGGTGAGGTTGACCACGTCCTCGGCGGTCGCCGAGTCCTGGAGCGCGCTGACCTTCACGCGCGGGGTCATGACGTGCTGCGCGGTCAGCTCGCCCAGGGACAGGGTGCGCACGAACAGGTCGGCCGTGTCCTGCTCCAGCGCGCCGGCCTGCGCGGAGTGCCGGGCCAGCGAGACCAGCTCGCCCGGCGTGCGGGCGGAGGCCAGCTCCTCGGCGGGTTCGACACCGAGGGCCCGGACGAGCCGGTTGGCGACCGTGTTCAGCGCGGCGATGACCGGGCGGAACAGGCGCGAGAAGCGGGCCTGCGGGCCGGCGACGAAGCGCGCGACCGTGAGCGGCTTGGAGACCGCCCAGTTCTTCGGCACGAGTTCGCCGATCACCATCTGGATGGCCGAGGCCAGCAGCATGCCGATGACGACGGAGATGCCGGACACCGCGCCCTCGGGAAGGCCGAGCGCGGTGAACGGGCCGTGCAGCAGCGCGGCCAGCGCCGGTTCGGCGAGCATGCCGACGACCAGGGAGGTGATGGTGATGCCCAGCTGGGTGCCGGAGAGCTGGAAGGACAGTTCCTTCAGCGCCTCGACGACCGTGCCGGCGCGCTTGTCGCCGTCGGCGGCGGCCTTCTCGGCCTCGGGTCGCTCCACGGTCACCAGGCCGAACTCGGCGGCCACGAAGAAACCGTTGGCGAGGATGAGGAGGAACGCGGCTGCCAGGAGCAGCAGGGGGGTGGTCATGATGCCGCCGCCTCCGAAGCCTCGCGGATCTCGCACGGGCGGTCCGCGGTATGTCGGGAGGGGGCGGCGCAGGTACTACAGGACGATCCGTCCATCGCCGGAGAGGGTCACTCCTCGGGTAGCAGGAACCCCTGTGCGCGTGGCGCGCGACAGGGGTGGAGGCGGGACGTGAAAAGCCTCCGCCAACAGATTAATCAAGACCGGGCCCACAAGGGCAGGGTGGACGACCCCGAGACGGCCCCGAAGTTGCGTGATGTCAGCCCTGGTGCTGCTCGGGGCCGTGGCTCGCGTGGGCCTCGGCGAGGGCCCGCAGCGCCTTGGCGTCGGCGATGGCACGCTGCCGGGCGACGCCCGGCTGGATGCCGAGCGCGGGCAGGCTGGTGCCGTCGGTGAGGTCCAGGAAGACCCACGGGTCACCCGGGCGGAGGTTCACCTGGACGATCTCCGCCCACTCCAGATGCCGCTTGCCGGCGACGTTGACGACGGTGACCCCGGACTCGTCGGCGACCACCTTCACCCGGGCCAGCAGGGCCAGCACCCAGAAGATCAGGGCGCCGGTCAGGATGAAGCTGAGCTGCTCCCCCGGGCCGAGCTGTTCGAGGAGCAGCGCGACCGCGGTGATGGTGGCGAACATGGCGGCACCCGCGGTGAGCAGGATCACGCGCGTGTGGCCCGGCCGGAAGGTGACGGGAAGGGAAGGAAGGTCGGACATCTCTCGCGGGCGTTTCAGAGGCGGCAGGCGTGGATGGCCGTGGTCAGGATGGCGCGGGCGCCGATGTCGTACAGATCGTCCATGATCCGCTGCGCGTCCTTGGTGGGGACCATGGCGCGGACGGCGACCCAGCCCTCGTTGTGCAGCGGGGAGACGGTCGGCGACTCCAGGCCCGGGGTGAGGGCGACGGCCTTCTCCAGCTGCTCGACCCGGCAGTCGTAGTCCATCATCACGTAGGTGCGCGCGACCAGGACGCCCTGGAGGCGGCGCAGGAACTGCTGGACCTTGGGCTCCTCGACGTCGGCGCCGGCCCGGCGGACGACGATCGCCTCGGAGGTCATGATCGGCTCGCCGAAGACCTCCAGGCCCGCGTTGCGCAGCGAGGTGCCGGTCTCGACGACGTCGGCGATGACCTCGGCGACACCGAGTTCGATGGCGGTCTCGACGGCGCCGTCCAGGTGGACGACGGACGCGTCGACGCCGCTGTCGGCGAGGTGCTTGGCGACGATGCCCTCGTAGGAGGTGGCGACCGTCTTGCCCGCGAGGTCGGCCAGGCTCTCGGCCGCGCCGGGCTTGGAGGCGAAGCGGAAGGTGGACCGGGCGAAGCCGAGCGGCAGGATCTCCTCGGCGCGGGCGCCGGAGTCGATCAGCAGGTCACGGCCGGTGATGCCGATGTCCAGGCGGCCGGAGGAGACGTAGATCGCGATGTCCCGGGGCCGCAGGTAGAAGAACTCGACGTCGTTGACCGGGTCGACGGTGCGCAGTTCCTTGGACTCCCGGCGCTGCCGGTAGCCGGCCTCATGCAGCATGTCCGCCGCAGGTCCTGAGAGGGAACCCTTGTTGGGGACGGCGATGCGCAGCATGAGGTCGGCTTCCTTTGCTCGGATTGAAGGGGGTGGGTCGGAGACGGTTCTACAGGTGGGAGTAGACGTCGTCCAGCGAGATTCCGCGGGCGACCATCATCACCTGCACGTGGTAGAGCAGCTGCGAGATCTCCTCGGCAGCGGCTTCCTTGCCCTCGTACTCGGCGGCCATCCAGACCTCGGCGGCCTCTTCGACGACCTTCTTGCCGATGGCATGGACCCCCTTCCCGACCAGTTCGGCGGTGCGGGAGGTGGCGGGGTCGCCGTGGGCGGCCTTGTGCTGGAGCTCGGTGAAGAGCTCCTCGAAAGTCTTGTTGGACATGGTGTGCGCCAGACTACGCCACACGCCGCGTCGCTCAGTGCCAGGGTTCGGATACCGAGCGGAGCGTGGCCGCCGTCGCCACCGCCGCCGTCACCGCCTCGTGGCCCTTGTCCTCGTGGGAGCCCTCCAGGCCCGCCCGGTCCAGGGCCTGCTCCTCGTCGTCGCAGGTGAGCAGGCCGAAACCGACCGGCACACCGGTCTCGACGGAGACCTGGGTGAGGCCCTGGGTGACGCCCTGGCACACGTACTCGAAGTGGGGGGTGCCGCCGCGGATGACGACACCGAGCGCGACCACCGCGTCGTAGCCGCGGCCCGCGAGGACCTTGGCGGCGACCGGGAGTTCCCAGCTGCCGGGGACCCGCAGCAGGGTCGGCTCGTCGATCCCCAGGTCGCGCAGGGCGCGCAGGGCGCCGTCCACCAGACCGTCCATCACCTTCTCGTGCCACTGGGCCGCGATGACCGCGACCCGCAGGTCGCTGACATTGCGTACGGACAGCTCCGGTGCACCCTTGCCGCTCACGTCTCTCCTCGTTCTCTTCTTCTCTTTACTGGTTGCCGCAGGTGGACACCGCGGGGGCGTCCAGCCAGGGCAGATCGTGACCCATCCGGTCCCGCTTGGTGCGCAGGTAGCGGAGGTTGTGCTCGCCCGCCTGCACGGGCATCGGCTCCCGGCCGCTGACCTGGATGCCGTGGCTGAGCAGCGCGTCGCTCTTGTCGGGGTTGTTGGTCATCAGCCGCACCCCGCGCACCCCGAGGTCGGCCAGGATCTGCGCGCCGGCGCCGTAGTCGCGGGCGTCCGCGGGCAGCCCGAGTTCCAGGTTGGCGTCCAGGGTGTCGCGGCCGCGCTCCTGGAGTTCGTAGGCGCGCAGTTTGGACAGCAGTCCGATGCCGCGGCCCTCGTGGCCGCGCAGGTAGACCACGACGCCCCGGCCCTCGTCCTGGATGCGGTCCAGGGCGGCGTCGAGCTGGGGGCCGCAGTCGCAGCGGGCCGAGCCGAAGACGTCTCCGGTGAGGCACTCGGAGTGGACCCGCACGAGGACGTCCTCGCCGTCGCCGATCTCGCCGTGGACGAGGGCGACGTGCTCGACGCCGTCGGCGGTGGAGCGGTAGCCGTACGCCGTGAACGTCCCGTGCGCCGTGGGCAGGTTGACCTCGGCCTCGCGGCGGACGGCGGGCTCGGCGGAGCGGCGGTAGGTGATCAGGTCGGCGATGGAGATGATCGTCAGGCCGTGCTTGCGGGCGAACGGGACCAGCTCGGGGAGCCGGAGCATCCGGCCGTCCTCGCCGGCGATCTCGACGATGGCGCCGGCCGGGCGCAGGCCCGCGAGCCGGGCCAGGTCGACGGCGGCCTCGGTGTGGCCGTTGCGGGTGAGGACGCCGCCGGGCCGGGCGCGCAGCGGGAAGACGTGGCCGGGGCGGACGAAGTCGGCGGGCCCGGCGTCGCCGCCGGCCAGCAGCCGCAGCGTGGTGGCGCGGTCGGCGGCGGAGATGCCGGTGGTGACGCCGTGCGCGGCGGAGGCGTCCACGGAGACGGTGAACGCGGTCTTCATGGACTCGGTGTTGTCCTGGACCATCTGCGGCAGCTTGAGCCGGTCGAGTTCGGCGCCCTCCATCGGGGCGCAGATCAGGCCGCGGCACTCGCTCATCATGAAGGCGATGATCTCGGGGGTGGCCTTCTCGGCGGCGATGACGAGGTCGCCCTCGTTCTCGCGGTCCTCGTCGTCGACGACCACGATCGGGCGGCCGGCCGCGATGTCGGCGATGGCCTGCTCGACGGGGTCGAGGGCGAGATCCTCGATGCCCTCGGCGCTGTAGAGGACGGGGGGTACGGCGCGCAGCGCCTCGCCCGGGGTGGTGGCCGGCGACGGGATGGCGGTCATGCGGGTGCTCCTTCCAGAGCGGGCCGCGGGCCCTGGCGGGAGCGCAGCCACCAGTCGCGCATGCCCCACAGGACGAGCGCGCCGTAGATGACGTAGACGAAGCCGGAGAAGGCGTAGCCGTTGGCGAAGTTGAGGGGGACGCCGACCAGGTCGACCAGGAGCCAGGCGATCCAGAACTCGACCATGCCCCGGGCCTGGGCGTACATGGCGACGACGGTGCCGACGAAGATGTAGGCGTCGGGCCAGGGGTCCCAGGACAGGGACGGGTACGCCTTGAAGAGCAGGGCGACGGCGACGGTGCCCGCGGCCGCGGCCGCGACCATCGCGCCGCGCTCGCGCCAGGTGGCGAACCGGGGCGTGATGTGGCCGTCGGTGCCCTCGCCCTTGCTGCGGTTCCACTGCCACCAGCCGTAGAGCGCGACCACCATGACGACGGCCTGCTTGCCGGCGCTGCCGGTCAAGTGGCCGTAGAAGGCGCCGAAGAGGATGAGACCGGAGGCGAACTGGACCGGCCAGCTCCACAGGTTGCGGCGCCAGCCGAGGGCGAGGGCGGCCAGGCCGAGGATGTTGCCGATCATGTCCGACCAGAGGATGTGCTGGCCGAACAGGACGAAGGCCTCGGAGTTCAGCGCGTTCACCGGCCCGCTCCCGGTGTGTTCGCGAGCAGCCGCTCGACGTACTTGGCGACGATGTCGACCTCCAGGTTGACCGGGTCGCCGGGCTGCTTGAGGCCGAGGGTGGTGAGGTCGAGGGTGGTCGGGATGAGGCTGACCGTGAAGTGGTCGGGGCCCGCCTCGACGACGGTGAGGCTGATGCCGTCGACCGTGATGGAGCCCTTCTCCACGACGTAGCGGGCGAGGTCCGCGGGGAGCGAGACCTTGACGATCTCCCAGTGCTCGGACGGGGTCCTGGACAGCACCTGACCGGTGCCGTCGACATGGCCCTGCACGATGTGGCCGCCGAGCCGGGAGCCGACCGCGGTGGGGCGCTCCAGGTTGACGCGGGAGCCGACGCCGAGCGCGCCGAGCGAGGAGCGCTTCAGGGTCTCCTGCATGACGTCGGCGGTGAATTCGTCGCCCTCGTGTTCCACGACGGTCAGACAGACGCCGTTCACGGCGATGGAGTCGCCGTGCTGTGCGCCCTCGGTCACCACGGGGCCGCGGAGCCGGAAACGGGAGGCGTCGCCGAGGTTCTCGACGGCGGTGATCTCACCCAGCTCTTCGACGATTCCGGTGAACACTTCCCGGGTCCTCCTGCCTCGATCGGGCACGGACTCCGGGGCCTGTCGACGAACGACAGAAAGGACGGAAGAGCACACCGGGAACGACGCCGACAAGGCCCCGCCCATGACGGACGAGACCAGATACGGCGGCGCGCACGGAGACATGCTCGCCCGCCGCGCACTGCCTCCCATCCGGACTTTAACCGTCGGTCCAGGAATTTCACCTGGTCAACCGGCCGCTGGAAGCGGACGGGTCGCGGACTGTAACCGCCGGTTCGGAGTTTCACCGACCCCGGAGTGCGCTGCTTCTGGTACAGGGCCAGTGTGCCACGCCCGGCAAGGGTCCATGCGGGCCGAGTGTGTGCGTTGCCTCACAGACCGTGCCGCTGGACTTCCCCAACGGGCCGTCATATGCGCAGCGGCGGCCCAACAGGCCCTCCAACCAGGCATCTTGACTTGATCCGCAGCTCTTGACCCTACTGGTCTAGTCCTTTTATCGTTCGGGCGGGCCCGGCGGCGGTGACGACGGCCCTTGCCCGTCGCCGGGTCGCCCACCAGGGCGTTCGGTTCAGCGCTCCCGCGGTGCGAACAGTTCGTCCTGCGCCCGCTCCCGCGCCGTCAGCAGCGCTCCGCGCAGCACGGCTTCGCCGCCGAGGACGCTCGCCCGGACCTCGGTGGCCAGCGGGGACATCCGGCGCAGCCGTTCCTCCACGCGGGTGGCGAGCGCGTCGCCGCCGGCCGCGCCGATCTCGCCGCCGAGGACCACGCGGCCGGGGTCCAGGACGGCGACGACCGCGGCCACACCCACGGCGACGCGGTCGGCGAGGACGTCCAGGAAGCGGGCCTCGGCGGACGCCGGCGCGGGGCGCCGGTCGTCCGCGGGTCCGTCGTGGCCGGCCGCGCCCGCGCGGCGGTCGCCGCACACCGCATACGGCCCCGCGCCCGCCTGGGTCGCCGACGGATCGCCGCCGGTCTCACGACGGCCGGAAGAGAACTCGCCGCCCTCCCCCGCGCCGCGGACCGCCTCCCTGACCAGGGCTGCCGCAGCGGGTCCCGGGCCCGTCGACCCTGCCGGAAGCAGGCCGTGTTCCTCCGCCAGTTCGGTGATCGCCGCCGCGGCCACCAGGGAGTGGTAGCCGCCGGCGCAGTCCGTCGCCGACGGGAGTCCGGGCGTGCCCGGCACCGGCAGGAAGCCGATCTCGCCCGTGCCGCCGGAGGCGCCCCGGCGCAGACTGCCGTCCAGGACGACGGCGGCGCCGCAGCCGTGCCCCAGCCACAGCAGCACGAAGGTGTCCCGGTCGCGGGCCGCACCCTCGCGCTGTTCGGCCAGGGCGGCCAGGTTGGTCTCGTTCTCCACGCTGACCCGGGCCTGCGGGAACCGCTCCTGGACGGCGGCGACCAGCCGGCGGTGCCAGGCCGGCAGGCCCGCCGTGTCGCGGAGTTCGCCGCTCGCCGGGTCGATGAGCCCGGGTGCCCCGATGCCCACGGTGTGCAGCCGTCCGCCGCCGGACGCCGCCGCCTTCGTCGCGGTCCGCTCGACCAGTGCGACCGCCTGCTCGACGGCGGCGGCCTCGCCGGCTTCCGGTCCGACCGGCACCGACCCCTCCGCCAGCACCCGCCCGACCAGGTCGGAGACCAGCACGGAGACGCTCTCGGTGCGGATGTCGAGGGCGGCGAGGCAGGCGCGGTCGGCGACGATGCCGTAGAGCCGGGCGTTGGGCCCGCGGCGCTGCTCGCCGGACTCGCCGACCACCGCGATCAGGCCGGAGGCGGTGAGCCGTTCGACGAGGTCGGCGACGGTGGGCCGGGACAGCCCGGTCAGCTGTTTCAACTGCCCCGCCGTCAGCGCGCCTTCCTGCTGGAGCAGGGTGAGCGCGAGCCGGTCGTTGATGGCCCGGGCGGTGCTCGGTGATGCGGGCATGACGGGCATCCTCCCAGATCGGCGCGGCCCGGGACGGCCGCTTCGCTCTCTATCTATCAGGCAGGGTCCCTGATAGTTTACGGCGCGACAGCGGGGCGGCAGCCACCCGGGGAGGGGCAGGACCATGAAGGCCATGGAGAACGGGCACCACGATCGGCAGGAGGTGAAGCGGGCGCGATATGCCGTCGCGGCCGTGTTCACCGTGCACGGCGCGGTCACCGGCTCGTTCGCGACCCGGGTGCCCTGGATCCAGGAACACTCGGGCCTGGGCGCCGGACAGCTCGGTCTCGCCCTCGCGTTCACCGCGTTCGGCGCCTCGTGCTCGATGCCGCTGGCGGGCCGGATCAGCCATCGCTTCGGCAGCCGTACCGCCCTGCGCGGCCTGATCGCGATGTGGACGCTGTCGCTGGTCCTGCCCTCCCTCGCGCCCAACCTGTACACGCTCTGCCTGGCGATGTTCGTGTACGGCGCCAGCGCGGGCATGTCCGACGTCGCCATGAACGCCCTCGGCGTCGAGGTGGAGCGGCTGCTCGACAAGTCGATCATGTCGGGGCTGCACGGCATGTGGAGCGCGGGCGCCCTGATCGGTTCGGCGGCGGGCACCCTGGCCGCGCACCTCGGTTCGGACGCCCGGCTGCACTTCGCGCTGGCCGCCGCCGCCCTCACCGTGCTCGGTGTGCCGGCGGCCGGCTGGGTGCTGGACCTGCAGCCCGCCGAGGACGAGGAGCCGCCGCCGCGGTTCGCGCTGCCGCCGCGGTCGGCCCTGCTGATCGGCGCGGTCGGCTTCTGCGCGGTGTTCGCCGAGGGCGCGAGCCTGGACTGGTCGGCGGTGTTCCTGCGGGACCGGATGGACAGTTCGGCGGGGCTCGCGGCGGCCACCACCACCGGATTCATGCTGACGATGGCCGTGGCCCGGATCAGCGGGGACGCGGTGGTCAACCGTTTCGGCACGGTGCGCACGGTGCGGGCCGGAGGGGTGCTGGCCGCGTGCGGCGGTCTGCTGATCGTCCTCGCCGGGCATCCGGCGGTGGCGATGACCGGGTTCGCGCTGATGGGCCTCGGCATCGCCGTCGTCGTGCCGCTGTGCTTCGCGGCGGCCGGGCACGCCGGGCCGAACCCGAGTCAGGCGATCGCGGGCGTCGCGACCATCACCTACACCTCGGGACTGGTCGCGCCCAGCCTGATCGGTGGAGTGGCCCAGGCGACCAGCCTGGTGGTGTCGTTCGGCGTGGTCACGGCGCTCACCTGCGGACTGGTGGTGTTCGCGGGCGTGCTGCGGGCCGGGGACCGCTCCACGCGGGCGGAGGTCAGCCGGCCGGCCGCAGCAGTTCCCGGCCCGCGGCCCTGAAGCGCTCGCTCCACGGGGCGGGGCGCAGGGTGGCCGCGTCCAGCCGGACCAGGACCCGGGTGCCCTGCGCGTAGGTGATCGCGCCGTCCGCCGAGCAGAACCGGAAGCCGTAGGTCAGCCCGGTGGTGCCGAGCCGTTCCAGCCAGAGGTGGACGGCGTAGGCGCCCGGCCGGGTGACCGGTGCCTCGTAGCCGATCCGGAGTTCCTTGACCGCGTTGCAGGCGTCCTCGGCCGCGGCCCAGTCGCCCTCGAAGGCGAAGCCGTGTCCCTGCCACAGCTCGGCCCAGGCCCGCTCGACCATCACGGGGTAGCGGGCGTTGTGGAGCAGCCCGAGCGCGTCGAGGTCGTCGAAGTGGACGGTGACGGGGACGAGCCGTCCGTGGGACAGGGCGGGCGCGGTCGGGGCTTCGGCGGTCACGGGTGGGGCTCCTGGGCGGTGCTGACGTATCGCTGGCCTTCAGCTGACCCCAGTCTAAGCGAGCGCTCAGGAACCCCGTCCGCTTCCCCTCAGCCGGCGATCGAGTCCAGCTGCTCGGCGGCCGGGCGCAGCGCCCAGAGGTCGCCGCCGGGAGGCGCCTCCAGCCGCCCGACCGCCCGCCGGGCCGCCTCGTCGCCCGCGTCGGCCGCCGCGTGGACGACGTCGGACGCCGCGTAGCGGTGGAACTCCAGCTCCGGATGGGGCCAGGCGGCGGCTCCGGTCGCGGCGGGCAGCAGGTAGTCCACGGCCTTGAACAGGCTCTGCCCGTCCGGCCCCCGGTAGGCCCAGAGGTCCACCCCGACGTGCCGGCCGATGGCCGCGAGCCGGGTGTAGGCGACCAGGTCGAAGGTCGAGTAGTGCCAGCTCCGGGTGCGGGCCAGCTCCTGCGGCTGACTGCCGTCGGCCGCGACCTGCGGGTCGATCCGCCGGGCCCGCGCGTCCAGCACGGTCCTCCTGGCCAGCGCCCGGTCCCCGGTCGCGTAGGCGAGGGCGGCGAGCTGCATGTCGTAGAAGGTGCCGTGGTTGTTGGCGGCGGCGCCCTCCTCCGTGCCGAAGGCGCTGTGCTCCAGCCAGTCGCGGAAGTCCGTGTTCCAGTCGTGCATCCCGGCGCGGTCCCGGGCGCTCCAGCCGGGCGCGCCGGTGGCGAGGATCGCCAGGGCGTCGACGACGCTCGTGTACGACTGGGAGAAGTCGATGACGCCGATGGCCCGGCCGTCGTACTTGCACGGGATGAACTGGGCGTGGTCGAGGTTCGGGTTCATGCGGGTCGCCGGGTCGAGGAACCAGGTGCGCAGGACCTGGCCGGCCTTCCGCGCGTACTGCCGTCCGCCCGTGTAGTACCAGGCCAGGGAGAGGTCGTAGACCGAGTCGAAGACCTTCTCCACGTCCTGGCGGTCGGTGCCGGTGTCGACCTCGGGGTTGCGCTGCCCGTCGCGCTGGACGTAGGGGCAGCCCCAGGGGTTGTCGGCGGTGGGGGCGGTGGTGGGCCACCAGTAGGGGGCCTGGCTCAGGTAGTCGTGGACGTCGCCGCCGGGAGCGGGCTTCGGTTTGTCGACCACGGTCCAGGGGCCCTGGCCGAGCCAGGCGTCGGCGCGCGCCGTCAAGTCCCGCACCGCCCGGCGCAGTCGCGGATCGCCGTGGTCCAGTGCGGCCCGGGTCCGCTGGAGGCGGGCCCCGTCGAGGACCGCGGTGTCGGGAGCCTTCGGGGTCCTCGGGACCGCGTGGGCGGAGGGGACGAGGACGGCTCCGAGGGCCGCAAGCGCCGTCAGGACGACGGCCGTGCGGGATCTTCCACTCATCGGGCACTCCGATCGGACGGAAAGCGGTATCGGTCAGATACGTGAATTCAGTTCACGAGTGGGACCGTGTGAGCGTAGGACCGCCAGGTAGCCGTGACAATGGTTCGGACCGTCTTCACGTACGAAGCCGTCCTCACAGCACTTCGAAGAAAGCGAACCCCCACCATGGATCTCGGCGTGCGCTGGAAACTGCACGGTGACGGGCGCACGCCCGCGCCCGGCGCGGTGGTGCGCCCCGACGAACGGCTCACCTGGCCCCGCACGATCGGGCTCGGCGCCCAGCACGTGGTCGCCATGTTCGGCGCGTCCTTCGTCGCCCCGGTGCTGATGGGGCTCGACCCCAATCTGGCGATCATGATGTCCGGTGTCGCGACCGTGATCTTCCTGCTCGCGACCCGCGGCCGGGTCCCCAGCTACCTGGGCTGCTCGCTGTCGTTCGTCGGGGTCGCGGCCGTCATCCGCGCCCAGGGCGGCACCAGCGCCACCGTGACCGGCGCGGTCCTCGTGGTCGGCGCCGTGCTCTTCCTGATCGGCCTGGCCGTGCAGCGCTTCGGCGCCAGGATCATCCACGCCGCGATGCCGCCGATCGTCACCGGCGCGGTCGTCATGCTGATCGGCTTCAACCTGGCCCCGGTGACCGCCTCGACCTACTGGCCGCAGGACCAGTGGACCGCGCTGCTGGTGATGGCCTTCACCGGTCTGGCCGTCGTCTGTCTGCGTGGGTTCTGGTCCCGCATCGCGATCTTCCTGGGCCTGCTCTTCGGCTACGTCCTGTCCTGGGCCCTGGACCGGATCCTCGGCAGGATCCACTCCACCGGCCCGGACGGCAGGGTCACCGACCACTGGCGCCTGGACCTGTCCGGTGTCGGCAGGGCGGACTGGATCGGGCTGCCGTCCTTCCACGGCCCGACCTTCCAGTGGTCGGCGGTCCTGGTCGCCCTCCCGGTCGTGATCGCCCTGGTCGCGGAGAACGCCGGGCACGTCAAGGCCGTCGGCGAGATGACCGGCGACTCCCTCGACGACCGGCTCGGCACGGCGATCTCGGCGGACGGCGTCGCCTCCGTGCTCTCCACCGCGGTCGGCGGCCCGCCCAACACCACCTACTCCGAGAACATCGGCGTGATGGCCGCGACCCGGGTCTACTCCACCGCCGCCTACTGGGCCGCCGCCGGCTTCGCGCTGCTGTTCGGCGTCTGCCCCAAGTTCGGCGCGGTGGTGGCCGCGGTGCCGGGCGGCGTGCTCGGCGGCATCACCGTCATCCTGTACGGCATGATCGGCCTGCTCGGCGCCCAGATCTGGCTGCACGCCAAGGTGGACCTGCGCAACCCGCTGAACCTGGTCCCGGCCGCCGCGGGCATCATCATCGGCGTCGGCAACGTCAGCATGAAGTTCACCGACACCTTCTCGCTGAGCGGCATCGCGCTGGGCACGCTGGTGGTCATCGTCGGCTACCACACGCTGCGCGCCTTCGCCCCGGCCCACCTCAAGCGGCAGGAACCGCTCCTCGACGAGGGCACCAGCTCCTACGACGGGTCCACGTCCTAGACGCCGGACGGGTCCACGTCGCAGGCGCAGCCGGGTCCGCGTCCTCCGTTCCGGGGAATGCCCGGCCGGTCGGCGTGTCCGGCGGGCCGGGGCTGGGACCCTTCCCCCATGGCGCAGTCGGAACACCTCATGGCTCCGGTCGGCACCGTCGTCTCCCGGATGCGCGCGCTGGACGCGGCGCTGCCGGAGCGGGACGGGGTCGCGGTCTTCAACCGTGTCTATCTCGCCGTCACGGAGGAGGTCGAACGGCGGCTGGACGCGGGCCGGTTCGGGGATGCGAGAGCCGCGGCGACGCTGGACGTGCGGTTCGCCGAGCGGTACCTGGCGGCGGTCGACGCGGCGGACGGCGACGGGCGTCCGCCGGCCTGCTGGCGGCCGCTGTTCCAGTTCCGCCGGCATCCCGGTGTACGGCCACTGCAGTTCGCGCTCGCGGGCATCAACGCGCACATCGGGCACGACCTGGCGCTGGCCGTGGTGGACACCTGCCGTGCGCTCGGCTGCGAACCGGCCGATCTGGAGGACGAGTTCGACCGGGTGGGCGAGCTGCTCGTCTCCTTGGAGGAGCGCATCCGCGAGGAGCTGATGCCGGGTCCCGACCTTCTCCAGATCGCCGATCCGCTGACCCATCTGCTCGGCTCCTGGAGCCTGGAGCGGGCCCGGGACGCGACCTGGTCGGCGGCGCGGGCCCTGTGGACGCTGCGCCGGTTCGGCGACCTGGCCGAGGAGTTCACCGAGCGGCTGGACGCCGCCGTCGGGCTGGCCGGCCGGATGCTGCTCACACCGCTGTCCGGCTGAGGTGGCCTGATCCCGTCGGCGTGCGAGCCGCCGCGGAATCCCCTCGTGATCGCCTTACGTTGAGCCCACGACCCGATTGCGAAGGAGCACCGGAATGACGACTCGGCTGGGCTTCGGCCTTCCCCAGATGCGGCAGTACTCCATCGGCACGGACGTTCCCGACGTGGCCCGTACCGCGGAACGGATCGGCTACGACAGCCTGTGGGTCTTCGAGCGGGCCCTCTTCCCGGAACCCGCCACCCAGGGCCTGTACAACGTCGAGGGACTCCCCTGGCCGGACTCCTACCGGAACGTGGCCGAGCCCCTGGTCACGCTCGCCCTGGCCGCCGCGGTCACCGAGCGGGCCCAGCTGGGCACCAGCGTCCTGGTGGCCCCGCTGCACATCCCCTTCCAGCTGGCCAAGTCGCTGGCCACGCTGGACGCGGCGAGCGGCGGCCGGGTGATCGCGGGCCTCGGCACCGGCTGGTCGCTCGACGAGTACGCGGCCGCCGGGATCCGGCCGTTCGAGGAGCGCGGCAAGGTGCTCGACGAACTGATCGCGGTGTGCCGGGCCGTGTGGGGCCCGGACCCGGTGAAGTTCGACGGGGACCTGACGAAGATCGCCTCCGCGGTGGTCGGTCCCAAGCCCGCGAGGCCGATTCCGGTGCTGCTGGCCGCGGGCAACAAGCGGGCCCTGCGGCGGCTGGTCGACCACGCCGACGGCTGGCTGCCGGTGGGCATGGGCGCCGAACAGCTCGCCGCGCAGTGGCGGGAGTTGCAGGACCTGGCGGCCGAGCGCGGCCGCACGGAACCGATCCGGACGGTCGTGCGGGTGAACGCCGTCCACACGGCCAAGCCCTACGACGGCCCCGACCGCCAGCCCTTCCAGGGCAGCGCGGACCAGATCGTGGAGGACCTGGTGGCCCACGCGGCGGTCGGACTCGACGAGATCCTGGTCGACCTCCAGACCACTCCGCGGGACGCCCAGGAGCTGAAGGAGGTCGCCGCGGAGGTGTACGAGAAGGCGCGGGCGGCCGGGGTCTGAGGCCTGCTGCCCTCAGTCCTCGGGGAGTTCGACCGGCGCGATCTCGTCGTAGACGTCACCGGGGCCCGGGTTGGACGGGTCGGTGGTGCCGCCGAAGTGGTGCATGACGCCCCAGACCGCGTTCAGCGCGGTCTGGACGGCGCCCTCCGCCCAGCCCGCCGTCCAGGAGATGTCGTCGCCCGCGAGGAAGATGCCCCGCTTGTCCTCGGGGAGAAGGTCCTGCACGAAGTGCGTGAACAGGCGGCGCTGGTAGCGGTAGTGGCCGGGCAGGTTGGCCTTGAACGCGCCCATGAAGTAGGGCTCGTTCTCCCAGGAGACGGTCACCGGGTTGCCGATGATGTGCTTCCTGATGTCGACGTTCGGATAGATCTCGCCGAGCGACTTCAGCATCACCTCCATCCGCTCGTTCGCGGACAGCGGCAGCCACTTCAGGCTGTCGTCGCACCAGGTGTAGGAGAGGCAGATGACGGCCGGCCGGTCCGGGCCGTCGTCGAGGAGGTACGTGCCACGGGTCATCCGGTCGGTGAGCGTCATCGACATGACGTCCCGGCCGGTCGGCTCCCCGTTGCCGTCGACGGCCTTGTCCAGCCAGAACGGCCGGTCGACCGGGACGAACAGCTTCGAGGACTCCATGTAGTGGGTGCGCTCGATCGCGGTCCAGTGGTCGATCGGGAAGAGCGAGTCGTCGCAGGCGATCTTCGAGAGCAGCATCCAGGACTGGGCCGTGAAGACCGCCGCACGGTAGGTACGGATGTCGCCGGCCGCGTCCGTCACGGTGATCCGGTTGCCGCTGGTGCGGTGCAGCCGGGTCACGGCCGGACGCGGCTCGCCGCCCCGGTGCAGCTTGGCGAGCGAGGTGCCGTACTCCCAGTGCACGATCTTCTGCGGCTCGCGTTCCCAGAGCCGCAGCGGCAGTTGCTGGCTGCCGCCGACGATGCCTCGGTGGTGGTCGTCGGCCTCCGTGTAGACGACCCGCAGGATCTCCAGGATCGAGTTCGGGAAGTCCGTGTCCCAGCCGCCGGTTCCGAAGCCGACCTGGCCGAAGATCTCCCGGTGCCGGAAGGACTTGAAGGCCTCGGAGTCGCAGAGGAAGCCGTAGAAGGTCTGGTTGTCGAGCCGCTCCACCAGCCGGGACCAGATCTCACGGATGCGCGGCACGTCCCGCTCGCGCAGGGCGCGGTTCATGTCGGAGAAGTCGGCGCCCTCTTCGAGGCACTTGTTCCAGGCGTCGGCGACGTCACGGTAGACCTGCGGCAGGTCGGCGGCCGTCTCGGCGTAGTGCGACTCGCCCTTGAGGTCCACGACCGTCGAAGGGGTCGCCTCCGCAAGGGGGTTGGGGAAGGGCCGGGTCTCCAGTCCCACCATGTCGATGTAGTGCTGGAGGGCGGTGGAGGAGGGCGGGAAGCGCATGGCGCCCATCTCGGCGCTCAGCGAGGGGTCGCAGCCCTCGAAGCCGACGGTCCGCAGCCGTCCGCCGATCTGGTCGGCCTCGTAGACGACCGGCTTCAGGCCCATCTTCATCAGCTCGTACGCGGCCACGATGCCGGACAGCCCGCCGCCGATGACCGCGACCTCGCTGCCGTGCTCGGTCGCGGGTATCTGGCCGAGGCCCGCCGGGTGGGCGAGGAAGTCGTCGTACGCGTACGGGAAGTCCGGCCCGAACATGGTGATCGGCGGCTGCTGTTCGTCGGCGTGCTCGACGGCGTTGGGCACGGTGGACGTCATGGGGTACGGACTCCTTGCGACTTGCGACCTGCGAGAAGAGTGAGGAAGGGAAAGCGGGGAGGGAGAGGTCAGACCAGGGGCCCGTAGAGGCCGGGCCGGCGGTCCTTGAGGTAGGGGTTCGCCTCGCGGGAGGCGGCGAGGAGCGCGGGGTCGACGTCGGCGACGAGGAGTTCCTCGCCGCGGTCGGCGCGGGCGCGTGCCACACCGTCGGGGCCGGACAGGCCGGACAGCCCGAAGAACTCGAACTCGCCTTCCTGGCCTACCCGGTTGGCGTACGCCACGTACATCTGGTTCTCCCAGGCCCGCACCGGGACGAGGGACTCGGCGACGAACTGGAACGGGTGCATGTTCGCCGTCGGGACGAGCAGCAGGTCGGTGCCGGCGAGGGCGTGCGCGCGCACCGGCTCCGGGAACTCCACGTCGTAGCAGATCATGATGCCGACGGTGAGGCCATTCAGTTCGGCCTGGACGACCGGCTGCTCGCCGGGCGTGAAGTGCTCGCGCTCGAAGCCCCCGAAGAGATGGGTCTTGCGGTAGTTCGCGAGCCGGGTGCCGTCCGCGGAGATCAGCTGGGCGGAGTTGTGGACCACGCCCGCGGCACGCTCCGGGTAGCCGTAGGCGATCGCCACGCCGTGCCGGTGGGCCAGCTCGGCGATCGCGTCCGCGCAGTCGCCGTCGGCGGGCTCGGCGAGGCGGGCGACGTCGTCGCCGATCGCGTAGCCGGTCAGGAACATCTCGGGTGCGACGAGCAGCGCGGCGCCCTCGGCGGCGGCCCGGCCGGCGGCGTCGTCGAGGGCCTTGAGGTTCTCGACGGTCGAGCCGGGGCGGCCGGAGCTCTGGAGCAGGGCGGTGCGCATGCGGGTCCTCACCGGGTACGGAAGGGATGTCTGGGGCCCTTTAGACGGTAGGTCCGCGCGCGGGGCCGGACAAGGAGGAGCCGTTGCGCGTGGCCGGACGGTTCGTTGCGTGATGCGGGCGTCCGCCGGTGATTCGTTGCGCCGCGGGTCGCTCTACAGCTCCCGCAGCCGCTCGATGATCTCCTTGAGCAGGGCCGGGTCGGCGGCCGGGCCGGCCGCTGCGACGCGGCGTGGCCGGTCGATGCGGACCAGACCGGCCTCGGCGAGGTCGCCGAGCAGGACGCGCAGGACGGTGAGCGGCAGGTCGGCGTCGGCGGCGAGTTCGACGACCGGCCGGGCACCGCGCCGCACCAGGGCGAGCAGAGCCGTCCCGGCATGGTCGACGCCGTGCTCGGACCGGCCGGTGTCCACCGCTGTGACCTGCGACATCAAGTCGATGACCAGCCGTCCGGACGGCTCGGTACGGCCCCGGGTCACGGTGTAGGGGCGGACCAGCGAGCCGGTCTCGTCCTCGTACCAGTGTTCCTCGCGCACCGCGGGGTCAGGGTGCCGAGCGGGCGGCCGCGTCCAGGTGACGGCCGAGGCGGCGGACGAGCAGGGCCATCTCGTGGGCCAGCTGGCCGACGTCGGTGCGGACGTCGCTGAGGACGGCCAGCCGGCTGCCGTGGCCTGCCGGGGTCACGAAGAGATAGGCGTCGTCGAGCATCACCATGGTCTGGCGCACCTCTCCGGCGGCGAACCGCTCCCCCGCCGAGCGGGCCAGGCTGTGGAGGCCGGAGCAGAGGGCCGCGAGGTGCTCGATGTCGCGCCGCCGCATGCCCTCGGAACGGCTGAGCGGCAGCCCGTCCGCGGTGAGCAGCACGGCCTGGCGGACGTGGTCCGTGCGGGCCACCAGGTCGTCGAGGAGCCAGCCGAGGTCGCTGCCGGGCGGCGTGCCGGGTTCCGGGGCGGGGTGGCTGTCACTGGTCGTCGGCACGGGGCGTCCTTTCGTCGGTGGCGGGCGGCTCGTCGGTGTCGAGGGGCAGCCCCCTGCGCCCGCGGTCCAGACCCCGCTGGAGGGCTCCGAAGACCGCCCTCATCTCGTCGGCGTCCAGCTCGCGCACGGGTCCGGGCTCGGGCTCGGTGCGCAGCTCGGGAGCGAGGGAGGCCTGCCGTCTGCGGGTGGGCAGCGCGGGACCGGCGGCCGCACGCGCCACGCCGGGCCCGGCACCCGCCGCCCCGACCGGAGGGACACCGGCGTCCGCCGTTCCGCCCGGACGGACACCCGCGTCCGCCGGACCGCGCGGAGGGGTACCGGGGCCCGCCGTGCCGCGCGGAGGGACATCCGCGTCCACCGTCCCGTCCGGGCGGACACCCGCGTCCGCCGTACCGTCCGGGAGGACACCCGCGTCCGCCGGACCGCGCGGAGGGGTACCGGGGCCCGCCGTGCCGCGCGGAGGGACACCGGCGTCCGCCGTCCCGTCGTGGCGGGGACCCGCGTCGGCCACGGCCTCCGGCGCACCGGGCCCCGCACCCGCCACGGCCTCCGGTACAGCGGGCCGCGCACCCGCCACGGCCACCGGTACAGCGGGCCGCGCACCCATCACAGCCTCCGATGCAGCAAGCCCCGCACCCATCGCGGCCTCCGATGCAGCGGGCCGCCCGTCCATCGCGGCCTCTGGCGCACCGGGTCGCACATCCGTCTCCGCAGCGACGGCCGACGCACTCGCCAGGGCACGCGCCCCGGCCGCGCCCGGCCCGGAGTCCGTCTTCGTGGCGCCGGGCCCGGAGTCCGTCTCCGCCAGCATCGTCGGCGGCAGCAGAACCGCCGCGGTGGTGCCTCCGTACGGGGACTCCCGCAGGGTCACCGCGATGCCGTGCCGGGCGGCCAGCCGGCCCACGACGTAGAGGCCGAGGCGGTCGTGGCGGGTCGGGTCGAAGGCCTCGGGGTCGGTGAGGGTGCGGTGGGCCTCGGCGAGCCGGCCGGCGTCCAGGCCGAGACCCCGGTCGTCTATCTCCAGGGTGAAACCCCGGCCGGTCCGGCCGGTGCGCAGGGTGACCCGGGTGTGCGGCGGCGAGAACACGGTGGCGTTCTCCAGCAGCTCGGCGACCAGGTGCACGACGTCGGCGACCGCGTCCGCCGCGACGCCGACCTCGGGCATCGGCGGCACCACGACCCGCGGGTACTCCTCGATCTCGCCGACCGCCGAGGACACCACGTCGGCGACGGGCACCGGCCGCCGCCAGCGCCGCCCGGGGGTCGCGCCGGAGAGGATGATCAGGCTCTCGGCGTGCCGGCGCATCCGGGTGGTCAGGTGGTCGATGCGGAACAACTCGGCCAGGACGGCCGGGTCGTCGGTCCGCCGCTCCAGGGTGTCGACGAGTTTCAGCTGGCGGTGCACGAGGGCCTGGTTGCGGCGCGCGATGTTCAGCAGGACCGCGAACAGGCCCCGGCGCAGGGTGGCCTGCTTCACCGCCGCCTCGACGGCGGCCAGCCGCGCCCGGTTGAACGACCGGCCGACGTCCCCGATCTCGTCGCGCCCCGCCTCCCCGGCGGCCAGCGGCGGCGCCTCGGCGGCCGCGTCCACGTCCTCACCGGCGCTCAACCGGTCCATCAGGGCCGGAAGCTGATGCGCGGTGAGCAGGTCGGCCGCGTCCCGCAGGTTCTCCAGGCGGCGCGAGACGCGGCGCGCACCGCGCACCGCGTACCACAGCGAGAGCCCCACGACGGCCAGTCCGACGACACCGACGACGGCCGCCCTGGTCAGCTCCCGGTAGGCGAAGGCCCGTCCGCGCGAAGCGGCGTTCCGCGCCGCATCGGTGCACAGCAGCATGTACTGCCGCACGGCCCGGTCGGTGGTAGACCGCCAGGTGTCCGCGGCGACGGCCGCACCGGCCCGGCCGGCACCGGCGCGCAGCAGCGTGTCCTCGCCGCGCACCAGCGACCGGTACAGCTCGCCGCGCTGGAACCGCTCGAACAGGGCCCGGGAGTCGGCGGGCAGGTCCGCGACGTAGGTCCGCTCGAAGACGCGCCGGTCCTCGACGGCCGCGGTGAGGCCGCCGTACTGCGCGGCGGTGAGCCGTCCGGCGGCCCTGGCTCCCGCGACCAGCGCGTCCTCGCGGGAGACGAACTCCCGTACCCGGACCAGTTCGACGACGATCTGCGCCTCTCGGGCCAGGCGGCCGGCCTGGAGGGCGGTGAGGGCGGACTGCACGTCGAAGCCGGGTTCCACGAGGGCGTTGTAGCCGGTGACGGCGGCGTCCCAGGAGACGGTCCGGGACAGCACCCGCTCGCGCAGGGCTCCGAGTCCGCCGGTGGCGGTCACCATCGCGTCCAGGGCGGTGCGCTGCGGGCCGCTGAGGCGTCCGCGGTCACCGTCGCGGACCGCGTCGCGCAGGGCGGCCACGGCCCGGTCGGTGCGGCGCCGCTGCGCCGACAGGGCGGCGGCGGACACCGTGCCGGGCCGGGCGCCCAAGTAGGCCGCCGACAGCCGTCGTTCGATCTGGATCTGCCCGACGGCGGTGTCGACGGGGGTGCCGAAGTCGTCGTACACCCCCTGGACCCGGATCAGCGCGCGCAGGTCGGCGGTGACGGAGACCATGGCGAAGCTCCACAGAGCCGTCAGCGCGACGGCCGGTGCGAGGGCGAGCGCCACGATCCGCGCGCGGACCGTGGCGGGTCGGCCGACTGTCCAGCGCATGGATTGCCTACCGGTGTTACCAGCGAGTAAGGAGCCCGGCACAACCTACGGGATGCCCCAGACGACCGCAACGGTTGCCCCGGGTAACCCCGGTCAGGATCCGACGGCGAAGGTGCTGACGACGGCCGCGTGGTCGGAGGGCCAGTCGTTGCCCGCCACGTCGGGCCAGGGCGCGGGGACGCCGCTGACGCAGGTCCTGGAGTCGATCACGCGCAGCCCCCGGTACAGCACGTAGTCGATGCGGTCCTGCGGCTCGGGCCGCCCGCTGCCGTCCTCCCGCACGGGGTGGACCGGCGACCAGGTGTGGCCCGGCGCGGCCACCGGATCCGGGTGGGCCTCCCGGTAGGAGTCGCGGAACCCGGCCGCCTCGGCGGCCTTGGTCACGGGCCACTCGACCTCCGTCCAGTCCAGGTGGGACGGGCAGTTGAAGTCACCGACCAGGACGACGGGCACCGTGCCGTCGCCGATCAGCCCGAGCGCCTCGCGCAGTTGCCCGAGCCGCACCTCCTCGTGGGCGGCGAGTTCGGCCGCCCCGAGCCCGTCGAAGTGGAACTCGTAGGGCCCGTAGGGGGTGTAGTGCAGATGCGCGGTCCACACGTCGACCTCGCGTCCGGGACGTACCGCGATCCGCACCCCGGCGGCCCCGTAGAAGCCGACCTCCGGGTCGCCGAGGCGGGCGGTGATCGGGTACCGGCTGATGATGCCGAGGTTCTCGCCTGCCGTGTGGTGGTGCCAGCCGAGGGCCTCGGCGAGTTCGCGGGCCGAGGTGCCGGCGGTCTCCTGGAGGCCGACGACGTCCGCGCCGGCGTCGACGACGGCTTTGATCTGCTTGGCCCGGTGGTCGTCGATCAGGCTGCCGCCGAGCCACAGGTTCCAGGACATGACCCGCAGTTCGGGTACGGCCATGTCGCTGAGCTGCTTCGGGGTGACCCCGACCAGGCTGTCCCGGACGGTCCGGCCGAGGGCGTCGCCGATCGGCGCGAGGGAGGGCACGGCGAGGACCGCGCAGCCCGCCGCCTCCGCCGAGGCGACCCCGGTCTCGGTGTCCTCGACGGCGACGCAGGCCGCCGGGTCGACGCCGAGGGCCCGGCAGGCGGCGAGGTAGGGGTCGGGGGCGGGTTTGGTCCGGGCGGTGTCGTCGGCGGTGACGGAGGCGGCGAACCGGCCTTCGCCGAGCGCGGCGAGCACGAGGTCGGCGACCGCGCGGGGGGACGCGGTGACCAGGGCGGTGGGAACGCCGGCCGCGGCGAGCGCGTCCAGCAGGTCGAGGGCGCCGGGGCGGGGCACGATGCCGGTGCGGACGCGGTCCGCGAACTCCCGGTGCAGTTCGGCCGCGAGGCCGGCGCCGGACCTGCCGGTGGCGTCGGCCAGCCAGTGGGCGGTGTGCTCGACCGGCCGGCCCAGCACGTCGGGTTCGTCGGCCTCGCCGAGCGGCCGCCCGGCAACGCGTTCCACCGCCTCCCACCACAGTCGCTCGGTGTCGACGAGCGTTCCGTCCATGTCGAACAGGACGGCCTGGAGCGGGAGTCGGGGGTGGGGGGTCACGTTGTCGTCATTCCTCACGTCTGGGCTGATGGACTCTTCCGGATCTCCGGAAGCGCTACTTCTGGGTACGGTCCGCCACGAGCACCGGCCGCTCGGGCAGCGACACGCTCACCGCCGCACCGGCGCCCAGACCCGCGGCCTCATGGGCGGGCAGGTCGGCCTTGGCCTCGGTGCCGTCGGCGAGCCGTACGGTGACCCGGACGACGGCGCCCAGGAAGGCGGTGGCGACGACGGTGGCGCCGCCGGTGGCGTCCGCACGCACCCGGACCGCCTCGGGCCGTACCAGCACGTCGACCTCGCGGGCCTGCGGTGCCGGTCCGTCGAGCGGGAGCCGCTGTCCGAGCACCTCGACCAGGCCGTCCTCGACCGTGCCGGGGATCCGGCTCATCGTGCCGACGAACTCGGCGACGAAGGCGGTGGCCGGACGGCCGTACAGCTCGGCGGGCTCGGCGCACTGTTCGAGCCGTCCGGCGCGCATCACGGCGACCCGGTCGGCCATGGACAGCGCCTCTTCCTGATCGTGCGTCACGAACAGTGTGGTGATGCCGAGTTCCTGCTGGAGGCGGCGGATCTCCTCGCGGAGCGTCAGCCGGACCTTGGCGTCCAGGGCCGACAGCGGCTCGTCGAGGAGGAGCACGCGGGGCCGCAGGGCGAGGGCGCGGGCGAGCGCGATGCGCTGCTGCTGGCCGCCGGAGAGCTGGTGCGGGAACCGCTCGCCCTTGTCGCCGAGTCCGACCAGCTCCAGCAGTTCGGCGGCACGGGCGCGCCGTTCGGAGGTGCGGACCTTGCGCATGCGCAGCCCGAACGCCACGTTGTCGACGGCGTTCAGGTGCGGGAAGAGGCTGTACGACTGGAAGACCATGCCGGCGTCGCGGCGGTGCGCGGGCACCGAGGTGACGTCCTCGCCGTCCACCAGCACGGCGCCGGAGTCGGGGTGTTCGAACCCGGCGAGCATGCGCAGCGCGGTGGTCTTGCCGCAGCCGGACGGGCCGAGCAGGGCCAGGAACTCCCCGGGCCGGACGGTGAGATCGAGTCCGTCGAGGGCGACGGTGGTGCCGAACTCCCTGCGCAGGGAGCGGAATTCGACGGTGGCGGCGGTGGCGGTGGCCTTCTCAGGCGTGCTGACACTCATGGTTCATCCCCGGGAGGAAGCGGTACGGTCACGGCCGCCGGCACCGGCGAGCGCGAGGAGCAGGGCCCAGGTCACCAGGAGACTGAGCACGGACACGGCGACGGACATCTGGGCCTGCGAGCCGCCGACGTTGTAGATCCACACGGCGAAGGGCTGGAAGCCGAGCAGCCGGGCGACGGTGAACTCGCCGAGCACCAGCGCCAGGGTGAGGAAGGAGGCGTTGAGCAGCGCTCCGCGCAGGTTGGGCAGTACGGCCCTGACCAGGGCCTGCGGCCAGTTGGCACCGCAGCTGCGGGCGGCCTCGACGAGGGTGCGGACGTCGACGGCGCGCAGTCCGGCGTCCAGCGCCCGGTAGACGAAGGGCAGGGCCATCACGACGTACGCGAGGACCAGGACGAACGGGAAGTCCGGGTTCTGGATGGCGACGAACGTCTCGAACAGGGGGGTCCGTGACAGGTGGTCCGGCCCCCACTTGAGAACGCTCGCGATCCCGGCCACGAACGCGATCGGCGGCACCACCAGCGGCAGCGAGCAGACGATCTCGACGACGGGCCGCAGCTTCGGCGCGCTCAGCCGCAGCGCGACCACGGCGGGCACCATCAGCAGCAGCACGACGGCGATGGTGGCGACGGCCAGCTCGAGGGAGAGCAGCAGGCTGGAGGTGAACCCGTCGGCGGACAGGATCTGGCTGTAGGCGTCGAAGGTGACGCCCTGGCCGGGCACGTCCACCGTGAAGACGACGGAGGCGCCCAGCGGGACGAGGAAGTACAGGGCGGCGAGGCCTAGGACGGCCCAGCGCCAGGGGGTCAGGCGTCGAGCCATCGGGCACTCCGTCGTTGCAGGGGCAGGTACACGGCCATCACCACGCCCGCCACCAGCACCATGTCCAGGCTGAGGGCGAGGGCCACGTTCTCCTGGCCGACCAGGACGTTGCCGGAGAGGGCGTCGGCGATCTGCAGGGTCACCAGCGGGACCGCGCTGCCGACCATCGCGGCGGCGGTGGCGTAGGCGGCGAAGGCGCTGCCGAAGAGCAGGACGAGCCCGCCGAGCAGCGAGGGCGCGAGCACGGGCAGCGCCACGAACCGCCAGTACTGCACGCCGGTGGCGCCGTTGTTCAGCGCGGCCTCCCGCCACTGGGCGCGCAGTCCGTCCAGGGCCGGTGTGATGGTGAGGACCATCAGCGGGATCAGGAAGTACAGGTAGACCAGGACGAGGCCCCAGAAGCTGTACAGGTTCCAGCCGTGGTCCGCGAGGTGCAGGCGCACGGTCAGCACACCGGCGTTGCCGAGGGTCGCCACGAACGCGAAGGCCAGCGGCACACCGCCGAAGTTGGCGAGCACGCCGGAGGCGGTGAGCACGGCCTCGCGCAGCGCCCGGGAGCGCGAGCTGACCACGGCCTGCGCGAGCGGCAGTCCGAGGACGGCGGCGATCAGGGCGGAGAGCGCGGACAGCTTGACGCTGCCGACGAGGGCGGTGAGGTACGGGCCCTGGAGCGAGTCCGTGAGGTTGCTCCCGGTGTACGAGGACACCCCGGTCGCCGGGTCCTTGACCGTGAAGGCGCCGTTCAGCATGGCCACGGCCGGGAGCCCGAAGGCGACGGCCGTGAAGACCAGCAGCGGGACGACGGCGAGCCAGCCGGGGGCGCGGCGCCGCCGCTTCTGGGAAGCGGCGGACGCCACGTCGGCCCGCGTGAGCGTGGCCGTCATCCGGAGACGGCCTTCGACCAGCCGGTCGAGAGCACCGTCTTGGCCTTGTCCTGCTGGGCCTCGGTCGGGAAGGACGGCGTGCCGGTGACCGCGGGGAGCTTGGCGGCGGCGGTCTTGTCCAGCGTGCCGGCCGAGTCCATGGAGGTCATCAGGACCGGGCGGGCGTAGCCCTTGAGCCACAGGTTCTGGCCCTCGGTGCTGTACAGGTACTCCTGCCACAGGCGGGCGGCCGCCGGGTGCGGGGCGTCCTTGTTGATGGCCTGCGAGTAGTACTGGGCGTACTGGCCGTCGGACGGGATGCTGACCTTCCAGTCCACGCCCTTGGACTTGAACTCGTCGGCGTAGCCGGCGTTCAGGTAGTCCCAGTCGATCGAGATGGGCGTCTCGCCCTTCTCGACGGTGGCCGGGGTGGACTCGACGGGCGTGTAGTTGCCGTTCTTCTTCAGCTTGGCGAAGAAGTCCAGGCCGGGCTGGATGTCGTCGAAGGAGCCCTTGCTGGCGAGCGCGGCCGCGTAGACGCCGCCGAAGGCGGAGCCGGACTTGGTCGGGTTGCCGTTGAGCGCGACCTGGCCCTTGTACTGCGGCTTGAGCAGGTCGGCGAAGGTGGTCGGGCAGGTCTTGACGCGCTTGGCGTCGCAGCCGATGGAGATGTAGCCGCCGTAGTCGTTGTACCAGCGGGCCTGCGGGTCCTTCTGGGCGGTGGGGATGTCGCCGTACGTGGTCACCTTGTACGGCGCGAGCAGCCCCTGCTGGGCGGCGCTGAGCGCGAAGGACGAACCGAGGTCGAGCACGTCCGGCGCACGGTCCTGGCCCTTGCGCGAGGTCACGGCGTTGATCTCGTCCTGGCTGGAGCCGTCGGGGCTCTCGTCCTCGATCTTGATGCCGTACTTCTTCTGGAAGCCGTCGATGATGGCGCCGTAGTTGGCCCAGTCGCGGGGCACGGCGATGATGTGAAGCGCGCCCTCCTTCTTGGCCGCGGCGACCAGCTTGTCCATGCCGCCGAGGTCGGCGGCGGAGGCGGCGGTGGCGGCGTTCTTGCCGTCGGAGGTGGTGGACGACGCGTTGTCGGGGGCGGCGCCGCAGGCGCTCAGGGCGAGCGCGGCTACGACGGCGAGGGAGCCGCCAAGGACGGCGGTTCTCGGCAGGGACACGATCACGGTCTCTCCAGGGAGTACGCACGAGGGTGGCGCTGTGGGCGGCGCTGTGGCGGGCGCCGAGCGAACTTGTCTGAACAAGTTGACCCCAGTACGCCCGGTGCGAGTGGCCTGTTCATGAACACAGCAGAAACACCAGCCCCTGATTCCCTGCACATTCGCGGCTGACACGCATCACCCCAGGACGTCGATTAGGCTGGTCACGCTGTGCACAGCGGTCTGATCAGAGGGGAAGCATGACGGCGCGACACGAGGAGATCGCCGACGAGCTGCGGCACGCCATCGACCGCGAGGAGTACACCGTCGGCAGTCGGCTGCCCGCGGAGACGGAGCTGGCGGCGCAGTACGGCGTGTCCCGCGGCACCGTCCGCCAGGCCGTCGCCGCGCTCACCTCCGAGGGGCTGATCGGCTCCCGCCAGGGCGCCCGCCGGATGGTGCTGGCCAGCCGGCGCAGCCAGAGCTTCGCGGAGCTGCGCAGTTTCGCGCAGTGGGCGAGGTCGATGGGCCGCGAGGCGACCGGGCACGTGGTGTCCCAGGAGTACCGCCCGGCCACCCACGAGGACTCGGTACGCCTCCAACTCACCTCAGGCACCCGGGTGTTGCACGTCCTCCGGGTCCGCGGCCTGGACGGCGAGCCGGTGTTGCTGGAGCGCACGGTGTACGCGGACTGGATCTCCCCGGCGGTCGAGACGATAGAGCCGGACTGCCCGTCGGTCACGCAACGCCTCTACGAGGACAAGGGGTTGGTCTTCGCCTACGGCGAGCACGTCATCGACGCGGTGGCGGCCGGGGCGCAGGACGCGGAACTGCTCGGCATCCGCCGGACGAGCCCGCTGCTGCGGGTGCGGCGCGTGACGACGACGCGGGAGGGGCGGCCGGTGGAGTGGTCCGACGACCGGTACCGGTCGGACGCGGTGAGCTTCAGCGTGCACAACTCCATCGGCAACAACGCGCTGGCGCGGAAGACGGCGGGATAGGGGTGCGGTGGTGCGCCGGGTGCGGGCAGGGCCCGAAGGGGCGCGGGGAACCGCGCGAACGGCCCCCACCGGGCCGAACCCGGCGCACGACCCGCACTCCCCGTTCCGGTGGGCAGGGACCTACCCCGGTGCTCCTGAGGAGAACCTTCTCAGGAGGGGCGACAGCACCAGGACCGACTTGGTGCGCTCCACGAACGGCTCCCCCGCGATCCGCTCCAGCACCCGCTCGAAGTGCCGCATGTCCGACGCGAAGACCTGCACGACCGCGTCGGCCTCCCCGGTGACCGTGGACGCGGCCACCACCTCCTGGTAGCGCTCCAGCCCCCGCTGGATCGTCTCCGGCGAGGTGTTGCGCCGGCAGTAGATCTCGACGAACCCCTCCGTCTCCCAGCCGAGGGCCGCCGGATCCACCCGCACGGTGAAACCGGTGATCGCCCCGGTGGCGCGCAGCCGGTCCACGCGCCGTTTGACGGCGGGCGCGGACAGGCCGACCAGTTGCCCGATGTCCGCGTAGGAGCGGCGGGCGTCCTCGGCGAGGGCGTGCACGATGCGTTCGTCGAGATCGTTCAGCAAGGGGTCGTTCAGCTTTCAGGTGGTGCAGGACGGGACCGGCGACAGCCGTACCCGAAGTAGAACACGAGCCCGGCCGCCGTCCGTGAAGCGGCTAGCTCCAGCTCGCGTGCAGCGGCTTGCCCTCCGCGTACCCGGCCGCGCTCTGGATGCCCACGATCGCCTTCTCGGCGAACTCCTCCAGCGACCCCGCGCCGGCGTAGGTGCACGAGGACCGCACGCCCGCGATGATCGAGTCGATCAGGTCCTCGACGCCCGGCCGGGCCGGGTCGAGGAACATCCGGGACGTGGAGATGCCCTCCTCGAAGAGCGCCTTGCGGGCCCGGTCGTAGGCGGACTCCTCGGACGTGCGGTTGCGCACCGCGCGCGCCGAGGCCATGCCGAAGGACTCCTTGTAGAGCCGGCCGTCGGCGGCCTGCTGGAGGTCGCCGGGCGACTCGTAGGTGCCGGCGAACCAGGAGCCGACCATCACGTTGGACGCGCCCGCGGCCAGCGCCATGGCGACGTCCCGCGGGTGCCGGACGCCACCGTCGGCCCAGACGTGCTTGCCGTACTTCTTCGCCTCCGCGGCGCACTCCAGGACGGCCGAGAACTGCGGCCGGCCGACGCCCGTCATCATGCGGGTGGTGCACATGGCGCCGGGGCCCACACCGACCTTGATGATGTCCGCGCCCGCGTCCACGAGGTCCTTGACGCCCTCGGCGGAGACGATGTTGCCGGCCGCGATCGGGACCTTCGGGTCGAGGCCGCGGACCAGCCTGACCGCGTTGATCATCGATTCCTGGTGGCCGTGCGCGGTGTCGATGACGAGCGTGTCGACACCCGCGTCGAGCAGTTGCTTGGCCTTGTCCGCGAAGTCCCCGTTGATGCCGACGGCGGCGGCGATCCGCAGCCTGCCCCGGGCGTCGGTGGCCGGGGTGTACAGGGTGGCGCGCAGGGCCCCCTTGCGGGTGAGGATGCCGGCCAGCCTGCCGTCGCGGTCGACGGCCGGGGCGTAGCGGCGGTTGGCCGCGTCCAGCTTGTTGAACGCCTCGCGCGGGTCGATGTCCGCGTCGAGGAGCAGCAGATCGCGGGACATGACCTCGGCCAGCTGGGTGAAGCGGTCGACGCCGTTGAGGTCCTGGTCGGTGACGACGCCGACGGGACGGCCGTCCTCGTCGACGACGACGCCCGCGTTGTGCGCGCGCTTGGGCAGCAGGGCCAGCGCGTCGGCGACGGTCTGGTGCGGGGCGAGCACGATCGGGGTGTCCAGCACCAGGTGGCGGCTCTTCACCCAGCCGATGACGTCGGTGACCACGTCGATCGGGATGTCCTGGGGGATGACGACGAGACCGCCGCGCCGGGCCACCGTCTCGGCCATCCGCCGGCCCGCGATCGCGGTCATGTTCGCGACGACCAGCGGGATGGTGGTGCCCGTGCCGTCCGGCGAGTCGAGGTCGACGCCCTGCCGCGAGCCGACCGCGGAGCGGCTCGGCACCATGAAGACGTCGTCGTACGTCAGGTCGTACGCGGGCTGGATGTCATTGAGGAAACGCACGTGCCGCACATCCCGGTCGATCAGAGGTGACCCCCGGACCGGCCGGCCAAGGGGAAAAGCACGTACTTCATTGTCCCATGGCGACCGGTATGCGGTGCCCGGGACGAACGTCCAGGCAGGTCAGAGCCGCTTAGGAGGAAGCTACAAGGGCGGTCGGCGCCGCTCGCCGGGTCATCCGAGGGCGAGCGCCACGGTCAGCCGCGGCTCGTCGGCGGATGCCTGGGCCAACACGTCCCGGGCGGTGCCCCACTCCGCCGGGCGGGCCTGCGCGTACCCCTGCCAGCCGGTCACGGCCAGGACCAGGCCGCGGCCGGCCGCCTGCGGCGCCCACACCGAGGGGTCGCGGAGGACGTCGGCGAGGGCGTCCCAGTTGCGGCCGAACCAGTCGGGCAGGCCGAGGGCGGTGGCGGCGCGGTCCATGAGGGCCGCCTTGTCCGCGACCCCGGTGAGGTCGAGCACGACCAGACACGGATCCGTCGTCATCTCAGCTCCGTCCGGGAGGAGTTGTGGGGGGACACCGGTGCAGTAGAACCCACCGGCGCACCGGATGACAACGCGCGCCCGCGTCACGCCTTGCCGGGAGCCGGGGGCAGGTCGTCGAGGAAGTCGCCGGACGGCACGTGGAAGAGGGTGCCGGTGACCGCCGTGGAGAAGTCGAGGATCCGGTCGTAGCGGGCGTCCTCGTTGCCGAGGAACATGTTGCGGAGCATGTGCTCGATGACGTCCGGCCTGCGGGCGTACCCGATGAAGTAGGTGCCGAACTCGCCCTGGCCGGGGCTGCCGAAGGGCATGTTGTCGCGCACGATGTCCTGCTCCTTGCCGTCCGGTCCCGTGACGGTGTTCAGGTCGACGTGCGAGCCCTGTTCCTCCAGTTCGATGTTGGTCAGCTTCGTCCGGCCGATGATCCGCTCCTGCGTCTCGACCGGCAGCGCGTTCCAGGCGTCCAGGTCGTGCAGGTACTTCTGCACGATCACGTAGCTGCCGCCGGCGTGCGCGGGATCCTCCGCGCCGATCAGGACGTCCCTGCGGGCGGCGGCGCCGACCGGGTTGGCGGTGCCGTCGACGAAGCCCAGCAGGTCACGGGCGTCCAGGTACCGGAAGCCCTGCACCTCGTCCTCGACGGTCACCGCGTCGCGCAGCCGGTGCATGATCTCGGCGGCCAGCCCGAAACAGAGGTCGAAGCGGGTGGCCCTGATGTGGAAGAGGAGGTCGCCGGGGGTGGCGACGGCGGTGTGCCGGGCGCCTTCCAGGGGACGGAAGGGATGCAGTCCGGCCGGCCGGGGGTAGGCGAACAGCCGGTCCCAGGCGTCGGAGCCGATGCCCGCGACACAGCTCAGGGCGCCGTCCGGGGCGCCGAACCCGAAGCTGCGGCAGAGCGCGGCGAGATCGCCGAGCACGTCCCGCGCCCGCTCCTCGTGCCCAGGGCCGACGCTGACCACCAGGAAGATCGCGGCGGTGGTCAACGGCCCGAGCACCGGCTGTGGTTCGGCGTCCCGTGCGGGCTGGGGTTCAGTGGTCACCGCGTCCTCCGGAAGTGATCGGCACTCGGCCTTCGTGCCCGTATGTCATTCACATGATCGGGGTTCGCGGCGCCGGGCAGGCGCAGACGCTCCCATCGAGCCGCGCGCCGCCCTCCCGGCTTCCCCGGAATTTTTTTCCCGGCGTCGGAATAGACAGACCTGTCTATGGGGTTGACCAGGTCATGTAGACAGACCTGTCTACTCACTTCAGGCATCTGTGAACCGACGATCTCCGGCACCGTCCCCGCGAAGGATCTCTCCTGATGAACCACCTCGCACAGCACGCCCGACCCACGGCGCAGAGCAGGCCGATCCCGCCCCGCGCGGCGTTCTACGTGCTCGCCTCCATCGTCGTCTCCTTCCTCGCCGCCTCCAGCGCGCCGACCCCGCTCTACGCGTCCTACCAGGCCGAGTGGGGCTTCAGCCCGATCACCACCACCGTGGTCTTCGGCATCTACGCGATCGCCGTCCTGTCCGGCCTCCTGGTCCTCGGCAAGCTGTCGGACCATGTCGGCCGCCGCCCCGTGCTGATCTCCGCGATCGCCGCCCAGGCCGTCGCGATGGTGCTGTTCTCCACCGCCGGGGGCGTCGGCGAACTGCTCGTCGCCCGGATCGTGCAGGGCCTGTCCACCGGTGCCGCGCTCGGCGCGGTGGGTGCCGCGATGATGGACATCAACCGCTCCCGGGGCACCATGGCCAACGCCTTCGCCCCCGGTCTGGGCACCGCCACCGGCGCCCTGGTCAGCGGCTTCGTCGTGCAGTACCTGCCCGCCCCGACCCACACGATCTACCTCGGCCTGCTCGGCGTGTTCGTGGCCCAGGCCGTCGCCATCTCCCTGATCGACGAGACCGTCACCCGCGCGCCGGGCGCGCTCGCCTCGCTGGTGCCCGAGATCAAGCTCCCGCGCACGGTCCGCGGCGCGGCCCTCGCGGCGGCCCCGGTCATCTTCGCCGTCTGGGCGCTCGCCGGGTTCTACGGCTCCCTCGGCCCGGCCCTGGTGCGCACCCTGGTCGGCTCCACCTCCGCCGTCTGGGGCGGCCTCGGCCTGTTCGTCCTCGCGTTCGTGGCGGCCGTCGCCGTCCTCCTGCTGCGCGACGCCCGTGCGACGACCGTGATGTACACCGGCATCGGCGCGCTGGTCGTCGGTGTCGCCGTCACCCTGCTGGCCGTCGCGCAGAACGTACCGGCCCTGTTCTTCGCCGGTACGGCCGTCGCCGGCTTCGGCTTCGGCAGCGGCTTCCAGGGCGGCATCCGCACCGTGCTGCCGCTGACCCGGCCGCACGAGAGCTCGGGCGTGCTGTCCCTGCTGTTCGTCGTCGCCTACCTCGGCATGGGCGTCCCGTCCGTCGTCGCCGGAGCCCTGGTGGTGCACGGCGGCGGACTCGTCCCGACCTCGGAGGAGTACGGCGCGGTGGTCATCGGCCTGGCCCTGCTGGCCCTCGCGGCCCTGCTGCTGCGCCGCGGGACGCAGAGCACGTCCGGGGTGCTGGTGGCCTCAGGCGGCACGCCGGCCGTCGAGGTCCGGGAAGCCGGGCACGCCGACGCGGTGTCGCCCCGCTGACGGGGCAGGCAGCGGTCCCCTCGCCCGTAGAGTGGAAGCGTCGAGAAGGTGGGTGGCATGACGAAGGCGTTGACCGCCAAGGCTCCGACGGCCCGGGAGCGCCTGCTCTCGGCCGCGAACGAGCTGTTCTACGCGGAGGGCGTGCAGTCGGTCGGGATCGACCGGATCATCGAGCGCGCCGGCGTCGCCAAGGCCTCGCTGTACAACACCTTCGGCGGCAAGGAACAGCTCATCCGCGCCTATCTCGACTCCCGGTACGCCCGGATGTCCGCCCGCCTGCTGCGCGCGGTCGAGGGCGCCGACGGTCCGCGGGAACGGCTGCTGGCCGTCTTCGACGCGCAGACCGCGCTCTTCTCCGAGCAGGGCTTCCACGGGTGCGCCTTCCTGGCGGCCAGCGCGGAGGCCAAGCGGGGCGGCACCATCGAAGAGATCTCGGACCTCTACCGGGCCTGGGTCCGGGCGCTCCTGACCGACCTGGCGCGGGAGGCCGGCGCACCGGATCCCGCGAGCCTGGCCCGCCAGCTCCAGCTGCTGTACGACGGCGGCAGCGTGTCCGCGCGGATGGACCGCGACCCGTCGGCGGGCGCGGTCGCCCGGCAGGCGGCGGGCCTGCTGATCGACGCGGCGCTTGCCTCGGGTCCCGCGGAGCGGCCCGCTTCCTGAGCCCACCGGGCGCGCGGGCCCGCCCGACGGCCCGAACCGGACGGGCGGACCGCCACGGCAGCGTTGTCACCGGTACCGGTGCCGCCGCGGCGGTCCCCCGTCAGGAGCCGTCGGGGTCCGAACGGCTCAGGGTCGGCTTGGGCGTGGGTCCCGCCGTCATCAGGTAGTCGGCGGCCGAGGTGTCGGTGACGAGGCTGGTGACCAGCCCCGACCTCAGCACCGCGTCGATCGCCGCCGCCTTGCGCTGGCCGCCCGCGATCGCGACGACCTCGGGGATCCGGCGCAGCTGGTCGGCCTTGACCGTGATGCACCGCTCCCCCAGGTCACGTCCGACCCGGCGGCCGTCGGCGTCGAACAGGTGCGCGGCCATCTCGGCGGCGACACCGAGCGTGGCGTAGTGCGCCCGCTCCTCGTCGCTGAGCATGTCGTGCACCGTCGAGATCCCGGGCTCCCAGGAACCGATGGAGACACAGGCGACCGTGACCTTGTCGAAGTACTCGAAGGCACGGGCGATGCCCGTCTGGTTGCGCAGCGCGGCCGCGGTGGCCGCGTCCGGCAGCAGCATCGGCGCGTAGATGGGGTGCGCGTCGCCCCCCGACACCTGGGCGGCGCGCCGGACGGCCTCCACCGAACCGCGCTCGGAGGTCCCGGCGTCGTACACGCCGGTCAGCTGCACCACCGTGCACGGCGGCAGCCGGTCCAGCGCCGCCGCCATGTGGATGGTGGACCGGCCCCAGGCGAGGCCGAGCACGTCCCCCTCGTTGACCAGTTCGCCGAGCAGGTCGGCGGCCACCTCACCGAGATTCTCCGGATCGGGGGTCTCCTCCGCCTCGGCCGGGGACTCCACCACGACGGCGTGCCGCAGGCCGTAGCGGGCGCGGAGCGCGTCCGAGCGCTCGGCGTCCAGCTCGGCCGGCACACGGATCTCGATGCGTACGAGATCCCTTTCGAGTGCGGTCTCCAGGACCCGGGCCACCTTGAAGCGGCTGACGCCGAACTCCTCCGCGATCTGGATCTTGGACTTGCCCTCTAGGTAGAAGCGGCGGGCCATGGCCGCCGCCTGCACCAGCTCAGCGGGTCCCATCCGCATGGCTGACCGGCCCGCCGACATACCCGACACGGCCATCTCCTCACTGCTGTTCACACTCTGGATACGCCGTTCATCCTTGCAGATCCGGCGCAGTCGATCAGCCCTGATCGGAGCCGTTCACGTTCCCGTACCTCAGTGGTCGCACGCCCAGGACGCGGCAGCCGTGGCCGCCTCGGCCTGGGTGCGTAGTGCACGTACCGCCTCTGCCGGGTCGTTTGCCCCGTACACCGCGGAACCTGCCACGAAAACGTCGGCTCCCGCGTCCGCGCACCGCTCGATCGTCGCCGCCGAGACTCCGCCGTCGACCTGCAGCCACAGCTCCAGCCCGTGCTTGCCGATCAGCTCCCGGGTGCGGCGGATCTTGGGAAGCATGATGTCGAGGAACGCCTGACCGCCGAAACCGGGCTCCACCGTCATGATGAGCAGCATGTCCAGCTCGGGCAGCAGGTCCTCGTACGGCTCGATGGGCGTCGCGGGCTTGAGCGCCATGGAGGCGCGGGCGCCCTTCGCCCGGATCTCGCGCGCGAGCCGCACCGGGGCGGCCGCCGCCTCCACGTGGAAGGTGACGGACGAGGCACCCGCTTCGACGTACTGGGGTGCCCACCGATCGGGGGCCTCGATCATCAGATGGCAGTCCAGCGGGATGTCCGTGGCCCGGGCCAGGGACTCTACGACCGGCACACCGAGCGTGAGGTTCGGGACGAAGTGGTTGTCCATGACGTCGACGTGGAGCCAGTCGGCGCCTGCGACCGCCTCGGCCTCGTCCGCGAGGCGGGCGAAGTCGGCGGACAGGATGCTGGGGTTGATCTGCGCGGCCATGCGTCAAGCCTGCCATGCCCCGCCGGGGAGGGCCGCGTGGGGTTCCGGGGTGGTCGCGGCCGGGCCCCGGCCACCCGCCGGTGGGAGCTGATCGCGCCCCTTTCGGGGCGCTGCCCGACCGCGCCTCCCGGCAGGCGCCCTCAGCCGGTCCGCCGGATCAGAGCGAGATACATCGCGTCCGTGCCGTGCACGTGCGGCCACAGCTGGATGTCAGGGCCCTCGCCGAGGTCCGGGACGCCCGGCAGCAGCGGGCGCGCGTCCAGCAGCTCCGTCTCCGGGCGCTGCTTGAGCACGTCCTGGACCACCGCACGGGTCTCGGCGAGATGCGGCGAGCAGGTGGCGTAGCCGACGACACCGCCGACCCGCACCGAGTCGATCGCGGTGCGCAGCAGGGAGCGCTGCAGCGGGGCGAAGTTGTCCAGGTCCTCGGGCCGGCGGCGCCAGCGCGCCTCCGGGCGCCGCCGGAGCGCGCCCAGACCCGTGCAGGGGACGTCCATCAGGACCCGGTCGAAGGTGCCGGGACGCCACGGCGGCCGGGTGCCGTCGGCGGCGATGACCTGGTACGGCCCCGGATTGCCGTGCAGCGCCTTCGCCACCAGGCCCGCCCGGTGCGGCTGCTTCTCCGACGCGAGGAGCACCGCCCCGCGCTCCGCCGCGAGCGCCGCGAGCAGCGCGGCCTTGCCGCCGGGCCCGGCGCACCCGTCGAGCCAGGTGCCGTCCGGGCCGTCCAGCGGCGCGTTGGCGAGCGCGAGGGCCACCAGCTGGCTGCCCTCGTCCTGCACGCCGGCCCGTCCCTCCCGCACGGCCTCGACGGCGCCGGGCTCGCCGCCCTCGCTGAGCCGCACCGCGTACGGCGACCAGCGCCCCGGCACGGCCGCCTCCTCGTCGAGCAGTTCCGCGGTGGTGGCGCGGCCGGGCCGGGCCACCAGCGTCACCTCGGGCCGTTCGTTGTCGGCGGACAGCAGGTCCTCGATCCCGGCCCGGCCGCCGCCCAGCGAGTCCCAGAGCGCGGAGACGACCCACCGCGGGTGCGAGTGCACGACGGCGAGATGGTCCTCGGGGTCCTCGTCGTAGGGCGGCGCGACCTTCGCGAGCCAGCCGTCGAGGTCGTCCTGCGCGACCTTGCGCAGCACGGCGTTGACGAACTTGGCGCGGCCGTCGCCCAGCACCACCCGGGCCAGCTCCACGGAGGCGGACACGGCGGCGTGCGTCGGGATCCGGGTGCCGAGCAGCTGGTGCACGCCGAGGCTCAGCACGTCGAGGACCGGCGGGTCGACCTCGCGCAGCGGCCGGTCCACGCACGCGGCGATGACCGCGTCGTACGTCCCCTGCCGGCGCAGCGTCCCGTAGACCAGCTCGGTCGCGAGGGCCGCGTCCCTGCCGTCGAACCGGTCGGGGCCCTCCTTCTCGCGTGCCTTGCGCAGCAGCGGCGGCAGGACGAGGTTGGCGTAGGCGTCCCGCTCGTCCACGGCGCGCAGCGCCTCGAAGGCGAGGAGACGGACGGGGTCCTTCTGGGGACGGCGGTAGGGCTTGGCGGGCCGACGCGGCCCCCGGGACTGCTGGCTCACGAAAAAGGTGCTCCGGACATGGGAGAGGTGCGGCCTTCCAGCGTACGCCGGACGCCCCGGAAGGCCGCGGCCGGGAAGGGGCGGCTCAGTCGCCGAGGGTCTCGCCGGCGCCGATGCGCACGCCGCGCGCCCAGTCCGCCGCCCGCATCGGCTTCTTGCCCTGGGCCTGCACCCAGAGCAGCTCCACGGCGTACGAACCGGTCCCCACGTGCGCGCTGTTCTTGCCCACGGCGATCTCGGCCGGCGCCAGGTCGGTCCGCTCGGGCACCGGCGCGACCTGGATCAGCTTGAGCCGCTCCCCGCGGAAGGTGGTCCAGGCGCCGGGCGCGGGAGTGCAGCCGCGCACCACCCGGTCGACCCGCAGCGCCGGCGCCGACCAGTCGATCCTGGCGTCCTCGACGGTGATCTTCGGCGCGAGGGTGACACCGTCGGCGGGCTGCGGCACGGCCTTGAGCGTGCCGTCCTCGATGCCGTCCATGGTGGCGGCCAGCAGCCCCGACCCGGCGAACGCGAGCCGCGTCAGCAGGTCGCCGCTGGTGTCGGTGGGCCGCACCTCCTCGGTGACGGTCCCGTAGACGGGCCCGGAGTCGAGGCCTTCCTCGATCAGGAAGGTGGACGCGCCCGTGATCTCGTCGCCCGCCATGACCGAGTGCTGCACCGGAGCCGCCCCGCGCCAGGCGGGCAGCAGCGAGAAGTGCAGGTTGACCCACCCGTGGGCCGGCACGTCGAGGGCGACCCGGGGCAGCAGCGCGCCGTAGGCCACGACCGGGCAGCAGTCCGGCCCGATCTCCCGCAGCCGCTCCAGGAACTCCGGATCACGCGGCTTGAGCGGCTTCAGCACCTCGATGCCCGCCTCCATCGCCCGCTCGGCCACCGGAGAGGCGATCAGCCTGCGGCCCCGCCCGGCCGGTGCGTCGGGCCGCGTGACCACGGCGGCGACCTCGTGCCGCCCGGAGGCGATGAGGGCGTCCAGAGCGGGGACGGCGACTTCGGGGGTACCGGCGAAGACGAGCTTCATGGGCGAGTGAGGGCCTCTCGGACACGACGGACACGGGCGACACGCAAGTCTATGCCGCGCACCGCGCGCCGCCGACGGCGAACACCCCCGCCGACGGCACGGCCCCGGCCGACCGAACGGGCGGTGCGCGGGCGGAAGAACACGGCGTACGCATATGCCCACACGCCCCCACACCGTGACCAGCCGCGCGCCCACGCGTTGGTCAAGGAAGAGTTGACCACACCGGGCCGCTTGCGCGGCCCGTTCCTTTCAACGCCGGTTCGAGAGGCTTGTTCATGGCCGAGAACGCAACCCACGACGCCCAGGCCCGGGCCAGCCTGCACTTGTTGGTGCGGGACATCGAGCGGGTCCGCCGGCAGGTGGACGCACTGCGCACGCTCACCGCCCAGTTGGGCAACGTCTACCGCCCGCGCCGCTCCGGCCCCTCCACGGGCTTCGTCGTCTACGGACGCGCTCCCGCCCCGACGGTCCGCCTCGCCCAGGAGCTCCGGGACAGCGTCGAGACGCTGGTCACGGCCGCCGTGGACTTCGACCGCTCGCTGGGCTTCTCGTGGGACGCGGTGGGCTCCGCGCTCGGCGTGACCAAGCAGGCGGTGCACCGCCGTTACGGCGCCCGCCGCGCCGCGGCCCCGTCGGCGCCGGCCGCCGAGACCGAGCACGCCACCGAGCCGTCCGGCACCCGCACGCTGGACACGGTCCCGGCGCTGCCCACGGTCCCCACCGTCCCGGCCGCCCGCTCCATGCCGACCCAGCCGACCGCGGGCAGCCCGACCCTGCGCGAGGAGGTCAGGCCGACGGCCTTTCCCGGCCCGCGCAACGGCTGACCTCCGGACGCAGGCCCCGCCCGCCCTCCCGGCGTGCCTCCGGGAGGGCAGCCGCCCGCCCGGCCCGCGCCGTTACCCGATGTCGGGCGGATCGACCCGCACGCGCACGGCCTCGCCGTTCCCCCGTGCCATCCGCGCGGCCTGAGCCGCCTTCAGGGCGGCCGCCAGCGCGCCGCCGCTCCCCGGCGGCACCCGCACCAGCGCCCGCTCCCAGTGCTCGCCGGGCGGCGGCGCCCCGGCCCGCCGCGGTGCCCCGGCCCGTGCCACGGGCACCGGAACCGGCCCCAGCAGCTCCGCGTCCGGCGGCAGTTCGGCCGTCGCGAGGAACTCGGTGAGCGCCTCCGGCGGACCCGACACCGCCGCCATCCGCGACACCGGCGGAAAGCCCAGCTCGGCCCGCTCGGCGAGTTCGCGTACCGCGTGTCCGACGGGGTCCCAGCGCACCAGTGCCTGCACCGGCCGCAGCGTCGGCTCCGCGACGACGACCACGGTGCCGCCCGCGTCCTGCGGCCGCACCAGCGACCCGGCCGCGATCCACCGCCGCAGCGCGTCCTCACCGGCCCGCAGGTCGGGCCGTCCCAGCATCGCCCAGCCGTCCAGCAGCAGGGCGGCCGCGTAGCCGCCCTCGGCGACCGGCTCGGCGCCCGGTGTGCTCACCACCAGCGCCGGCGTCCCCGGGACCGTGTCCAGCACCTGTTCGCGCCCCGAGGTCCGTACGGGCACGGCGGGAAACGCCCGGCCCAGTTCCTCGGCGGTCCGCCGGGCACCGACCACCTGGGCCCGCAGCCGGAAGCCGCCGCACTCGGTGCAGTGCCAGTCGCTCTCGGCGCGCCCGCACCAACCGCACCCCAGCGCCCCGGCGTCCCGCGCCTCCAGCGGACCGGCGCAGTGCCGGCAGCGCGCCGGGGCCCGGCACCGGTCGCAGGCCATCCGGGGCACGTATCCCCGCCGGGGCACCTGCACCAGCACCGGACCGTGCCGCAGACCGTCCCGGACGGCCTGCCAGGCGAGGGTCGGCAGCCGGGCCGCACGGGCGGCCTCGTCCCGCGCGAGGTCGCCGTCGCCGACGGTCCGCACCAGCGGAGCGGCCCGCCGCACCTGCTCCCTGCCCGCCACCAGGGGCCGTGCCCAGCCGTTCTCCACGAGCTGCGCGGCCTCCACCGTGCAGCTCCAACCGCCCAGCAGGAAGCCGCACTTGTCCAGGGCGGCGCGCAGCAGCAGCACGTCCCTGGCATGCGGCTGGGGGGCGTGCTGCTCGCTGTGGCTGTCGTCCCCGTCGTCCCAGATCGCGACCAGCCCGAGGTCCCGTACCGGCGCGAACATGGCGGCCCGCGTCCCCACCACCGCCCGTACCGCGCCACGGCTGACGGCGAGCCACTGCGCGTACCGCTTCTCGGGCCCGGCGTCGGCCGTGAGCAGCGCGTGCCGCCCTTCGCCCAGGACCTCGGTCAGCGCCGCGTCGACCCGCGCCGCGGCCCGCCCGTCCGGTACGACGACCAGCGCGCCGCGTCCCGAGGAGAGCGTGGCGGCGACGGCCAGGGCGGTCTCCCGGCTCCATTCGGGCCCCGGCAGGGCGTTCCACACCGCACGCGGTGCGCCGCCGGAGGCCAGCGCCTCGACGAAGGCGGCGCCGTGTTCGTAGCGCGTCCAGGATCCGGCGCCGGGTGCCGGCGGGGGCGGCAGCGGGTCGGCGGACGGCCGCTTCTCCGCCCGCGCGCTGCGCGGCGGCACCGCCAGCTGCAGCACGTCGGCGAGGCTCCCCGCGTACCGGTCGGCGACGGACCGGGCGAGCCGCAGCAGTTCCGCGCTGAGCACCGGCTCGGGCGAGACCACCTGGGCCAGCGCGGCCAGCGGTCCCGCGTAGTCGGACTCGTCGAGCCGCTCCACGAGGAACCCGTCGATGAGCCCGCCGCCCTCGCGGCGCCCGTCCCGCACCCGGTGCCGGCCGGCCCCGAACCGCACCCGCACCCGCACTCCGGGCCGTGCGTCGGCGTCCAGTTCGGCCGGGACGGCGTAGTCGAAGTACCGGTCGAGATGGAGCACGCCCTTGTCCACGAGCACCCGGGCGACCGGCAGCCGCTCGGCGAGCGCGGCACCCCGCCAGGTCCGCGGCTTGGCGCGCGGCACCCTGGCCTCCCGGACGCTCTCCCGGATGAGCGCGAGCTGCTCCGGCGGCGCCCCTTCGGCGCCCCCGCCCCCGTGTTCGTCCTCGCTGCTCACACCTGCATTCCTACCAAACGCCTCTGACATCGGCCGCGTGTCCCGCGTCCCGGGCCCGAACGGCGTCGGCTCCCGTGCCCACCGGACGGTGGGCACGGGAGCCGACGCGCGTCGTGCGTGCGGATCAGAGGCCGGCGGCCTTGCGCAGGGCGTCCACGCGGTCCGTCTTCTCCCAGGTGAACTCGGGGATCTCACGGCCGAAGTGACCGTAGGCCGCGGTCTGCGCGTAGATCGGGCGCAGCAGGTCGAGGTCGCGGATGATCGCGGCCGGACGCAGGTCGAAGACCTCGTCGATCGCCTTCTCGATCTTCTCGGCGTCGATCTTGGCGGTGCCGAAGGTCTCCACGAACAGGCCGACGGGCTCGGCCTTGCCGATCGCGTAGGCCACCTGGACCTCGCAGCGGGAGGCCAGGCCGGCCGCGACGACGTTCTTGGCGACCCAGCGCATGGCGTAGGCGGCGGAACGGTCGACCTTGGACGGGTCCTTGCCGGAGAAGGCGCCGCCGCCGTGCCGGGCCATGCCGCCGTAGGTGTCGATGATGATCTTGCGGCCGGTCAGGCCGGCGTCGCCCATCGGGCCGCCGATCTCGAAGCGGCCGGTCGGGTTGACCAGGAGGCGGTAGCCCTCGGTGTCGAGCTTGATGCCCTCGTCCAGCAGGGCCTTGAGCTCGGGCTCCACGACGAACTCGCGGATGTCGGGGGCGAGCAGCGACTCCAGGTCGATGTCCGAGGCGTGCTGGCTGGAGACGACGACCGTGTCGAGGCGGACGGCCTTGTCGCCGTCGTACTCGATGGTGACCTGCGTCTTGCCGTCGGGCCGCAGGTAGGGGATGGTGCCGTTCTTGCGGACCTCGGACAGGCGCTTGGACAGCCGGTGCGCGAGGAAGATCGGCAGCGGCATCAGGGTCGGGGTCTCGTCGGTCGCGTAGCCGAACATCAGGCCCTGGTCGCCGGCGCCCTGCTTGTCGAGCTCGTCCTCGTCGCCCTCGACCCGGTTCTCGTACGCGCTGTCCACGCCCTGCGCGATGTCCGGTGACTGCGCGCCGATCGACACCGACACACCGCAGGAAGCGCCGTCGAAGCCCTTCTTGGACGAGTCGTAGCCGATGTCGAGGATCTTGTTGCGGACCAGCGTCGCGATGTCCGCGTACGTCTTGGTCGTGACCTCGCCGGCCACGTGCACCAGGCCGGTCGTGATCAGCGTCTCGACGGCGACCCGGGAGGTCGGGTCCTCGCGCAGAAGCGCGTCGAGAATGGTGTCGCTGATCTGGTCAGCGATCTTGTCGGGGTGACCCTCGGTCACGGACTCCGAGGTGAACAGGCGACGGGACACAACGCTCCCTGGGGTTGCAGCGGCTGCTGGCTGATCATTGGCGGACGACACGGGGAGCTGCGCCCGGCATCGTCCGAGAACAGTTTATCGGTCGTACCTTGCCCCAGGCCCACCTGTCTCGACACTCGGAAGTGCTGTGACCTGCGGCACGGGCATTCTGCCCAATGGGCGGCGGCGTTGAACAGGGCCCCCGCACCCTAATGTGGCGGGCGGGAAAGTTGACAGACGGCCGGAAAAAGTTAACCCAATCGGGCCGCGGCCAGATCCCACACGATGTCGGCGAGGGCCTCCTTGGGCCCGTGCGGCACCGGTGTCTCGCTGCCGTCGGCGCCGAGCACCACGGCCTCGTTCTCCTCGGAACCGAAGGTCTTGCGCTCGCCCACCTCGTTCACCACGAGCAGGTCGCAGCCCTTGCGGACCAGTTTGGCGCGGCCGTTGGCGAGGACGTCGTCGGTCTCCGCGGCGAAGCCGACGATCACCTGTCCGGGCCGCGCCCGGTCGGCCGAGATCTCCGCGAGAATGTCCGGATTCCGCACCAGGACGATCGGCTCGGGCTCCTGTCCGTCCTTCTTCTTGATCTTCCCGGCCGCGTAGACCGCGGGGCGGAAGTCGGCGACGGCGGCGGCCATGACCACGGCGTCGGCGTCGGCGGCCGCCTTCAGCACGGCCTCCCGCAGCTGCACGGCGGTGCCGACCGGGACGACGTCCACGCCGGCCGGGTCGGGCAGACCGGTGGTGTTGGCGGCGACCAGCGTCACCCGGGCGCCGCGGGCGGCGGCGGTGCGGGCGAGGGCGTAGCCCTGCTTGCCGGAGGAGCGGTTGCCGAGGAAGCGGACCGGGTCCAGGGGCTCGCGGGTGCCGCCCGCGGAGACGACGACGTGCCGGCCGGCCAGGTCGGGCTCGCGCACGCCCCGCGCGAGGACCCGGCGGCAGGCCTCGAAGATCTCGCCCGGGTCGGGCAGCCGGCCCTTGCCGGTGTCGACGCCGGTGAGCCGGCCGACGGCCGGTTCGACGACGACGGCGCCGCGGCGGCGCAGGGTGGCCACGTTCTCCTGGGTGGCCGGGTGCTCCCACATCTCGGTGTGCATCGCGGGCGCGAAGACGACCGGGCAGCGGGCCGTGAGGAGGGTGTTGGTCAGCAGGTCGTCGGCGAGGCCGTGGGCCGCCTTGGCGAGCATGTCGGCGGTGGCGGGAGCGACCACGACCAGGTCGGCGTGCTGGCCGATCCGGACGTGCGGGACCTCTTCGACGTCGTCCCAGACCTCGGTGGAGACGGGGTGGCCGGAGAGGGCGGACCAGGTGGCGGCACCGACGAAGTGCAGCGCGGAGGCGGTGGGCACGACCCGGACGTCGTGGCCCGACTCGGTGAACCTTCTCAGCAGCTCGCAGGCCTTGTAGGCGGCGATCCCGCCGCTGACCCCCAGGACGACCTTCGGCTTGTCCACGTCACTCCCCGCACTCGGCTCCCGCACACCGGCTCCGGCGTACGACTCCATCTCACACCACAGGCCCGGCAGTCGGCTGCCGGGCCTGTGGATAAGTCAACCGCAGTGCGAAGGTACTACTGCGCCGGGCCCTCGATGGCCTCGGAGGTCAGCAGACCCGCGTTGATCTCGCGGAGGGAGATGGAGAGCGGCTTCTCGTGGACGTGGGTGTCGACGAGCGGACCGACGTACTCCAGGAGACCCTCGCCGAGCTGCGAGTAGTACGCGTTGATCTGACGGGCGCGCTTGGCCGCGTAGATCACGAGGCTGTACTTCGAGTCGGTGGCCTCGAGGAGCTCGTCGATCGGAGGGTTGATGATGCCCTCGGGCGCGGTGATGGAAGAGGACACGCTCTGCCTTCCGATGGATGGGAAAGATTCAGTCTGAATGATCAGCGACGATCACACAACGTCCATCAAGGCTAGCAGCTCGCGCGCCACGTCCTCGACGGAGGTGTTGACCAGGGTCTCGTCGAACTCGGGCTCCGCGGCCAGCTCGATCTTGGCGGCGTCCAGACGGCGTGCGATCACCTCGGGCGGCTCGGTGCCCCGTCCGGTGAGCCTGCGCACCAGTTCCTCCCAGGAGGGCGGGGCCAGGAACACGAGCCGGCCGTCCGGCATGGACTCACGGACCTGGCGGGCGCCCTGGAGGTCGATCTCCAGCAGCACCGGCACGCCGGACTCCAGGTGCTCCAGCACCGCCTGGCGCGGGGTGCCGTAGCGGTTGCCCGCGAACTCGGCCCACTCCAGGAGTTCGCCGTTGGCGATGAGCTTGTCCATCTCCTCGTCGGAGACGAAGAAGTACTGCACTCCGTGCTTCTCGCCGGGGCGGGGCTTGCGGGTGGTCGCGGACACCGAGAGCCAGACCTCGGGGTGTTCCTTGCGCATATGGGCGACGACCGTGCTCTTGCCGACCCCGGAGGGGCCGGAGAGCACGGTCAGCCGCGGACGTACGTCCGGGGGCTCGGGGGTCGTCCCCCGGAATGTTGCAGCCATGCAGCGATTATTCCAGCAATCGCGGACTGCCCGGGACGGCCGTCCCGGACTGCCCGGTGATCAGGAGCCGGTGCTGCCGAACTCGCGCTCAAGGGACGCGATCTGGTTGGAACCGAGACCACGCACCCGACGGCTCTCGGAGATCCCGAGTCGCTCCATGATCTGCTTGGCGCGGACCTTGCCCACGCCCGGCAGGGACTCGAGCAGGGCGGAGACCTTCATCTTGCCGATGACGTCGTTTTCCTGGCCCTGCTTGATGACCTCGTGGAGAGAGGCGCCGGAGTGCTTGAGTCGATTCTTGACCTCGGCCCGCTCCCGGCGAGCCGCGGCGGCCTTTTCGAGCGCGGCTGCGCGCTGTTCAGGGGTAAGGGGCGGAAGAGCCACGCCTACGTCACCTCGGATGTCGATCTGTCGGATACGGACCGGTGAGGAACCTAGTCGCCCCACACCTGGGGAGCTACGAGCAACACGCTTGCCCGTGACTCTGCTCGGAGACTAGCGGGCAAGTCCGCCGGAGTCAGCGAGAACAGCGGAAAAGTCCTGGTCAGCCTCCGTGAGGCCAGACTTTTCGGACATAATGCCCCGGATTTGAGGGTGTATTCACGCTCGGCGAAACGCCGGAGCGCTCGCCGAGCCCCTCATCTCCGTCCTCAGCCACCTGCGACGACGTCCCTGATCTCGCCCGCGAACCGCTCGGCGGCCGCCCTGAGGGCCCCGGCATCGGGACCGTGACGCAAAACACCTCGGCTCACGTTTGGAACCACGTTGCGCACCGCCGCCCCGAACACCGAGGGGAGATCCGCCGCCGTCGCACCCTGGGCACCGACGCCCGGCGCGAGCAGCGGACCGTTGATGTCGAGGTCGTACGACGAGAGGTCGCCGACCGTGGCGCCGACCACGGCGCCGAAGGAGCCCAGCGGCTCCTCCCCGGTGTTCTCGGCGGCGAGGTGGGCCAGCATGGTCGCGCCGACCGTCCGGCCGTCGCCGCGCACCGCGTGCTGCACCTCCGCGCCCTCCGGGTTCGAGGTCAGCGCCAGCACGAAGAGGCCGGCCCCGCTCTCCCTGGCCAGGGCGACGGCCGGGCTGAGCGATCCGTAGCCGAGGTACGGCGAGACCGTCAGTGCGTCGGAGAACAGCGGCGCGTCCTTGCTGAGGAAGGCCTCCGCGTACCCGGCCATGGTGGAGCCGATGTCGCCGCGCTTGGCGTCCATGACGACCAGCGTCCCGGCCTCCCGCGCCTCCCGCACCACCCGCTCCAGGACGGCCACCCCGCGCGAGCCGAACCGCTCGAAGAACGCGCTCTGCGGCTTCATGACCGCGACCCGGTCGGCCACCGCCGCCACGACGGTGCGGCTGAACCGTTCGAGTCCCGCCACGTCGTCGTTCAGACCCCACTCGGAGAGCAGCGAGGCATGCGGGTCGATGCCGACGCACAGCGGACCGCGCTCGTCCATGACACGGCGCAGCCGGGCGCCGAAGGGCTCCAACGGGCTCATACGGTCTTCCTCACATCGGCGCCGACCGCGTCGGCGAGCGTGGCGTACGGGCTGGTGCGCAGGCGGGCGGCCAGCCCCTTGTGGACGGCGCGGCACCAGAACGGCCCCTCGTAGACGAAGGCGCTGTAGCCCTGGACCAGCGTGGCACCGGCCAGGATGCGCTGCCAGGCGTCCTCGGCGTTCTCCACGCCGCCGACGCCGACCAGGACGATCTCGTCGCCCACGCGCGCGTACAGCCGCCGCAGCACCTCCAGGGACCGCGTCTTCAGCGGCGCCCCCGAGAGTCCTCCGGTCTCCGCCACCAGCTCGGCGCCGGAGCGCAGCCCGAGGCCCTCGCGCGCGATGGTGGTGTTGGTCGCGATGATGCCGTCGAGTCCCAGCTCGACGGCCAGGTCCGCGACGGCGTCGACGTCCTCGTCGGCGAGGTCCGGCGCGATCTTCACCAGCAGCGGCACCCGGCGGTTGGCCGCGACCCGGTCGGCCGCCTCGCGCACGGCCGTCAGCAGCGGACGCAGATGGTCGACGGCCTGGAGGTCGCGCAGGCCCGGCGTGTTCGGCGAGGACACGTTCACGACCAGGTAGTCGGCGTACGGCGCGAGCCGCTCGGCGGACTTCACGTAGTCGCGGACCGCCTCGGCCTCCGGTACGGCCTTGGTCTTGCCGATGTTGACGCCGACGACGGTCCTGAAGACGGGCTCACGGGTCGCCAGCCGGGCGGCGACGGTGAGCGAGCCGTCGTTGTTGAAGCCCATGCGGTTGATCAGCGCGCGGTCGGCCACCAGCCGGAACATGCGCTTCTTCGGGTTGCCCGGCTGCGCCTCGCCGGTCACGGTGCCGATCTCGACGTGGTCGAAGCCGAGCATCGCCATCCCGTCGATCGCGACGGCGTTCTTGTCGAACCCGGCCGCGAGCCCGAACGGCCCGTGCATCCGCAGCCCGAAGGCCTCGGTGCGCAGCTCCTTGTAGCGGGGCGCGAGCGCGGCGGCGACGAAGGTGCGCAGCACGGGCACGCGAGCGGCCAGCCGGATCCACCGGAAGGCCAGGTGGTGGGCGGCCTCGGGATCCATCCGCCGGAAGACGAGCTGGAAGAAGATCTTGTACATCGACTGTCCTCATACGGAGGGGGGACGCCGTCTCCGGTGTCCCCCCTCAGCCGAGCGCCCCTGAGGGGCGCGGGGAACTGCGCGACCGGTCACGACCGGCCCGCAGTCTCACGGCGACCTTTCAGTCCCGAGCCGCGGTCAGCACCTGCGCGTGCTCCTGGAGCGACCGCACGCCCACGCCTCCGTGGTTGAGCGCGTCGATCCCCTGCACGGCCGCCGCCAGCGCCTGAACGGTCGTCAGGCAGGGCACCGACCGGGCCACCGCGGCGGTCCGGATCTCGTACCCGTCCAGGCGACCCCCCGTGCCGTACGGGGTGTTGACGATGAGGTCGACCTCGCCGTCGTGGATGAGCTGGACGATCGTGCGCTCGCCGTTCGGTCCGATGCCGTCCGACTGCTTGCGGACCACCGTGGCGTTGATGCCGTTGCGCTTGAGCACCTCGGCCGTGCCGGACGTGGCCAGCAGCTCGAAGCCGTGGGCGACCAGCTCGCGCGCCGGGAAGATCATCGAGCGCTTGTCGCGGTTGGCGACCGAGATGAAGGCGCGGCCCTTGGTCGGCAGCGGCCCGTAGGCGCCGGCCTGCGACTTGGCGTACGCCGTGCCGAAGACCGAGTCGATGCCCATGACCTCGCCCGTGGAGCGCATCTCCGGGCCGAGCACGGTGTCCACACCGCGCCCCTGGATGTCCCGGAACCGCGACCACGGCATGACCGCCTCCTTGACGGAGATCGGCGCGTCGAAGGGCAGCTCGCCGCCGTCGCCGCGGGCCGGCAGCAGGCCCTCGGCACGCAGTTCGGCGACGGTCGCGCCGAGTGAGATCCGGGCCGCGGCCTTCGCGAGCGGCACCGCGGTCGCCTTGGAGGTGAAGGGGACGGTGCGGGACGCGCGCGGGTTGGCTTCCAGGACGTAGAGGATGTCCCCGGCCATCGCGAACTGGATGTTGATCAGGCCGCGGACGCCGACGCCCTTGGCGATGGCCTCCGTCGAGGCCCGCAGGCGCTTGATGTCGAAGCCGCCCAGCGTGATCGGCGGCAGGGCGCAGGCCGAGTCGCCGGAGTGGATGCCGGCCTCCTCGATGTGCTCCATGACGCCGCCGAGGTAGAGCTCCTCGCCGTCGTAGAGGGCGTCGACGTCGATCTCGATCGCGTCGTCGAGGAACCGGTCGACGAGCACCGGCCGGGACGGGCTGATCTCCGTCGACTCGGCGATGTAGGAGGCGAGGCGGGTCTCGTCGTAGACGATCTCCATGCCCCGGCCGCCGAGGACGTACGACGGCCGCACGAGGACCGGGTAGCCGATCTCGTCGGCGATGGCCTTGGCCTCGGCGAAGGTGGTGGCGGTGCCGTGCTTGGGCGCCGGCAGGCCGGCCTCCGCCAGGACCCGCCCGAACGCGCCCCGGTCCTCGGCCGCGTGGATGGCCTCGGGGGACGTGCCGACGATCGGCACGCCGTTGTCCTTCAGCGCCTGCGACAGGCCCAGCGGGGTCTGTCCGCCCAGCTGCACCACCACGCCGGCGACCGGTCCGGCCTGCTGCTCGGCGTGCACGATCTCCAGCACGTCCTCCAGGGTGAGCGGCTCGAAGTACAGCCGGTCGGAGGTGTCGTAGTCGGTGGAGACGGTCTCCGGGTTGCAGTTGACCATCACCGTCTCGTACCCGGCGTCCGACAGCGCGAAGGAGGCGTGCACGCAGGAGTAGTCGAACTCGATGCCCTGGCCGATGCGGTTGGGTCCGGAGCCGAGGATGATGACGGCCGGCTTCTCGCGGGGCGCGACCTCGGTCTCCTCGTCGTAGGAGGAGTAGAAGTACGGCGTCCGGGCGGCGAACTCGGCGGCGCAGGTGTCGACCGTCTTGTAGACCGGGCGGACGCCGAGGGCGTGCCTGACCTCGCGGACGACGTCCTCGCGCAGGCCGCGGATCTCGCCGATCTGCTGGTCGGAGAAGCCGTGTCGCTTGGCGTCGGCAAGCAGGCCGGGGGTGAGTTCGGCGGCGGCCGCCAGCTCGTCCGCGATCTCCTTGATCAGGAACAGCTGGTCCACGAACCACGGGTCGATCTTCGTGTAGTCGAAGACCTCCTCGGGGGTGGCGCCGGCGCGGATGGCCTGCATGACGGCGTTGATCCGGCCGTCGGTGGGCCGCACCGCCTCGCGCAGCAGGGTCTCCTTGTCGCCGGGGTCGCCGACGAAGGTGAACTGGCTGCCCTTCTTCTCCAGGGAGCGCAGCGCCTTCTGGAAGGCCTCGGGGAAGTTGCGGCCGATGGCCATCGCCTCGCCGACCGACTTCATGGTCGTGGTCAGCGTGGAGTCGGCCTGCGGGAACTTCTCGAACGCGAACCGCGGGGCCTTGACGACCACGTAGTCGAGCGTCGGCTCGAAGGAGGCCGGGGTCTCCTGCGTGATGTCGTTGGGGATCTCGTCGAGGGTGTAGCCGACGGCCAGCTTGGCGGCGATCTTGGCGATCGGGAAGCCGGTCGCCTTGGAGGCGAGCGCGGAGGACCGCGAGACCCGCGGGTTCATCTCGATGACGATGACCCGGCCGTCCTCGGGGTTCACCGCGAACTGGATGTTGCAGCCGCCGGTGTCCACGCCGACCTCGCGGATCACGGCGATGCCGATGTCCCGCAGGATCTGGTACTCGCGGTCGGTGAGCGTCATGGAGGGGGCGACGGTGATCGAGTCGCCGGTGTGGACGCCCATGGGGTCGAAGTTCTCGATGGAGCAGACGACCACGACGTTGTCGTGCTTGTCGCGCATCAGCTCCAGCTCGTACTCCTTCCAGCCGAGGATGGACTCCTCCAGGAGCACCTCGGTGGTCGGCGAGAGGGTCAGGCCCTGGCCCGCGATGCGGCGCAGTTCCTCCTCGTCGTGGGCGAAGCCGGAGCCGGCGCCGCCCATGGTGAAGGAGGGACGCACCACGACCGGGTAGCCGCCGCCGAGCTCCTCGACGCCCGCGATGACCTCGTCCATGGTGTGGCAGATGACGGAGCGGGCCGACTCGCCGTGGCCGATCTTGCGGCGGACCTCCTCCACGACCTCCTTGAACAGGTCGCGGTCCTCGCCCTTGTTGATGGCCTCGACGTTGGCGCCGATCAGCTCGACGCCGTACTTGGCGAGGACGCCGTTCTTGTCGAGCGAGATGGCGGTGTTCAGGGCCGTCTGGCCGCCCAGGGTGGGCAGCAGGGCGTCGGGGCGCTCCTTGGCGATGATCTTCTCGACGAACTCGGGCGTGATCGGCTCGACGTACGTCGCGTCGGCGATCTCCGGGTCGGTCATGATCGTCGCCGGGTTGGAGTTGACGAGGATGACCCGCAGGCCCTCGGCGCGCAGCACGCGGCAGGCCTGGGTGCCGGAGTAGTCGAACTCGGCGGCCTGGCCGATGACGATCGGGCCGGAGCCGATGACCAGGACGGACTGGATATCGGTGCGCTTAGGCACGCTGGCCCTCCATCAGAGAAACGAAGCGGTCGAACAGGTAGGCGGCGTCGTGCGGGCCGGCTGCCGCTTCGGGGTGGTACTGGACGGAGAAGGCCGGCTGGTCGAGCAGCTGCAGCCCCTCCACGACGTCGTCGTTCAGGCACACGTGCGAGACCTCGGCGCGGCCGAACTTCGTGTCGCTGACCTGGTCGAGCGGGGCGTCCACGGCGAAGCCGTGGTTGTGCGCGGTGACCTCGACCTTGCCGGTCGTACGGTCCTGGACCGGCTGGTTGATGCCCCGGTGGCCGTACTTCAGCTTGTAGGTGCCGAAGCCGAGCGCGCGGCCGAGGATCTGGTTGCCGAAGCAGATGCCGAACAGCGGGGTCTTCCGCGCCAGGACGGCCGTCATCAGGGCCACCGGCCCGTCGGCCGTGGCCGGGTCGCCGGGGCCGTTGGAGAAGAACACGCCGTCCGGGGAGAGCGCGTACACGTCGTCCTCGGTGGCGGTCGCGGGCAGCACATGCACCTCGATGCCGCGCTCGGCCATCCGCTGCGGGGTCATGCCCTTGATGCCGAGGTCGACGGCGGCGACGGTGAACCGCGCGCTGCCGATCGGGACGGCTTCGCCGTCGGGGCCGACGGCGGGGACGACGTACGCCTCCTTGGTCGCGACCTCCTCGTAGAGGCTCGCGCCCTTCATGTGCGGCTGGGCCTGCACGCGCGCGACCAGCTCGGCGTCGGCGGCGATCGCCTCGCCCGAGAAGATGCCGGAGCGCATCGAGCCGCGCTCGCGCAGGTGGCGGGTGAGGGCACGGGTGTCGATCCCGGAGATGCCGACCACGCCCTGGGCGACCAGCTCGTCGTCCAGGGAGCGGCTGGCGCGCCAGTTGGACGGCACGCGCGCGGGGTCGCGCACGACGTAGCCGGAGACCCAGATGCGGCTGGACTCGTCGTCCTCGTCGTTCCAGCCGGTGTTGCCGATCTGCGGGGCGGTGGCCACCACGATCTGGCGGTCGTAGGAGGGGTCGGTGAGGGTCTCCTGGTAGCCGGTCATGCCGGTGGAGAACACGGCCTCGCCGAAGGTCTCCCCCACGGCCCCGTAGGCGCGGCCGCGGAAGATGCGGCCGTCCTCCAGGACGAGTACGGCGGGAGCCTGGCCGGCTCCCCTGGTGGAGGTCGTCATCGTTCGGCGCCTTCCGTGCTGGGTGTCTTGATCATGGAGTTGATGGCGTCGACCCACTCGGCGTGCTCGGCCGCGTGGTCCGAGCGGAATCCGGAGTCGATCAGCCGGTCGCCGTGCTGCCAGGTCACCACGAGCAGTCCGCCCTCGGTGAGGACCTTGCCCGCGATGCCCTTGCCGAGCAGGGCCTCGCGCAGTGCGGCGGCGGGGATGAAGAAGTCGCTCGCCCCGGGGCGTACGACGTCCAGGCCCGCGTCGGTCAGGGTGAGCTCGGCCCGGCTGCGGGAGCCGAGGCCGCGGGCCACGATGCGGTCCAGCCACTGCCCGGCGGTGGTGGAGCCGTGGTAGCGGCCGCTCATCGTCAGTCTCGCCGGGCCCGGGTCGTCCGGCGCGTCGGGCAGCTCCGGCAGGTCGCCCTGGAGGGTGCCGCGCCACTTCCAGCCCTCGCGCATCAGCCAGTAGACGAGCGCGACGAACAGGGCGAGGCCGACCAGCCAGCCGATGCGGGCGGACCAGTCGGTGACCGCGGCCGACTTCTTGTCGTCGGCCAGCAGGATCAGAGGTGTCACGTCAGCTTCCCGTCCACGAGCGTCGCCTTGCCCCGCAGCCACGTGTGGGTGACACGGCCCGGCAGCTCGCGTCCCTCGTACGGGGTGTTGCGGCTGCGCGAGGCGAAGCCCGCGGGGTCCACCGGGCCACGGTATTCCGTGTCGACGAGGACGAGGTTGGCGGGCTCACCAGCCGAGACGGGACGGCCGTGACCGGCGGCCTGCCCGATCCGGGCGGGCTTGAAGGACATCCGGTCGGCGACGCCGGCCCAGGTCAGCAGGCCGGTGTCCACCATGGTCTCCTGGACCACCGACAGCGCGGTCTCCAGGCCCACCATGCCCATGGCGGCCGCGGCCCACTCGCAGTCCTTGTCCTCGTGCGGGTGCGGGGCGTGGTCGGTGGCGACGATGTCGATGGTGCCGTCGGCGAGCGCCTCGCGCAGGGCCAGGACGTCGCGCTCGGTGCGCAGCGGCGGGTTGACCTTGTAGACCGGGTTGTAGGACCGCACCAGCTCCTCGGTGAGGAGCAGGTGGTGCGGGGTGACCTCGGCGGTGACGTCGATGCCGCGGGACTTGGCCCAGCGCACGATCTCCACCGAGCCGGCGGTCGAGAGGTGGCAGATGTGGACGCGGGAGCCGACGTGCTCGGCGAGCAGGACGTCCCGCGCGATGACCGACTCCTCGGCGACGGCCGGCCAGCCGCCGAGTCCCAGCTCCGCGGAGACGACGCCCTCGTTCATCTCGGCGCCCTCGGTCAGCCGCGGCTCCTGCGCGTGCTGGGCGACGACTCCGCCGAAGGCCTTCACGTACTCCAGGGCCCGGCGCATGATCACGGCGTCGTCGACGCACTTGCCGTCGTCGGAGAAGACGGTGACCCCGGCGGCCGACTCGTGCATGGCCCCGAGTTCGGCGAGCTTCTTGCCCTCCAGGCCGACGGTGACGGCGCCGATGGGCTGGACGTCGCAGTAGCCGTGCTCCTGCCCGAGCCGGTAGACCTGCTCGACCACACCGGCGGTGTCCGCGACCGGGAAGGTGTTGGCCATGGCGAACACGGCGGTGTACCCGCCGCTCGCGGCCGCGCGGGTGCCGGTGAGCACGGTCTCGGAGTCCTCGCGGCCGGGCTCGCGCAGGTGGGTGTGCAGGTCGACCAGGCCCGGCAGCAGCACCTTGCCCGCGGCCTCCACGACCTCGCCGCCCTCGGCGGACAGCCCGCTGCCCACCGCCTCGACGGTCTCGCCGTCGATCAGGACGTCCTGCGGGTCACCGCCGAGCACCTTCGCACCACGGATCAGGATCTTGCTCATGGGTGTTACTTCTCCTCGGTGGTGCGGGCGGGGCTGACGGCGGGTTCGTTGCCGCCGAGCAGGAGGTAGAGGACGGCCATCCGGATGGAGACTCCGTTTGCGACCTGCTCGACCACGGTGCAGCGGTCGGAGTCGGCGACCTCGGCGGTGATCTCCATGCCGCGGACCATCGGGCCGGGGTGCATCACGATGGCGTGCTCGGGCATCCGCGCCATGCGGTCGCCGTCGAGGCCGTACCGCCGCGAGTACTCGCGCTCGGTCGGGAAGAACGCGGCGTTCATGCGCTCGCGCTGGACGCGAAGCATCATCACCGCGTCGGACTTGGGCAGGACACCGTCGAGGTCGTACGACACCTCGCAGGGCCAGTTCCCGACGCCGACCGGCACCAGGGTGGGCGGGGCGACCAGGGTGACCTCGGCGCCGAGGGTGTGCAGCAGGTCGACGTTGGAGCGGGCGACCCTGCTGTGCAGGACGTCGCCGACGATCGTGATGCGCCGGCCGGCCAAGTCCTGCCCGATCCCGGCGTCCCGGCCGACGAGCCGGCGGCGCATGGTGAAGGCGTCCAGGAGGGCCTGGGTGGGGTGCTGGTGCGTGCCGTCGCCCGCATTGATCACGGCGGCGTCGATCCAGCCGGAGTTGGCCAGGCGGTAGGGGGCTCCGGAGGCGCCGTGCCGGATGACGACGGCGTCGACGCCCATCGCCTCCAGGGTCTGGGCGGTGTCCTTCAGGGACTCGCCCTTGGAGACGCTCGACCCCTTGGCGGTGAAGTTGATGACGTCCGCGGACAGCCGCTTCTCGGCGGCCTCGAAGGAGATCCGGGTCCGGGTCGAGTCCTCGAAGAAGAGGTTGACCACGGTGCGGCCGCGCAGGGTCGGCAGCTTCTTGATCGGCCGGTCGGCGACCCGGGCCATCTCCTCGGCGGTGTCGAGGATCAGGACGGCGTCGTCGCGGGTGAGGTCGGCGGCCGAGATGAGATGACGCTGCATCTGTCAGGCTCCGTAGGGAAGTTCACATACTGGGAGATTACGGGCGAGGGCGGGCGCACCGGTGCGGTGCGGGTCCGCGGGCTCGCTACTGGGCCGGCTTCACACCGAGCAGGACGGTGTCGCGACCGTCCTCCTCGGCGAGCAGGACCTTGACCGTCTCCCGCAGCGACGTGGGGAGGTTCTTGCCGACGTAGTCGGCGCGGATGGGCAGTTCACGGTGGCCGCGGTCGACGAGGACCGCGAGCTGGACCGCGCGCGGGCGCCCGATGTCGTTCAGGGCGTCCAGGGCGGCGCGGATGGTGCGGCCGGAGAACAGCACGTCGTCGACGAGGACGACCAGTCTGCCGTCGATGCCGTCACCGGGGATCTCGGTGCGGGCCAGCGCACGCGGCGGGTGCATGCGCAGGTCGTCGCGGTACATGGTGATGTCGAGCGAACCGACGGGCATCTTGCGGTCGGTGATCTCCTCCAGCTTGGCGGCGAGCCGCCGGGCGAGGAAGACACCGCGGGTCGGGATGCCGAGGAGCACCACGTCGTCGGCGCCCTTGGCGCGCTCGACGATCTCGTGGGCGATGCGGGTGATCACCCGCGCGATGTCGGGCCCTTCGAGAACGGGCCGGGCATCGGATGCCTGAAGCTCAGGCCTGACCTGCTTGTCCATACGAAACGGACCTCCTTCTCCGCCTCACGGGACGGACCTTAAAGGACGTCGGATTTGCGCCATCCACCGTATCAGGTGCCGTACGGGCCCCCTGTCACCCCCTTGGCCCAATCGGTGCCCACGACCACGGAAGAGTCGGTGCGGACCATTCGGCTTGACGCGAGAGAGTAACGCTGCGTAACCTCACAGTGAGTTACCAGCCGCGCGGCGGGAACCCAAGGCCGGCCGCGTCGACACAGTGTCCGGGGAGCTATATGTCCAGCGAATACGCCAAACAGCTCGGGGCCAAGCTCCGGGCCATCCGCACCCAGCAGGGCCTTTCCCTCCACGGTGTCGAGGAGAAGTCCCAGGGTCGCTGGAAGGCCGTGGTGGTCGGTTCGTACGAGCGCGGCGACCGTGCCGTGACCGTGCAGCGCCTTGCCGAATTGGCGGATTTCTACGGGGTGCCGGTGCAGGAGCTGCTTCCTGGCACCACCCCCGGCGGTGCCGCCGAGCCCCCGCCGAAGCTGGTCCTGGACCTGGAGCGACTGGCCACCGTGCCGGCCGAGAAGGCAGGCCCGCTGCAGCGCTACGCGGCCACGATCCAGTCCCAGCGCGGTGACTACAACGGCAAGGTGCTGTCGATCCGCCAGGACGACCTGCGCACGCTCGCCGTCATCTACGACCAGTCCCCCTCGGTCCTGACCGAGCAGCTGATCAGCTGGGGCGTGCTGGACGCGGACGCGCGCCGCGCGGTCGCGACCCACGAGGACGCCTGACCCCACAGCGCTTGAGCAGAAACGTGCCGCCGGGGCGGCCGGAACTCGACGGTTCCGGCCGCCCCGGCGGCTTTTCCGCCTTCGGGCCGGGCGGGAGGGGCGGGCGGGAACCCCTGGGGGCGCGCGGGAGCGCGCGTGACAGGCCGCAGGAGCCCCGCTGGCGCCCTCTGGGCGCACCACGGGCCCCACTGGGCACAGACATGCCGGAGGGCCCGCAGCAGGCGCGCTGCGGGCCCTCCGGCATGGTGTCGGCTCACGCCTCCCGGCGCAGCGACGGCTTCAGCTCCTTCAGCCGTCCCAGCAGTCCGTTCACGAACGACGGCGACTCGTCCGTCGAGAACTCCTTCGCCAGCTGCACCATCTCGTCGAGGACGACCGCGTCCGGGGTCTCGTCGACCCAGATCAGCTCGTACGCCCCGAGGCGCAGGATGTTGCGGTCGACCACCGGCATCCGGTCGAGCGTCCAGCCGACCGCGTACTGGGCGATCAGCTCGTCGATGCGCCGCGCCTGCTCGGCGTAGCCCTCGACCAGCTGCATCGTGTACTCGCTCACCGGCGGCTGCCGGGTGTCCTCCCGGGAGAGCCGGATCCAGTCGGCGAGGACGGTCAGCACGTCTGCCCCGCGCTGGTCGCCCTCGAAGAGGATCTGGAAGGCGCGCTTGCGGGCCGTGTTGCGGGCAGCCACGGTTAGCTGTTCACCCGGCCGAGGTAGTCGCTCGTACGGGTGTCGACCTTGATCTTCTCACCGGTGGTGATGAAGAGCGGGACCTGGATCTGGTGGCCGGTCTCCAGGGTCGCCGGCTTGGTGCCGCCGGTGGAGCGGTCGCCCTGGACGCCCGGCTCGGTCTCCTGGATGACCAGCTCGACGGCGGCCGGCAGCTCGACGAAGAGCACCTCGCCCTCGTGGCGGGCGACGGTGGCCTCGAAGCCCTCGATCAGGAAGTTCGCGGCGTCGCCGACGGTCTTCCGGTCGATGTGCAGCTGGTCGTAGGTCTCCATGTCCATGAAGACGAAGTACTCGCCGTCCATGTACGAGAACTGCATGTCGCTCTTGTCGACAGTGGCCGTCTCGACCTTGACGCCGGCGTTGAAGGTCTTGTCGACCACCTTGCCGGACAGCACGTTCTTCAGCTTGGTGCGCACGAAGGCCGGGCCCTTGCCGGGCTTGACGTGCTGGAACTCGACGACGGACCAGAGCTGGCCGCCTTCGAGCTTGAGCACCAGGCCGTTCTTGAGGTCGTTCGTGGAAGCCACGGTTGCGGAATCTCCTGGACTGACGTACGACCCCGGGTCACGCGCTACAGCGCGAGCAGCTCCTTGGTCGTGATGGTGAGTAGCTCGGGTCCGCCGTCCGCCTCAGGGCGTACGACGAGCGTGTCATCGATCCGGACACCGCCCCGGCCCGGGAGGTGGACCCCCGGTTCGACGGTGACCGGCACGCAAGCGTCCAGTTTACCCATGGACGACGGGGCGAGCTGCGGGTCCTCGTCGATTTCGAGTCCCACCCCGTGTCCCATGACGGGCTCCAGCCCCTCCGCGTAGCCCGCGGAGTGCAGCACCTGGCGGGCCGCGCGGTCCACGTCGCGGTAGGCGGCCCCCGGTACGAGACCTTCCCGGCCGGCCCGCTGAGCGGCGAAGACGAGGTCGTAGAGCTCGATCTGCCAGTCGGCGGGAGAGGTGCCGATGACGAACGTCCGGCCGATCTCGCACCGGTAGCCGTGATAGGCGGCGCCGAGGCAGACGGAGAGGAAGTCGCCCTCCTCCACCCGCCGGTCGGTGGGGCGGTGGCCGCGGCTGCCCGCGTTCGGGCCGGTCGCCACGGAGGTGCGGAAGGCCGGGCCGTCGGCGCCGTGGTCGACCAGGCGGCGCTCCAGCTCCAGCGCCAGGTGCCGTTCGGTGCGGCCGACGAGGATCGACTCCAGCAGCTCGCCGAGGGCCTGGTCGGCGATCTCGGCGCCGATCCGGAGGCAGGCGATCTCCTCCTCGTCCTTCACGACCCTCAGCTGCTCGACGGCGCTGCCGAGGTCGGTGAGGCGCAGACGGGGCGCGACCGAGGCGAGGGCGCGGTGCCGGGTCACCGTGAGGTGGTGCTCCTCGACGGCGAGGACGTCGGCGTCCTGGGCGGCGGCGAGGTCGGCGGCGGCGACGGCGGGGTCCCCGCCGGGTCCTTCGAGAAGGTGCTGCCGCAGGCGGTCGTCGGGGCGGGCTCCGTGGGAGCGGTCGTCCTGCGGACCGGGGCTGACCAGCAGGTCCTCGCGGCTGCCGAGCAGCAGGACGGAGCCCGCGGGAGCGGCGCCGGCGAGGTACCTCACGTTGGCGGGGCGCGAGACGAGGGCGGAGGCGCTGCCGCTGGCTTGGCAGCGGTCCCGTAGGCGGGCTCGGCGGGTGGCGTACACCTCTGACATGAGTCGAGCGTAGGAGTCGCGGGCGATGTCCGCCGGTTGGAGAGGGCCGAGTGGGGTGGCCGGGCCCTCCCCCGGCCGCTCTCACCAGTTCGGCGGGCTCGCTATCGCCCGTGCCAGGACCTCGTCCAGTACCCGGGCGGTGCTCGGCACGTCCAGCTGGGAGTTGTCGATGATGGGAAGTCCCGAGCCGTACCAGCCCGCCATCCGGCCGTGGATGCGGGCCACCTCCTCGTCGGTGAGGCGGCGGTTGCCCGAGCGTTCGGCGTTGCGCTCCAGGACGATGTCCAGTCCGGGCAGCAGGACGACCGGGAGCAGGCCGGGGCCGACGTGGCGCTTCCAGCCGCCGAGACCGACGACCGGGCGGTCGGGGAAGACCGCGTCGTCGAGGATGCACGAGATGCCGTTGGCCAGGAAGTTGCGCGCGGCGAAGCCGCAGGTGCGGCGGGCCAGGCGGTACTGGGCCTCGGAGTTGTCGTTCCAGCCGGACTGGGGGTCGGCGAATCCGGAGCGGACCCATTCGCGGACGTCGTCGAGGCTGATGTGGGCCGTGGGGACCCGGCGGTGATCGGCCCAGTACTTGGCCACGCTGGTCTTGCCCGCGCCGGCCGGGCCGATGAGCAGGACGGCCAGGGTGGTGCCGGCCGGGTCGGGCGCGGCGGCCGGGGCCGCCGCGGGGATGCCGACCGGGGCGCCCGGCGGCAGCGGGACATGGCCCGTGGCGTCGGCGGGCGGCGCGGACGTGGGCGGCGGTGGCGGCGGGACCGGCGGCTGCGGGGGCGCGGCCGGCGGCGGTGGGACGGGCGCGGGCGCGGGGCCCTGCGGCGCCCCCGGGTGGTGTGCGGCCGGCGGCCAGCCGGTCGGTCCCTGCCCCGGCTGATGGGGCGGCGGCAGCGGAGATCCCACTGCGTGCTGCATCCGGTGCCACTCCGTCTCGTCATGTTCGGCTGCGCTCGTTACCGAACGGTACCGCCCCCGGTCGTCGTTTGGTGAAACGGCCGGAGGCGGTACGAAGTGCCCGTGCCGGGAGGCGAATCGGGCGTAGGGAACAGGTGCGGACCTACTGCCCGACCTCGCCGTAGGCGGCGAGCAGCACGGCCGGGTCCGGGCCCTCCAGGACGGTGGGCTTGGCGAGGCCGTCCAGGACGATGAAGCGCAGCAGGTCACCGCGGGACTTCTTGTCGACCTTCATCGTCTCGACCAGCTTGGGCCACTGGTCGTAGCGGTAGTGCAGCGGAAGGCCGACCGACTCCAGGACCGTGCGGTGGCGGTCCGCCGTCGCGTCGTCCAGGCGTCCGGCCAGCCGGCCCAGCTCGGCGGCGAAGTGCATGCCGACGGCGACCGCGGCGCCGTGCCGCCACTTGTAGCGCTCGTTCTTCTCGATGGCGTGGCCGAGGGTGTGGCCGTAGTTGAGGATCTCGCGCAGCCCGGACTCTCTGAGATCGGAGGAGACGACCTCGGCCTTGACCCGGATGGAGCGCTCGATCAGCTCGGCCGTGTGCGGGCCGGCCGGGGTGCGCGCGGCCTCGGGGTCGGACTCGATCAGCTCCAGGATCGCCGGGTCGGCGATGAAGCCGGCCTTGATGACCTCGGCGAGCCCGGACACGTAGTCGTTGACCGGCAGGGAGTCGAGGGCGGCCAGGTCGCAGAGCACGCCCGCCGGCGGGTGGAAGGCGCCGACCAGGTTCTTGCCCTCGGCGGTGTTGATGCCGGTCTTGCCGCCGACCGCCGCGTCCACCATGGCGAGGACGGTGGTCGGGACGGCGATCCAGCGCACGCCCCGCAGCCAGGTGGCGGCCACGAAACCGGCGAGGTCCGTGGTGGCGCCGCCGCCCACGCCGACGATCACGTCGGAGCGGGTGAAGCCGGACTGGCCGAGTGCCTTCCAGCAGTAGGCGGCGACCTCGGCGGTCTTGGCCTCCTCGGCGTTGGGCACCTGGATGGCGATGGCGTCGAAGCCCTGCCCGGCCAGGTCGGCGCGGAGCGCGTCGCCGGTCTCGGCGAGCGCCTCGGGGTGGATCACCGCGACCCGCTTGACCCGCTCGCCGATCAATCCGCCCAGTTCTCCGAGCAGCTGACGGCCCACCAGGACCTCGTACGGCTCGGTGCCCGCCGTGCCGCCGACCTGGATCCGGGTGACTGCCTCGCTCATGCTTCCTTCAACTCCAGTGCGTCCAGCGCTGCTTGGGTGACCTCTTCGGGGGTGCGGCCGTCGGTCGCGACGACGGCCGAGGCGACCTCCTCGTACAGGTGCCGCCGCGCCTCCATCAGCTCCCGCCACTGCTTGCGCGGGTTGATGGCGAGCAGCGGCCGGGCCGCGTTGAGGCCGGTGCGCTTCACGGCCTCCTCGACGTCCATGGAGAGGTAGACCACCTGCCGGCCGGCCAGCAGCGCGCGCGTGTCCGCGTCGAGGACCGCGCCGCCGCCGAGCGCGAGGACGCCGTCGTGTTCGGCCAGTGCCTGCCGTACCGCGCGCTTCTCGATCTCCCGGAAGGCCGCCTCGCCGTCGGCGACGAAGATGTCGGCGATCTCGCGGCCCTCGGCGGCGACGATGTCCTCGTCGGTGTCCCGGTAGCCGATGCCGAGCCGCCGGGCGAGCAGTTCGCCGACCGTGGACTTGCCGACGCCCATCGGTCCGACCAGCACCACCCTCGGTGCGGGGGTCACCGGATGGCCAGGTTCTCGAGGTACGACCGGACGTTGCGGCGGGTCTCGGTCACCGAGTCGCCGCCGAACTTCTCCGCCACCGCGTCGGCGAGGACGAGGGCGACCATCGCCTCGGCGACGATGCCGGCGGCCGGCACCGCGGAGACGTCGGAGCGCTGGTGGTGGGCCTGGGTGGCCTCGCCGGTGGCGACGTCGACGGTCTGCAGGGCGCGCGGCACGGTCGCGATCGGCTTCATCGCGGCCCGGACCCGCAGCAGCTCACCGGTGGACAGGCCGCCCTCGGTGCCGCCGGCGCGGCCGGAGGCGCGGCGGATGCCCTCGGGCGTGCCGACGATCTCGTCGTGGGCCTGGGAACCGGGGACCCGGGCCAGCTCGAAGCCGTCGCCGATCTCGACGCCCTTGATCGCCTGGATGCCCATCAGGGCCCCGGCGAGCCGGGCGTCCAGCTTGCGGTCCCAGTGGACGTGCGAGCCGAGGCCGACCGGTACGCCGTAGGCCAGGACCTCGACCACGCCGCCGAGGGTGTCGCCGTCCTTGTGGGCCTGGTCGACCTCCGCGACCATCGCCTTGGAGGCGTCGGCGTCCAGGCAGCGCAGCGGGTCGGCGTCCAGCTTCTCGACGTCGGCCGGGGTCGGGTAGACGCCCTTGGGCGCCTTCACCGAGCACAGCTCGACGACGTGCGAGACGATCTCGACGCCGGTCGTCTCCTTGAGGTACGACCGGGCGACCGCGCCGAGCGCCACCCGGGCCGCGGTCTCCCGCGCGGAGGCCCGCTCCAGCACCGGCCGGGCCTCGTCGAAGCCGTACTTCTGCATGCCGGCGAGGTCGGCGTGGCCGGGCCGCGGGCGGGTCAGCGGGGCGTTGCGGGCGAGGCCTGCGAGGATCTCCGGGTCGACCGGGTCGGCCGCCATGACCTGCTCCCACTTGGGCCACTCGGTGTTGCCCACCATGATCGCGACCGGGGAGCCGAGCGTGAGACCGTGCCGGACCCCGCCGAGGAAGGTGACCTGGTCCTGCTCGAACTTCATGCGGGCACCGCGTCCGTAGCCGAGGCGCCGCCGCGCGAGATGGTCCGCGACCATCTCGGTCGTGATCGGCACGCCGGCGGGAAGGCCCTCCAGCGTCGCGACAAGTGCGGGACCGTGGGACTCCCCCGCGGTCAGCCAACGCAGCCTGCTCAACGATGCTCCTCAGTGCTCGCGCCCTGGTACTGCCTGCGTACACGCGTCCTCGTGCACGGCGACGGCCCGACCGGGTGCGCGGCCCCGGTCCGCCGTCTTTGATCCTCCCACGTCCGGGCGGTGAACCCGGCCGCCGGTCCAGCAGACGGACGCGGACGTGGACCGGGTCAGCGCTCGGCGAGCGCCTTCTCCCCGGCCCTGCGCATGACGTCCACGGGCGCCGGGCTCATCCCGGTCATCTGTTCGACCTGGAGGACGGCCTGGTGCACCAGGAGGTCGAGGCCGCCGACCACGGCCCCGCCGGCCATGGACCAGCGTGCGGCCAGCGTGGTGGGCCAGGGGTGGTAGAGGACGTCGAAGAGGGTGGCGGGACGCTCGGGCACGGCGGCGGCCAGGGCGTCGGTGGTGCCGGCCGGCGTGGTGGCGATCACCAGCGGGGCGTGCAGGGCCTGTTCGGCGTCGGCCCAGTCGGCGGTCCGCACCTCGACGTCGAGCCGCTCGCCCCAGTGCCGCATCTCGGCGGCGCGTTCCTCGCTGCGGACGTAGGCGACGACCTCGCCGGTGCAGATCCGGGCGAGCGCGGCCAGCGCGGAGGAGGCGGTCGCCCCGGCGCCCAGGACGGCGGCGGTCTCGACCTGCTCGATGCCGTGCTCGCGCAGCGCCGCGACCATGCCCGGGATGTCGGTGTTGTCCCCGAGCCGCCGGCCGTCCTCGGCGAGGACGACCGTGTTGACCGCGTCGACCGAGGCGGCCGTCTCGCTGATCTCGTCGACCAGCGGGATGACCGCCCGCTTCAGCGGCATGGTCAGCGACAGCCCCGCCCACTCCGGCCCGAGCCGCCCGAGGAATCCGGGCAGCGCGGTCTCGTCGACCTCGAAGCGCTCGTACGACCACCCGGTGAGCCCGAGTTCGTCGTACGCGGCCCGGTGCAGCACCGGGGAGAGCGAATGGGCGATGGGCTTGCCGAGCACGGCGGCCCGACGGGCTTCAGTGCCCCGAGGTGGCATTGAATTTGTCCTTGAGCTGCTGGAATTCCTGGTAGGTCTTCGCGAATTCGGTGTTGTTCTGGCCGTCGGTCGCCACGAAATAGATCCAGCCGTCGTCGGTCGGATCCAGGGCCGCCTTCAGCGCCTCGTCGCCGGGGTTGCCGATCGGACCGGGCGGGAGACCCTTCTGGGTGTACGTGTTGTACGGGTCCTGGTTGCTGTTGATCTCCGACTCGCTGATATGGATGTTGCTGGTGCCCTTCAGATAGTTGAAGGTCGAGTCGAATTGCAGCTTCTGGTTGGTCTCGGTGTTCGTGGGCTGGAGGCGGTTGTAGATGACCTCCGCCATCTTGCGGAAGTCGTCCTGCGTCTTGCCCTCGGCCTGGACGAGGCTCGCCACGGTGATCACCTGGAGCGGGTTGTCCAGGTCGAACTTCTTGGCCTGCGCGGCGAGATCGTAGGTCGCGTACTGCTCCTTGGCCGCGGACACCATGCTCTTGAGGATCGCCTCGGGCTTCATACCCTTGGCCGCGGGATAGGTGTTCGGGTAGAGGAAGCCTTCCAGCGGATCCTTGATCCGGCTGCTGCTGTTCGCCCACGAGGGCAGGCCGAGACTCTTGTATTCCTTCTTGGCGATGCCCTGCGTCGTACCGGCGCGCAGTTGCAGCTGTTTGTCGATCGCCTGGTAGACGGAGGCATTGCGTTCGCCCGGCTTGACCACCACATTGCTCTGGCTGTTCGGGTCCAGCATCAGCTTCACGGCGCTCGCCGCGGACATCTCCTTCTTCAGGAGATAAGCACCGGCCTGAATCGTTTTTCCGTCGGGATTCTGGGACTGGGCGGCCACGAACGCGTCCACGCTCTTGACGACCCCGGCGTCCTCCAGCCGACGGCCGATCTCGTAACCGCCGGCGCCCTTCGGGATCTCGACCGTCACCGCGCCGGTGCCGCCGCCCACGTAGTCGGGGGCCGGGCCGAAACGGTTCTGGTAGAAGTGCCAGCCGAAGTAGCCGACCGTGGCCGCGCCGCCTCCGAAGACCAGACAGACCACCAGGCAGGCGCAGCCGTTGCGCCGTTTCTTGGCGCCCTTGCCGCCCTTCGCGTCCTTGCCGCGGCCACCACCGCGGCGCCCTTTCGGGTCGTCGTCGTCATCGTCGTCGTCGGCGCCCGTGAAGAAGGGGTGCTGCTCTTCCTCCTCCGTGACGACGGACTCCGCCTGCGGTTCCGGTTCCGGTTCCGGACGGCGGCGGCCGGGCGGCTCCGGCGGCGGGTAGGCGTCCTCGGTGCCGTAGAAGTCCGGCTGTTCACCGCCGTACGCCACCGGCTGCTGGCCGTAGGGATCGCCCGGGTCGGCCCCATAGGGCACCTGGCCGTGGGTTCCGGTCGCGTCCCAGCCGCCACCCTGGTGGTACTGCTGGGCCTGTCCGACGTACTGCTGGTGCTGGTCGTACTGCTGCTGGCCCTGTCCGTCGGCGTACCGGAGCTGCCCCTGCTCGTCGTAGTACGCGTACTGCTGCGGGTCGGGGTGCTGGTCGTACCCGCCCTGCGGGTGCTGGCTCCAGCCGCCGTAGTTCTGCTGCGGCTGCTGCGGGTAGTGCTGCGGCTGGCCGCCGTAGGGGGACTGCTGGCCCACGTGGGCCTGCTGTCCTCCCCACCCGTCGTCCCCGTACAACGGGTCCTCCGGGTGCCACGGTTCGGAGCCAGGGCCCCGGCCATACTCAGTCATCGATCCCCTAGAGCCGCGAGGCGGCGCGTCACGCGGCTGGTGGGCCGGCCGACCGTTCCGCCTCTTGCTGTGCGGTGGCTGTTCGAAAACCATCGCATCGCGCGGAACGTTACCGTATCGCGATCAGATGACCACTTCGACGCCCTCGCCGGGTGGTTTACCTGACACCCGTTCGGATTCCAGCGCCTGCTGGAGGATGATCACAGCGGCGGCCTGGTCGATCACGGCCCGGCCCTTCTTGGACTTCACCCCCGAGGCGCGCAGTCCCTGACTGGCCGTCACGGTCGTCATCCGCTCGTCGACCAGCCGGACCGGCACCGGCCTGATGCCCTGGGCCAGCTCCTGCGCGAAGGCCCTGACCTTGACGGCGGCCGGGCCCTCGCCGCCCTTGAGGGAGCGCGGGAGTCCGACGACCACCTCGATCGGCTCGTACTCCTCGGCCAGCTGCCGCAGCCGGCGGTGGGCGGCGGGGATGTCCCGGCCGGGGACGGTCTCGACCGGGGTGGCCAGGATCCCGTCGGGGTCGCACGAGGCGACCCCGATCCGGGCGTCCCCGACGTCGACCGCGAGCCGACGTCCTCTGCGCATCTTCTTACCGTCTCTTACTTGGCGGTCTCGGCCACGAGGCGCTCGACGGCGTCGATGGCCTCGCCCACGGCGGCCGGGTTCTGGCCGCCGCCCTGGGCCACGTCCGGCTTGCCGCCGCCACCGCCGCCGAGCGTCTTGGCGGCGGCGCGGACCAGGTCACCGGCCTTGAGGCCGCGGTCGCGGGCGGCGTCGTTGGTGGCGATGACCGTGAGCGGCTTGCCGCCGGTGACCGTGAACAGGGCGACCACGGCGGCGCGTCCGCCCTGGATGCGGCCGCGCACGTCGAGGACCAGCTTGCGCAGGTCGTCCGCGGTCGTGCCGTCCGGGACCTGCCCGGTCACCACGGCGATCCCGCGGACGTCCTTCGCGGAGTCGGCCAGGCCGCCGGCGGCCTGCAGCACCTTCTCGGCGCGGAACTTCTCGATCTCCTTCTCGGCGTCCTTCAGCTTGCCGAGCATGGCGGAGACCTTCTCCGGAAGCTCCTCGGGACGGCCCTTGATCAGCTCCTGGAGCTGGGCGACGACCGTGTGCTCGCGGGCCAGGAAGTTGTAGGCGTCCACACCGACGAGGGCCTCGATCCGGCGGACACCCGAACCGATCGACGACTCGCCGAGCAGCTTCACGAGGCCCAGCTGGGCGGTGTTGTGCACGTGGGTGCCGCCGCACAGCTCCTTGGAGAAGTCGCCGATGGTCACCACGCGGACCCGCTCGCCGTACTTCTCGCCGAACTCGGCGATGGCGCCCTGCTTCTTGGCCTCGTCGATGCCCATGATGTCGGCGCGCACGTCCAGGTCGCGGGCGAGCACCTCGTTGATCTTCTGCTCGACGTCGGTCATCACGGCCGTCGGGACGGCGGCGGGCGAGCCGAAGTCGAAGCGGAAGCGGCCGGGCTGGTTCTCCGAACCGGCCTGGGCGGCCGTCGGGCCGAGGGCGTCGCGCAGCGCCTGGTGGGTGAGGTGGGTGGCCGAGTGGGCGCGGGCGATGGCGGTCCGGCGGCGCTGGTCGATCGCGGCGTGGGCCTTGGCGCCGACCGTCACCTCGCCGACCTGGACGACGCCCTTGTGGACGTAGACGCCGGGGACCGGCTTCTGGGTGTCGCGGATCTCGATGACGGCACCGGTGTCGACCTTGATCCGGCCGGTGTCGCCGATCTGGCCGCCGCCCTCGGCGTAGAACGGGGTGCGGTCCAGGACGATCTCGACCTCGTCGCCCTCGGTGGCGGCCGGCGAGGAGACGCCGTCGACGAGGATGCCGACGATCGTGGACTCGCCCTCGGTGTCGGAGTAGCCGATGAAGTCGGTCTCGCCGGTCTTGTCGGCGATCTCGCGGTAGGCACCGGCGCCGGCGTGCCCGGTCTTCTTGGCCTGGGCGTCGGCCTTGGCGCGGTCCCGCTGCTCCTTCATCAGGCGGCGGAAGCCCTCCTCGTCCACGGCCAGGCCCTGCTCGGCGGCCATTTCGAGGGTGAGGTCGATCGGGAAGCCCCAGGTGTCGTGGAGCAGGAAGGCCTTGTCGCCGGCGAGGACCGTGCCGCCGGACTCCTTGGTCTCGGTGACGGCGGTGTCGAGGATGTTGGTGCCGGCCTTCAGCGTCTTGAGGAAGGCGTTCTCCTCGGCGACGGCGACCTTCTCGATGCGCTCGCGGTCGGTGACCAGCTCCGGGTACTGCCGGCCCATCATCCGGATCACGGTGTCGATGAGGTCGAGGACGACCGGGCCGGTGGCGCCGAGGAGCCGCATGTTGCGGATGGCGCGGCGCATGATGCGGCGCAGCACGTAGCCGCGGCCCTCGTTGCCGGGGGTGACGCCGTCGCCGATGAGCATGACCGACGTGCGCATGTGGTCGGTGACGACCCGCAGCGAGACGTCCGAGGCGTGGGCGTCGCCGTAGTGGACACCGGTCAGCTCGGTGGCCTTCTCGATGACGGCCATGGAGGTGTCGATCTCGTACATGTTCTGCACGCCCTGCAGAATCATGGCGAGTCGTTCCAGGCCGAGACCGGTGTCGATGTTCTTGCTCGGCAGCTCGCCGAGGATCTCGAAGTTGTCCTTGCCGATGCCCTCGCCCCGCTCGTACTGCATGAAGACGAGGTTCCAGATCTCGACGTACCGCTCGTCGTTGACGGCGGGGCCGCCCTCGACGCCGAACTCGGGGCCGCGGTCGTAGTTGATCTCGGAGCAGGGGCCGCAGGGGCCGGGGACGCCCATGGACCAGTAGTTGTCCTTCATGCCGAGGCGCTGGATGCGCTCCTTCGGCACACCGACGACCTCGTGCCAGATGCGCTCGGCCTCGTCGTCGTCCTTGTAGACGGTGATCCAGAGCCGCTCCGGGTCCAGGCCGTAACCACCCTTGTCCTGGGGCGTGGTGAGCAGCTCCCAGGCGTACTTGATGGCGCCTTCCTTGAAGTAGTCGCCGAAGGAGAAGTTGCCGCACATCTGGAAGAAGGTGCCGTGCCGGGTGGTCTTGCCGACCTCTTCGATGTCAGGGGTGCGCACGCACTTCTGCACGCTGGTGGCGCGGGCCCACGGCGGCTTGACCTCGCCGAGGAAGTAGGGCTTGAAGGGCACCATGCCGGCCGGGACCAGCAGCAGAGTCGGGTCGTCCGCGATGAGCGACGCCGAAGGGACGACGGTGTGACCGCGCTCCTCGTAGAAGCTCAGCCAGCGGCGGCGGATCTCTGCCGACTCCATCAGTGGTCCTCATTCCGGTCGTACGAGTACGTCGTGTTCTCGATGTACTTCGGGTTGCTGCGTTGGTTCTCGATGACGGCGAACCGCCGTGGTGCGGGGAGTTCGGGGTCCGCGTTGATGCCCAGCGCGTCTCCCAGCTCCTCCTCCCGCCGGGCCATGTTCTCGCGCACGTCGAGCGCGAAGCCGACCGCCCGGTCCTTGATCCGGTGGCCGGTCTCCAGCGCCTTGTTCGCGGCGGAGGCGGCGAGGCTCTCGGGGGTCAGCTGCCGGAGCTTGCGGTTGACCTTGGTGGTGGCCCAGACACCGGCGGCGACACCGGTGGTGAACCAGAAGGTTCGGCGGAACATCAGCCTGGCTCCTACTTTCCCCGGTTCTTCCGCCGTGCGGCGGACACCGTCCGGCCCACGATCACGGTACGCCCGGCCTCCCGGGCGGGCACGTCCGCCTTGCGGCCGGACAGGGCCCGGCGCACGCCGTAGCCGAACGCGGCGACCTTGACGAGCGGACCGCCGAAGGTGGAGGCGACGGTGGACGACAGCGCGGAGGCGTTGGAGGTGACCTCCTGGACGTCCGAGGCGATCGCGTCGACCCGCTCGATCTGGGTCTGCGCGGAGCGCACGGCCGCGGAGGCGTCGGCGAGCAGCGGGACGGCCTGGTCGGTCACGTCCGCCACCAGCTTGGTGGTCGCCCTGAGCGTCTGGGCCAGCCTCACGAGAGCCACCGCGAGGAAGGAGACCAGGATCGCCCAGAAGACGGCCACCAGGATCCCGGCCACCTCTCCACCGGACACTGTGCGCACCTGCTTCCCGCTCTTTTGCGAAAATCAATTGAGATCCGAGCCTATCGCGCGGGACGTCGGGCTCCGTACCGGATTACCGCGCGCGGGCGGCGGAGTTGCCGGAACCGATTGTACGGACCGAACACGGTTAAGTACGCTCCGTGTCCCATGCGAGGTCCTCAGCGCCCCGGCCCCTCCGCGGACGGCAATCTGCCCCTGGAACTGACCGCGTTCGTGGGCCGCACGGCCGAACTCGGCGAGCTGGCCCGGGCTCTTGAGTCGGACCGGCTGGTGACGGTGACCGGGGTCGGCGGGGTCGGCAAGTCCCGGCTGGCGGCCCGGGCGGCCGCCGCGGCGGCGCCCCGGGACGGGGTGTGGCGGGTGGAGCTGTCGGCGGTGCGCGACCCGGAGTTCGTCGAGTACGCCGTGGTGGAGGCGCTGGGCCTGACCGACCACACCACCCGGCCGCCGCGCCGGACGCTCCTGGACCACCTGGACGGCCGCCGCTGCCTGCTGCTCCTGGACGGCTACGAGCATCTGGTCGAGGGCTGCGCCGGTCTGGTGGCCGAGCTGCTGCGGCGGCTGCCGGGCCTGACCGTGCTGGCGGCGGGCCGGCGGCCGCTGGGCGTCGCGGGCGAGCGGCTGTTCCCGCTGGCGCCGCTCGCCGTGGAGGAGGCGGTGGAGCTGTTCGCCGAACGCGCGGAGCGGCAGGGGCTCGCGGTCGGGGACCACGCGGAGGTACGGGAGGTGTGCCGGCGCCTGGACGGGATCCCGCTGGCGGTCGAGCTGGCGGCGGGCCGGCTGCGGGTGCTGTCGCCGGGGCAGATCCTGGAGCGGCTCGACGACCGGTTCCGGCTGCTGACCGGCGGCGGGCGCGACGGCCTGCCGCGTCATCAGACGCTGCGCACGGCGATCGGCTGGAGCCACGAACTGTGCACCGGCGCCGAGCGGTTGCTGTGGGCGCGGCTGTCGGTGTTCGCGGGGACCTTCGACCTGGAGGCCGCCGAGTACGTGTGCGGCGGGGACGGGCTGCCGTCGGAGAGCATCCTGGACGTGCTGGCGGAGCTGCTCGCGCAGTCGGTGGTGTCCCGCGAGGAGACCGCGGCCGGGGTGCGCTACCGGATGCTCGACACCGTGCGGGCGTACGGCGGGGAGTGGCTGGCGGCGGCGGGGGACGCGGAGCGGCTGCGGCGCCGGCACCGTGACTGGTTCATGGGGCTGGCGACCTGGTGCGAGCTGGACTGGTTCTCCCCGCGGCAGGACGAGGTGGCGGCGCGCGTCGAGGCCGAGCTGCCGAACCTGCGGGCCGCGCTTGACCACTGTCTGACCGAACCGGACGAGGCTCATCTGGGGCAGTACCTGGCGGGCTCGCTGTGGTTCCACTGGGCGGGCTGCGGGCGGCTCTCGGAGGGGCGGCGCTGGCTGGAGCTGAGCCTGGGGCTGGACTCCCTCTACCCGCGGTCCCGGCTGAAGGCGCTGTGGGTGCTCGGTTACGTGGCGATCCTGCAGGGCGACGCGGTGGCGGCGCTGGCGGCGCTCCAGGAGTGCCGGGAGGAGGCCGAGCTGGCCGCCGACCCGACGGCGCTGGCGTACGCGGAGCACCGCGCCGGCTGTCTGGCCCTGGTCACCGACGACATGGCCCGCGCGGAGACGCTGCTGCGGTCGGCGCTCGGCCGCTACCGGGAGATCGGCGAGCTGAACAGCAACGTCCTGATGGGCCAGGTCGAGCTGGCGATGGCCAGGGCCTTCCTCGGCGATCTGCCGGAGGCGGTGCGGCTGTGCGAGGACGTGCGCCGGGTGTGCGAGGACCACGGCGAGCGCTGGGCGCGGTCGTACGCGCTGTACGTGCTGGCGTACGCGGCCTGGCGGAACGGGGATCAGGCCGCCGCCCGTGAGCTGCTGACCGACTGCCTGGGCCATGCGCACGGCTTCCACGACCTGCTGGGTTCGGTGCTGTCGGTCGAGCTGCTGGCCCTGGTGACGGCGACCGAGGGCGATCCGGCGGAGGCCGCGGTGCTGCAGGGCGCGGCGGGCCGGATGTGGGCGTCGGTGGGACTGCCGCTGTTCGGCTCCGCCCACTACAACGCCCCGCACGAGCTGTGCGAGGCGACGGCCAGGCGGGCGCTGGGCGGGGAGCGGTACGCGGAGTGCGTACGGCAGGGGGCGCTGCTGGACGGGGAGGCGGCGGTGGCCCGGGCCCTGGACGGCTCCGGGGAACGGCCGCTGGAGGCGCTGCCGGCGCCGCGCGGCCCGGTACGGCGCCGTGAGGACGGTGCCGGTATGCGGAAGCCCGCCGCCTCGCCCACCCGGAAGGGCGGGGAGACGGCGGGCTGACGCTGGAGTACCGCGCCGGAGCTGGGGTCAGCGGGCGTAGTACTCGACGACGAGCTGCTCGTCACAGATGATCGGAACTTCCTTGCGGTTCGGCTCGCGGTCCAGGCGGAACGCCAGGGCCTTGAGGTTCACCTGCAGGTAGCGCGGGATCTCGCCGTCGGGGGCGAAGCCGCCCTCACGGGCGATCTGGAAGAGCGTCTTGTCCTTCGAGCGGTCGCGGACCTGGACGACGTCGTCCGGACGCACGCGGTAGGACGGCTTGTCGACCTTCTGACCGTTGACCTGGATGTGGCCGTGCACGACCATCTGGCGGGCCTGGTAGATCGTGCGGGCGATGCCCGAACGCAGGACCAGCGCGTCGAGGCGGCGCTCCAGCTCGATGATCAGGGCCTCACCGGTCTTGCCCTGCACCTTGGAGGCACGCTCGTAGGCGCGGACGAGCTGGCGCTCGGACACGTCGTACTGCGCGCGCAGACGCTGCTTCTCCAGCAGACGGACCTTGTAGTCCGAGTTCTGCTTGCGGCCGCGGCCGTGCTCGCCCGGCGGGTAGGGGCGGGCCTCGAAGTACTTGACGGCCTTCGGGGTCAGCGCGATGCCGAGGGCACGCGACTTCTTGACCTTGGGGCGGGACTGGTTCGCCACTTGTCTCTTTCTTCCTTCTGATATCGGCTCGTCAGGGTTGAGGGAGGTCGCAATCCGCAGCCGGGGAAACCCGCCGGGACCCGTTGCCGGGCCTGGTGGGCAGCCGCTCCCCTGATCTGGGCACATACGTGCAGCACGCGAGTGGCCCACCGACCGGTCCCGCCGTACGGCGAGTGGTGGTGGGCTGCCCGCGACACCGTTCGACGGTGCGCGACGCTCCTGGGGCCTCCTTGCGGAGGCTCCGGCCGACTGTCCCGCTCTGACTGCGCGGGACTCAGCGCTCCGAAGGATTCTACAGGCTGCTCAGGACCGCCTGCGACCGAGGTGCTTCCTGGTCCACTCGACCGCGTCCGCGTACCGTGCCTCGGTGCCGTGCCGGGTCGGGCTGTAGTACTCGCGGTCCTTGATCGGGTCCGGGGCGTACTGCTGCTCGGCGATGCCCTCGGGCACGTCGTGCGGGTAGACGTACCCCTGGGCGTGCCCCAGCTTGGCGGCGCCCTTGTAGTGGCCGTCGCGCAGGTGCGCGGGCACCTGTCCGGCCAGTCCCTTGCGTACGTCCTCCAGGGCGGCGCCGATCGCCGTGGTCGCGGAGTTCGACTTGGGGGCCAGGGCCAGGGCGATGGTGGTGTGGCTGAGGGTGAGGGCGGCCTCGGGGAAGCCGATCATGGCCACGGCCTGGGCGGCGGCCACCGCCAGGGGCAGCGCGTTCGGATCGGCGAGGCCGATGTCCTCGCTGGCGGAGATCATCAGGCGGCGGGCGATGAACCGGGGGTCCTCGCCGGCCTCGATCATCCGGGCCAGGTAGTGCAGGGCCGCGTCGACGTCGGAGCCGCGGATGGACTTGATGAGGGCGCTGGCGACGTCGTAGTGCTGGTCGCCGTCCCGGTCGTACTTCACCGCGGCCCGGTCGACGACCTCCTCCAGGGTCTCCAGGCCGATCTCCGCCGCGCCCTTGTCGAGGGCGGCGCCGGCGGCTGCCTCCAGGGCGGTCAGGGCCCGGCGGGCGTCGCCTCCGGCGATCCGCAGCAGGTGCTCCTCGGTGTCCTCGGGGAGGGCGACGGAGCCCTTCAGGCCGCGCTCGTCGGTCAGGGCCCGGCGCAGCAGGCCGCGGACGTCGTCGTCGGTGAGCGGTTCGAGGGTGAGCAGCAGGGACCGGGAGAGCAGCGGGGAGATCACCGAGAAGTACGGGTTCTCCGTCGTCGCCGCGATCAGGGTGACCCAGCGGTTCTCGACGGCCGGGAGCAGGGAGTCCTGCTGGGCCTTGCTGAAGCGGTGGATCTCGTCGAGGAAGAGGACGGTCTCCTTGCCGTACCCGCCGGTGGCACGGCGGGCGCCGTCGATGACCGCGCGGACCTCCTTGACGCCCGCGGTGATCGCGGAGAGTTCCACGAACCGCTTGTCGGTGGCCTTGGAGACGACGTAGGCGAGGGTGGTCTTGCCGGTGCCGGGCGGGCCCCAGAGGATCACCGAGGAGGGGCCCGCGGGGCCGCCTGAGCCCTCGCCGACCAGTCTGCGCAGCGGGGAGCCGGGCTTCAGCAGATGCTGCTGGCCCACCACCTCGTCGAGGGTGCGCGGGCGCATCCGCACCGCCAGGGGGCTGCCGGCCGGATCCTTCTCCTGGCGTTCTTCTGCGGCTGCGGTGAACAGGTCGGGTTCCACGCTGAAACCCTAAATCACGGCACTGACAACGCGGCGCGCGCTGTCAGCTGGTCCAGAAGTCCCACCAGCGGGTCAGGATCAGCATGCCGATGACGCCGATGTGCAGGACCGGCAGGACCCAGGTGAACTCGCCGAAGAAGGACCTGAGCCAGTTCGGGGCCGGCAGGAAGCCCTTGCGGACGTTGAAGGAGGTCACGTACCAGAACATGATGATCGTGGCGACCCAGGCGAGGGAGCACCACAGGCACAGCGCGTTGATCCGGTACAGGGACTGGAACTGCAGCCAGGTGCAGAACCCGACGCCGAAGAGGGTGCCGAAGTTGAAGGTCAGCCAGTACCAGCGCGGGAAGCGGGCGCGGGCCAGCAGGCTCATGCCGACGCAGACGACGATGCCGTAGCAGACCAGGCCGAGCATCGGGTTCGGGAAGCCGAAGGCGGCGGCCTGCTTGGACTCCATGACGCTGCCGCAGGAGACGACCGGGTTGAGGCTGCATCCGGGGGTGAAGGTCTTGCCCTCGACCTTGGCTTCCAGCAGCTTGAACTTGTCGATCGTGATGACCCAGGCGGCCAGCAGGCCGGCCGCGCCGGTGATGATCAGCAACAGCCCGAAGGCGATGCTGCCGCCCTCGGTGCGCGGCGCCGTGGAGGCGTGCTCGGGCCCGGGCTCGGTGGAGACGTCGTGGACTGTCGTCTTGCTCATCACGCCGATTCCGTCTGTTTGAGAGTTGGAACTCCTTCGGGTAGGGGCCATTGTGCCGCACGAGGCGCCCTGTCCACCGTTCGGTGGACATAAGGACGCACGCGCGGCCGTCACGGAAGGTCCTGTTTCGGCCGATGCCTGAGCCATGACAGAACAGGCGAGCGATCTCGTGGTGGACGTCCGGGAGCCGCGCCGGCGGTGCGCGGTCGTGACGACGGTGGACGGCACCGGTCTCGGCGTCCGGCACGGCGGGGCGTTCGGCCTGCTGGGACCCGACGGGGCGGGCAGGAGGACGACGGTGGAGGTCCTCCCGGGGAGCCGGAACGGGGCGGCGGCGAGGTGTCGGTCCTCGGCACGGATCCGGCGACGGGCACGCGCGCGTGGCGGTCCCGGATCGGGATCGTCCGGCAGGACGAATCGGCGCCCGCCGGGTTGACGGCCCGCCGCTTCGCGCACCGCAGCCCGCGGCCGGACCGCGGGAGTGAGGGGGCGCCGGCCCCCTCACTCCGCCGGGCTCAGCCCAGCCTCGACTCCAGCTCCGCCACGATCTCGTTCACGCCGATCGACGTCTGCTCGCCGGACTCCATGTCCTTGAGCTGGACGACGCCCTCGGCGAGGTCGCGCTCGCCGGCGACGATCGTGTAGCGGGCCCCGCTGCGGTTGGCGTTCTTCATCGCGCCCTTGAGGCCCTTGCCGCCGTAGGAGAAGTCCGCCGCGACGCCCGCCCGGCGCAACTCGGTGACCTTGGCGAACAGGATCCGGCGCGCCTCCTCGCCGAGCGGCACCGCGAAGACGCTGGTGGCGGAGGGCAGGTCCAGCGCGACGCCCTCGGCCTCCAGGGCCAGGACCGTGCGGTCGACACCGAGCGCCCAGCCCACCGACGGCAGCGCGGGGCCGCCGATCATCTCGGAGAGGCCGTCGTAGCGCCCGCCGCCGCCCACCGCGGACTGCGAGCCCAGGCCGTCGTGGACGAACTCGAAGGTCGTCCGCGTGTAGTAGTCCAGGCCGCGGACCAGCTTCGGGTCGTCCTCGAAGACGACGCCCGCGGCCGTGATCAGCTCGCGGACCTCCTCGTGGTACGCCTTGCAGGCGTCGCAGAGGTAGTCACGGAGCAGCGGGGCGTCGCCCAACTGCTTCTGCACCGACTCCCGTTTGTCGTCCAGGACGCGGAGCGGGTTGATCTCCGCGCGGCGCAGGGTGTCCTCGTCGAGGTCGAGGCCGCGCAGGAAGTCCTGGAGCGCGGCCCGGTACACCGGACGGCACTCCTGGTCGCCCAGGCTGTTCAGCAGGATGCGGAAGTCGCGCAGGCCCAGCGAGCGGTACGCCTGGTCGGCCAGGATGATCAGCTCGGCGTCGAGCGCCGGGTCCTCCGCGCCGATCGCCTCGGCACCGACCTGCGAGAAGTGGCGGTAACGGCCCTTCTGCGGGCGCTCGTAGCGGTAGTACGAGCCGGAGTACCAGAGCTTGACCGGCAGGTTGCCCGTCTTGTGGAGGTTCGCCTCCAGGGCCGCGCGCAGGACGGACGCGGTGCCCTCGGGACGCAGGGCCAGCTTGTCGCCGCCCTTCGTCTCGAAGGCGTACATCTCCTTGGTGACGATGTCGGTGGACTCGCCGACACCGCGCGCGAACAGCTCGACGTTCTCGAAACCCGGGGTCTCGATGTAGCCGTAGCCGGAGTTGCGCAGCGGCGCGGCGATCGCCTCGCGGACGGCCAGGTACTTGGCGCTGTCCGGCGGGATCAGGTCGTAGGTGCCCTTGGGGGCCTGGAAGGTGCTCACGGAAGTTCTCGTCACATTCCTCGTCGGGGAGCGTCGGCGTGCGCTCCCTGGCCGGCGGCCACCTGCCGCAGATAGGCGTTGGCGGCGCGCTCCTGGCCGATGGTCGTCTGGGGGCCGTGGCCGGACAGCACCACGGTGGAGTCGTCGAGCGGCAGGCAGACCCGGGCCAGTGAGGCCAGCATGTCGTCCATGGAGCCGCCCGGCAGGTCCGTGCGTCCGATGGAGCCGGCGAAGAGCAGATCGCCCGAGAAGAAGACCGACGGGATGTCGGCCGTCTCCGGCATCTGGAAGGTCACCGACCCCTTGGTATGGCCCGGTGCGTGCGCGACGGAGAACTCAAGACCGGCCAGCTCCAGCCGGGCGCCGTCGGTCAGTTCGCGGACGTCGTCGGGCTCCCCCACCGTCAGCTCGCCCATCAGCGGCATGCCGATGGACCGGCCGAGCGCCTTCTCGGGGTCGCTCATCATGTACCGGTCCTCGGGGTGGATCCAGGCCGGCACGTCGTGGGCGCCGCACACGGGGACGACCGAGGCCACGTGGTCGATGTGGCCGTGGGTGAGGACGACGGCGACGGGCTTGAGGCGATGCTTCCTCAGTGCTTCCTCGACGCCCTCGGCGGCCTGGTGGCCGGGGTCGATGATCACGCACTCCGCACCGGCGGCGGGGGCGACGAGATAACAGTTCGTCCCCCAGGCCCCGGCGGGGAACCCGGCAATGAGCACGATCGTCCTTCGTTGTGTCGATTCGGCTGGCTACAAGCTGTGGTGCAGAGCCTACCGGCGCTGCCGTTTCCTCAGCGAACCCATATACGGTACGGGGCTACACGCAGTGGTCGGCTCACACAGCGCACAGGACGCACGCGTACCGGTCGACATACGACACGCATGAGGAGAGAACCCGGTGGTCAGCCAGGAGCAGCGGCGGCGTCAGCTCGCCCGGGAGAAGTTCTTGCGGCAGCAGCAGCGGCGCACCAGCGCGCGTCGCAAGTCACGCATGCGCAATTCGGTGATCGCGTCCGTGCTCGGCGTGATCGTGATCGGCAGCGTCGCCCTGTACACGACCGGCGTGCTGAAGAACGACGACAAGGCGAACGCCAGCTCGGACACGACGCCGAGCGCCGCGCCCAGCCCGAGCAAGGCGGCGGACCCGTGCGAGAAGCCCGCCGCCGGCAAGGTGGAGAAACTCAGCTGGAAGAAGGAGCCGGCGATGTCGATCGACACGTCGGCCGACTACACCATGAAGCTGGCGACGACGTGCGGTGACATCGGCATCGCGCTCAAGACGTCGGCCGCCCCGCACACGGTGAACTCGTTCGACTTCCTCGCGTCGAAGGGCTACTTCGACCACACCAAGTGCCACCGGCTCACCACCAACGGCATCTACGTGCTGCAGTGCGGCGACCCGACGGGCACCGGAAGCGGCGGTCCCGGCTACACGATCCCCGACGAGAACCTGAAGGACAAAAGCCTGAAGGGCGGTGTCTACCCGGCGGGCACGATCGCGATGGCCAACACCGGTCAGAAGCACACCGGCGGCAGCCAGTTCTTCCTGGTCTACCAGGACAGCCAGTTGCCGCCCAGCTACACCCCGTTCGGCACCGTGGACGCCGCCGGACTCAAGGTCCTGAAGAAGATCGCGGCGGCCGGTGAGAGCACCGGAGCCGGTGACGGGGCCCCGAACGCGACGGTCGTCATCAACAAGGCGACAGTCACGAAATCCTGAGGTCCAACTGCGTAATTTCGGTCGCGCGGGATGCGGACAGGCAACCCGCCGGTCGCCTATGTTGGCCGTGACGAAACTGTGGACGATGCCCGGGGGCGCTGAGGCCCCTCGCGGGCATCATGTGGAGGAGGCGCTGTGAGCAGCGACCCGTGGGGCCGCGTCGACGAGACGGGGACCGTGTACGTGCGTACGGCCGACGGCGAGCAGGTCGTCGGTTCCTGGCAGGCCGGCTCCCCTGACGAGGCGCTGGCCTACTTCGAGCGCAAGTACGAGGGCCTGGTTGTCGAGATCGGCCTCCTCGAGAAGCGAGTGCGCACCACCGACCTGTCCGCCAAGGACGCCCAGGTCGCCATCGACCACCTGCGCGAGCAGGTGGAGGCGCACCACGCGGTCGGTGACCTGCAGGCGCTGCGGGACCGGCTCGACGAGCTGGTGAAGACCGTGGAGTCGCGTCGCGAGGAGCGCCGGGCGCAGCGCGCCAAGCAGTCCGACGAGGCCCGCAAGGCCAAGGAGGACCTGGTCGTCGAGGCGGAGCAGCTGGCCCAGTCCGACCAGTGGCGGTCGGCCGGTGAGCGGCTGCGCGCGCTGGTGGACACCTGGAAGGGCCTGCCGCGTCTGGACCGCAAGTCGGACGACGAGCTGTGGCACCGCTTCTCGCACGCCAGGTCGGCGTTCTCCAAGCGCCGCAAGGCGCACTTCGCGCAGCTCGACGCGCAGCGCGAGGACGCCCGCAAGGCCAAGGAGAAGCTGGTCGCCGAGGCCGAGTCGCTCTCGGCCTCGACGGACTGGGGTCCGACGGCCGCGCGCTACCGCGAGCTGATGACGGAGTGGAAGGCCGCGGGCCGTGCCCAGCGCGAGCACGAGGACGACCTGTGGAACCGCTTCCGCGGCGCCCAGGACGTGTTCTTCGCGGCCCGCGGGTCCGCCTTCGCCGAGCGGGACGCGGAGCAGACCGAGAACCTGAAGCTGAAGGAGGAGCTGGCCGTCGAGGCCGAACGGCTCCTGCCGATCACGGACCTGAAGTCCGCGCGGTCCTCCTTCCGCTCGATCAACGAGCGCTGGGAGGCCATCGGCCACGTGCCGCGCGACGCGCGTCCGAAGGTCGAGGGCCGGATGCACACGGTCGACCGGGCCATCCAGGAGGCCGAGGAGGCCGAGTGGCGGCGGACCAACCCGGAGGCGCGTGCGCGTGCCGCGGGTCTGACCGGCCAGCTGCAGGCAGCCGTGGACAAGCTGCGGTCGCAGATCGACCAGGCCCGCGCGCAGGGCAACGCGTCGAAGGCGGAGAAGCTGGAGCGTGAGCTGGAGGGCCGCCAGGCGCTCCTGGACCAGGCTCTCAAGGGCCTCCAGGAGTTCGGCGGCTGACGCAGGACGGTAGACGAGAGGGGCCCCGTACGCCGTGTACGGGGCCCCTCTCGTCGTATGCGGCGCCGCTAGGAGCGGTTGCGGGCCGACGTGACCCGGTAGACGTCGTAGACGCCCTCCACGCCGCGTACGGCCTTCAGGACGTGGCCCAGGTGCTTGGGGTCGCCCATCTCGAAGGTGAACCGCGAGGTGGCCACCCGGTCGCGGGACGTCTGGACGGCCGCGGACAGGATGTTGACGTGCTGGTCGGACAGGACGCGGGTGACGTCCGACAGGAGCCGGGATCGGTCCAGCGCCTCGACCTGGATGGCGACCAGGAAGACCGAGGACTGGGTGGGCGCCCATTCGACGTCGAGGATGCGTTCGGGCTCCCGGGACAGCGACTCCACGTTGACGCAGTCGCTGCGGTGAACCGATACGCCGCTGCCGCGGGTGACGAACCCGATGATCGGGTCGCCGGGCACCGGCGTGCAGCAGCGGGCCAGCTTGACCCAGACGTCGTCGACGCCCTTCACGACCACGCCGGGGTCCTGGTTGCTGCGCCGCTTGCGGCCGCGGGTGCGGGACGGCGGTACGGCCTCGTCGATCTCCTCGGTGGCCGCCTCCTCGCCGCCGAGTGCCTGCACCAGCTTCTGCACGACGTTCTGCGCGGCCACGTGGCCCTCGCCGATCGCCGCGTACAGCGAGGAGATGTCCGGATAGCGCATCTCGTGCGCGAGCGTGACCAGCGAGTCGCCGGTGAGGATGCGCTGGATCGGCAGGTTCTGCTTGCGCATCGCGCGGACGATGGCGTCCTTGCCCTGCTCGATCGCCTCGTCCCGGCGCTCCTTGGAGAACCAGGCGCGGATCTTGTTGCGGGCCCGCGGCGACTTGACGAAGCCGAGCCAGTCCCGGGAGGGGCCGGCGCCGGGTGCCTTGGAGGTGAAGACCTCGACCAGGTCGCCGTTGTCCAGGGTGGATTCGAGCGGGACCAGACGGCCGTTGACGCGGGCGCCTATCGTGCGGTGGCCGACCTCGGTGTGCACGGCGTACGCGAAGTCGACCGGGGTGGCTCCGGCGGGCAGCGCTATGACGTCGCCCTTGGGGGTGAAGACGAAGACCTCGTTGCGGGACAGGTCGAAGCGCAGGGACTCCAGGAACTCGCTGGGGTCCTCGGTCTCCTTCTGCCAGTCCAGCAACTGCCGCAGCCACGCCATGTCGTTGAGGTGGTCGTCCTTGCCCTTGCCGGACGACTTCGGCACGTCGGTGCGGACCTTGGAGGCGCCGGCGACGGCCTCCTGCTTGTACTTCCAGTGCGCGGCGATGCCGTACTCGGCGCGGCGGTGCATGTCGAACGTGCGGATCTGGAGTTCGACCGGCTTGCCGTTGGGGCCGATGACCGTCGTGTGCAGCGACTGGTACATGTTGAACTTGGGCATCGCGATGTAGTCCTTGAAGCGCCCCGGAACCGGGTTCCAGCGCGCGTGGACGGTGCCCAGGGCCGCGTAGCAGTCGCGGACGGTGTCCACCAGGACGCGGATGCCCACCAGGTCGTAGATCTCCGCGAAGTCCCGGCCGCGGACGATCATCTTCTGGTAGACGCTGTAGTAGTGCTTCGGGCGGCCGGTGACGGTCGCCTTGATGCGGGCGGCCCGCAGGTCGGCCTGGACCTCGTCGGTCACTATGGCCAGGTACTCGTCGCGCTTGGGCGCCCGCTCGGCCACCAGCCGGACGATCTCGTCGTACATCTTGGGGTAGAGGATCGCGAACGCGAGGTCCTCCAGCTCCCACTTGATGGTGTTCATGCCCAGGCGGTGGGCGAGCGGCGCGTAGATCTCCAGGGTCTCGCGCGCCTTCTTCTCCTGCTTCTCGCGCTTGAGGTAGCGCATGGTGCGCATGTTGTGCAGGCGGTCGGCGAGCTTGATGACCAGGACGCGCGGGTCCTTGGCCATGGCGACGACCATCTTGCGCACGGTCTCGGCCTGCGCGGCCTCGCCGAACTTGACCTTGTCCAGCTTGGTCACGCCGTCGACGAGCAGCGTGACGACGTCGCCGAAGTCGCGGCGCAGGTCCTCCAGGCCGTACTCGGTGTCCTCGACGGTGTCGTGCAGCAGCCCGGCCATCAGGGTCGCCGGGTCCATGCCCAGCTCGGCGAGGATCGTGGTCACCGCGAGCGGGTGGGTGATGTACGGGTCGCCGCTCTTGCGCTTCTGGCCGCGGTGCCAGCGCTCGGCGACCTGGTAGGCCCGCTCGATCTGGCGCAGGGTGGCGTTCTCGATCTTGGGGTCGTTGCTGCGGACTATGCGCAGCAGCGGCTCCAGGACCGGGTTGTACGGGTTGGCGCGCTGCACGCCGAGCCGGGCCAGTCGGGCGCGGACGCGGTTGGAGGAGCCGGTGCGCGCGGGCTGGCCGGTGTTGGGCCGGGTCGTGGAACGCTCGGCCGGGGCCGGTTTGGGGCGCGAGGTCTCGGCCGACTTCTCGGCGGGCGCGGACTGGGCGTGCTCGACCGGCCCACGGGTGTCGTTCTTGGTCTGCGACACGTTCGACGCGGGCTTCGCCGCGGGCGCCGAGGCGGGCTCGGGCTTGGCGGCGGTCAGTGGCTGGGCCTCGTCTGGCAAGAGGACTCCTCGTGCGCGATCCGGGTCCCCCGGTCAGGCTCCGGAGTGCCCATGGTAGCGATCCTGGGCCAGGTCATCGCCTTCAGGCGGAACCGAGGAATGTATACGGGAGTAACACGCGAGGCCACCGAGGGATTCCGCGCGGGTGTCCTGAGGGTTGCGAGGGCCGGGGAGACGGACGAACGGCCGCCCCGAAGGGACGGCCGTTCGATCAGTAGTACGACGCTCAGACCTGGAGGAGTGCCTCCAGCGGCGCTCCGTCCAGGGCCGGCTCCAGGCGGGCTCGGCCGGACAGGAAGCCCAGCTCCATCAGGACCGCGACACCCGCGACCTCGGCGCCGGCGCGGTGGATCAGCCGGATCGAGGCCTCGGCGGTGCCACCGGTGGCGAGCACGTCGTCGACGATCAGGATCCGGTCGCGCGTGCCGATGTCCTCGGCGTGCACCTCGATCTCGGCCGAGCCGTACTCCAGGTCGTAGGTCTGGCTCAGGGTGGCTCCGGGGAGCTTGCCCGCCTTGCGGACCGGGATGAAGCCGAGGCCGGCCCGGACGGCGACCGGCGCGCCCAGGATGAAGCCCCGGGCCTCCAGGCCGACGATCTTCGTGGCACCGGTGCGGCCGGCGATCTCCGCGAGGGCGTCGGTGAGCGCGGTGAACGCGGCCGGGTCCGCCAGGAGCGGGGTGATGTCCTTGAACATCACGCCCGGCTCCGGGTAGTCCGCGACGTCCCGGATGCGGCTGAGCAGCAGCTCCTCGATGTCCGTCATCGGCGCTTCCCCGAAGGACGGCCGCGGCCGCCCCGGTTGCGGGACGCCGGCTGGTTGCGCGGGCCGACGACGGCCGGCGCGGAGTCGTCGGGTCCGTCCGGGCCGCCGACCCGGGCGTCGGCCATCTCCTCCTCTGCGGCGGCCTGGGCGCGCTTGGCGAGGACGCGCTTGCGCAGCGCCTTCATCTGCGGCTCGGCCTCCTTGAGGTCGGCGACCAGCGGCGTGGCGATGAAGATCGACGAGTAGGCACCGGCGGCCAGACCGACGAACAGCGACAGCGAGATGTCGTTGAGCGTGCCCGCGCCGAGGAAGCCGCCACCGATGAACAGCAGGCCCGCGACCGGCAGCAGTGCGACCACCGTGGTGTTGATCGAACGGACCAGGGTGCCGTTGATCGACTGGTTGGCGATGTCGCTGTAGGTGAAGCGGGTCTGCTTGGTGATGTCCTTCGTCTGCTCCTTGAGGCTGTCGAAGACGACGACCGTGTCGTAGAGCGAGTAACCGAGGATCGTCAGCAGACCGATGATCGTGCCGGGCGTGACCTCGAAGCCGACCAGGGCGTAGATGCCGGTCGTGATCGTGATGTCGTGGATCAGCGCGACCAGGGCCGCGATCGCCATCCGCCACTCGAACGCGATCGCCAGATAGATCACCACGAGCACCATGAAGATGGCGAGGCCTTCCCAGGCCTTGTTGGCGATCTGGTCACCCCAGCTGGGGCCGACCAGGTCGGCCGCGATCGACTCGGGGTTGAGCTTCATGTCCTTGGCCAGCTGGGCCTTGGTGGCGTCCGACTTCTCGGTGTCCATGCCCGCGATCTGGATGCGCAGACCGCCGGAGCCGAGCTTCTGGACGACCGCCTCGTGGCCGGCGGCCTGGGAGGCGTAGGTCTCCGCCTGGGAGACCGAGACGCTGGTCTTCGGGGTGGTGAAGACGGCACCGCCCTGGAAGTCGATGCCCATGTTCAGGCCGCGCACCGCCAGGCCGACGATGGCCGTGATGGTGATCAGGATGGAGACGCCGTACCAGATCTTGCGCTTGCCGACGAAGTCGTAGCTGATCTCGCCGCGGTGCAGTCGGGCGCCGAGGCTGCCGAGTTTCGACATCGCTCACGCTTCCTTCGGGTCGACAGGGCCGGCGACGGGACCGGCGGGACGGCGGGTGCGGCGCAGCGGAGGCTTGGCGCCCAGCCCCTTCGGGTCGAGCCCCGACCACTTGTGGCCGTTCGCGAAGAACTTACGCCGGGCGAGGATCGTCATCAGCGGCTTGGTGAAGAAGAAGACGACGACCACGTCGAGGACGGTGGTCAGACCGAGGGTGAACGCGAAGCCCTGGACCTTGCCGACGGTCACGATGAACAGCACGGCGGCGGCCAGGAACGACACGAAGTCGGAGACCAGGATGGTGCGCCGGGCGCGCGGCCAGGCCCGCTCGACGGCGGGGCGCAGGGAGCGGCCCTCGCGGATCTCGTCCCTTATGCGTTCGAAGAACACGATGAACGAGTCCGCTGTGATACCGATCGCGACGATCGCACCGCAGACGGCCGGCAGGTTCAGCGCGAAGCCGATGGCCGGGCCGAGCAGCGCCATGATGACGTAGGTCAGGATCGCGGAGACCAGCAGCGAGGCCATCGCGACCAGCGACAGGCCGCGGTAGTAGACCACCAGGTAGATCACGACGAGGGCGAGGCCGATGGCGCCGGCCAGCAGACCGGCGTGCAGCTGCTCGCCGCCGAGCGCGGCGGTGACGGTGGTGACGCTCTCCTCCCGGAAGGACAGCGGGAGCGCGCCGTAGGACAGCATGTTGGCGAGGCTCTGCGCCTCTTCCTGCTTGAAGCTGCCGGAGATCTCCGCCTGGCCGCCGGTGATGGACTGGCTCACGTACGGGCTGGAGACGACCTCGCCGTCGAGAACGATGCCGAACTCGTTCTGCGGCTGCTGGTTCTTGGCGAGGGAGGCGGTGACGTCGGCGAACTTCTTGGCTCCGCTGGAGTTGAAGTTCATCTGGACCTGCCAGCCGGAGGCACCCTGCGTGTCGAAGACGGCCTGGGCCTTCTTGACCTCGGTGCCGTCGACGGCGGCCGGGCCGAGCACGTACTTGTACCAGACGCCGGAGACCTTGCCGCAGGCCACCGTCGAGTCGGTGGGCTTGGCGGACTTGCCGGCCTTGGCGCGCTGGGCGTCCTTGGAGCAGTCCAGCGCCGCGTACTCGGCCTGCAGCTTAGTGGCCTCCGCGGAGGCGGCCGCGTCGGCCGAGGAGGAGGCGGAGGGGCTGGAGGAGGAGCTCGGGGACGCCGAGGAGGACGGCGTGGAGTCGGCCTTCAGCGCGTCCGTGACGGCGCGGCCCTGGGAGGTGGCGGACGACGACGGCGAGGAGGACGACCCGGTCGCCTTCTCGGACGACGAGGCGCTGCTCGACGGGCTCGGGCTCGAGGAGGGGCTGGAGCTGCCGCTGGAGGACGCGCTCGGGGAGGTGCTCGGCGTGGCACCGGCGCTGGCCTCACTGGCCAGGACCGGACGGAAGTACAGCTTCGCGGTGGTGCCGACCTGCTGACGCGCCTCCTCGGAGTTGGTGCCCTTGGGGATGTTGACGATGATGTTGCTCGTCCCCTGGGTCTGTACCTCCGCCTCGGAGACACCGAGGCCGTTGACACGGCGGTTCATGATCTCGACCGCGGTGTCCATGTTGGCCTTGTTGATCGCGGACCCCTGGTCCGCCTTCGCCTGCAGCGTGATGCTCGTACCGCCCGCAAGGTCGATACCGAGACGCGGAGTGGTGTGCCCCGAGGCGAACATCCCTCCGGTGAGCGCCACGATGGCGATCAGGATCAAGGCCAGCGAGCGCCCTGGCTTGCTCTGGGCGCTCGCGCTCCGGCCCCTCTTAGGTGCTGCCACCTTCTCGTACTCCCTCTCGGGCCGCCGCGCGCCTGGTCGGTGCGGTCGGCCATGACATGGTGTCGGGATCCCGTGCGGGAAACAGACGCTCCCGGGGTGCGGACGGCATGCCTGAGGCGGGCCGTCCTCCCCGGGACACGGCTACTTCGCGTCGGAGTCGCCCTCGGTCTTCTTCGGCTCTTCGTCGGCCTTCGCCTCGGAGGGCTTCGCCTCCTCGGCCTTGTCCTCCACCGTGCCCTCGGCCTTCTCGTCGGCCTTGTCCTCGGCCACGTCCTTCTTGCCGAAGTCGACGGCCTTGTCGCCGGAGGCGGCGGCAGCGCCGGCGGGCTCGTCGTCGGTCTCGGTGAGGGCGGAGGCGTCGTCCGGAACGATGGCGGTGTCCGACTTCAGGTCGTGCTCGATGCCGTGCACGATGCGGTTGTACTCGTCGTCCGTGAGCACGGCGCCGATCGCGTTCTTCGCGAAGAGGAGGTCGACGCCCGGACCGGCATCGACGAGGACCGTGTCCTCGTGGACCTCCTTGACCGTCGCGTACATGCCCCCGATGGTGCGGATGCCACTGCCGGGCTGGATCTCATTCCGCATCTGGTTCGCCTGCTGCTGGCGCTTCCTGTTGGAACGCGTCATCAGGAACATGGCTGCGATAAGGACGACGAAGAAGAGAAGAGGCAAGGTATTCACGAGACGGAATTTCCTTCGCGCAGCCGCGGCGGTGAGCGGCCTGGATGATGGGGGTGTGGGTCGGCGCCGCCCGCAAAGGCAGCATCGGCGGAGTCTAAGCGAGTCCGCGCGCATGGAACAACGCTCAGCATGGCACCTGGGTTCCTGCACCCGCCAATGCCCCGCCGTCACGAAGAGATCACGGCTGCCCACGGGACCCGCGGGGCGACGGCCGAATACCGGGGGCCGGAGGTAAGGGAGAGACGGGACACATCCCGCCGGGGACCCGCAGACCGGGCGCTCCACGTCCGGCGCCGGGATCGGGAACCGGACACGATCCGGCGCCGGGATCCGGGGCGAGACGCGTCCGGCCCCGGCCCCGCCCCTCAGGCGCCGAACAGGTCCTGCTGGCCGGGTCCCGTGCCGCGGGGAGGCGTCAGGCCCAGGTGGGACCAGGCCGCGGGGGTGGCGACGCGGCCGCGCGGGGTGCGGGCGAGCAGGCCCTCGCGGACCAGGAAGGGCTCGGCGACCTCCTCGACCGTCTCCCGCTCCTCCCCCACCGCGACGGCCAGCGTGGACAGGCCGACCGGACCGCCGCCGAACAGTTTGAGCAGGGCCTCCAGCACCGCGCGGTCCAGCCGGTCGAGGCCGCGCTCGTCCACCTCGTAGACGGCCAGGGCCGCGTGCGCGATCTCGCGGGTGATCAGCCCGTCGGCCTTGACCTGCGCGTAGTCGCGGACGCGGCGCAGCAGGCGGTTGGCGATCCGGGGCGTGCCGCGGGAGCGGCCGGCGATCTCGGCGGCTCCCGCGGGGTCGATCTCGACGTCGAGCAGATTCGCCGAGCGGTGCACCACCCGTTCCAGTTCCCGCGGCTCGTAGAACTCCATGTGCGCGGTGAAGCCGAAGCGGTCGCGCAGCGGCGGGGGCAGCAGGCCCGCGCGCGTGGTGGCGCCGACCAGGGTGAACGGAGGGAGCTCCAGGGGGATGGCGGTGGCGCCCGGCCCCTTGCCGACGATGACGTCGACCCGGAAGTCCTCCATCGCCATGTACAGCATCTCCTCGGCGGGCCGGGACATGCGGTGGATCTCGTCGAGGAAGAGGACCTCGCCCTCCTGGAGGGAGGAGAGGATCGCGGCGAGGTCACCGGCGTGCTGGATGGCGGGGCCCGAGGTGATGCGGATCGGGGCGCCCATCTCGGCCGCGATGATCATCGAGAGGGTGGTCTTGCCCAGGCCGGGGGCGCCGGAGAGCAGCACGTGGTCGGCTGTGGCACCGCGCGCGCGTGCGGCCCGCAGGACCAGGTCGAGCTGCTCGCGGACCTTCTCCTGGCCGATGAACTCGCCGAGGTCCTTGGGGCGCAGGGCGGCCTCGACGGCCTGGTCCTCCCGGTCGGCGACGGCGCCCACCAGCCGCTCCGCGTCGGCGCCGGTGTCGGTCGTGTCGTCCCAGTTCATAAGTGATGTGCCTCAGCGGTGGTGGGGTCAGCGGGCGCGGTTGAGGGTCTGCAGGGCCGCCTTGAGGAGCTGGCCCACCTGCGGGGTGCCGGCGGCGGCCTCGGCCTGCGGGGCGACGGCGGTGACGGCCTCCTCGGCCTCCCGGGTCGCGTAGCCGAGGCCGATCAGCGCGGCGTGCAGCTGGTCGCGCCAGCCCTGGCTGACGGGCGAGCCGATCGCGGGGGTGCCGAGGGGTTCGCCGAGCCGGTCCTTCAGCTCCAGGAGCAGCTTCTGGGCGCCCTTCTTGCCGATCCCGGGGACGGCGGTGAGTGCCTTCTCGTCGCCGGTGGCGACGGCCCGGCGCAGGGCGTCGGGGCTGTGCACCGCGAGCATGGCCTGCGCGAGCCGGGGGCCGACCCCGCTCGCGGTCTGCAGGAGTTCGAAGGTCTGGCGCTCGTCGTCGTCGGCGAAGCCGTACAGCGTGAGCGAGTCCTCCCGTACGACGAGGGAGGTGGCGAGCCGGGCCTGCCGGCCGGTGCGCAGTCCGGACAGGGTGTTCGGCGTGCACTGGACCGCGAGGCCGATCCCGCCCACCTCGACGACCGCGGAGTCCGGGGCGAGGGCGGCGACCGGGCCGCTCACGAAGGCGATCATGCCGTACGGCCTTTCGTTGCGTTGGCTGCGTGCAGGGCGACGGCCTGCTGGAGTCGGTTCTGGGCGGGGGCGCGCCAGATGTGGCAGATGGCGAGCGCGAGGGCGTCGGCGGCGTCGGCCGGCTTGGGCGGGGCGTCCAGTCGCAGCAGCCGGGTGACCATGGCGCCGACCTGGGCCTTGTCGGCGCGCCCCGAGCCGGTGACGGCGGCCTTGACCTCGCTCGGGGTGTGCAGGGCGACCGGGATGCCCCGGCGGGCGGCGCACAGCATGGCGACGGCGCTGGCCTGGGCGGTGCCCATCACGGTCCGGACGTTGTGCTGGCTGAACACCCGTTCCACGGCGACGAATTCGGGCCGGTGTTCGTCCAGCCACCGCTCGATGCCCTGCTCGACGGCGACGAGGCGATGGCCGAGTTCCGCGTCCGCGGGCGTGCGGACGACTCCCACGCCGATCATGGTGAGCGGCCGTCCGGCGACGCCTTCGACGACCCCGACACCGCATCGGGTCAGTCCGGGGTCCACCCCCAATACGCGCACCGCGCCCCTCCCTTCGGTCACCTGTTTGTGCAGGCTAGCGGGTGCCACCGACAACGGCCGGCATGACGACGGGCCGACGGGTGTGTCCCGTCGGCCCGTTCGGCCGGTTCAGCCCGCGGCGGCGTTACGCGTCGACCTTCTCCATGACCTCGTCGCTGACGTCGAAGTTGGCGAAGACGTTCTGCACGTCGTCGCTGTCCTCGAGGGCGTCGATCAGCTTGAAGATCTTCCGGGCGCCCTCCTCGTCCAGTTCGATCTGCATGGTCGGGACGAAGTTGGCCTCGGCCGAGTCGTAGTCGATGCCGGCGTCCTGGAGGGCGGTGCGCACGGCGACCATGTCGGTGGCCTCGCTGAGCACCTCGAAGGACTCGCCGAGGTCGTTGACCTCCTCGGCACCCGCGTCCAGGACGGCGCCCAGGACGTCGTCCTCGGACAGCTCGCCCTTGGGGACGATCACGACGCCCTTGCGGTTGAAGAGGTACGACACCGAGCCCGGGTCGGCCATGGAGCCGCCGTTGCGGGTCATGGCGACGCGGACGTCGGAGGCCGCGCGGTTGCGGTTGTCGGTGAGGCACTCGATGAGCACCGCGACGCCGTTCGGGCCGTAACCCTCGTACATGATCGTCTCGTAGTCGGCGCCGCCGGCCTCCAGGCCGCCGCCGCGCTTGACCGCGGAGTCGATGTTCTTGTTCGGGACCGACTGCTTCTTCGCCTTCTGGATGGCGTCGTAGAGAGTCGGGTTGCCCTCGATGTCGACGCCGCCCATCCGGGCCGCGACCTCGATGTTCTTGATCAGCTTCGCGAAGAGCTTGCCGCGCTTGGCGTCGATCACGGCCTTCTTGTGCTTCGTCGTAGCCCATTTAGAGTGGCCGGACATCTGCCTGTCTCCTTCGCGTAACCCATCCAAACAACGAACGCCAGAGATCCTACTAGGACCGCGCCGTCCGGTACGCGTGCACCATGTCGACGAAGAGGGAGTGAACGCGGTGGTCGCCGGTCAGTTCCGGGTGGAACGACGTGGCCAGAGCGTTGCCCTGGCGGACCGCCACGATGTGGCCGTCGTGCTCGGCGAGGACCTCGGCCGCGGCACCGACCGACTCGACCCAGGGCGCGCGGATGAACACGCCCTCCACGGGATCGCCCGGCACGCCCTCGACGGCGACCGCGGCCTCGAAGGACTCGTTCTGCCGTCCGAAGGCGTTGCGGCGCACGATCATGTCGATGCCGCCGATCGTCTCCTGGCCCGAGCGCGGGTCGAGGATCTTGTCGGCGAGCATGATCATGCCCGCGCAGGTGCCGTAGACGGGCATGCCGTCCCGCACGCGCGCGCGGAGGGGTTCCATCACGCCGAACAGGACGGCGAGCTTGGAGATGGTGGTGGACTCGCCGCCCGGCACGACCAGGCCGTCCACCTCGGCGAGCTCCTCGGGACGGCGGACCGGGCGGCCCACGGCGTCGGCCGCGGCCAGGGCGACGAGGTGTTCCCGTACGTCGCCCTGGAGCGCGAGCACTCCGACCACCGGAGTGGTCATCACCAGCCCCGGTTCGCGTAGCGCTCGGTCTCGGGGAGGGTGTCGCAGTTGATGCCGACCATGGCCTCGCCGAGGTTGCGGGACGCGTCCGCGATGATCTTCGGGTCGTCGTAGAAGGTGGTCGCCTTGACGATGGCGGCGGCGCGCTTGGCCGGGTCGCCGGACTTGAAGATGCCGGAGCCGACGAAGACGCCCTCGGCGCCGAGCTGGCGCATCAGGGCGGCGTCGGCCGGGGTGGCGACACCACCGGCGGAGAACAGCACGACCGGCAGCTTGCCCAGCTCGGCGACCTCCTTGACCAGCTCGAACGGGGCGCGCAGCTCCTTGGCGGCGGCGTAGATCTCGTTGTTGTCGCAGCCGCGCAGCTTGGCGATCTCGCCCTTGATCTGGCGCAGGTGGCGGACGGCCTCGACGACGTTGCCGGTGCCGGCCTCGCCCTTGGAGCGGATCATGGCCGCGCCCTCGGCGATGCGGCGCAGGGCCTCGCCGAGGTTGGTGGCGCCGCAGACGAACGGCGTGGTGAAGGCCCACTTGTCGGAGTGGTTGACCTCGTCGGCCGGGGTGAGGACCTCGGACTCGTCGATGTAGTCGACGCCGAGCGACTGGAGGACCTGGGCCTCGACGAAGTGGCCGATCCGGGACTTGGCCATGACCGGGATGGAGACGGCCTCGATGATGCCCTCGATCATGTCCGGGTCGGACATCCGGGCCACTCCGCCGTCCTTGCGGATGTCGGCCGGGACCCGCTCCAGCGCCATGACGGCGACGGCGCCCGCGTCCTCGGCGATCTTCGCCTGCTCCGGCGTGACGACGTCCATGATCACGCCGCCCTTGAGCTGTTCGGCCATGCCGCGCTTCACGCGGGCGGTGCCGGTCTCGGGAGCCTGGTTGTCAGTGGTGGACACGGGTGACCTCACTTGCTGAAAGAGGGTTTCTGCGAACACCGAGGAAACGCGAGCGGACCAGTCCACAGCAAGGGCCAATGGCAAGCCGGTGGATCCTTTTGGCCTTGTGGGGCCGGTTCGCCGCAGGTCAGGCGGCCGCTCCGGTGCCGCGGTCGGCCAGCGCCACGGGCGGTTCGTCGTCCATCTCGAAGGCCATCGGGAACGGGGCGTGGCCGGCCAGCCGGAACCAGCGGACCTTGCGGTGCTCGCGCAGCCGGCGGGCCGCGCCGACGGCGTCGTTGTGGAAGCGGCGGGCCATCGGGACCCGGCGCACGGCCTCGGCCAGTTCGCTGGTCGCGGCCTCGCCGCCGGGGGCCGCGCGGACCTCCTCGACCTGCTGGGGATGTTCGAAGACCGCCCGCAGGGCCTGGCTCAGGTCGCTCTCGGCGACCTCGCGCTGGTCCTCCTCGGACTGCCGGGCCGCGTGCGCGGCCTCGTACAGCACGATCGACGCGGCCGGGTCGAGCACCCCGGAGGTCGCCAGCTCCTGGGCGACGGACGCGCGCCGCAGCAGCTGGGCGTCGAGGGCGGCGCGGGCCGCGTCGATGCGCGCGTGCAGCCGGTCGAGCCGCCCCGCGGTCCAGCTCAAGTAGAGGCCGACCACCACGAGCGCGGCGAGGATCCAGAGCGTCCAGATGAGTGTTGCGGTCACGGGCGGAACGCTATAGGAAGCGTCCGCGCGAGCGCCCCGTCAGGGGCGCGGGGTGCCGCGCGCCCGGCCGCGACGGCTTCGGGGCCGTCGCGGCGGGGCCCTCAGTCCCGGGCCAGGCCGAAGCGGGACCGCAGCCCCGGGCGTTCGTCGGTGGCCACCGCCGCCGCGCCCGCGGTCACCGTCTCGTAGACGGAGAGGATGTCCGCGCCGACGGTCGACCAGTCGAAGCGGCGTACGTGCAGGCTGCCGCGGGTGCTCAGCGCGGCCCGGCGCTCCGGGTCCGCCAGGAGCCGTACCGCGGCCTTCGCCAGGCCGTCCGCGTCCTCGTTGGCGAACAGCTCGCCCGCCGCCCCCTGGTCCAGGACCTGGGCGAAGGCGTCGAGGTCGGAGGCGAGGACCGGCGCGCCGGCGGAGAGCGCCTCGACCAGGATGATCCCGAAGCTCTCGCCGCCGGTGTTGGGCGCGATGTACAGGTCGAGGCTGCGCAGGAAGCGGGCCTTGTCCTCGTCGCTCACCATGCCGAGGAACTCGACGCGGGAGCGCAGCTCGGCGGGCAGGGACTCGACGGCCGCCTCCTCGTCGCCGCGGCCGGCCACCAGCAGGCGGGTCTGCGGACGGGCGGCGAGGATCTTGGGCAGGGCCTTCATCAGCACCGGCAGGCCCTTGCGGGGCTCGTCGATGCGGCCGATGAAGCCGATGGTGTCGCCCTGCCACTCGGGACGGGGCTCGGCCTTGGCGAAGAAGTCGACGTCGACGCCGTTCGGGATGACGACCGCGTCCCCGCCGAGGTGCTCGACCAGGGTCCTGCGGGCGTACTCGCTGACCGCGATCCGGGCGCTGATCTTCTCCAGCGCGGCCTGCAGGATCGAGTACGCGGCGATCATGGCGCGGGAGCGCGGGTTGGAGGTGTGGAACGTCGCCACCATGGGGCCCTGCGCCGCCCAGCAGGTCAGCAGGCCGAGGGACGGCGAGGCCGGCTCGTGGATGTGGACCACGTCGAACGCGCCGTCGTGCAGCCAGCGCCGGACCCGCGCGGCGGACAGGAACCCGAAGTTGAGACGGGCCACCGAGCCGTTGTACGGCACCGGCACCGCGCGGCCGGCCGAGACGACGTAGGGCGGCAGCGGGGTGTCGTCGTCGGCGGGCGCCAGGACGGAGACGTCGTGGCCGAGGCGGATGAAGTACTCGGCGAGGTCGCGGATGTGGAACTGGACGCCGCCGGGGACGTCCCAGGAGTACGGGCAGACGATGCCGATCCTCACGACGGTCCCTTCGCGGGGTCGAGGTCGGCGAGCCACAGCCTCTGGAGCATGTGCCAGTCCTCCGGATGGTCGGCGATCCCGGTGGCGAAGGCGTCGGCCAGCGCCTGTGTCATGACAGACGTCTTCGCCGCCCGGTCGCCTGACTCGGGCACGTCGACCGGTGCGTGCACCCGGCCCTTCATGACCGGTGTGCCGTCGTACCAGAGGGTCACCGGGAGCAGGTACGCGCCGGTCTGCTGGGCCAGCAGGGCGGGTCCGGCGGGCATCCGGGCGGTGCCGCCGAAGAAGTCGACCTCGACGCCGGAGGCGGACAGGTCGCGGTCGGCGACCAGGCAGACCAGGCCGCCGTCGCGCAGTCTGCGGGCCAGGGTGCCGAAGGCGGAGCCGCCGCTGTGCGGCAGGACCTCCATGCCGAGACCCTCGCGGTAGGCGACGAACCGGTCGTAGAGGGTCTCCGGCTTGAGGCGCTCGGCGACCGTGGTGAACGGGGTCTTCAGCTCGGTGGTGACCCAGGCGCCGGCCAGGTCCCAGTTGGCCAGGTGCGGCAGCGCGAGGATCACACCGCGGCGGGAGGCGAGACCGTCGGTGAGGTGATGGACGTCCTTGGGCGCGAAACCGGTCCTGACCCGGTCCTCGTTCCAGGACGGCAGCCGGAAGGACTCCATCCAGTACCGCAGGTAGGACCGCATGCCGGCCCGGGACAGCTCGCGCAGCCGCTCCGGGCTCGCGTCCGGCAGCACGCGCGCGTAGTTGGACTCCAGGCGCTGGACGCCCTTGCCGCGCCGGTGCCAGGCGAGGTCCGCGACGGTCCGACCGAGGCGGGCGGCGACCGGTTCGGGCAGTTTCTTGACGGTGCTCCAGCCGAGCCCGTACAGCCCGTCGGTGAGCCGGTCGGCGGCGCTCACTGTCCGGCCTCGCTCCCGTGACCTGCGGTCTCCCGGCCTGCCGCGGCCTCCGCCTCCGCGGACTCCCTGCGGACCGTGACGACCCGCTGCACGAGGGTGACGAGGCTGCCCACGGCCACGATCCACAGGGCGATCGGCAGCAGGATCTGGATGCCCGGCACACCGAAGTTGTGGAAACCGGCCAGACCGGCGGCCACCAGCGAGATCACCAGGCGCTCGGCCCGCTCGACCAGGCCGTTGACGGCCACCGGCAGGCCGATCGACTCGCCGCGCGCCTTGGTGTACGACACCACCTGGCCGCTGGCCAGGCAGAAGATGGAGACGGCGCACAGCATGTCGTTGTCGCCGTTGCCCGCGTACCAAAGGGCGAAGCCGCCGAAGATGGCGCCGTCGGCGACCCGGTCCAGGGTGGAGTCCAGGAAGGCGCCCCAGCGGCTGGTGCGGCCCAGCTGGCGGGCCATGTTGCCGTCCACCAGGTCCGAGAACACGAACAGCGTGATCACGATCGTGCCCCAGAAGAACTCGCCCCGGGGGAAGAAGACCAGCGCGCCCGCGACGACTCCGGCGGTGCCGAGAAGCGTGACCGTGTCCGGGCTCACACCCCGGCGGATGAGAAACGCGGCGAACGGTGTGAGGACACGCGTGAAAAATGCACGCGCGTACTTGTTCAGCATGGCCTTCCCGACGGTCGTTGCGCCGTGCGGCCCCTGCTGGCCGCCCCGGCTGGCCCATCGTAGCCACGCGCGCGTGTGTGCGACGGCTGGGCACTCGCGGCGGGCGCCGCCGGCGGCGCCCGAAGCGGGCGGCGGGCGCGATCACGTCCTTCGTATGGACGCACCGTGACGGGAGTGGAAAGCTCGAATAACCGCGGGCGTCATCGGTGCCGCCACCGCACGCGGCCCGCCCTGCTCGCCCGCGCCCACAGATGACCTCACCGTGCACGGGAGGCAGAACCATGGGCGACAAGACAAAGGAACACCCCGGGGCCGCCGGCAGGGCTACGGCGGCCGACCACCCCGCGTCCGTACGGAATGTGGTGCTGGTCGGCCACTCCGGATCCGGCAAGACCACGCTGGTGGAGGCGCTCGCGCTGACCGCGGGAGCGGTGAACCGGGCGGGCCGGGTGGAGGACGGCGGGACCGTCTCGGACTACGACGACATCGAGCACCGGCAGCAGCGCTCCGTCCAGCTGTCGCTGGTGCCGGTCGAATGGAACGGAATCAAGATCAACATCCTGGACACTCCGGGATACGCCGACTTCGTCGGTGAGCTGAGGGCCGGTCTGCGCGCCGCGGACGCGGCCCTCTTCGTCGTCTCGGCCTCGGACGGGGTCGACGGCTCGACGCGGATGGTGTGGGAGGAGTGCGCGGCCGTCGGGATGCCGCGGGCGATCGTCGTCACGCACCTGGAGGCCGCCCGCGCGGACTTCGAGGAGATGACCCGGGTCTGCGCCGAGGCCTTCGGCGCCGACGACCCCGACGCGGTGCTCCCGCTCTACCTGCCGCTGCACGGCCCGCAGGGTCCGGACGGGCACGCGCCCGTGACCGGTCTGGTCGGGCTGCTCACGCAGAAGCTGTTCGACTACTCCTCAGGGGAGCGCAAGGAGTCCGAGCCCGGCCCCGACCAGCTGCCGGACATCGACGAGGCCCGCAACCGGCTCATCGAGGGGATCATCTCGGAGAGCGAGGACGAGACGCTCATGGACCGCTATCTGGGCGGCGAGCGGATCGACCTCAAGACGCTGATCGAGGACCTGGAGCGGGCCGTCGCACGCGGGGCGTTCTTCCCGGTGCTGGCCGCCGCCCCGGCCGCCGACGGCGCCCGCCAGGGCCTCGGCACGGTCGAGCTGCTGGAACTGGTCACCGGCGGCTTCCCGACGCCGTTCGAGCACCCCACACCGGGGGTCACCACCATCGACGGCGAGCCACGCGAGATCACCCCCTGCGACACCGGCGGCCCGCTGGTCGCCGAGGTGGTGAAGACCGCCTCCGACCCCTACGTCGGCCGGGTCTCGCTGGTGCGGGTCTTCTCCGGCACCCTGCGTCCCGACGAGACGGTCCACGTCTCCGGGCACGGCCTCGCCGACCGCGGCCACGAGGACCACGACGTCGACGAGAAGATCGGCGCCCTGTCCACGCCGTTCGGCAAGCAGCAGCGGCCGGTCACGCACGTGATCGCCGGTGACCTCGCGTGCGTGGCCAAGCTCGGCCGCGCGGAGACCGGGGACACCCTGTCCGGCAAGGACGACCCGCTGCTCATGGAGCCGTGGGAGATGCCCGACCCGCTGCTGCCGCTGGCCATCCAGGCGCACAGCAAGGCGGACGAGGACAAGCTCTCGCAGGGCCTCTCCCGCCTGGTGGCCGAGGATCCGACCATGCGTCTGGAGCAGAACCAGGACACCCACCAGGTGGTGCTGTGGTGCCTCGGCGAGGCGCACGCGGACGTCGCCCTGGAGCGGCTGCGCAGCCGGTACGGCGTCCAGGTCGACGTCGTACCGCACCGGGTGTCCCTCCGGGAGACGTTCGCCGGCAGGTCCGCCGGGCGCGGCCGGCACGTCAAACAGTCCGGTGGCCACGGGCAGTTCGCGATCTGCGAGATCGAGGTGGAGCCGCTGCCGGGCGGCTCCGGCATCGAGTTCGTCGACAAGGTGGTCGGCGGCGCGGTGCCCCGGCAGTTCATCCCGTCGGTGGAGAAGGGCATCAGGGCGCAGGCCACCAAGGGGGTCGCCGCCGGCTACCAGCTGGTCGACGTGCGGGTCACCCTGCTCGACGGCAAGGCGCACTCGGTGGACTCCTCCGACGCGGCCTTCCAGACGGCGGGCGCGCTGGCGCTGCGGGAGGCCGCCGCGGACGCCAGGATCCACCTCCTCGAACCGGTGGCCGAGGTCTCCGTGCTGGTCGGCGACGACTACGTGGGCGCGGTGATGAGCGACCTGTCCGGGCGGCGCGGCCGGGTGCTGGGCACCGAGCAGACCAGCGGCGGACGCACGCTGATCAAGGCGGAGGTGCCCGAGTTCGAGATCGGCCGGTACGCGGTCGACCTGCGGTCCCTCTCGCACGGCACGGCGCGTTTCAGCCGCGCGTACGCCCGTCATGAGCCGATGCCGCCGCAGATCGCCGAGAAGATTCGCGAACAGGTCAAGGAGGCCTCGTAGTCGGCCTCATAGTCGACAACAAGGGTGTTCGGCGGACGGCTTCGGCCGTCCGCCGACGCTCGCGGGTGGCCGGGGATACCCTGAGTACTTGATCAACAGGTGTGCGGAGTGCGGAAGTCGGGAAGGCCGCAGGAGCGGGACGGCGGCAAGTGGGGGCGGGAATGAGCTTCGAGGACTTCTTCGGGCCACAGGTGCCGAGGCCGGGTGGCGAGGCGCAGGCCCCGACCTATGCCCTGGCCTCGGCGGCCTACCGGGACACGCCGATGGAGGACATCAAGAAGGCCGACAACGAATGGCACCAGTCCACGGTCAACGAAGGCCGCAAGTGGGCGAAGATCTTCCGGCCCAACTTCGGTGAGGCGTACTCGCAGGCGGTCATCGACCGCATGCTGGGCGTGGGCCGCAAGCCGCTGATCCAGTCCTTCGGCAGCGAACCCCAGGTGGTCGTCGAGCACTGCCTGGCGGCCAACCGCATCCGCAAGGAGCGCGACCAGCGGCTGACCGCCGTCATGCTGCTGTGCGGGGTGCTGTTCCTGCCCGGCCTGGTGGTCTGGCTGCTGGTCTTCCAGCTCCGCGCGTCCATGCTGAAGGCGGACAACAAGCGGGTCTCCGGGCTCGGCAGCGCCCTGCTGGCGGCCGTCGGCGTGCTCGCGGTGATCTTCCTGATCCGGATGCCGCTGACCGGCTTCTGGGGCTGGTACGCGCGCGGCTGCATCGTGCTCCCCGTCGTCGGCTGGTATCTGGCCAAGCGGTTCTGCGAGAAGACCGCGGTCGACCTGCGCGAGGCCTGGGGCGGGCTGCTCTCCGGCGGCAGCGTCGGCGCGAAGGTCCCCGAGGCGGTGCCGACCAGCCCGGACCAGGCCGCGGCCGAGCAGCTGCGCCAGTCGCTGGCCCGGCTCAGCGCCGAGCAGCAGTCCAACTCCGTCTTCTACGCCGGCACCAAGGGCATACTCGGCATGGGCACCCGCTGGGGCTCCTGGGTGCTCGCGGAGGAACTGGTCCCGCTCGATCCGGTCAAGGGCGTCCACGAGTTCCGGGCCTGGACGGTCGTCCGGGAGATCGAGAAGGAGCTGAGCGTGCTGCACCGGCAGCACCTGAAGACCGGCGGCTTCCCCGAACCCCATGTCAAGCACTGGATCGTCACCCATGTCGGAGCGGGCGCCAAGGCGGTGTCCCGGCCCGAGGGCACCGACTACAAGGTGGGGCCCAAGGACGTCGAGGACATCTGCAACAGCAACCACTTCGACAAGGGCGACCGCCACTACCTGGGCGTGCAGTGGCCGTACCTGTGGAACGGCGACCTGATCATCACGATGATGGCGACGGTGACCGTGCTCAAGGAGACCTTGCGCATCGAGGTCACCGGACACGCCCTCGGCCCGGTCAACGGCCTGTTCAACGGCAAGCCCGAGGCCCCCACCAAGACGGTCGCGAAGACCGTGCGGTTCTGGGAGACCCGGACCGTCAAGCTGCCGCTGGTCACCCCCGACGAGGTGGTCCGGCTCGGCGCCCGTGCCAGTGTCAGCTGGTATCCGCCGCTGCTGAAGTGGCTCGGCGGTTCGATAGGGCTGCCCGAGCCGTTCGGTCTGCGGCACGCCTGGGCCGACCAGCCCTGGGACCACCGCTTCATGGCCGACGACGCGCTGCGCGCGGCCACGCCGATACTCCGTGCCGTGCACCGGGCCGCGCTCAGCGTCCTGAAGGAGCACGACGTCGACATCGACAAGTTCAGCTCGCGCGCGGGCAATCTCAGCGGCGCGGTCCAGGACGCGTCGCCGAAGAAGGCCGACAAGTACGACGCGTGACCGGCGTGACGCCGCGGTCCGCTCCCGGGGACGGTTCGCCCCCGGGAGCGGGCCGTGTCAGTCCCGCGGCGCCGGCCAGGCCTCGGCCAGCATCGTGCGGGTGTCCGCCAGCAGCTGCGGCAGCACCCGGGTGTGGCCGACCACCGGCATGAAGTTCGTGTCGCCGCCCCAGCGCGGGACGATGTGCTGGTGCAGGTGGGCCGCGATGCCGGCGCCGGCCACCGTGCCCTGGTTCATGCCGATGTTGAAGCCGTGCGCGCCGGACGCCGTCCGCAGCGCGGTCATCGCCTGCTTGGTCAGCTCCGCGAGTTCGGCCGTCTCCGGGCCGGTCAGGTCCGTGTAGTCGGCGACATGGCGGTACGGGACCGTCATCAGGTGGCCGCCGTTGTACGGGTAGAGGTTGAGCACCGCGTAGACGTGCTCGCCGCGCCGGACGATGAGCCCGTCCTCGTCGGATTTGGCCGGGATCGAGCAGAAGGGACAGCCGTCGTCGGCGCCCGGGCCGGTCGGCTTGTTCTCACCCTGGATGTAGGCCATCCGGTGGGGTGTCCACAGGCGCTGGAACGCGTCCTGCGTCCCCACTCCGATCTGCTGCTCCGGCTCACTCGTCATGCTAGGCAGCATATGGCTTCGCCCGTTCGCGGCGTGTCGCCGGGGCCAGCGGAAACCGGCGGGCGGCGAAGCTGGGCGGATGGACGACGAAAGCCGCCTGGACCGCTGGGAGCGGCGGTCGGATCTTCCGCTCGGCATCGCCTCCCTGGTCTTCCTGGGCGCGTACGCGGTGCACGTGCTGGCGCCCGGCCTGCCCAGGGCCGTGCACCTCGGGTTCCTGTCGCTGACGTACGGATCGTGGGGGCTGTTCGCTGTCGACTACGGGGTGCGCTGGCGGATCAGCGGTACGGGCCCGCGTTTCGTCACACGGCAGTGGCTGGACACGCTCGTGGTGCTGCTGCCCCTGCTGCGGCCGGTGCAGATCGTCCGCACCTACGAGGCGATGCAGCGCCGTCACGGGCGCCCGCGGCTGGCGCTGCACGCCCGCGTGATGTTCTACGCGAGCCTGTCGATCGCCCTGCTGGGCTTCGCCGGGGCGCTCGCCGTCTACCAGGTCGAGCGCGGCGCCCCGAACGCCACCATCCGTACCTTCGGGGACTCCGTGTGGTGGACCTGCTCGACGCTCTCGACGGTCGGCTACGGCGACGTCACGCCGGTGACCACGCTCGGCCGGACCGTCGCGGTGGGGCTGATGGCCTGCGGGATCGCCCTGCTCGGCGCGGTCACCGGCTCGTTCTCCTCGATGCTGCTGCAGCGGTTCGCGCTGGAGGGCGAGGAGGACCTGGCGGCGGGCCGGACGGCGAAGAGGCCCCCGCGGGAGTGAACCGCGGGGGCCTCTCGGCGGCGGGCGGGGTCAGACCTGGGTCCGCTCCTCGACCACCTGCGCGATCTTGGCGATGGCCTCCTCGAACGGGATGCCGTTCTCCTGCGAGCCGTCGCGGTAGCGGAAGGAGACCGAACCGGCCGTCATGTCCTCGTCGCCCGCGATGACCATGAAGGGCACCTTCTGCTTCTGGGCGTTGCGGATCTTCTTCTGCATCCGGTCCGACGACGCGTCGACCTCGACCCGCAGGCCCTTCTTCTTGGCCTCGGCCGCGAACTTCTGCAGGTACTCGACGTGTCCGTCGCCGATCGGGATGCCGACCGCCTGGACCGGCGCCAGCCACGCCGGGAAGGCACCCGCGTAGTGCTCCAGGAGCACCGCGAAGAACCGCTCGATGGAGCCGAACAGGGCGCGGTGGATCATCACCGGGCGCTGCTTGGAGCCGTCGGCGGCGGTGTACTCCAGGTCGAACCGCTCGGGCAGGTTGAAGTCGAGCTGGACCGTGGACATCTGCCAGGTGCGGCCGATCGCGTCCTTGGTCTGCACCGAGATCTTCGGGCCGTAGAAGGCGGCGCCGCCCGGGTCGGGGACGAGCGGGAGGCCCTGCTTCTCGGCGACCGCACGGAGCGTCTCGGTCGCCTCCTCCCAGACCTCGTCGGAGCCGACGAACTTCTCCGGGTCCTTGGTGGACAGCTCCAGGTAGAAGTCGGTGAGGCCGTAGTCGCGCAGCAGGTTCAGGACGAAGGTGAGCGTCTTGTCGAGCTCCTCCGCCATCTGCTCCTTGGTGCAGTAGATGTGCGCGTCGTCCTGGGTGAAGCCGCGGGCCCGGGTCAGGCCGTGCACGACACCGGACTTCTCGTACCGGTACACGGTCCCGAACTCGAACAGGCGCAGCGGCAGTTCACGGTAGGAGCGGCCGCGCGCGTCGAAGATCAGGTTGTGCATCGGGCAGTTCATGGGCTTGAGGTAGTAGTCCACGCCCTCGTCGAGCTGCATGGGCGGGTACATGCCGTCGGCGTACCAGTCCAGGTGCCCGGACGTCTCGAAGAGCTTCCCCTTCGTGGCGTGCGGGGTGTAGACGAACTCGTAGCCCTCCTCCTCGTGCCGGCGGCGCGAGTAGTCCTCCATGACCCGGCGGATCACGCCGCCCTTGGGGTGGAAGACGGCGAGGCCGGAGCCGATCTGCTCCGGGATGGAGAACAGGTCCAGCTCGTTGCCCAGCTTGCGGTGGTCGCGCTTCTCGGCCTCGGCGAGGAAGTCGAGGTACTGCTTCAGCTCGTCCTTGGACGGCCAGGCGGTGCCGTAGATGCGCTGGAGCATCGGGTTCTTCTCGCTGCCGCGCCAGTAGGCGGCCGCGTTGCGCATCAGCTTGAACGCCGGGATGAGACGGGTGGAGGGCAGGTGGGGACCGCGGCAGAGGTCCTTCCAGCACAGCTCGCCGGTCTTGGCGTCCAGGTTGTCGTAGATCGTCAGCTCGCCGGCGCCGACCTCGACGTCCGCGCCGTCGTCGCTGGAGGCCGAGCCCTTGAGGCCGATCAGTTCCAGCTTGTAGGGCTCGTCGGCCAGTTCCTCGCGGGCGGCCTCGTCGGTGACCACGCGGCGGGAGAACTTCTGCCCGCGCTTCTGGATCTCCTGCATCTTCTTCTCGATGGCCTTGAGGTCATCGGGGTGGAAGGGCTTCTCGACGTCGAAGTCGTAGTAGAAGCCGTCCTTGACGGGCGGGCCGATGCCGAGCTTCGCCTCCGGGAACAGCTCCTGCACGGCCTGGGCCATGACGTGCGCGGTCGAGTGGCGCAGGATGGCCAGCCCGTCCTCGGAGGAGATCTCGACACCCTCGACGGTCTCGCCGTCCTTCAGCTCGTACGCGAGGTCCTTCAGCTCGCCGCCCACCCGCGCGGCGATGATCGAGCGCTCGCCGGCGAAGAGGTCGGCGGCCGTAGTGCCCGTCGTCACCACGCGTTCTTCCCGCTCGGAATCGCGTTGGATGATCACACGGACGTCTGACACCGGTCTCTCCTGCCTGAAGGTGGATGCGGCGCCATACCAGGAGCGCGCGCAATACCGGATCGTACCGACCCGGCCCCGCCGACCGCTAAACGGTTACCCGCAGTCGCCGGTCAGTCGCAGTCGTCCCCGGTGCAGGCCTCCTCGAAGAAGTCCAGGTTCTCCTGGAGCGACTTCATCAGCCGGTCCCGCTCGGCCTCGTCGACCTGGACCGGTACGACCCCGGTGGCGCCGGACAGCCGCCGGAACCCGCCCCGGCTCTCCAGCCGCCCGTGCACCCGTACCGGCAGCCCGACCAGGTGCGCCTGTCCGGCGATGCGGTAGTCCTCCTCGTCGAGGGTGACCCGGACGTAGGGCACCTCGGCGCCGGCGATGACCCGCAGCCGTACCGCGCCGTCGCCGCGCGGCTCCGCGCGGCGCATCCGGACCACGGTGCCGGTGATCCGGACCGGCACGGAGGGTTCGTCGCGCAGGAAGCGGGCGCCCGCCTCGCGCAGCACGGGCAGGTCGCCGGGCGAGAACTCGACGGGCTCGGCGGTGGCGGCGCAGTCGTCGGGGACCCCGGCGGCCGGCGCCCACTCGACGGAGATCCGGGCGCCCTCGGTCCCGCGCACGAGGGTGACCAGGGCGTCGGTCAGCTCACGGCTCACGCCCGCCTCGACGGCTCCGTCGAAGGCGTCCATGCCGCCGGTGGCCCGCTGGTAGTCGATGGCCTCGCGGGCGGCGTACAGGGCCTGGTGGAGGCGTACGGCGAGCGGCCGTCCGGTGCCCACGGGCACGAAGGCGGTCAGTCCCCGGCCGCCCTCCGCGGAGCCGACGAGGACGGAGTCCAGCAGGGCGGCGGCCGCACGCTTGTGCCGGGCGCCGTAGTAGCCGGCACGCGCGCGCGTGGCGAGCGCACCGGCCAGCAGGGTCTGCCGGGCGGCGGTGCGCAGCTGTTCCTCGACCGTCCAGGGAGCGGTGTCCGCCGGCCCGCCGGGCACGTCCCGCCACCAGCGGATCTCGTCGCTCGGCACCGCCAGCCCGACCAGCACCTCGCGTGCGGCGGGCGTCCCGCTGCGCACGAGAGCGGTGAGCGCCTCCCCGAGCAGGTCGTCACTGTCCGGGAAGGCGCGGTTCTCGGGTACCAGCAGGCTGGTGCCGGTGTTGCCCGGCCCGGGTGGGGTCCAGCGGCCGTAGCGTCCCGGGGCTCCGCCGCGCCGCTGCCAGCCGTGCCGGCGCAGCAGGGCGCCGAGCACCGCGGGGTCGACGTCGGTGGGCTCGGGGGGACGGTTCCAGTGCGGGTCCACGGGATGCGGCCGGACTTCCCGCAGCTGCTCCTCGTACGGACGGTGCCTCATGGTCGTCCTCCCGTCCCGACCCGCGTCATGATCTCGCAGAGCGCCCGGTCGTCGAAGATGCGCGAGGTCGGAATCCGCACGGTGGTCCGGTTCCGGCCGGTGATCGGATGCCCTGCCAGGTTGACCCAGTAGCAGCAGTGGCGCAGATCGAGGCGGTCGTGGCTGGCGCGCAGCCAGTCGTCCTGGGAGCGCGGGACCAGCATCACCACGAGGATCTTGTGCACCGACACCGGTGTGCGGGCGAGCTTGCGCAGGTGGTCGTTGTCCAGCGTGAAGGAGAAGAAACGTCCCGGCGGGTTGGGTGCGATCTGGTACGTGCACTTGAGCTGCACCTTGATCGTCACCTCGTCGTCGACGGTGTGACCGGGCGAGCCGTGGCTGACGTGCCAGTCGATGCCGTTGTCAGGGAACGGCTGCGAGAGCGAGCAGCCGGCCGCCGCGGCGACGGCGTGCAGATATCCCACCTGCAGTGTCTCCATGCAGGCGGTGGTGGCGAGTGTGCCGCGATGGGGGCCCGTGCGTTCGGGCAGCAGCCCGCCCCGCTCGGGCTGGGCTATCGCCATGACCAACAGCCTTCCCAGCCAAAGAGTTTCCCCGTGGCGGGCCGCTGAACTGCAAAGACCCGCACTCCTGTTGTGTCCTTCCGGCGTACGCCGCAAACGGCCCGGGTATCACCAAACAGGCAGAAGACGGAACGTCAGCTGCCGTGGGTGAACAAGGAGTTGTATTGGCATGACGTGCTGGTACGAGGGGCCCTTGGCGGCCTTCGACACGGAGACCACGGGCGTGGACGTGGAGACCGACCGCATCGTGTCCGCCGCGGTCGTCGTCCAGGACGCCCCGGGCACCCGGCCCCGGGTGACCCGCTGGCTGGTCAACCCGGGCATGCCGGTGCCGGAAGCGGCGACGGCGGTGCACGGGCTGACGGACGAACACCTGCAGCGCAACGGCCGCTGGCCGGCTCCGGTGATGTACGAGATAGCCGAGCATCTGGCCGAGCACGCGGCGATGCACCGCCCGCTGGTGGTGATGAACGCGCCGTTCGATCTGACGCTGCTGGACCGCGAGTTGCGGCGGCACCGGGCGTCCGCGCTGGACCGCTGGTTCGAGGCGAGCCCGCTGCTCGTCCTCGACCCTCGGGTCCTGGACAAACATCTGGACCGCTACCGCAAGGGCCGGCGCACCCTGACCGACCTCTGCGCGCACTACGAGGTCAGCCTGGAGGGCGCGCACGACGCGGCCGCCGACGCGCTGGCCTCACTGGATCTGGTACGGGCGCTGGGCCGCAGGTTCGCGGCCCGGCTGGAGCGCCTGAGCCCCGCCGAGCTGCACACGTTGCAGACGACGTGGCACGCGGCGCAGGCACGCGGACTGCAGGCGTGGTTCGCGCGCAGCGGCACACCGGAGACGGTGAACACGTACTGGCCGCTGCGGCCGGAACTGCCGGCGGCGGCGTGAGGGGCGGGGCGCCGGCAGCCCGGCGCCCCGCCCCTTCATCGCTACGTCTCCCGGCTCCCGGGCCTCACGTCACGGTGAGGCCGAGTTGCCGCAGCATGCCGAGTTCGTCACTGCTGCCCCAGCGTTCGACGAGTCTGCCGTCGCCGTCGAAACGGCTGATCTGCATGCCGCGGTAGCTCACCTTCCGGCCGGTCGCGGGATGCCCCATCAACGGCCCGCGGTGGGTACCGGAGATGACGTAGGCGAAGGCCAACTCGTCGTCGGTGGCGAGCAGATGCTCCACCTGGACGTTCAGGTCGGGAAAGGCCTCCCGCAACTCGCCGAACATGCCCTTGTACCCGTCGGGTCCCGGTCCCTGTCCCGGGGCGGGATCGTGGTCGACCGAATCGGCCGCGACGATCTCGTCGAAGGCGTCGAAGTTCCCGGAGACGACGGCCTCGCCGAAGGCGGTCTGCGCGGTGATGTTCGCTTGCTGACTCATGTGCCCTCCCGGCGCGTCTCGGGCACCGGCCCGTGCGTCGGCTGAGAGATCCCGCTCTGCGCCGTCTGTCGACCGTACCTCCGCCGCCGGTCACCGGCATGCCCACCCGGCGGCCCGGCCCCCGCGGGCGCCGCCGGGCCGGGGCCGCGCGGGTGCGTCCGGCGTCGGCGGGCGCGGAGGCGACGGCGGTACGGGCCCGCGTCGCCCGGCCGGGGCCGCGCACCGGGCTCCCGGCCCAGCACCGCCGGCATCCGGGTGCCCGTCCCCCAGGAGCGCCGTCAGCCCGGCCCCGGGCGCGGGCACGGCCACGGCCCCGGGCGCGTCCTCGGCCGTCGGCGCTTCGGGCGCCGCGGACGTCAGGCTTCCGTGACGGTGCGTCCCGGCATCGGCTCGGCGAGCGCGGCGCGCCAGGCCGGCGTGCCGAAGGGGCCCGCGAAGTACTGGGTCTCGTGCACCACGTGCCGGCCGTCGAACTCCATGATGCTCACCGAGTACGACGGCACGCCGTCGTAGGTGATGACGCACTCGCTCACCCAGAGGTGCGCGTGGCCGGTGATCCGCCGGACGGTGAAGTGCCGGTCCGCGGGGTGGCCGCCGCGTTGTGCCGCGATCGTCTCGCGTCCCCGGAAGCGCTCGCCGGACTGCGGGTAGTCGAGGATCGCGTCCTCGGCGTAGACGGCGTGCTCCGCCTCGACGTCACCGCGTTCCGACGCCCGCCAGTGTTCTTCGATCGCGGCCCTGATCAGGGAATCGGCATCCATGGCGCCACCCTAGGCAGCGGAGGCGGCGGGCCGCGGGCACACCGCCGCAGGGTCCGCCGTTCGGCCGGGTCGCACGCAAAAAAGGCCGGTCCGCACAGGCGGACCGGCCTTCCCGGTGGTGGGCGATACTGGGTTCGAACCAGTGACCTCTTCGGTGTGAACGAAGCGCTCTCCCACTGAGCTAATCGCCCGGGAACGCACCGAACAATACAGGGACCGGCGGGTTACGTTCAAACCGCTTGCAGGTGCCCGCGCAGTCCGCGCCGTCCCGACCGCATCATCAGCCGGTGGTTGGCGCGGAAGAACGGCCTTCCGGGGACGGCCAGTCGGCGCAGCAGCGGCTTGGTGACGTCGACGACCTGGTCGTAGCGGGCCAGGGTGCCGGTGCCGTCGGCGGTGACCGTCCAGCGGGCCCAGCCCTCGATGTCGCCGCTCATCGCGATCTCCAGGATCCCGGCGGCCGGGTCGCGGCGGGTCTCGCGTGCGGTGAACGTCATGTCGTAGGGCAGGACCGAGCGGATGGTGATGACGCCGGTGGTGTCGTCGAGCCGGCTGACCGTGCGCACCTGGGGCCACCAGCGCGGGTACTCCTCGACCCGTTCCAGGGCTCGGTAGACGGCCGCGCTCCCGAAGGGCAGGGGCCACAGGCTGCAGAAGCGGTAGTGGGTCCAGTCCATGGGCGGAGTCTGCCCGGCGGGAGGATCCGAGTACGCCGGCTCATGCCGTTCGCCGTGGCCCGGACCGCACGCGGGAGGCGAGCGCCGTCTCCCGCGCTCCCCCTGCCTGCCGGCCGCCGCGCCGGCCCGCCGCTCCGTCAGGTCCGTCCCGTCGGACGCGAGTCCGCCGCCGGGCCCTCCTCGGTCTCCGCGGCCCGGAGGTGATCCGGGCTCAGATCGCCTGCCCGGACGTGCGACTTGAGGCCGGGGAGAATTCCTCGCTTGTCGTACTTCTGAAGAAAGGTGACGGCATTATGGAAAAGGACCGGGAGATTTCCGCAGGCGGCCCGCCGCCCGCGTCCGGCACTTCTCCGGGATCGATTGATATGTCCGGAAGTCCGTCTTGACCGCGATCTTGGGCAGTTCTTCTCGGGGTGCCCGACGGTGCGACCGATCTCCGTGACGCACCCTCATCGACTCGCCGCACGTAACGGAACGTCACCGTCCCCTCCCTGGAACCACGTCGGCTCCCCTCCCGGCCGCGGTGACGAGCCCGGCGCCCGGCGTGAATCGTTCCAAGCGCGGGCCCGCGAGGCCGTGGCCCGATCACGGAGGGATCGATTTCGGCAGCTCCGGGGACGGACGGCGAGTGGACACCTCCGACCATTCCGTCCCCTCGGGGCCTCGGACGGCCACGGTCTCCGGGCGCCGGATCACGTCCGCCCGCCGGTCCGCGAAGATCACCCGCGGCCTCGCCGGCACCCCCGCGCACCGCCGATCGCGCCGCCGCCTGCGGACGGGCAGCGCCGCAGCGCCTCGGAAACGACCGCGGCCCACCTGCTGTTTCGCAGGTGGGCCGTGGTTCCGGGTGGGCGATACTGGGTTCGAACCAGTGACCTCTTCGGTGTGAACGAAGCGCTCTCCCACTGAGCTAATCGCCCGGACGCAGGAAGAACATTACCCCATGTCAGGGGGTGCCCCCGACCAGTCTCCGGGGTCGCGCCGGGGCCGGGGCCGCCGGCCGTGTCACTCCTCGATCTTCCAGGGCATCACTATGCCGAACCGGGAGAGGTAGACCCCGGCCAGACCGGCCACGACCACGAGGCCGATCACGGTCAGCGTGATGTTCCGGCGGCGCACCTTGGGGTCGAGAGCCTTCTGTGCCGCCTCGGTGACCTTGCGTTTCGTCCAGCGCAGCACCAGCTGGGCCCAGACGAACTCGGTCGCCCAGATCGCCATGCCGCCGAAGATGATCACCCAGCCCGGTCCGGGCAGCGGCAGCAGGACGATGCCCACGACCACCACCGCCAGACCGAGCGCGAAGACCCCGACCTGCCAGCTCAGGTGCAGCACTCGGCGAGCCCTGACGAACTCGGGCGCCCGCGATCCGAGTCCCCGCTCGTCACGCGCCCCGTCCGGCCCCGTACCGTCCACCTGGCTCCCGTCCGAGGCCACGGCGACCTCGCCCGGTTCGTTACTCCCCGTATTCATACGACCAAACCCTACCTGAGCGATTCCGGTCACCGGAATGGTCGTAGATCGCGCCGATCTTCTCGGCCGGAAGAGTTACGTAAACACACGCAAAACCCTCAGAGGGGTTTACAACGGCACCGTAGGTGGCATGTCGATTTCGCCGACGTGCGAATCCCCGAGCGCACACTGAGCGAAAGGCCCTGGCGCTTATGAACACCACGGTCAGCTGCGAGCTGCACCTGCGCCTCGTTGTGTCGAGCGAGTCATCCCTGCCTGTCCCCGCAGGCCTGCGGTACGACACGGCCGACCCCTACGCCGTGCACGCCACCTTCCACACCGGAGCCGAGGAGACCGTCGAGTGGGTGTTCGCCCGCGACCTCCTCGCCGAGGGGCTGCATCGCCCCACCGGCACCGGCGACGTCCGCGTCTGGCCGTCCCGCAGCCACGGTCAGGGCGTCGTGTGCATCGCCCTGAGCTCTCCGGAGGGCGAAGCACTGCTCGAAGCCCCGGCGCGGGCTCTGGAGTCCTTCCTGAAGCGCACTGACGCCGCCGTGCCGCCCGGCACGGAACACCGGCACTTCGATCTCGATCAGGAGCTCTCGCACATTCTGGCGGAGAGCTAGGGCGACGCCCCACCAAGCCGCCCGGCGCCGTCCACTCGGGGAGACGGCTCGGGCCTAGACAACCGCATACGGCAGCACCGGTGCCGCACCGTGTCAGGTCACGGGGCGGCTCCGGTGTGTCCGCGTGTCCTGGGAACCACCGCCGGGCGGTGCGCGTTCTACAGGACGGCGACGAGTGGGGCAGAGCACGGTGCGGTGGAGCCGTATGTCGCTACGATCGGCCACCATCGGCGGGCGCCCGCCCGACCCTCAGGCCAGGGAGCGAAACGTGCTGATCACCCACGACACCCGGTGTTCCCTAGATGCCGTGGTGGACCTGGTGAACACCGCGCCGGAGGACGACACGGCGCCGGACGGGCTGCCCGATGTCGCGGCGCTCCACAATTTCGTACGAAACCACGACATGAGCGGCGTGGGCGTGCTCTCCGAGTTCGATCTGTCGGCGGTGCGCCGGGTCCGCGGACGGTTCGCGGCGATCTTCGCCGCCCCGGACGCCCGGGTCGCCGCCGGGATGATCAACGAGCTGGTCGCGGCCGCGGGCACCACCCCGCAGCTCACCGACCACGACGGTTACGACTGGCACGTGCACTACTTCGCACCCGGCGCCTCGATGGCCGACCACCTCGCCGCCGACTGCGGGATGGCGCTCGCGTTCTTCGTCGTCGCCGGGGAGCAGGACCGGCTGCGGCGCTGCGAGGCCCCGGACTGCCGGCGCGCGTTCGTCGACCTCTCCCGCAACCGTTCGCGCCGCTACTGCGACAGCAGGACCTGCGGGAACCGGCTGCACGTGGCCGCCTACCGGGCCCGCCGCAAGGAGTCGGCGGGCTGACGCATCCGCCCGCCCGCCGGCCGGTCCAGGCGCCCCGGGACCGGTTGGCACGGGAAGAGGAGCAGGAGCCGGTCGCGAGCGGGCCCTGGGGTTCGTCGATGCCGACGCCTGTCCCGGCGGGTGGCGCCGGGACGGGCGGGTACGGCTCACAGCCACAGCAGGTCGTGCAGCGCAGCCATGAGGAGCAGACACCCGATCACCGCAAGGAAGATCATCAGCGGTGGCTGGGAAAGGGCGAAGAGGCACCCGCGCGGCTCGTCCTTCGGCGGCGCGGCCTCGCTCTGTTTCGTGTCCAGCATCTCGCGGCGATGATGACCCAGCAGGCATCCGCCGCGCGATCAACACGCCCGGAATGGGCGGGAGTTCGCCGGATTCCGTGATGTCCGGTTCGCTTGCGTCCGCCCGGTGAACGCTTCCGCGCACGCGGGAGATCGACTGTGTCGTTTCAATGCCTCAGGTGATTGTCGTACACATCCGCCGAAGACCCGCCCGACCAGCGTCGGGCCCGCTCCCGCGGAGCGTCATATGCCGTGCTTCTTGAGGATGGCCTCGATGTCGCTGAGGTCGTCGCCGGATCCGGTGCTCCGGGGCGCGGCGGCGGGCTTGGCCGCCGGACGGGTGCCGGCGCCCAGCGACGGGGCGGAGGCCGTGGGGGCGACGGTGTTCCCGCGCTCGCCGCGGGCGGCCGCCTTGCGCTCGGCCCGCGTGGAGCCGCGCCGGCGCTCCACGGCGCGCGTGGAGGCGAACAGCAGCCAGGCCACGCCGAGCACTCCGAAGCCCGCCCAGGCGGTGGGGCTGAAGGCGGTGTCGGCGAGCCAGCCGACCACTCCCGTCATGACCAGGCCCACGGGCACGAGCGAGTAGGCGGCGATCCTGACCGCCGCCAGGTACCGCTTGCGGTAGGCGGTCACCACGGCGATGCCCAGGCCTGCCGCGGACGCGGCGGAACAGACTGTCTCGGCGATCATCCGGTCCTCCTGGCGGGCTCGGGCGGGCGGGGCGGCGGACGCACGCTGCGTCCCGCCCCCTCCATCGTGCACCGCCCGACCCCTCGCGATCCATGCCCGGGCCTGACAATCAGGGGCATCTCGGGGTCCTCTCCGGGTCGCCTCCACCCCAGGTACGAGCCCTGATCACTGCCCGCCACCGGCCGCCGCCCACCGTCACGATTGGGTCGACGCAGTCCGGCCTGGAAGACTGGTCGCCATGAACGACTCCCCCGCGCGCCCCGGCGCCCCGGTCCTCGACGTCTGGTGCGAACTCCAGTGTCCCGACTGCCGCGACGCCCTGGACGACCTCCGCGCCCTGCGTGCCCGGTACGGCGACCGGCTGGAGCTGCGGCTGCGGCACTTCCCGCTGGAGAAGCACAAGCACGCCTTCGCCGCAGCGCAGGCCGCCGAGGAGGCCCAGGAGCAGGGCAAGGGCTGGGAGTACGTCGAGGCGGTCCTCGGCCGGGTCGGGGAACTGGACCGCGAGGGCGAGCCGTTCCTGGTCGAGGTCGCCCGTGAACTGGGTCTGGACGCCGAGGAGTTCGACACCGCGCTGGTCGACGGCCGGCACATCCTGATCGTCGACGCCGACCAGGCCGAGGGCCAGGCCATCGGCGTGACCGGCACCCCGACCTACGTCATCGGCGGTGAACGCCTCGACGGCGGCAAGAGCCAGGAAGGCCTGCGCGAGCGGGTGACGGAGATCGCGGACCGGCTGCTGGCCGCCGGGGACTGATCCCGGACTCGTCCCGCGTCCGCTCCGCGCCTGAACCGCGGCGGAGCGGATTCCCGCGTACCCGTGTCTCAGAGCAGGTTCTTGTACAGGTGGTGGGTGATCGTCTCGTAGCCGAGGGACTCGTAGAGCCGCTCGGCCGGGGTGTTGCCCGCGAAGACGTTCAGCAGGATCGCGGGGTGGCCGGCCTCGATGGCCTGCGCCTCCGCGAGGAGCATCAGGCTGCGGCCGTGGCCCCTGCCCCGGTGGCGCGCGTCGGTCTCGACCTTGAAGACGAAGGCCCTGTCCTCGCGGGTGCCCGTCCAGAGTGAGCCGACCGGGGTCCCGTCGTGCTCCAGGACGCTGAGGACCATGTCCGGGGAGGCCAGGCCGTCGGGCAGCGCGGTCGCGGTGTCCCGCAGCGCCTTGGCCCTGGCCGCCGCCTCGGGCACCCCGCGCTCCGTCCAGCTCCGCGCGTAGTCCTCCCGGTGCGCCTCCCGCCAGGGTCCGAACTCCGCCGGCGTCATGGGCCGCCCCCGGCTGCCGTCGGGCAGTGCGGGCGGGGTGTCGCCGAGCGCCTTCCGCATGTGCCGGTTGCGCGGCAGGTACCCGAGGGCGGCGGCCCCCCTCAGGGCCACCTCCGCCTCCACGGGCACCGACACCTCGATCCGGTTACACCCCCAGCCGCGCAGCACCTCCTCCGCGGCGAGCGCGGCGACCGTGCCCCGGCCGCGCCGGCGGTCCGGTTCCTCGATGCCCAGGTCGAGGATCCGGCCCACCGGGTCCTCGGCGTCCGGGCTCATGGCGAGGTGGACCGTGCCGACGGGACGGCTGTTCACGCATACCTGGTACCGGCGCGATCGCGCCCCGTCGGCATCGTGCTGGAGCGGCTCGGCCGGCCGCAGGGTGGTGGTCATCAGAGGTGTTCTACCCGTCACGGACTCCCGCGTCAGCTCATTAAGGCGTCGCACGTCCCGTCAAGGCGCGGGCACGTCGCCGGAACGGGCCGCCGACGTCACCGGAGCGGGCCGCTCACGGATCCAGGTCGTGCCCCGACCGCTCGTCGAAGATCCGCATCGCCTTCGCGGTGACCGGGCCCGGCGTGCCGGGGAGTTCGCGGTCGTCGACCCGGTGCACGGCCTGGACGTCACGCAGGGTGGAGGTGAGGAAGACCTCGTCGGCCCGCTCCAGGACGTCCAGCGGCAGGTCGGTCTCCTTCGCGCCGGTCCACTCGACCGCCAGGGCGCGGGTGATGCCGTCGAGGCAGCCGGAGGCGAGCGGCGGGGTGTGGATCTCGCCGTCCAGGACGACGAAGACGTTGGAGCCGGTGCCCTCGCAGAGCCGGCCGACGGTGTTGGCGAACAGCGCCTCGGAGGCGCCGTGTTGGCGGGCGCGGGCCAGGGCGACCACGTTCTCGGCGTACGAGGTGGTCTTCAGGCCGGTGACCGCGCCGCGCTCGTTGCGCGTCCACGGGAGCGTGATGACGGCGGTGGTGTCGGCGCGGCGGTCGCTCTCCGAGACGGCGACCAGGAGGGTCGGTCCGCGGTCACCGCGGTCGGAGCCGAGCGGGCCGTGGCCGCCGGTGTAGGTGATGCGCAGCCGGCCCAGCGGCATCGGGTTGGCGGCCAGCACCGCCTCGCAGGCCCCGCGCACCTCGTCGTGGTCCGGGTCGGGCAGGCCGAGGCCGCGGGCCGAGCGGCTCAGCCGGTCGAGGTGCCGGGTGAGCGCGAAAGGCCGGCCCTCGGTCGCCTTCACCGTCTCGAAGACGCCGTCCCCCACGGTCAGCCCGTGGTCGAACACGGAGACACGCGCCTCCTCGGCTTCCCGCAGCCCGCCGTCCAGCCAGATCTTCACCGGAGATCCCCTTCGTTCAGGTGGTACGCACCCGACGCTACCGCGAGCAGCCGGGCGGCCTTCAGCTCGGTCTCCCGCCACTCCCCCTCGGGGTCGGACCCCCAGGTGATGCCGGCGCCGGTTCCGAACCGCAGCTCGCCCGCGTCCCGGTCGATCCAGAAGGTGCGGATGCCCACGGCCAGCTCGCCGACGCCCCGGTCCGCGTCGACCCAGCCGATGCCGCCGCAGTACGGGCCGCGCGGCGCGGTCTCCAGCTCCTCGATGATCCGCAGGGCACTCGACTTCGGCGCGCCGGTGACGGATCCGGGCGGGAAGGCCGCGGCCAGCAGCTCCGCCCATCCCGCGTCCGCCGACAGCTCGCCCCGGACCGTGGAGACCAGGTGGACGAGGCCGGGATGCTTCTCCACCACGCACAGGTCGGGGACGGTCACCGAGCCGGCGGCGCAGACCTGCCCGATGTCGTTGCGGACCAGGTCGACGATCATCACGTTCTCGGCGTAGTCCTTCTCCAGGAGGTCCGCCTCGGTGCGTCCGGTGCCCTTGATCGGCCCGCTCTCCACGGTCCGTCCCGTCCGGCGCAGGAACAGCTCGGGCGAGGCGGTGGCCGCCTCCACGCCCTGTCCGGGCAGCCGGATCGTTCCTGCGTACGGCGCCGGGTTGCCGCGGGCCAGCAGCGCGGTCAGGGCGTCGACGTCCGCGTCCGGGGCGACCGGCGCGGAGAGCACGCGGCACAGGTTGGCCTGGTAGACGTCACCGGCCGCGATGTGCGCACGGATCCGGCGCACCGCGCTCGTGTACGCGGCGCGGTCGAGGGACGACGTCCAGTCACCGAGGGCCGGTCCGCGCCACCGCCCCGGTACCGGCGCGGGCACCGCCTCCTCCCGTACGTCGCCGAACCGGGCGCAGGTGAGCCGGCCCTCGAAGTCGGCGCACACGGCCCAGAAACCGGCGCTGTCCAGGGCCGCCGGATCGCTGGTGACATCGAGGAGGCCGGTGGCGAGACGGGCGCCGAACCGGGCGAGAGGAGGGTGATGGAGCACGTCGTCGAGTCTATGGCGGGTGTCCTGGGGGTGACCCGGGCATGTCGTCGAGGCGCCCCTGACCACGTGGTCCGCCGGGTCAGGCGCAGCACGCTGCGCAAACGCGTTTTTGTGCTGGCCCCGGAATCCGCTAGAGTTCAACACGTCGCCGGGCCGCGAGAGCGGACCGAAACGACAGGCGGACGTAGCTCAGTTGGTAGAGCGCAACCTTGCCAAGGTTGAGGTCGCGAGTTCGAGCCTCGTCGTCCGCTCGAAGGAATGAGGGGTCTTCCCGATCCCCTACACTCCTGGTGGAGTGGCCGAGAGGCGAGGCAACGGCCTGCAAAGCCGTCTACACGGGTTCAAATCCCGTCTCCACCTCCAAGGACGATTAGCTCAGCGGGAGAGCGCTTCCCTGACACGGAAGAGGTCACTGGTTCAATCCCAGTATCGTCCACTGGATCCTGGCCGCGAGGCTCTGGATCTGTCCCGCGCGATTAGCTCAGCGGGAGAGCGCTTCCCTGACACGGAAGAGGTCACTGGTTCAATCCCAGTATCGCGCACGCAGTGCCCGTGATCTTCGGATCGCGGTCCCGAGGACGATTAGCTCAGCGGGAGAGCGCTTCCCTGACACGGAAGAGGTCACTGGTTCAATCCCAGTATCGTCCACACCGCAGCAGGAAGCCCCCGGCCGTCTCGTACGGCCGGGGGCTTCTTCGTGGTCTCAGCTGGAGAAGAGCATGTGGGCCCAGCTCTTGTGACCGTGATGCCCGCCGTGGTGGCCGCCGTGGCCGCCGTAGTGACCGCCGTGGTGCTGCTGCGGGGCGCCCCAGGCCGGTGCCGGCGGCGCCGGGTAGGCCTGCGGGGCCGGCGGGACCGGCTTCGCCCACTGGGCCTCCATCTGGGTCAGCGCCTCCAGCTCGCCGTAGTCGAGGAAGATGCCCCGGCAGCCGCTGCACTGCTCGATCTGGACGCCGTTGCGGTTGTAGGTGTGCATCGGCGCATGGCACTTCGGACACTGCATGGTCGGCTCAACTCCTCGCCGGTCAGAACTGCTTCACGTTCTCCCAGGACAGACTCCGTCCGACCCCGGTCGGTTGCACCCTACTTCGGGAAATCGAGGCCCAACCGGGCGGGCGCCGGGGACATTACGGGGCCATACGGGCACAAGCGTCGATCAGGGACCGCTCGACCTCGTCCAAGGCCCGGTCCGCAGCGAGCGCCTTCGCCAGGTAGCGGGCCGCGGTCTGCACGGTGAGGGCGCGGGCCGGCACGTCCAGGGCCGGCCACGGATCGCCGTCCTCCGGTACGGCCGGGCCGCCGGCCGCGCGGTAGGCGGCCAGGAAGCGGGTCCACTCCTCGGGCGGGAGCAGGCCGCAGGCGTACCAGGAGGCGGGGCGGGCCAGGTCCCAGGCCGGGACGCCGACGCCGAGGTCGTCGACGTCGATGAGCCGCCAGGGACCGTCAGGTGCCGGATGCCGGACCAGTTGGCCGAGGTGCAGGTCGCCGTGGCAGAGGGCGGGTGCACCGGGCATCGGGGCGTCGGCGCGCGCCCAGGCCGGCAGCGCCGACCAGGCACGCAGGACGGGCGCGGCGGCGGGGTGTCCCGGCGCGGCGGCGAGCGCGCGGCGCAGGCGGGCGATCGCGTGGGCGGCCTTGGCGGGACCGCGCATCACGGGTGTGGCGGGCAGCGGCGGAGTGCGGTGCAGGCGGGCGAGGAGGGTGGCGGCGGCCTCCCAGGGAGCGGCGTCCGGGGCGTCGGGGTCCACGGGACGGCCGTACGGCCAGAGGGTGACCGGACGGGTGCCGAGCACGGTCGCGGGGGTGGCCGTGAGCGGGGCGAGGAGGAGGCCGGGCAGATGGGCGGCGGTGGCCAGGCGGCGGGCCAGGTCGGCGGGGTCGGTGCCGGGGGCGTGGGCCTTGGCCACGGTCTCCGCGTGGCGCAGGACCGTGGTGTCGGGACGGTCGGCGAGGGTGGTGGTGCCGCAGGTGCAGGGGGCCGCGCCGGGGTGGGCGGCGGCCCTGACCTCGGCGGTCAGCTGAGGCAGTACGTCTGCGGTCATGGGTCCCCCGGGAGGTGCGGCTGTGCTGCGGTGAGGGTACGCGGGCGCGGTGCGCAGGGGTCCGGGTGGCCGGGGCACCGCTCTCGGGCGGCGCGCGGGCGCCGGTGCCGGGCGGCCGGTGCCGGGGAAAAGCAATGCCGGCGCAGCTCCCCAGCTGCGCCGGCATTTGTGCCGTCCGCCGCACCCCCGTCCCCACGGGGTTTCATGGGTGGATGTCCCCGCCCGGACCGCTCTTCCGGGCCTGAGGTCGCCGCTCAGCGCCCCAGCATCACTCCCACGGACGACGCCTGTGTGGCCACCGTCTCCCAGCCGTCGAAGACGAGCAGGAGCAGGGCCGCCAGGGGAAGGGCCATCAGCGTCGCCACCAAAGGGTGGCGGCGGCCCTGCCGGCGGGGGCGGGTGGTGCGTGTCCGCTGTGCCGCAAGAGCCATGGTCCCTCTCCTGACCGTTCAGTTGTCGTTGGCAGCGGCGGGTGTCTGACCTCGGGGGACGAGTGCTGCACCCGCCGCTTGACCTCAAATCTAGGGGCGGGGCGTCCCGGGGACGTCATGCCCTCGTACCGAATCCCGGGCCTCCGAGAGGATGAGCCGTGACCTGCGCTCTACTCCCCTGGGTGGAGACGAGTCCTACGCCTCGTCCTGGGCCTCGGGGTCTTCCCGGAGGGGGTGCCCGGTCCTTCCCGGTTTTTCCGAGCTGTCCTCGCGGGGCACGGGCTGCTCGACCAGGGCGAGCACCCGGGTCGCCATGAATCGGGCCGTACGGACAACACTGCCGTTTCGCGTGACTTCGCTCACTTCCACCACCCCTCGTCGCACCGCCGTCTCGACCCGGCGGCCCGCCCTGCTGGCCACCACCTCGTAGGTGCGGGTCGTGTCACCGGCGTCCACGACTATCTCCACCCGGTCACCCTTCACAGCCTCAATCCCCCTTCTGTGACGGCTTGTTGGAGCGGACATGCGGTCAAAGGCGCCCATTGCGGCGCCTTCCTGACCACTCCTCAAGTCTCCCACCCGGCACTGACAATCCGTCGGGCCGAGAGGGCGCGGCCTCTGCGCGCGGGCGGCCGTGGAAACGTAAGCTGTGCCACGTCACACGGACCGGGCAGCGGGGATGAACATGGCGATGATGCGCCTGAGGCGCGAGGACCCGCGCGTCGTCGGCTCGTTCAGGCTTCACCGGAGGCTCGGCGCCGGCGGCATGGGCGTGGTCTACCTGGGCTCCGACAAGAAGGGGCAGCGGGTCGCGCTGAAGGTCATCCGGCCCGACCTGGCGGAGGACCAGGAGTTCCGGTCGCGGTTCGCCCGTGAGGTCTCGGCGGCCCGGCGGATCCGGGGCGGCTGCACGGCCCGGCTGGTCGCCGCGGACCTGGAGGCCGAGCGGCCGTGGTTCGCCACCCAGTACGTTCCCGGGCCCTCGCTGCACGACAAGGTCGCCGACGACGGCCCGCTGATCGCGGCGGACGCGGCGGCGGTCGGGGCGGCGCTGTCCGAGGGCCTGGTCGCCGTCCACGAGGCCGGGGTCGTCCACCGGGACCTCAAGCCGTCCAACATCCTGCTGTCCCCGAAGGGGCCGCGGATCATCGACTTCGGCATCGCCTGGGCCACCGGCGCCTCCACCCTCACGCACGTCGGTACGGCCGTCGGCTCCCCCGGGTTCCTCGCGCCCGAGCAGGTGCGCGGGGCGGCCGTCACGCCGGCCACGGACGTCTTCTCGCTGGGCGCCACGCTGGCGTACGCGTCGACCGGCGACTCGCCCTTCGGGCACGGCAGTTCCGAGGTGATGCTCTACCGCGTGGTGCACGAGGAGCCGCACCTGCACGGTGTCCCGGACGCGCTGGCCCCGCTGGTGCGGGCCTGCCTGGCGAAGGACCCGGAGGAGCGGCCGAGCACGCTGCAGCTGTCGCTCCGGCTGAAGGAGATCGCCGCCCGCGAGGCGCAGGGCCTGCCGGACGTACGGCCGCCGGCGCCGCGTGCCGCGGAGGCGGACCGGCCCACCGGGCGGCTCGCGGAGACCTACCCGGAGTCGCAGCGCATCCAGCGCCGCCCGCCGCACTCCTCGCCGGGCACGCCGGTGCGGGGCAACGCGCCCTCGCGCGGCGGCAGCGGCCCCCGGCCGAACGGCGGTGCGCCGTCCCGTCCGGGTGGCTCGCGTCCCACGTCCGGAGCGCGCGGCAACGGCGGCAGGCCGTCGGGCGCCGGCGCGAACCGGTCCGGGCCGCGCAGCGGCACCGGCCGTCCGGCACCGCGCCCCACGGGCACCGGACGGCGTCCGGCCAACCCCCGGCTGCTGCGCCAGCGGCTGTTCGTGTTCGTCGTGGTGACGCTGCTGGTGGCGCTGGGGATCGCGCTGGCCCAGGGCTGTTCCGGCCCCGCGCACTCCATGGGCGTCCCCGGCGGGACCGTGTCCGGGCAGCCTGCGGCCGCCAGGGAGTAGCGCGGTTCGCGAGCCTAGTCCTGCGGGCGGCCCGCGGTCACCGCGTAGAAGGCGACCGCCGCCGCCGCGCCGACGTTGAGCGAGTCGACGCCGTGGGACATCGGGATGCGGACCCATTCGTCGGCGGCGACCAGGGCCTGGGTGGAGAGGCCGTCGCCCTCCGCGCCGAGCATCAGCGCCACCCGGTCCATGCGGTGCGGCGCGGCCTCGTCGAGGCTGCGGGCCTTCTCGTCCGGGGTGAGGGCGAGCAGCGTGAACCCGGCCTCGCGGACCGAGTCGAGCCCCTTGGGCCAGGTGTCGAGACGGGCGTACGGCACGGAGAAGACCGCGCCCATCGAGACCTTCACGCTGCGGCGGTAGAGGGGGTCGGCGCAGTCCGGGGAGAGCAGCACCGCGTCCATGCCGAGGGCCGCCGCCGAACGGAAGATCGCGCCGATGTTGGTGTGGTCGTTGACCGACTCCATGACGACGACCCGGCGGGTGGTGCGCAGCAGTTCGGCCGCCGTCGGCAGCGGCTTGCGCTGCATGGAGGCGAGCGCGCCGCGGTGCACGTGGTAGCCGGTGACCTTCTCGGCAAGCTCCGGGCTGACCGCGTAGACGGGGGCCGGGAGTTCGTCGATGACATCGCGCATGACGTCGACCCACTTGGCCGAGAGCAGCATCGAACGCATCTCGTAGCCCGCGTCCTTCGCCCTGCGGATGACTTTCTCGCCCTCCGCGATGAACAGGCCCTCCGCCGGTTCGCGCTTGCGGCGCAACTCGACGTCGGTCAGGCCCGTGTAGTCACGCAGGCGCGGGTCGTCGGGGTCCTCGACGGTGATGAGATCGGCCACAGGGTGATACTGCCTTGTCCTGGGTGTGGTGCCAACGGGCTGGGACGGGTTGTGTTACCCGGGGTTACGCCGGTGTGCGTCCGGCGGACGGGAGCGGGCCGACGTTCACGACCTCACCGACGACGATGACCGCCGGGGGCTTCACGTCCTCCGCGCGGACCACCTCCGCCACCGTGGCCAGGGTCGCGTCGACGCGGCGCTGGGCCGCGGTGGTGCCCTCCTGGACCAGCGCGACCGGGGTGTCCGGGGACTTGCCGTGGGCCACCAGGGTCTCGGCGATCCGGCCTATCTTGTCGACGCCCATCAGGATCACCAGGGTCCCGGTGAGCTTCGCGAGGGACGGCCAGTCGGCGAGCGAGCGCTCGTCGTCCGGTGCGACGTGGCCGCTGACCACGGTGAACTCGTGCGCGACGCCCCGGTGCGTGACCGGGATGCCGGCCGCGCCCGGGACCGAGATCGAACTGGAGATGCCGGGCACGACCGTGCAGGGGATCCCGGCCTCGGCGAGCGCCTGGACCTCCTCCATGCCCCGGCCGAAGACGTAGGGGTCGCCGCCCTTGAGCCGTACGACCGACCTGCCCCGCTTGGCGTGCTCGATCAGGGCGTTGTTGATGGCCTCCTGGGCCATGTAGCGGCCGTACGGGATCTTCGCCGCGTCGATCACCTCGACGTGCGGCGGGAGTTCGGCGAGCAGGTCGCGCGGGCCGAGGCGGTCGGCGATCACCACGTCGGCCTCGGCGAGCAGGCGGCGGCCGCGGACCGTGATCAGGTCGGGGTCGCCGGGGCCGCCGCCGACCAGGGCGACGCCCGCGGTGCGGGTGCGGTGGTGCGGGGCGACCAGGGTGCCGTCGCGCAGGCCCTCGACGACCGCGTCCCGGACGGCGGCGGTGTGGCGGGGGTCGCGGCCCCGCGCGTCGGTGGTGAGCACGGCGACCGTGACGCCCTCGCTGTGGCCGGTGGCCGGGGTCCAGGCGGTGGCCCGGTCGGCGTCGTCGGACCGGACGCACCAGACGCGGTGCCGCTCGGCCTCGGCGGAGGCGGCGTTGTTGGCGTCGGCGTCGTCGGTGGCGATGAGGGCGTACCAGGCGTCGGCGAGGTCGCCGTCCCGGTAGGGCCGCCTGGCCCAGGTGATCTCGCCGGCGTCGGCCATCGCCTCGACGGAGGGGGTGGCCCGGGGCGAGACGAGGGTGATGTCGGCGCCGGCCGCGATGAGCGCGGGGAGCCGGCGCTGGGCGACCTGACCGGCGCCGAGCACGACCACCTTGCGGCCGGTGAGGCGGAGGCCTACGGGGTAGGCGGGGTGTTCGGCCATGAGGGTGCGACTCCCTGGTGTGGCGGCGATGCGATGCCCTGACGTGCAGATTTTACGGGCCGGGCGGATACGGCGGGACGGCGCCCGGAGCCGGGCGGACTCCGGTGCCCCGCGGTGGGCCCGGCGGCCGCGTGCGGACGTACGGCCCGCACGGGTGTCCGGCCCGCCCCGGCGGCCGTCCGCTCCGCCGCGCGGAACGCCCGCGCACGGCCGGGACGCGCACGGCCGGGACGCGCACGGTCCGCAGCCGACCTCCGGTCGCGGACGGCACGCGGAGTCAGTCCCGGCCGGGACCGGCACGGGGCACGGCGTGCCGCACGGGCCGGAACCGGTCCGGGGCGCACCGCGCGGCCGGGACCGGCTCCCGGCCCGTGCGGTGCTCCCGTGCTCCCGTGCTACTTCTCGGTCACGCCCGCCGAGTCGAACGTGGCCACCTCGTGCATGGCCCGCGCCGTGCTCTGCACCAGCGGCAGGGCCAGCAGCGCGCCCGTGCCCTCGCCGAGGCGCAGGTCGAGGTCGACCAGGGGGCGCAGGCCCAGCTTGTTGAGGGCGGCGACGTGGCCGGGCTCCGCGCTGCGGTGGCCGGCGATGCACGCGGCGAGGACCTCGGGGGCGATCGCGCGGGCCACCAGGGCGGCGGCACCGGCGCTGACGCCGTCCAGGATCACCGGGGTGCGCAGGGACGCGCCGCCGAGCAACAGGCCCACCATCGCGGCGTGTTCGAAGCCGCCGATCGCGGCGAGGACGCCGATGGGGTCGGCCGGGTCCGGCTGGTGGAGGTCCAGGGCGCGGCGGACGACCTCGGTCTTGCGGGCCAGCGTCTCGTCGTTGATGCCGGTGCCGCGGCCGGTGACCTCGGCGGGATCGGCGCCGGTGTAGACGGAGATGAGCGCGGCGGACGCCGTGGTGTTGGCGATGCCCATCTCGCCGGTCAGCAGCGCCTTGTTGCCGGCGGCCACCAGGTCGCGGGCGGTCTCGATGCCGACCTCGATGGCCTGCTTGGCCTCCTCGCGGGTCATCGCGGGGCCGGTCGTCATGTCGGAGGTGCCCGCGCGGACCTTGCGGGGCAGCAGGCCGGGCGTGGCCGGGAGCTCGGAGGCGACACCGACGTCCACCACGCACACCTCGGCGCCCACCTGGGAGGCGAACGCGTTGCAGACCGCTCCCCCGCCCAGGAAGTTGGCCACCATCTGCGCGGTGACCTCCTGCGGCCAGGGGGTGACGCCCTGGGCGTGCACCCCGTGGTCGCCGGCGAAGATCGCGACGGCCGCGGGCTCCGGGATCGGCGGCGGGCACTGCCGGGACAGGCCGGACAGCTGGGCGGAGATGATCTCCAGCATGCCGAGCGCACCGGCCGGCTTGGTCATCCGCTTCTGCCGTTCCCAGGCCTCGCCGAGCGCCTTGGCGTCCAGCGGGCGGATCCCGGCGACGGTCTCGGCGAGCAGGTCGTGCGGGTCCTCGCCGGGCAGGGCGCGGCGGCCGTAGGTCTCCTCGTGGACCACCCAGGACAGCGGGCGCCGCTTGGACCAGCCGGCCTGCATCAGCTCGGGCTCGTCCGGGAACTCGTCGACGTACCCGACGCACAGGTAGGCGATGACCTCCAGGTGCTCGGGCAGGCCCAGCGCGCGGACCATCTCGCGCTCGTCGAAGAAGCTCACCCAGCCGACGCCGAGGCCCTCGGCGCGGGCGGCGAGCCAGAGGTTCTCGACGGCGAGGGCCGCGGAGTAGGGCGCCATCTGCGGCTGGGTGTGCCGGCCGAGGGTGTGGCGGCCGCCGCGGGTGGGGTCGGCGGTGACGACGATGTTGACCGGGGTGTCGAGGATGGCCTCGATCTTCAGTTCCTTGAACTGCTTCGCGCGGCCCTTGGGGAGCGACTTGGCGTAGGCGTCGCGCTGGCGCATGGCCAGTTCGTGCATCGAGCGGCGGGTGTCCGCCGAGCGGATCACCACGAAGTCCCACGGCTGGGAGTGGCCGACGGAGGGCGCGGTGTGGGCGGCCTCCAGGACGCGCAGCAGCACCTCGTGCGGGATGGGGTCGCCGCGGAAGCCGTTGCGGATGTCCCGGCGCTCGCGCATGACCTTGAGGACGGCCTCGCGCTCGGCGTCGTCGTAGGCGGGCGCGGCCGGGCCGGTGGACTGCGGTGCTTCCGCCGCGGGGGCCGTGCTCTCCTCCTGCTCGGCGGCCCTGGTCTCCAGGTCCTCCGCGTGCTGGACGACGTCGGGGCGGGGCTCCGCCTGCGGGCCGGGCTCGGCCTCGCGCGGGGCGGGCACAGTGGCGGCCTGTTCCGGCGCGTTCTCGCCCTGGTCCTGGGCGGGCAGGACGAGCGGGTGCGGCGGGGTCGGGGCGAGGTGCGGGGTGGTCGGGACCAGGCCGTCGACGGCGACGAACTCGCCCAGGGGCTGGCCCGGCGCCGGGTGCGCGGGGGCTTCGGCGGCCATGGGCTCCTGGGGCGCGTCGGTCTCCTCGGGCCCGGCCTCGGGCGCCGCGTCCTGGATCTGGGGGCCGGCGGGCGGCTGGGCGGGCAGCGTCTCGGGGGCGACGGCGGGCTCGGCCTGCGGTACGACGGCAGCGGCCGGGAAGCCCGCGGGGACCGCGGGCTGCTCGGGGCCGGGGGCGGCCAGGGGCTCCGGCGGCTGCGGGGTCTCGGCGACGGCCTCGGGGGCGGGCGCCTCGGCGATCTCCTCGGCGGGCTGCGCCGGGACGGCCTGCGGGGCCGGGACCGGCTCGGGCAGGACCGGCTCCGGCGCCGGGAGCGGCTCGGGCGCGACGGGCGCCGCGACCTGCTCGGCGGCGGGTTCCGGGGCCTCGGGCTCCGGTGCGACCGGCGGCGCGGGCGGGACGGGCAGGGGCTGCGCCGGCTCGGCCGTGGCGGCCGGTTCCACGGCCACCGCGTCCGCCGGCGGGCCCACGGGCTCGGCCGCCGCGTCGGGAGCAGGGCCGGCACCGGGCGCCGCCTCCTGCTCCGCCGAAGGCTGCGGCGCCTCCTGGGCCAGCGGGACCGGCGCGGGCTGCGGGGCGTCCGGGACCGGCGGGACGAGCCCGGCCTGCGGGGCTTCCGCGACCGGCGGCGCGGGCTCGGGCAGCGGGGCCGGAGCGGCGTCCGGTGCCGCGGCAGCCCAGGGCGCCGCGGGCGCGGCCGCGGGCATCGCGGGTCCCGCCTCGGACGCCTGGGCCGCGCCCTCGGGGCCGTACGCGCTCTCGGGCCAGACTCCGGGACCGGCCGGGGCCTGCTGCTCCGCGGTGACGGCGGTGGCGACCGCCGGGTGCGCGGGGGCGGCGGCCGCGACGGCGACGGGTGCCGGGGCGGGTACCGCCTCGGGTGCCGGGGCGGCCGGAACAACCGTTTCGGCAGCCGGGGCCTGTGCGGCCACCTGTGCCACCGGCGGCGCCTGCTGGACGGCCGTGTGCGGGGCGGCCTGCGGTGCTCCCCAGGGCGCGGCGGGCTGCGGCGCGGCCTCGGCCTGCGGCTGGGCGTCGAGGTATTCGGGTCCGGGCGTCGGCAGGCCGGGCTGGCGGGCGGCCGGTGCGCCGGCCGGGCCGCGGTCGGCGAGCGAGCGGACCGGGCTGGCGGAGGCGTCGGGGATCGGCGGGCCGAGGTGCAGCGGGCGGCGCGGGGCCGGTGCGGTGGCCGGGTCGTGCGGCACCGACAGGATCGGGGACGCCGGCACCGAGTTGGGCAGCCGGACGGCGGTCAGGTCGACCGAGCCGCTGTTGCGCCCGTCCGTCTCGTGCGGGCCCGGCTCGTGGACGGTCTCGACGACCGGCTCCGGGGGCGGCGGCGGGACTTCATTGCCCCAGGCCCCCTGTGCGCCGGGGAGCAGCAGGTCTTCGTCCTCGGCGGGCGACTCGGAGAGGTAGGTGTACGCGCCGTGGGCGGGGACGCCCGGCTGTTCCACCATGCCTGCGCTCTCCGGCAGTCCCTCGCCCGGGACCTGGCCGGTGTCCGTCATGCGTACCCCTCGCCCATCGGTTAGTGCCTTCTACGACCAGCTCGCTCGGGGCGGCGCACCGACCGCCTCGCAGTGAAGAACGAGCGTGCGTGCCCAGCGGCACGAACGACCCGCCGGAAAAGGCGACAAAGCCATTCAGTGGCATTGTCCCGGCCGTTCGACCGTCGCGGCAGCGTGATCCGCGACAGCCCGCTGTGGACTGCGCCACGTTGCGCGTCCCCGGTTCTGCCGTACCACACCCGCCCCAAAAGGAGCGCGTTTTCCGGATATTGACGAACGAATTTCCGGGCCACCGGTGCGGTGCAGCGATCGGCCAGCCTACCGCGCGCAATATGACAACAGGATCACGGGGCACGGTCGGGCAGTACGCCGCTGAGCAGGAACGCTACGTTCCGCTCGGTCTCCGTCCAGGCCCTGGTGTCGAGTTCCACGGACTGCAGGAGGGCGCATTCGACCTGATATCCGTGCTCGGTCAGGTCACGTCCGATGAGTTCGGCCGCGTCGCGGGTGGCGGCGTGCGTGACGATGCGCTGCGGACGCCGGTCGGCGACCGCGCCGACCACGGCCGCTCCGCCGCCGCCGACCCGGACGACGTCCGGTTCGGGCAGGTTCTCCAGGACGTGCGGAGCATCGCCGTGCACGATCTGGAGCTGGACGCCGAACCCGCGGGCGGCCGCGTCGCTGCGCACGCAGGCCGCGAGGTCCCGGTCGACGGCGATGACGGCGGCCCCGGCACGGGCCGCGTCGGTGGCGAACGCCCCGCTGCCGCAGCCGATGTCCCAGACCAGGTCCCCCACCCGCGGGCCGAGCCGGGCGAGTTGGGCGGCCCGCAGCAGATCCGTCTCCCCTTCGCCGAGCACGACTCCCTCGCCGTAGGCCGCGTCGGGCTGCACCCAGCCGCGCGGACCGGCCGCCGGGTCCCGCCCGGCGATCCAGCCGGTGCCCTCGCCCGCCGGCACCGCCGCGGACGAGCCGCCGACGACGATGACGACGTTGGGGTCGCGCCAGCTGTGGTCGGCGGCCTTGTCGGAGGTGACGACGCTCACCTGCTCGCGGTCGGTGCCCAGTTCCTCGCAGATGACGAAGGTGCGGTGGACGCCCTCCATCAGCAGGCCGAGTTCGGCAGGACCGGCGCCTGGCGAGGTGAGGACGGCGACCTTGGGGTGGGCGCGGCACACGTTCACCGCGCGTCGCAGGGTGCGCCGGTGCGCGACGACCACCTGCGCGTCGTCCCAGGCCATGCCGGCGCGGGCGAACGCGGCCGCCACCGAGGACACGGCGGGGACGACCTCGACCTCCAGCCCGAACTCCGGCGCGCGCAGGGTCCGTACGACCCCGAAGAAGGCGGGGTCGCCGTCGGCGAGGACCACCGCGGTGCCGCGGTGGCCAGCGATGCGGCGGGCCGCGAGGCCCACGCTGCCGAGGCGGATGCGTTCGGCGGTCTGTGGCACGTCGGGGAGGGCGAGATGGTGGGCCGCACCCGCGACGAGCGTGGCGGCGCCGAGCGCCCCGCGTCCCGCGGCGGTCAGCGGCGAGCCGTCCCAGCCGATCACCGTGACCCGGTCGGCCATCGTCGTCAGTCTCCAGGGATGTCGCAGGTCGTCAGGGGCCGGTGCCCGTGGCGGGCTCCGTGAGGGTACCTGGTGCAGTTGTCGGGCGGATGACGGGGCGGGCCCCGCCGTCGTCAGTTCCAGGAGGTGAAGCCGTCGTCGCCGCCGAGATCCCCGCCGCCGCCCTCCAGATCCTCCGGGAGCAGACTCCACACGATGTAGTCGGTCCGCATGTCCGCCCAGGTGCCGTCCTCGGTACGGACGTGCACTATGCAGGCGTTGCGCAGCACGCCCTCGCTGATGCAGCCGATCTTCTGCGCGACCTGCTGGGCGGCGGTGTTGTCGGCGGCGGTGCGCAGCTCGATGCGCTCGAACTTCTGGTCGCCGAAGAACCACTGGGCGGTGGCGAGCGCGGCCTCGGAGGCGTAGCCCTCGCCGCGTGCCCAGGGCGCGACGATGTACGACAACTCGGCGGACCGGATGCGCCAGTCGGCCTTGGCCAGCCGGATGACGCCGACCAGGCGCTGGGTGAGGAACTCGGTGACCGCGAGGTCCACGCCCCGGCCGGCGAGCCGCTCGGCGGGGGCGTGGTCGGTGATCCAGCGCCGGGCGCTGTCCTCGCCGTACGGCTGCGGGACGCCGGTCCAGACGCCCACCTGCTCGTCGTTCATCATGTCGGTCAGTGCGGGCACGTCGTCCTCGTCGAGGGCGCGCAGCACCAACCGCTCCGTGCTGATGGAGATGTTGGGGAAGGTGCTAGTCATGCGCCACTCCGTAACCTTCGGAAATCCTGCAGGGTGTGCGAACTGCCCAGCATGCAGCATGAAACCACTGAACGGGACGACGGGCCCCACCCGCGGTGAGCGAGTGGGGCCCGTGCGTGGCGATACGCCGTATACGTGCCGCCGGAAAGAACCTCAGAAGGACGGGATGACCGAGCCCTGGTACTTGTCCTCGATGAACTTCTTGACCTCGGGCGAGGTGAGGAGCTTGGCGAGCTTCTTCACCCGCGGGTCCTTCTCGTTGCCCTTCTTCACGGCGAGGAAGTTGCCGTACGGGCTGTTCTTCGCGGACTCCAGGACGAGGGCGTCCTTGGCGGGCTTGATGCCGGCCGAGATGGCGTAGTTGCCGTTGATGACGGCGGCGTCGACGTCGTCCAGGGAGCGCGCGGTCTGGGCCGCCTCGACCTCCTTGAACTTCAGGTTCTTCGGGTTCTTGGTGATGTCCTGCGGGGTCGCCTCGGTGCCGACGCCGTCCTTGAGGGTGATGAGCCCGTTGGCGGCCAGCAGCTTGAGGGCACGCGCCTCGTTCACCGCGTCGTTCGGGACGGCCACGGTCGCGCCGCTCTTCAGCGCGTCGGCGCTCTTCACCTTGTGGGAGTAGAGGCCGAGCGGCTCCAGGTGCACCGTGACGACGGGCACGATGTGGGTGCCGCGCTTCTTGTTGAAGTCGTCCAGGTACGGCTGGTTCTGGAAGTAGTTGGCGTCCACCGAACCGTCCTCGGTCGCCGTGTTCGGCACGATGTAGTCCTGGAACTCCTTCACCTCCAGGTCGAGTCCGGCCTTCTTCGCCAGGTTGTCCTTCACGTAGTTCAGGATCTCGGCGTGCGGGGTGGGGCTCGCGGCGACGACGAGCGGACCGCTGTAGTCGGCGGCGGCGGAGTCCTTGTCCGAGCCGCAGGCGGTGAGCCCGAGGGCGAGCGTTCCGGCGGCGAGGACGGCGGCGGTGAGTTTGGCGGTGTTACGCACGAAAAGTGCCTTTCCTTAAGGGTGGAGCGACCCCGCGGTGGGTGGTGCGGGGAAATCCGGAGGGGGCCCGGAGGGCTCAGACGGTCTTGCCGGTGGCCGTGGCGGCCTTCAGCAGCCGCAGCCTCGGCACGGGCCCGGAGTGGCCGCCGCGGCGGTGCAGGGACCGGGCGGCGAAGTCGCCGGCGAACTGGATGAGGGAGATGACGACGGCGAGGATCGCCACCGTGATCCACATCAGTTCGGTCTCGAAGCGCTGGTAGCCGTAGCGGATCGCGATGTCGCCGAGGCCGCCGGCGCCGACCGTGCCGGCCATCGCCGAGTAGCCGATGAGCGCGACGATGGTGGTCGTGGTGGAGGAGATCAGCGAGGGCAGCGACTCGGGCACGAGGACCTTGCGCACGACGGTCCAGGTGTTGCCGCCCATCGACTGCACGGCCTCGACCAGCCCGCCGTCCACTTCGCGGACGGCCGTCTCGACCAGCCTCGCGAAGAACGGGATCGCGCCGATGGCGAGCGGCACGATGGCGGCCTCGCGGCCGATGGTCGTCCCGGTGAGCGAGCGCGTGAAGTTCATCAGCGCGACCATCAGGATGATGAACGGCATCGAGCGGGCGATGTTCACGACCTGCCCGATGACCTTGTTGGCCAGCACGTTCTGCAGCAGTCCGCCGCGGTCGGTGAGGACGAGCAGGACGCCGAGCGGGAGTCCGCCGACGACGGCGATCAGCGTGGACCAGCCGACCATGTAGAGCGTGTCCCAACACGCCTGGGACAGCAGCGGCTGCATCTCGGACCAGCTCACTTGGCACCTTCCTTCACCAGCACGGGCTCCTGGCCCACCACGTCGATCTGCAGGCCCTGTTCGCGCAGGAAGCCGATCGGCACCACGTTGTCCTCGTAGCGGCCGGGCAGTTCGATGCGCATCCGGCCGATCTGGAGGCCGCCGACGGTGTCGATGGCGGCACCGAGGATCGATATGTCGATGTTGTAGGTGCGGGAGAGCTGGGAGATGACCGGCTGGGTCGCGGCCTCGCCGTGGAAGGTGACGTCGAGGACGGTGCGGTCGTCGCCGGAGGCCTCGCCGCCGACCGGGAACAGCGCGGAGGCCAGTTCGGACCCCGGGGTGCCGAGGAGTTCGCTGACGGTCCCGGACTCGACGACCCGGCCCTTCTCCATGAGGGCGGCCGAGTCGCAGATCGACTTCACGACGTCCATCTCGTGCGTGATGAGCAGGACGGTCAGGCCGAGCTGCCGGTTCAGGTCGCGCAGCAGCTGCAGGATGGAGCGGGTGGTCTCCGGGTCGAGGGCGCTGGTGGCCTCGTCGGAGAGCAGCACCTTCGGGTCGCCGGCGAGCGCGCGGGCGATGCCGACGCGCTGCTTCTGGCCGCCGGAGAGCTGGGCCGGGTAGGCCTTCGCCTTGTCGGCGAGACCGACCAGGTCGAGCAGCCCCAGCGCCTTGCTGGAACGTTCCTTCCCAGACATGCCGAGGATTTCGAGCGGCAGCTCGACGTTGTCCTGGACCGTCCGGGAGGAGAGCAGGTTGAAGTGCTGGAAGACCATGCCGATACGGCTGCGCGCCTGCCGCAGCTCCCGGCCGGCCCGCGGACCGCGTCCGGCGAGGGCGGTGAGGTCCAGGCCGTCGACGGTCACGGTGCCGGCGGTGGGACGCTCCAGGAGGTTGACGCAGCGGATGAGCGAGGACTTGCCGGCGCCGGACTGTCCGATGACGCCGTACACCTCGCCCTCGCGGACGTGCAGATCGACGCCGTCGAGGGCGGTGACCTCACGGCCGCGGGAGCGGTAGACCTTGGTCAGGCCCGTTGTCGTGATCACTGGGATTCCGTCACTGTTGAGTACGCGGGCGTGGGTGTGCCCTGGTACGGGAGGGAAAATGTGCGCGGGGCAGCCGGGTCACGTACGGCTCAGGGCGTACGGACGGGCCACGGCGGCGGCTCGCTTCGGGGCGCGAGGCTCTGGGGTGGTGCGGGGGCCCTCTAACAGGCGCACATTCGACACATACAACGAGCACCGGGCGTCATGGTCGCCTCGGTCGCAGGGGTGCGTTCGCTCGTCGTGGTCATGCGATCAGTAAACCAGACCGACGGTCCTGACAGGCCGCCGCTGTCCGCATGCTGGACAGCGGCGGACAGGGGTCAGCGGCGTGCGGAGATCTCCACGAGGTGGTCGGTGACCAGTACCGACAAGGCCGAGAGGTCGGGCACCACGAGGTCCGCGTCCAGCTCGTGCGCCGGGTGGGTTGTGGCCAACGCCACGGTGGTCATCCCGGCGGCGCGGCCCGCCTGGAGGCCGGCCGGAGCGTCCTCGAAGACCACGCAGCGGGCCGGGTCGACGCCGAGCCGGCGGGCGGCGAGCAGGTAGGGCTGCGGGTCGGGCTTGCCGCGGGTGATGTCGTCGGCGGCTATCAGCGTCTTGGGCCGGATCCCGACCGCGTCCAGGCGGGCCTCGGCGAGCCGGCGGGTGGCGGAGGTGACGACGGCCCAGCGCTCGGCGGGCAGGGCGTCCAGGAGGGCCACGGTGCCGGGCAGCAGCCGGACGCCGCCGTTGGGCACGTCCTCCACCTCCAGCTGCTCGACGCGGGCGACGGCCTCCGGGACGAGGTGGGCGGGGAGCAGGTCGGCGACGATGTCCGCGGCGGTCCTGCCGTGCAGTTCGACTCGGGCGTACCCGTCCGTGACGCCGTACTCCGCCGCCCAGCGGGCCCAGCAGCGCTCCACGGAGTCGAGGGAGGAGACCAGGGTGCCGTCGTTGTCGAAGAGCAGGGCTTGTGCGTGGATCGTCATGACCTCGACCCTACGGCGTTGAGCAGGGGCGACGGCGTGGGCCCGTTTCCGCCGTAATAAGGTCGCCGCATGCTCAATGCCCTGTTGCTGGTGACCGGAGTCGCCGCGCTGCTGCTCGCCGCGTGGTGCGGCTGGGCCGCGTACCGGGACCAGCCGACGAAGGACTGGCACTTCATCGGGATGGCCGTGGTGTCGGTGCTGGCGGTGATCCAGCTGGTGGCCGGGATCGTGCTGCTGGCCGGGGGCGACAAGCCGGCGCAGGGCACGACGATCTTCGTGTCGTATCTGCTGGGCGCCTTCGCGTGCGTCCCGGCGGCGGGGTTCATGTCGCTGGCCGAGCGGACCCGGTGGGGTTCCGTGACGGTCGCGGCGGGCGGTGTGGTGCTGGCCGTGCTGGAGGTGCGGCTCTATGACATCTGGGGAGGGTGAGATGACGACCGTGGAGCAGGGCCCGAAGCGGCTCACCAGCGGGCCGGGCACGCTTCTGGTGTGGTTCTACGGCGTGATGGTCGTCGGCGCGGTGTCGCGGTCCGTCTACCAGATCGCGACCGAGTTCGACCGGGCGCCGCTCGCGTACTCGCTGTCGGCGGTGGCAGGTCTGGTGTACGCGTTCATCACGTACACGCTGGTGCGGGGCGGCGAGACCGCGCGCCGGGCGGCGCAGGTGTGCTGCGCCGCCGAACTCGCGGGGGTGCTGATCGTGGGTACGTGGACCCTGGTCGACTCGTCCGCGTTCCCGGACGCGACCGTGTGGTCGGACTACGGGATGGGGTACGTGTTCATCCCGGTGCTGTTGCCCCTCTCCGCGCTGTACTGGCTGCGCAGGAACGGGACGCCGAAGGGCTAGGCGGTCGTCGCGTACGTGCCGGCCGGCTTCTCCAGGACGATCATCGTGACGCCGTCCGCGCCCTCGGAGGTGCCCACCGTCTCGTAGCCGACCCGGCGGTACAGGCGCAGGCTGCCCTCGCTGCGGTGGCCCGTGAAGAGGCGGAACCGCTTGGCGCCGCGCTCCTCCTCCAGCGCGCCCTCGGCCGCGCGCAGCAGCCGGGCGCCGATGCCGTGGCCCTGGAGCCGCGGGTGGACGCAGAGTTTGCCGATGGCGGCGGCGCCGTCCTCGGTGACCGAGCCGCGGACCGAGCCGACGACCTCCTCGCCGAGCCGCGCGACGAAGACGCAGTCGGACGCGAGTTCCCGGCGGACCGAGTCGAGACTCTGGACGAGCGGGTCGATGCGGTAGTTGCCGTACAGCGCCGCCTCGCTCTGGAAGCACAGGTACTGGAGCCTGAAGATCTGCTCCGCGTCCTGCTCGGTCGCCACCGAGATGGTCACGCTCATGCCCATGTGCGCACGCCTCCCGCTCACCTGATCGCCTGTTGTTCTCACTCCTATCCCCGCGCTTCGCGGGACGCAACCTCCGGCGCCAGCAATCTGCGCAGACATCCCAGACATCTGGAACGTTCCGGTCCCAGACTTCCCTGTGAGATACCCAACTCCCCCGCGATCTCCCGGTATGTCAGGTCCTCCGGGGAGAACAGGGCGGCGAGGAGGCGGGGGCAGCGGCCGGGGAGGCGGGCGACCGCCTCGCGCAGGGCGCGGTGCCGGGCAGCGGCGACGGCGCGCTGCTCGGGCGTGGGCGCGGCGGGGTCGGTGGGTTCGGTGCCGTAGGGGCGTTCGCGGTGTGCCGTGCGGCGGGTGCGGCGGGACTCGGCGCGGACGGCCCTGCGCAGCCAGTCCGCCGGGGACCGGGGCGGGCCGTGGGTCTCCAGCCGCTCCAGGAGGCGTAGCCAGACGGTCTGTTCCAGGTCGCCGGGGTCGCTTCCGCAGGCGTGTGCCTCGGCCGAGGCCTCGGCGGTGAGCAGGGGGCGCAGGGCGGCAACCAGGTCGTCCGTCACATGCGGAACGACGCGGCCGCCCCGGGCGAGGTTGCCGGGGCGGCCGCGGGACACCCCGAACGGGGTGCGGTGGCTCAGCCGTTGACGAAGGCCTCGCGGGCGAGGACCGCGGTGTCGGCGTTGTCCGAGAAGACGCCGTCGATGCCGGTCTCGAAGTACGCCTGGAAGACCGGGAAGACGTTGCCGTACCCGGTGACGTCGCTGCCCTTGCGGTAGGCCGGCGGCAGGAAGGGGTTCTCGTTGCGCATGGTGTACGGGTGCAGGATCAGGCCCACCTTGTGGGCGTCCGCGACCAGCGTGCTCGGCGTGGTGAAGTCGCCGTTCGCGTCCTTGGGGATGACCAGGTCCAGGGTCGGGCCGATGCCCTGCGCGTAGCCGGCGATCTCCCGCAGGCCCTTCGGCGTGATCAGGTCGGCGACGGTGCGCGGGTCGCCGGTCGCGACGAAGTCGTAGGGCTGGGTGTTCGCCGCGGACAGCAGGACGACCAGCGGGTTGTCGACGAGCGTGTTCAGGCGCTGGATGCTGGTCGGCTCGAAGGACTGCAGGATGACCGGGGAGTTCCGCTTGTCCTTGCCGTACTTGCGCAGCAGCTTGGCCACGCGCTCCTCGAGACCGAGGCCCAGCTTGCGGAAGTAGGTGGGGTGCTTGGTCTCGGGGTAGATCCAGACCTGCCGGCCGCGCCTGCGGGTCTGCTCGTCCTGCCACTTGAGGACTTCCTCGAAGGTGGGGATCTCCCAGTGGCCGTTGTAGAGCGTGTTGTGCGGGCGGTTGGCCGGGATGCGCTCGATCGCGCGCAGCGTCTTCAGCTCGGCGAGCGTGAAGTCCTCGGTGAACCAGCCGGTGGTGGGGACGCCGTCCAGCACCTTGGTGGTCCTGCGGCCGGCGAACTCCTTGTGGTCGGCGACGTCCGTGGTGCCGCCGATCTCCGGCTCGTGGCGGCAGACCAGGTGGCCGTCCCTGGTGGGGACGAGGTCGCCGGCCTCGACGATGTCGGCGCCGAGGTCGAGCGCCAGCTCGTAGGAGCCGAAGGTGTGCTCCGGGCGGTAGCCGCTGGCTCCGCGGTGGCCGATGATCGTCGGCTTCGGCAGGCTCTTGAGGCCGCCGTGGCCGTGGCCGGACTGCCGGGCCTCGGCCGCTCTGGCCGCGCCGGGCAGTCCGAGGACCGCTCCGCCCGCGCCGAGCACCGCGGCGCCGAGCAGGGCCCGCCGTCCGGTCGTGCCGTTCACCTGTGTCCGCTCGTCCGAACCGTTCGTGTTCATGAGCGCTCTCCTGACCTTCGCCCTTGGATGCCGGCCGATCGTAGGGCTGCGGTGGTGACCGGCGGGAGACCGCCGGCCCAACGGCCGGATGACGCCGTATGGCTGATGCACGGCGCGTCGTGACGGTCCGTCGGCGACTTCCGTCACATCGCCGGGGCCGGGCCGCAAGTTGTCCACCGGGCTGCACCGCAGGTAAACCAGCGTCAACAGTGCGTAAGACCTCGGTGAACCGGCCGTAGTCGATGTGCGCTCCCCCTGGGGCCGCGAGTAATGTCCTCACCTGCACAGACTCATACCGACCCTCGACATCGGAGGACCCGTTGTCCCGCTTCGCGTTCATCAAGGGTGCGCTCGGACCGATCATGCGCCTGATGTTCCGCCTCCGGGTGGAGGGCGTGGAGAACATCCCGGGGGACGGCCCGGTCATCCTCGCGGGCAACCACCTCACGTTCATCGACTCGATGATCCTGCCGCTGGTCAGCAGGCGGCAGGTGTTCTTCATCGGCAAGGACGAGTACGTCACCGGGAAGGGCTTCAAGGGCCGGCTGATGGCCTGGTTCTTCACCGGGGTCGGCATGATCCCGGTGGACCGGGACGGCGCGAGCGGCGGTGTCGCCGCGCTGATGACCGGCAAGCGGATCCTGGACGAGGGCCGGATCTTCGGCATCTACCCGGAGGGCACCCGCTCCCCCGACGGCCGCCTGTACCGCGGCCGCACCGGCATCGCGCGGCTGACGCTGATGACCGGCGCGCCGGTCGTGCCGTTCGCGATGATCGGCACCGACAAGCTGCAGCCGGGCGGCTCGGGCATGCCGCGGCCGGGCAAGGTCACCGTCCGGTTCGGCGAGGCCATGGAGTTCTCCCGGTACGAGGGGATGGACCGGGACCGCTACGTGCTGCGGGCCGTGACCGACTCGGTGATGGCCGAGGTCATGCGGCTGTCCGGGCAGGAGTACGTGGACATGTACGCCACGAAGGCGAAGGCCGCCTGACACCCTTTCGGCGCAAGGGCACGGACCTGGGGTCCGTGCCCTTCTGTCTGCCATCCGCCTGACATCGGTCCACGTCCGCCTGGCGGTGGAATCTGGCCCGACACTTCGGTCATTCCCGCGTATTTACCCGCCATATGAGCACACAGCATGTCTTATTCAGATATGCAGAAACCTTCTCGGCGTACCCTGCTCCGTGCTCCGTTCGCTGTCGCCGGCGCGGGGCTCCTGGCCTCCTGCTCCGACGCAGACTCCCCCTCGCGCTCCGGCCCGCAGCACACGGCCGGCACGGCGAAATTCGTGCCGCAGGGGCCCAAGGGGTTTGTCAATCCGTCGGACCCGGAGGTGCTCGCGACCGAGCGGAAGCGCGGTGCGGGGCCCGTCCGCACGGTCACCTTCACGGCCGCCGAGAGCAAGCTGGACCTGGGCGGGCGGACGGTGCACAGCTGGGCGTACAACGAGTCGGTTCCGGGTCCGCTGGTGCGGGTCACCTGCGGTGACGTCCTGAATCTGACCCTCAGCAACCGGCTGAAGGAGAAGACCACGCTGCACGCGCACGGGGTACGGCTGCGCTGCGACATGGACGGTGTTCCGGACCTGACCCAGGCGAGCATCGAACCGGGGACGGACTTCGTCTACCGCTTCGCCGCCGCCCACCCGGGCACCTACCTGTTCCATTCGCACGTCGGTATGCAGCCGGACCGCGCGCTGTACGCGCCGTTCGTCGTCGACGACCCGAAGGAGCCCCTCAAGTACGACCAGGAGTGGGTCGTCGTCCTGGACGACTGGGTCGACGACATCGACGGCTCCAACCCCGAGCACGTGCTCGACCAGCTCAAGCCCGGCGGCTCCATGGCGATGAACATGCACATGGGCATGGGTCCCGGGCCCGGCAGCCCGAGCCCGCACCGGTCGACGAGCGCGCCCCCGGCGTCGCCGAAGTCCACGAAGGGCCTGGGTCCCGACCGGGTGCTGCGCGACTCCCACAGCGCCCTGCTGCACGGCGAGGGCGGCAACGTCTCCTACCCGCACTATCTGATCAACGGACGGGTGCGGACCAACCCCTCCGTCTTCCAGTGCCGCCCCGGTGACCGCATCCGGATCCGGTTCATCAACGCGGGTTCCGAGACGGCCTTCCGAGTGGCGCTCGGCGACCACCCCCTGACCGTCACCCACACCGACGGCTACCCGGTGAAGCACCAGACGACCGACGCCCTGCTCATCGGCATGGCCGAGCGGTACGACGTGCTGGTCACCGCCAAGGACGGCGTCTTCCCGCTGGTCGCGCTGGCCGAGGGCAAGCCGGGCAAGGGGCTCGCGGTCCTCCGCACCAACAAGGGAAAAAACCTTCCGTCTCCGGATGTCCGCCCCGGCGAGCTGGACCGCGAGATCGTCTCGGCCCGCCGCCTGGTGCCGGCCGACTCCGTCCGCATGGACAACCGCAAGACCGACCGCGAGCTGCGGATCCGGATCACCGGCACCATGCAGAAGTACGACTGGGGGTTCGACCACAGGGCGTACGACGTGCGGCAGCGGCACGCGGTGCGGGCCGGTGAGCGGGTGCGGCTGACGCTCATCAACGCGACCGACATGTGGCATCCGATGCACCTGCACGGGCACACCTTCGCGGTCGCCGGCCTGAACTCGCAGGGCGCCAGGAAGGACACCACGATCGTGCTCCCGCACCGCAAGCTGGTGCTCGACTTCGACGCCGACAACCCCGGGCTGTGGATGCTCCACTGTCACAACCAGTACCACTCGGAGAGCGGCATGATGACGGTGCTCGGCTACCAGAAGTGAGCCGTCACACCGGCAGGGAGTCGTCCAGCTTCTGGCCCCTGAGCAGGAACCAGGCCGCCACCGCCGTCGCGAGCAGGACCGCGGCGCCCGCGCCGGAGGCCAGGTGCAGGCCGTGCACGAAGGAGTCACGGGCCGCGGCGAGCATCTCGTCCGCGGTCCGCGGCGGCAGGTCCGCCGACGCCTGCACGGCCGCGCCCAGCGATTCGCGGGCGGCGGACGGGGTGCCGGCCGGGGCCGGGAAACCGCGGTAGACGCCCATCACGATCGAGCCGAGCAGGGCGATGCCGAGGGCCGCGCCCAGTTCGTACGCCGTCTCGGAGACCGCCGAGGCGGCGCCGGCCTGCTCCTTGGGGACGCTGGAGAGGATCACGTCCGCCGTGACCGTGAAGGAGAAGCCGGCGCCGACGCCGACCACGAGCAGGGCGGTGCCGAGGACCGGGTAGCCGGTGGACTGCGAGAGCGTGGTCAGCGCCGCGAGGGCCACGCCGACGGCCGCCAGGCCGCCGGAGACCACCGCGCGCACCGAGAACCGACGGGCCGCCCGGCCGGCCACCAGACCGGCCGCCACCGCGCCGACGGCCGCGGGGACCTCGGCCAGGCCGGCCTCGAACGGGTGCCTGCCCTGGACCAGCTGCAGGTACTGGGAGAGGAAGAACACCAGGCCCGACATGCCGAGCACGGTCAGCAGGTCGGCGAGGACCGCGCCGCTGAAGCCGCGCCGCCGGAACAGCCGCATGTCGAGCAGCGGCTTGGGCAGGGTGAGCTGACGGCGGACGAAGCCGTACAGGGCCGCGCCGCCGAGCAGGGCGGTGCCCGCGGTGACCGGGGTGAGGCCGTGGGTCGCGGCCTCCTTCACCGCGTACACGAGCGCGATCATGCCGACCAGCGACAGGACGACGCTGGCCAGGTCCCAGGGGCCGGGGTCCGGGTTGCGGGACTCGGGGAGCGTCCTGATGCCGACGAGGACCAGGACCGCCATCACCGGCAGGTTGATCAGGAAGACCGAGCCCCACCAGAAGTGTTCGAGCAGGAAGCCGCCCACGATCGGGCCGACGGCGGTACCCGCGGAGGCGGTGGCGCCCCAGATGCCGACGGCGAGGCTGCGCTCGCGCGGGTCGTGGAAGAGGTTGCGGATCAGGGCGAGGGTGGCGGGCATCAGGGTCGCGCCGGCGACGCCCAGCAGGGCGCGGGCCGCGATCATCGTGCCGGGGGTCGACGCGTACGCGTTCAGGACGGATATCGCGCCGAACGCGGTCGCGCCGCCGAGCAGGATCCGCTTGCGGCCGATGCGGTCGCCGAGGCTGCCCATGGAGACCAGCAGACCGGCGATGACGAACGAGTAGACGTCGCCGATCCAGAGCAGCTGGGTGCCGGAGGGTTCGAGATCCTCGCTGATGTACGGGGTCGCGAGACCGAGGACGGTGGCGTCCACGGCGACGAGCAGCACGGCGAGCACGAGAACGGAGAGCGCGAGCCAGCGGCCCGGGCGCTTCTCCTCCGTCTCCGTGGCGAACGCCGGCCGCACGGTGCTGGTCATGATTCCTCTCTCCGTCGTGCACCGCCGAGCAGCAGCTCGACGATCATGTGGGTGAAGTCCTTGGGTGCGACCCTGCCCTCCGACACCGCCCAGGCGGCGGAGGCCAGCAGCCCGTACAGCGCCTCGGTGAGCCAGGCCGGGGTGAGGTCGATGCGGAACTCGCCGGTCTGCTGGCCGCGCCGGAACAGGGCCGCGATGCGCTCGTCGATCCGGGTCCAGCCCTGGTTCTGCTGCTCGCCCTCGAAGAGCTGGTTCTCGGTGTAGAGGAAGGCCAGCAGCCCGGCGGACGGCTCGATCTCGCGCACCAGGCGGTGCACGGCGTCGGCCGCCGGGCCCTCGTCCAGGCGGGCCGTGTCCAGGGCCGCCTCGCACTCCTCGATGCCGAGCGCCTCCAGCGCGCGGACGAGGGCGTCCCGGCCCGCGAAGTGCCGGTGCAGGGTGGCCCGGCTGATCCCGGCGGCCTTGGCCACCTCGTCCATGGTCGCGGTGGATTTGCGGGTCAGCAACGCGGCTGCACTGCGCAGCACCTGCTCACGGTCGAGGGCCATGAGACAAGAGTAACCCATGTGAGACATCTTTGTCTCACCGTGGGCATGCGTGCGTCACCCGCCGCGGGTCGGCGACGGTTCCGTGTCCGTGCGTCGGCACCCGGGCGCCTCGGTGCGCCGGGCGGGCGGTGCGTCAGGCGGCCGGCGCGTCAGGTGGGCGGTGCCTCGGTGCCGGGGCCGGGTGGTCGGTGCCTCAGTGCCAGGGCAGGCTGCCGCGGCGCTCCCAGTACGCGTGCGGCTCCTCGGCCAGCGCGGCGAGGCGGGCCAGCTGGTCCTCGTCCAGGTCCACCGCGGCCGCGCGCAGGTTGGAGGCGAGCTGGGTGAGCGTCGCCGCGCCGGACAGGACGACACCGGCCCACGGCTGCCGCAGGACGACGGCGAGCGCCACGGCGTCGCAGCCGGCACCGGCCTCCTCGGCCACCGCCCGCAGCGCGTCCGGGGCGTGCGGCGCGGCGAGCCGGCCGTTGGCCATGCCCTCCTTCACGATCACCGTCAGCCCGGCGTCGTGCGCCTCGGCGAGGGCGGGGCCGGCCGAGGTCTCCAGCACGTTGTACGTCGACTGGACGGTACGGAAGAGGGGCTCGCCGTCGACCGTGACGGCGAGGGCGGCGCGGACGGCGTCGGCCTGGGCGGGGCCGCTCGTGGAGAAGCCGACGGTGAGACCGCCGGCCGCCGCCTCCGCCAGGCGGGCGTGGAGTTCCTTGTCGGTGAGGGCCGGGCTGTCCGGGGTCACCGAGTGGATCTGGTAGAGGTCGAGGTGGCCGCCGAGGAGTTCGGCGCTCTCGGCGCGCTGGCGGTCGTAGGTCCGGACGCCGTGGTCCTTGACCTCGTGCGTGTCGGCGTCCGCGGACCAGCCGGCGGTGTAGGTGTAGCCCCACTTGCTGCCGACCACGACCTCGGCGGCGGCGTCGGGACGGGCGTCCAGCCAGGCGGCGAGGAACTCCTCGGAACGGCCGTAGGAGCGGGCCACGTCGATGTAGCGGACGCCCTGGGCGTAGGCGGCGTCGAGGAGTTCGTGCGTGCGGGTGCGCAGGGCGTCGACGCTGCGGTCCTCGCCGAGGTCCTCCTCGCGGCCGAGGTTGATGTAGCCGGGGCGGCCGACCGCGGCGAGGCCGAGGCCGATGTGGCAGGTGGGGGTCGTCGCTGTCGCCAGTCGGGCGAAGGGCATCGCGGGCTCCGTTTCGGTCGGCTGCGTCGGGCTGCCGACCAACGTAACCCGCGATGCTCCTCGCGCCGTTCCTCCCCCGGCCCGCTCAGGCCTGTCGCTTCGCCCGGGCCCACTCGTGCTGCCGGGCCACGTCCGCCTTCACCTCGGCCAGCTGGACCGCCACCGCGCTCGGGGCCGTGCCGCCGCGGCCGTCGCGGGAGGCCAGGGCGCCGGGGACGTTGAGGACGGTGCGGACCTCCGGGGTCAGGTGGGCCGAGATCTTGGCGAACTGCTCGTCCGTCAGCTCGTCCAGCTCCTTGTTCTCGGCCTCGGCCGCCTTGACGCACTCGCCCGCCACCTCGTGCGCCACCCGGAACGGGACGCCCTGCTTGACCAGCCACTCCGCGATGTCGGTGGCCAGCGAGAAGCCGGCCGGGGCCAGTTCCTCCATGCGCTCGCGGTGGACGGTGAGGGTGGCCATCATGCCGGTGAAGGCCGGGAGCAGGACCTCCAGTTGGTCGCAGGAGTCGAAGACCGGCTCCTTGTCCTCCTGGAGGTCGCGGTTGTAGGCGAGCGGCAGCGCCTTGAGGGTGGCCATCAGGCCGGTCAGATTGCCGATCAGGCGGCCGGACTTGCCGCGCGCCAGCTCGGCGATGTCCGGGTTCTTCTTCTGCGGCATGATCGACGAGCCGGTGGAGAACGCGTCGTGCAGGGTCACGAAGGAGAACTCCTTCGTGTTCCAGATGATGACCTCCTCGGCGATCCGGGAGAGGTTGACGCCGATCATCGCCGTGATGAAGGCGAACTCGGCGACGAAGTCACGGGAGGCCGTGCCGTCGATGGAGTTCGCGGCGCTGCCGTGCTCGAAGCCGAGGTCCTTCGCCACCGCCTCCGGGTCCAGGCCGAGCGAGGAACCGGCGAGGGCGCCGGAGCCGTACGGCGAGACGGCCGTGCGCTCGTCCCACTGGCGCAGCCGCTCGGCGTCCCGGGTCAGGGACTGGACGTGGGCGAGGACGTGGTGGGCGAAGAGCACCGGCTGGGCGTGCTGGAGGTGGGTGCGGCCGGGCATGGCCACGTCCGGGTGGGCCTCCGCGAGGCCGGTCAGGGCGTCCTGGAGGTCGGCGACAAGGCCGCCGATGATCCGCGCGTGGTCCCGGAGGTACATCCGGAAGAGCGTCGCCACCTGGTCGTTGCGGGAACGGCCGGCGCGGAGCTTGCCGCCGAGGTCGGGGCCGAGGCGCTCCAGCAGGCCGCGCTCCAGGGCGGTGTGGACGTCCTCGTCGGCGACCGTGCCGACGAAGGTGCCGGCGGCGACGTCGGCCTCCAGCAGGTCGAGGCCCGCGATCATGCGCTGGAGTTCGTCCTCGGTGAGCAGGCCGGCCTGGTGCAGCACGCGCGCGTGGGCCCGCGAACCGGCGATGTCGTAGGGCGCGAGCCGCCAGTCGAAGTGGACGGACGCGGACAGCTTCGCCAGGGCCTCGGCGGGACCGTCGGCGAACCGGCCGCCCCAGAGACGGACGTCACCGCTGTTGCTGCTCACTTGCGTTGCTCCTAGAGAGATACGGATGTGGCACCGCCTCCCCGGCCATGAACGGGGAGGCGGTCGTCACGCTACTGGTTAGGCCAGGTCCCGTTTCGACGCGATCTTCGACGACAGGCCGTAGATGTCGATGAAGCCCTTGGCCGCGGCCTGGTCGAAGGTGTCGCCGCTGTCGTAGGTGGCGAGGTTGAAGTCGTAGAGGGACGTGTCGGAACGGCGGCCGGTGACGACCGCGCGGCCGCCCTGGAGCGTCATGCGGATGTCCCCGGTGACGTGCCGGTTCGCCTCCTCGACGAAGCCGTCCAGGGCGCGCTTGAGCGGGGAGAACCACTGGCCGTCGTAGACGAGTTCGCCCCAGCGCTGCTCCACCTGCCGCTTGTAGCGCGCGAGTTCGCGCTCGACGGTGACGTTCTCCAGTTCCTGGTGGGCGGTGATGAGCGTGATCGCGCCCGGTGCCTCGTACACCTCGCGGGACTTGATGCCGACCAGGCGGTCCTCGACCATGTCGATCCGGCCGACGCCCTGGGCGCCCGCGCGTTCGTTCAGCTCCTGGATCGCCTGCAGGACGGTGACCGGCCTGCCGTCGATCGCGACCGGGACGCCCGCCTCGAAGGTGAGGACCACCTCGTCGGGGTCGCGCGGGGTCGCCGGGTTCCGCGTGTACTCGTAGATGTCCTCGATCGGGCCGTTCCAGATGTCTTCCAGGAAGCCGGTCTCGACGGCGCGGCCGAAGACGTTCTGGTCGATGGAGTACGGGGACTTCCTGGTGGTCGCGATCGGCAGGCGCTTCGCCTCGCAGAAGGCGATCGCCGCGTCGCGGGTCATCGCGTAGTCGCGGACCGGCGCGATGCAGGTCAGGTCGGGGGCGAGGGCGGCGATACCGGCCTCGAAGCGGACCTGGTCGTTGCCCTTGCCGGTGCAGCCGTGGGCGACCGTGCCGGCGCCGTGCTTGCGGGCGGCGGCGACCAGGTGCTTGACGATCACCGGCCGGGAGAGCGCGGACACCAGCGGGTAGCGGTCCATGTAGAGGGCGTTGGCCTTGACCGCCGGGAGGCAGTACTCCTCGGCGAACTCGTCCCTGGCGTCGGCGACCTCGGCCTCGACGGCGCCGCACGCGAGGGCGCGCTTGCGGATGACGTCCAGGTCCTCGCCGCCCTGGCCGACGTCCACGGCGACGGCGATGACCTCGGCACCCGTCTCCTCGGCGATCCAGCCGATGGCGACGGAGGTGTCCAGCCCGCCGGAGTAGGCGAGTACGACGCGCTCGGTCATGGGTCCCTCCTCACGTACATCCACTCCCTATGCATGAGTATGCAGAGGTCTGCATGATTCGTCAATCCGGTCGGGTTCCTCCGACCGATACGAAAAAGGGTTGAACAAATGAAACCGCTTACTCGTACCCCTCGCTGAACGCCGGCGCCGCGTCCAGACCCTCCTCCGACCCAAGTGAGGCAACCGCATGTCCAGGGCTCTCCCGAAGTACAACAAGCGTCGCGTGGCATTCATCGGCGGTGCCGCCGCCGTGGCGCTGTCCGGCGCGATCGTCGCCGGTTCGGCCCTCGCGGGTACGCCCGACCGGAGCAGCGGCACGGACGGCGCACGCACCCTCGCCGCCGCCGCATCCGGCACCATCACCTGCCCGGACGTCGCCTCCCGGCTCCCGGCGGTCCCCGCCTCCGCGCAGGCCGAGGTCGACCGCAACCTCACGCTCCTGCGGACGCAGATCCAGGAGGCGAACCAGCGGCTGGCGGACACGGTCGGCCAAGGCGGGCCGAACTTCGTGAACAACGCGATCCTCGGCCCCCTCAAGGACAAGCGGGTGGCGACCGTCAACCGGATCGCGACCGCGATCGGCCGCACGGCCGCCAGGCCGGCCGGCCTGGACGCGCTGGCGCCGTGCGCCCTGGACGCGGGCGGGACGGGCACGGACACCGGCGGCGGCACGGCGACCGGCACGTCCTCGGCGGCGCCGAGCGCAGCGGCGACCGCGGCGGCGACCGCGCAGCCGGCGGGCGGCACGGTCGGTGCCGGCGTCGGCGCGGTCAGCTGCCCGGACGTCGCCCCGCGGCTGCCCGCGGTGCCCGCCTCCGCGCAGGCCGAGGTCGACCGCAACCTCACTCTCCTGCGGACGCAGATCCAGGAGGCGAACCAGCGGCTGGCGGACACGGTCGGCCAGGGCGGGCCGAACTTCGTGAACAACGCGATCCTCGGCCCGCTCGCGGACAAGCGGAAGTCGACGATCGACCGGATCGCCATCGCGATCGGCCGCACCTCGGCCAAGCCGGAAGGCCTCGACTCCCTGGCCGCCTGCACGCTCACCCAGTGACGTGACAGGCAGCTGTGGCCGCCCCGTGACAGCGCCGGCCGGGGCGGCCACAGTGGTGTCCGGATGCCGGAAACGCCCGGACGTCCGGCGGGTGGGCGCCGATAATTTCCCGGTATGGGAAAGACCTATGAGCGCATCGACGGCAGGCTCCGCACGTTCATCGAGGAGCAGCCCCTGTTCTTCACCGCCACCGCCCCGCTCGCGGGCGACGGCACGGTCAACCTCTCCCCCAAGGGCCTGCGGGGCTCCTTCGCCGTACTCGACGAACTCACCCTCGCCTACCTGGACTTCGCGGGCTCCAACGCCGAGACCATCGCCCACCTGCGGGAGAACGGCCGCATCACCCTGATGTGGTGTGCGTTCCAGGGCCCGCCGAACATCGTGCGGGTGCACGGCCGCGGCGAGCCGGTCTTCCGCGACGACCCGCGCTTCGCGGACCTCCTCGCCCGCTTCCCGGACATCGACCCCTCTCCGCACGGCCTGCGCGCGGTCATCGTCGTCCACGCCGAACTCATCCGCGACAGCTGCGGTTACGCGGTCCCCCACATGGCCTACGAGACCGACCGCGACCTGCACGGGAAGCGCTTCGCGCGGGAGGACGACGCCTCGCTCAGCGCGTACTTCGAGAAAAAGGACCACATCGCGGTGAGCCTGGACGGCCTACCCGGGCTGCCGTTGCCGCTGCCGCCGTCTAGCGTCTGAGCCATGCGTCCAGGCGTCGTCGTCACCCTTGTCTCCACGTCCCTGCTGCTGCTCGGTGCGGCACCGGGCGACGGGGACACCGCACCGCTGCCCGCGCGGCTCGCCGACACGGGCGGCGGCGACCAGCTGATCACCGCCGAGGCGCCCACCACGGCCTCGACCTCCGGGACCGTCACCTGGTGGGAGCGCACGGACGGGCAGTGGGCGCAGGTGGGGACGGCGCCCGCGCGGTTCGGCGCGAAGGGCCTGGTCGAGGGCACCGCCCGGCAGCAGGGCACGAACACGACCCCGACGGGCCTGTACGACCTGCCGTTCGGGTTCGGCATCCAGCCGGCGCCCGCCGGGACGTCGGTCGACTACCGCGCGGTGAAGGCCGATTCGTGGTGGTGCGAGGACAACGACTCGGCCTCCTACAACCGCTGGGTCGAACCGCTGCCGGCCGACTGCCGGGCCGCCGAGTCGGAGAAGCTGTCCTCGTACACGACCCAGTACACGCACGCCCTGGTGATCGGCTTCAACTACGAACGCCCCGTGCACAAACGCGGCGCCGGGATCTTCCTGCACGTCAACGGCTCGGGCGCGACGGCGGGTTGCGTATCGGTGCCGGAGGAGGCGATGCAGCGGATCCTGCAGTGGACGGACCCGCGCAAGAAACCGCACATCGCCATCGGAACGACGGGCGGGGACACGGCGATCATCCGGTACTGAACGGGCGCTGGATCTGGTTGCAGGACCTCGAACACCTCCTGCCGGCGGGCGGCGTTCGCGCTGTGATCCGCGGCCACCCGTCTCTTCGTCCGTCCACACAGCACACGATGATCAGCGGTGGCCGTACCCGTCTGTCAGCCGGCCTGTACTCGCCGTCCCGAGTCAGAGGCCGAGGGTTCATCGGTCGCCGGGCGTAGGTCCCTCGCCTCATGCGCGCTCTGAGCCTGCTGGCTATGGTCGGCACTCATGCAGACCACGGGGATTGTTCGCCGCCAGGCGGCGGAGCGCAGGCGCGACACGCTGGAACGGCTCGTCACCGAGCGGGATGTATGGGTGTCGACAGCACATCCCGATCACGGGCCGCACCAGGTGCCGCTGTGGTTCGTGTGGGATGGGCGAGCCGTGTGGATGTGCACCAGTGCCACTTCCGCGACCGCGCGGAACGTCCGCGCGCAGCCGCGCGTGCGCCTGGCGCTGCCGGACACCTTCGACGTGGTGCTTCTCCAGGGTGAGGCGGAATGCTTCCTGGACCAGGACGTGCCCGGAGAAGCGGCCGAGGCGTTCGCCGCCAGGTTCGGGTGGGACCCGCGTGCGGAGGAAGGTTCCTTCCTGTACGTGCGTGTGGTGCCGACGAGCGTGCGCGCTTGGCGCGGCGAACCGGAACTGCGCGGCAGGGTCATCATGCGCGACGGGACGTGGCTGGAATAGCGGCCGCCCCTGATCCAAGGCTCGACTACCAGGCGGGTGCCCCCGGACGGAGCCGGACGGTGAATGTCGTCGAACCCGGGCGGCTCTCCGTGGTCACCGTTCCCCCGTGCGCCTCCGCCACCGCCGCCACGATCGACAGGCCCAGGCCCGCTCCGCCGCCGGAGGCGTCCGCGCGGCGGCGGTGTTCGGCGCGGGTGAAGCGTTCGAAGACGCCGGGGAGGATGTCCGGCGGGATGCCGGGACCGTCGTCGTGGACCCGCAGGAGCGTTCCGCCGTCGGTCGTCTCCAGGGTCACCGTGACCTTCGTGCCGGCGGGTGTGTGCAGGCGGGCGTTGGCGAGCAGGTTGGCCAGCACCTGGTGCAGGCGGTGGGCGTCGCCGGTCACCGTCACCGGTTCCTCGGGGAGGTCGAGGGTCCAGTGGTGGCCGGGGCCAGCGGCCCGCGCGTCGGTGACCGCGTCCAGCGCCAGGCGGGTGAGGTCGACCGGGTGGCTCTCCAGGGGGCGGCCCGCGTCCAGCCGGGCCAGGAGGAGGAGGTCGTCGACCATCTCGCCCATCCGCGAGGACTCGGCGGCGATGCGTTCCAGGGCGCGGGTGACCTCGGGCGGCACCGGGCCCGGGTGCAGCAGTGCCAGTTCCGCGTGGCCGCGGACCGAGGCGACCGGGGTGCGCAGCTCGTGACTGGCGTCGGCGGCGAAGGTGCGCAGGCGTTCCTCGCTCGCGTGGCGTCGGGTGAGCGCGTCCTCGACGTGGCCCAGCATCCGGTTGAAGGCGGTGGCCATGCGGCCGACCTCGCTGCGGGGGTCGGCGGCGGGGGCGCGGGAGGGCAGGGCCACCTCGCCGCTGGCGAGCGGGAGTTCGCTGACCCGGGTGGCGGTGTCCGCGACGCGGCTCAGGGGCCGCAGGGACCAGCGGACCCAGAGGGCGCCGGCCACTCCGGCCACGGCCAGCGCGAGTCCGAGGACGGCGGTGGCGACCAGTTCCAGGCGGTGCACGGTGGCCCGTACCGGTTCCAGGGGCAGGCCGGTGACCAGGACGTCGCCGTCACGGCCCGGCCAGGCCAGCAGCCGGTAGGCGCCGATCGAGGCGAGGCGGGCGGTGTGGCCGCGGCCGTCCACCGGGAGTGCGGCGAGGACCGCGCGGTCGCGGGCCCCGAGGCCGACGGTGAGGTCCGGGTCGGTGCCGGAGGGGATCAGGGCCGCGTTGGTGACCCGGCCGTCCAGCAGGCGGGCGCCGAAGGTGCCGGCGGCCTGACGGCGGGTGTCGCCGTGCTCGTCGCCGTCCCGGTCGCTGGGCTTGTACGTGCCGTGTTCGAGGGACTGCGGGAAGCTCGGGCCGGTCTGCTGGAGCTGCTGGTCGAGGCGGCCGGTGAGGAAGCCGTCCAGTTCCAGCACGGCCGCGCCGCCGACGGCCGCGCAGCTCGCCGCGAGCAGCACCAGCAGGCCCGCGGTGAGCCGGGCGCGGAGCGTGCGGGGGCGGGGCAGGCGGCGCGGCCGTCGTGGCGGGTTCATCCGGCCGCCGGCTTGAGGACGTACCCGGCGCCGCGGACCGTGTGGATCATGGGCTCGCGGCCCGCGTCCACCTTCTTGCGCAGGTAGGAGATGTACAGCTCCACGACATGGGCGCGGCCGCCGAAGTCGTAGGACCACACCCGGTCCAGGATCTGCGCCTTGCTCAGGACGCGGCGCGGGTTGCGCATCAGGAAACGCAGCAGTTCGAACTCGGTCGGGGAGAGCTCGATCAGCTCGCCCTCGCGGGTCACCTCGCGGGCCTCCTCGTCCATCGTGAGGCTTCCGACGACGAGGCGCGGGCCCTCCTCCTGCTGACGGGCCATGCCGGCCCGGCGCAGCAGGCCGCGCAGCCGGGCGACCACCTCCTCCAGGCTGAAGGGCTTGGTGACGTAGTCGTCGCCGCCCGCGGTGATGCCGGCGATCCGGTCCTCGACGGCGTCCCGGGCGGTGAGGAAGAGCACGCAGACGTCGGGCTTGACCCGGTGCAGGGAGCGGAGCACGGCGAAGCCGTCGGTGTCCGGGAGCATCACGTCCAGGACCACCGCGTCCGGCAGCAGCTCCCGGGCCGCCGCCAGCGCGCTCGCGCCGTCCGCGGCCGCGCGGACGTTCCAGCCCTCGTAGCGCAGGGCGCCGGTGAGGACCTCCGCGAGGTCGGGGTCGTCGTCGACGACGAGGACGCGGAGCTGGGTGCCGTCGGGTCTGGTGAGGGCGGGGCGGCCGGAGCGGGTCGTGTTCATCGCGTCTCCCAGCATCGCTGCTGCCGACGGCGTGCGGGCACCCCGGTCCCTCTGAGTTTCCTCTGAGTGCGCCGGGCCGACGGGGACTGAGAGGCCGCTCAGAGGTTCGCCCCGCACAGTGGCGGCACCGACCGCTGAGAGGACACCGCCCATGACGACCGTGGACGAACGCCGTACGGCGCCCGCCGTGCACCCGCGCCGCTCCCCCGCCGCCGCGGTGCTCGCCGTGCTCTGGGCCGGTGCCGCGGCCGTGCTCGCGCTGTGGTGGTCGGACACCGGCTCCGTCGTCGGGGCGGCGGGCCGGCTGACCGCGGCCGGGCGGATCGCCGGGCTGCTGTGCGGGTACTCCTGCGCGGTGCTCGTCGGGCTGATGGCCCGGGTCCCGCTGCTGGAGGTGCGGATCGGCTCGGACCGGACGGCCCGCTGGCACGCGATGGCCGGCCGGTACACGGTCTGTCTGCTGGTGGCGCACGTCGTGCTGATCGTCGCCGGGTACGCGGCCCAGGACCACGCCTCCCTGGTCCACGAGACGGCCGACGTCGTCCTCCACTACCCGGAGATGCTCAAGGCCACCGCGGGCACGGTGCTCCTCCTCGCGGTCGGGATCACCTCGGTGCGGGCGGTGCGCCGCCGTACCGCCCACGAGTTCTGGTACTACGTCCATCTCCTCACCTACGCGGCCGTCTTCCTCGCCTTCGGACACCAGCTGGCGCTCGGGAACGACCTCGCCGGCAGGCCGGCCGCCACCGCCTTCTGGTACGCGCTGTACCTGGGGGCGGCGGCGCTGGTGCTGTGGTTCCGGATCCTGGTTCCGGTGCGACTCAACCTCCGTCACCGGCTGCGGGTGCACTCCGTGCGGCAGGAGGCGCCGGGCGTGCACTCGGTGGTCGTCCAGGGCCGCCGGATCGGGGAACTGGGCGCGCGGTCAGGGCAGTTCTTCCGCTGGCGGTTCCTCGACGGTGACGGCACGGCCTGGACGTCGACCCCGTACTCGCTGTCGGCACCGCCGTGCGGCGACCGCCTGCGGATCACCGTCAAGGCGCTCGGCGACCACAGCGCGGCCGTGCCGCTGCAGCGCCCCGGCACCCGGGTGTGGGCCGAGGGCCCGTACGGCTCCTTCACCGCCGACCGGGCCACGCGTCACCGGGCCCTGCTGATCGCGGCGGGCGTCGGCGTCACCCCGCTGCGGGCGCTCTTCGAGACGCTGCCCGGCGAGGTCACGCTGCTCTACCGGGCGCGTACGGCCGGGGACCTGGCGCTGGGCGGCGAGCTGGAGGCGATCGCGCGCCGGCGCGGGGCCCGGGTGCTCTACGCCCTGAACGGCCCGCGGGGCGAGCGCCCGGACCTGACGGCACAGTCGCTGCGGGCGGCCTTCCCGGGCCTCGCCGGTCACGACGTGTACCTCTGCGGTCCGCACGGCTTCGCCCGGGAGCTGTACGGGGCGCTGCGCGCGGCCGGGGTGCCCGACCGCCGCATCCACCACGAGTCGTTCGAACTGTGAGAGCCATGAAGGCCGCGAGAGCTGCGAGGACACCGTCGTGCACGCACTGAAGAGGAACCGGCCGCTGCGGCGCATCGTGCTCGCGAGCGCCGCCACCGTCTCCGCGATGGTGCTGCTGCCGGCGCTGAAGCCGCACACCGCCCCGGCCACCGGCTCCGCGGCCCCCGCACCGTCGGCCGCCGCGGGCGCGCCCGGCGGCTCCGCAAGCGGCGGCACCGGTACCAGGACCGTCACCGGGGACACCGTCCCCACCCGCTGGGGCCCGGTCCAGGTGCGGGTGACCGTCGAGGGCGGCAGGATCACCGACGTCACGGCGGTCCGGTACCCGACGGACAATCCACGGGACCGGGAGATCGCCGGGTACGCCCTCCCCGAGCTGCGGCGCGAGGCGCTGGCGGCGCAGAGCGCGCGCATCGACACCGTCTCCGGGGCCACCTACACCAGCCGGGGTTACCAGCGGTCGCTCCAGTCCGCACTGGATTCCGCGGGACTGTGAACGCTCAGGCGGTACGCCACGTACCTGTGGGCCAAGGGTCAAGTCCCCACGGAGGAACCGTGACCACCACGCTCGCAGGCGGACGTGCCGCCCGACGACAGACGATGCGCCGCATCCGCCCGCGCCGCTCCCCGGCCGTACCGCTGCTGCTCGCCGTATGGGCCGGCGCGGCGGCCGTGCTGTGGCTGTGGTGGCACAACACCCCGTCCATCGCCGACCAGAACGGCAAGATCCTCAACGCCGGCCGGATCACCGGTCTGCTGGCCGGATACCTGATGGCCCTGGTCGTCCTCCAGATGGCGCGGGTGCCGGCGCTGGAGCGGCGGGTCGGCTCGGACCGTGTCGCGCGCTGGCACGCGATGAGCGGCCGCTACACGCTCTGCCTGGTCCTCGCGCACGTCTTCCTCATCATGTGGGGCTACGCGCTGCAGGCCGGCAAGACGCTGAACGACATCGTCCAGCAGACCGTCGACTCCGTGAACCAGCTGCCCGACATGGGCAAGGCGGCCATCGGGACCGGCCTGTTCGTGGTCATCGGCCTCACGTCGATCGGCCCGGTGCGGCGCAGGATGCCGTACGACACCTGGTACCACGTGCACCTGCTGACCTACGCGGCGGTGTTCCTGACCTTCTGGCACCAGATCACCACCGGCAACGACTTCGCCCTCACGCCGATCGCCAAGACGTTCTGGTACGGCCTGTACGGCGCCGTCACCGCGCTGGTGGTCTGGTACCGGATCCTCACCCCGATCCGGCTCAACCTGCGCCACCGGATGCGGGTCGAGGCGGTCATCGAGGAGACGCCGGGCATCGTGTCGGTGCTGATCGGCGGGCGCAAGCTGCACCGGATGGGCGCGGAGGCCGGCCAGTTCTTCCGCTGGCGGTTCATGGCGCCCGGGATGCGGTTCAGTTCGCATCCGTACTCGCTGTCGGCGGCGCCCCGCCCGGACATGCTGCGGATCACCGTCAAGGCGATCGGCGACCACAGCGCGCGGCTGCGCGAACTGCGGCCGGGGACCAAGGTGTGGGCCGAGGGGCCGTACGGCGCGATGACCGCGTCCCGGCGCAGCCGCGGCAAGGTCCTGCTGGTGGCGGGCGGTGTCGGGATCACGCCCATGCGGGCGCTGTTCGAGACACTGCCCGGCGCGGCCGGCGACCTGACGCTGCTCTACCGTGCCAACACCACGCAGGACCTGGCGCTCTGGGACGAGCTGGCCAAGATCGCCAACGAGCGCGGCGCCCGGCTGATGTACGCGGTCAACAGCCCGGAGGGCGAGCGGCCGGACATCTCCGCGGAGAACCTCCAGCGGAAGATCCCGGACATCGACGACCACGACGTCTTCATGTGCGGCCCGCCCGGGTTCGCGCAGGGCGTGTACGAGGCGCTGCGCGGCGCGGGGGTTCCCGCCCGCCGCATCCATCACGAGTCGTTCGAGATGTGAGCGACGGGACCACGGAATCCAGGGAATCGGGAGTTCGGAAACGATGAGGAAGAGTCACCCCGTCAGGCGTGTGGTGCTGGCCACCGCGGCGACCGTCTCCGGTGTCGTGCTGCTGCTGTCGCTGAAGCCGTCGTCGGACCCGGCGTCGGCCGCGGCGGCGGGCGCGGCTCCGTCGGCCGCCGCCGCGGGCCAGGAGTCGCCGCAGGGCGGTACCGGGGCGGCCGGTGCCACCACCGTCACCGGTGACGCGACCCAGACCCAGTACGGGATCGTGCAGGTGCGGCTGACCGTCGCGAACGGCAGGATCACGCAGGCGGAGGCGGTCCAGGCGCCCAAGGGCGGCACCAGCGACCAGAAGACCGCCCTGTCCGTGCCCAAGCTCAACCAGGAGGCGGTGGCGGCGCAGAGCGCGGACATCGACGCGGTGTCGGGCGCGACCTACACCAGCAACGGCTACAAGCAGTCGCTGCAGTCCGCGCTGGACAGGATGAAGGCGCAGAATTCCTCCTCCTCCTCGTCGTCCGGTTCGTCGTCGGGTTCGTCGTCGGGTTCGTCCTCCGGTGCCGCGTCGGGCTCCGCGCAGGCGCAGGCCAGGACGGTGACCGGGCAGGTCGCGCAGACCCAGTACGGGCCGGTGCAGGTCCGGATCACCGTCTCCGGCGGGAAGATCACCAAGGCGGAGGCGGTCCAGGCGCCCAAGGGCGGCACCAGCGACCAGAAGACCGCCCTGTCCGTGCCGAAGCTCAACCAGGAGGCGGTGGCGGCCGGGAGCGCGGACATCGACTCCGTCTCCGGGGCCACCTACACCAGCACCGGCTACAAGCAGTCCCTGCAGTCGGCGCTGGACCAGGCCGGTGGCTGAGACGGTGGCGGACGCGGAGGCTCCCGCCGCGGTGCGTCATGCGGAGGAGGTCATGGGGACCGTCTTCTCCTTCGACGTCCGTGGCGGGGATCCGGACGCCGTGCGGGCGGCCCTCGGCGCGGCGGTCGCCGGCCTGCACCGGGTCGACGAGGTGTTCAGCACGTACCGCGAGGACAGCCAGGTGTCCCGGCTCGCCCGTGAGGAGATCGGCGTCGGCGACTGCGATCCCGAGGTCGCCGAGGTGCTGGAGCTGGCGGCCGAGGCGGAGCGGGTGAGCGACGGCTGGTTCAGCACCCGCTACCGGGGGCTGCTGGATCCCACCGGCATCGTCAAGGGCTGGTCCGCCGAGCGGGCCGCACGCGCGCTGGCGCGGGTGCCCGGGGTGAGCGGCGTGAGCGTGAACGGCGGCGGCGACGTCCAGATGACCGGCGCGCCGGAGCCGACGCGGGCGTGGCGGGTCGGGATCGCCGACCCGTTGCGGCCGGGCGGCCTGGCGGCGGTGATCTCGGCGGCGGGAGCGGCGGAGCTGGCGGTCGCCACGTCCGGTACGGCGGAGCGGGGCGCCCACATCGTCGACCCGCGGACCGGGAGGTCGGCGGTGACGGATCTGGTGGCGGTGACGGTGGTGGGGCCGCGTCTGACGTGGGCTGACTGCTGGGCCACGGCGGCGTTCGCGATGGGGTCGCGGGCCGGGCTGGCCTGGCTGGAGTCGCTGCCGGGCGTGGAGGCGCTGCTGATCACCGCGGGCGACGAGGTGCGGTGCACCGGGGGGCTGGCCGCGCGTCTGGGCTGAGGCCCGGGTGCGGTCACGAAGCGCCCCGCGGGGGCGCGGGGCTGTCCTCGATCTGCGGCTGCCGCCGCGCGGGCACGCTCGGCCCCCACCGGCCCGCGGCCGAGAAACTTTCCCGATTCGTCCCGGAAATGGCGATCCCGATCGCTCCCTTGGCCGTACCCCCTGTGACGCAAGTTTCGGGAGGAACACCATGGCCGTCTTCAGCAATCTGATGCCGTTCAGGAACCGCCGCAACGACCACTACCGCGACCGCGACGACTTCTCGCGGCACGGGCACCGGCACGACCGCGATCACGACCACGACCGCGGCGACCGGCGCGGACGCGGTCACGACCACGGCGACCGGCACGACCACGGCGACCGCTACTGACCACACCGAAGGCGGAGCGGACCGGCGCCGGGTCAGCCGGTCCGCTCCGCCGGTGTTCTCCGAGGTATCCCTCTCATGGCACACGTCCTGCGGCGTCTGCTGTCGGCCGCCGACCCCTCGGACACCGTCGTCGCGGCCGCCCCCCGCGTCTCCCCGCGGGCGGTCTTCCGCCGGTTCTGGCCGTACACCCGAGGCGGCCGGCGCTGGCTCCTGCCGCTCGTCCTGCTGAGCCTGACCGGTCCGGCCGTCGACGCCGCGGAGCTCTGGCTCTTCAAGTTCGTCGTCGACGACGTGCTCGTCGGCCGGGACCTGCGGCCGTTCCTGTGGATCGCGCCCGCCTACCTGGGCCTGGTCCTGTGCTCCGGCGTGCTCGGCTTCGCCGACGACGTGACCTCCACCTGGGTCGGCGAACGCTTCCTGCTCGCCCTGCGCGCCGACGTCTTCCGGCACGTCCAGGGGCTCTCGCTCGGCTTCTTCGAGCGCCGTCGGCTCGGTGACGTGCTGTCACGGGTGACGGGCGACGTCGACGCGGTGGAGACCTTCCTGCTCTCGGGCGTCGCGGACGCCCTGTACTACGTGGTCAGCCTCGGCATCTACCTCGGCATGCTGGTCTACCTGCGCTGGGACCTGACGCTGCTCGCCCTCGTCGTCGTCCCGGTGTTCTGGGGTGCGGCCCGGTACTTCTCGCGGCTGGTCAGGGACGCCTCGCGGGAGCGCAGGCGGCGCGGCGGGGCGCTCGGCGCGATCGCCGAGGAGTCGCTGGGCAACGCCGCCCTCGTCCAGGCCTACAACCGGCAGGCCTGGGAGGCGCACCGGTTCGAGCGGGAGAACGCGGGGCGGTTCCGGGCGGCGATGGCCTCGGCGCGCATCCACGCCGTGTACGCGCCCGCGGTCGAGTTCGTGGAGGTGGCCGGCGGCCTCGCGGTGCTGGCCCTCGGCACCTGGAAGCTGGCGCAGGGCCAGCTCACGCTCGGCGGGCTGCTGGTCTTCCTCGCGCTGATCGGCAAGCTGTACAGCCCGGTCCACGGGCTGTCCGGGCTGGGCACCGCCTTCTACACGGCGTCCGCCGCCGCCGAGCGGATCATCGAACTGCTCGACGAGCGGCCGCAGGTGACCGAGCGGGCCGGCGCGCGCCGGCTCCGCCGGGCGCGGGGCGGCGTGGAGTTCGACGGCGTGTGGTTCCGCTATCCCGGCACGTCGGCCTGGGCGCTGTCGGACGTGTCGTTCCGGGCCGAGCCCGGCCGGACGCTGGCGCTGGTCGGGGCGAGCGGGTCGGGCAAGTCCACGCTCGCGAAACTGCAGGTGCGGTTCTACGACCCGGACCGGGGCGCGGTCCGGCTGGACGGGACCGATCTGCGCGAACTGAGCCTGGCGGACGTGCGGGAGAACATCGCGGTGGTGCTCCAGGAGACGTACGTCTTCCACGGCACCGTGCGGGAGAACATCGCCTACGGCCGGCCCGCCGCCACGGAGGCGGAGATCGTCGCGGCGGCACGGGCCGCGGACGCCCACGAGTTCGTCGAGCGGCTTCCGGACGGCTACGACACGCTCGTCGGACAGCGCGGCCGGACCCTCTCCGGCGGGCAGTGCCGCCGGCTGGCGATCGCCCGCGCGATGATCCGGGACGCGCCGGTGCTCCTGCTGGACGAGCCCACCGCAGGGCTGGACATCCGGTCGGCGCGGCGGATCATGGAACCGCTGCGGCGGCTCATGGCCGGCCGGACCACCGTGATCGTCTCGCACCAGCTGCAGACCGTCCGGGACGCCCACCGGATCGTGGTGCTCGACCGCGGCCGGGTCGTGGAGGACGGCACGCACGCGGATCTCCTCGGGCGGCAGGGGCCGTACGCCCTGCTGCACCGGCTCGGTTCGGGGGCCGTGCTGTCATGACCCTTCCGGGGTCACCACCTCGCCCTTCTGCAGCCGGGCGGTGGCGAGGACGGAGCCGTCGGACTTGGCGAGGTGCGCGGCCGCGTACCGGGTGAAGTCCACGGGGGCGGCCGCGCCCCAGCTGCCGCGGCCGTTCCGCAGCGAGAAGTCGCCGATCCGAGTGGTCGTGCCGTCGGCGCGGGCCAGCAGGCAGGTGACCCGGCCGGTGTACGAGGTGCCGGCGAGGGCGACGGAGACGAACATCCAGGCGGGGCTGCCGGGATGGGCGTAGATCTCGCCGACGGGTTCTCCGCCGCCCGCCGGGATCATGTCCCCGACCAGCACGGGTTCGGACTCGGCCGGCGGTGCCGAGGCGGTGACGGCGCCCTCGACGGCGCTGCCGACGGCCCAGCCGGCGAAGCCGACCGCGACCACGGCGGCGGTGGCGACCGCGGCGAGCCGCAGCCGCAGCCGCCGGACGCGGCCGGACCGGCCCTGGGCGGCGCGGGCCGGCCGGGGCCCGTCCGCCTGCTCGGCCAGGCTCCGCGCCACCCGGGTCGCGAAGCCGGGCGGCGGGTCGCTCTCCGGCAGCAGGCCGATCAGCCGGTCGCCGATGCCGGTGAGCCGGCGCACGTACTCCCGGCAGTCCGCGCATCCGTCCAGATGGGCGACCGCCTCGGCCCGCTCGCGGCCGGGCAGGACGCCCAGCGCCAGTTCGGCGCCGACGTCGTGCAGTTTCGCGCAGGGCGCGTCACCGGGCATGGCCGCCTCCCTTCGGGGACGCGAGCGCGGTGCGCAGTTTCGCCATCGCGGCTCTGATCCGTGTCTTGGCGGTGCCCAGCGGGATCCGCTCCACGTCGGCGATCTGCTGGGCCGTCATGCCGTAGATGCCGGCCATCATCAGGGCCCGGGCCTGCTCGCGCGGCAGCCGGGCCAGCGCGGCCCGCAGCTGGGTGGAGGCCTCGTCGGCCAGGGCCCACCGCTCGGGGGTGTCGGTGACGGCGTCGAGGAGGGGATCGAGGTCCTCGGGTGCCATCGGCTCCGTCCGCCGGGCCCGTACGGCGTCGACGGCGAGGTTGTGGGCGATCGTGGTGAGCCAGGTCCCGACCGAGCCGCGGCGCGAGTCGTAGATCTGGGCATGCCGCCACGCGCGTTCGAACGTCTGCTGGGCGACGTCCTCCGCGAGCTGCTGGTCCCCGGTGACGGCCATCGCGACCCCGAAGACCCGGCGCTGAAACCTTCGTACGAAGACCTCGGCGAGCTCCGGGTCTCCGGTGGCCAGCCCGGACAGCAGGGCCTCGTCCGGGAGACGGCCGACTGGGAACCGGATTCCCGACACACCCCTGGGTACGTTCGACGGCCGCCAGGGGATTGCCCGCCCGCCTGACCGCTCGCCGCGGAAGATCACACGGCCATTGTCCGCCGCGGGACCGGGCCCCGCACGCGGGTCGGCTGCGGCCCGGACGGCCGCTGGTGCCGCCCGGCGCGGTCAGTGCCCGTTCTGGGCCAGCCGCAGCAGGTGGTCGGCCAGCGCCTGGCCGCCGGTGGGTTCGCGGCTGATGAGCAGGAGCGTGTCGTCGCCCGCGATCGTGCCCAGGATGTCCTGCAGCTCCGCCTGGTCGATCGCCGACGCGAGGAACTGCGCGGCTCCCGGCGGGGTCCGCAGGACGACCAGGTTCGCCGACGCCTCCGCGGAGATCAGGAGCTCCTGCGACAGGCGGCGCATCCGCTCCTCCTTCGCCGACTCCCCGAGCGGTGCCCGCGGGGTGCGGAAACCGCCCTCGCTCGGCACCGCGTAGATCAGTTCCCCGTCGGTGTTGCGGATCTTCACCGCGTTCAGCTCGTCGAGGTCCCGGGAGAGCGTCGCCTGGGTGACCGTCAGTCCGTCGTCGGCGAGCAGCTTGGCGAGCTGGCTCTGGGACCGCACCGGCTGCCGGTTGAGGATGTCCACGATCCGGCGGTGCCGGGCGGTCCGGGTCTGCGGTACCGCGGGCCCCGCCCCGCCGGACTGGTCGAACTCCTGCGCCTGGCTCATCGTCGTCTCATTCTCCGGATCGTCCGTCCCCGCTCGCTGCGTCGAGGATGCCGGGCAGGGCCCGCAGCAGGGCGTCCGCCTCGTCGTCGCGAAGGTTCAGCGGGGGCATCAGCCGTACGACGTCGGGGGCGGGCGCGTTCACCAGGAACCCGGCCTCCTGAGCCGCCTGCTGCACCTGGACCGCCAGCGGCTCGGTGAGCACGATACCCAGGAGGAGACCCGCGCCCCGGACATAATCGATCAACCGGTGGCCGAGACCCTCGATTCCGTCCCGCAACCTCTCGCTCTGCCGCTTGACGTTCTCCAGCAAGCCCTCGTTCTCGATGGTGTCGAGTACGGCGAGGCCGGCGGCGCAGGCGACCGGGTTGCCGCCGAAGGTCGTGCCGTGGTGGCCGGGCCCCAGGAGGTCGGCGGCGCGGCCGAAGGCCACGGTGGCGCCGAGCGGCAGCCCGCCGCCGAGCTGCTTGGCGAGGGTGACGACGTCGGGCAGCACGCCTTCGTGGGCCTGGTACTCGAACCAGGTGCCGGTGCGGCCGATGCCGGTCTGCACCTCGTCCAGGACGAGCAGCGCGCCGGTGGCGGCGGTGATGGCGCGGGCCGCCTTCAGGTAGCCGGCCGGCGGCACGACCACGCCGTTCTCGCCCTGCACGGGCTCGATGACGACCAGGGCGGTGTCCTCGGTGACGGCGGCGGCCAGCGCCTGCGCGTCGCCGTAGGGCACGTGGGTGACGTCGGCGGGCAGCGGGCGGAACGGGTCCTGCTTGGCGGGCTGGCCGGTGAGCGCGAGGGCGCCCATGGTGCGGCCGTGGAAGCCGCCGTCGGTGGCGACCATGTGGGTCCGCCCGGTCAGCCGGCCGATCTTGAACGCGGCCTCGTTGGCCTCGGCTCCGGAGTTGCAGAAGAAGACCCGGCCGTCGCGGCCGAAGAGCTGGAGCAGCCGTTCGGCGAGGGTGACGGTGGGTTCGGCCATGAAGAAGTTGGAGATGTGGCCGAGGGAGGCGATCTGCCCGCTCACGGCCTCGACGATCGCGGGGTGGGCGTGGCCGAGGGCGTTGGTGGCGATGCCGCCGACGAAGTCGAGGTAGGGCCGGCCCTCGGTGTCCCAGACCCTGACGCCCTCGCCGCGCACCAGGGGCAGCCGCGGCGTGCCGTAGTTGTTCATGAGCGCGCCCTGCCAGCGCGTGGTCAGTTCCTCATTGCTCATGACTCCCCCTCCGGGTCGGGCACGACCATCGTGCCGATGCCTTCGTCCGTGAAGATCTCCAGCAGGATCGAGTGCTGGACCCGGCCGTCGATGACGCGGGCGGTGGTGACGCCGTTGCGTACGGCGTGCAGGCAGCCCTCCATCTTCGGCACCATGCCGGAGCTGAGTTCCGGCAGCAGCTTCTCCAGTTGGGAAGCGGTGAGGCGGCTGATCACCTCGTCGGAGTGCGGCCAGTCCTCGTAAAGGCCCTCGACGTCGGTGAGGACCATGAGGGTCTCGGCGCCCAGCGCAGCAGCGAGTGCCGCAGCCGCCGTATCAGCATTGACGTTGTAGACATGTCCGTCGTCCTGGGAGCGGGCGATCGAGGAGACGACCGGGATCCGGCCGTCGGCGAGCAGGGCCTCGATCGCGCCCGTGTCGATCGCGGTGATCTCGCCGACCCGCCCGATGTCGACGCGTTCGCCGTCGATCTCGGGCGTGTGCTTGGTGGCGCTGATGGTGTGGGCGTCCTCGCCGGTCAGCCCGACGGCCAGCGGGCCGTGCTGGTTGAGCAGGTTGACCAGCTCGCGCTGCACCTGTCCGGCGAGCACCATCCGTACGACGTCCATGGCGTCCTCGGTGGTGACCCTGAGGCCGGCCTTGAACTCGCTGACGATGCCGTGCCGGTCGAGGGCGGCGCTGATCTGCGGGCCGCCGCCGTGCACGACGACCGGCTTGAGGCCGGCGTGGTGCAGGAAGACGACGTCCTGGGCGAAGGCCGCCTTGAGTTCCTCGTCGATCATGGCGTTGCCGCCGAACTTGATCACGACGGTCCTGCCGTTGTGACGGACCAGCCAGGGCAGCGCCTCGATGAGGGTCTGCGCCTTGGGGAGCGCGGTGTGCTTTCGCGTGGTGCTCATGAGGAGTAGGCGCTGTTCTCGTGGACGTAGTCGGCGGTCAGGTCGTTGGTCCAGATCGTGGCGGTCTCGGAGCCGGCCGCGAGGTCGGCGACGATGTGCACCTCGCGGTAGCGCATGTCGACCTGGTCGCGGTCCTCGCCGACGCCGCCGTTCTGGCAGACCCAGACGCCGTTGATGGCGACGTTGAGTCGGTCGGGCTCGAAGGCGGCCCGGGTGGTGCCGATCGCGGAGAGCACGCGGCCCCAGTTCGGGTCCTCGCCGTGGATGGCGCACTTGAGGAGGTTGTTGCGGGCGATGGAGCGGCCGACCTCGACGGCGTCGTCCTCGCTGGCCGCGTTGACCACCTCGACCTTGATGTCCTTGCTGGCGCCCTCGGCGTCCCTGATCAGCTGCTGGCCGAGGTCGTCGCAGACCTGCCGTACGGCCTCGGCGAACTCCTCGTAGTCCGGGGTGATCCCGGAGGATCCGGAGGCGAGCAGCAGCACGGTGTCGTTGGTGGACATGCAGCCGTCGGAGTCGACGCGGTCGAAGGTGGTGCGGGTGGCGGCCCGGAGCGCCTTGTCCAGGACCTCGTCCCCGGCGACGGCGTCCGTGGTGAGCACGACCAGCATGGTGGCCAGGCCCGGGGCGAGCATGCCGGCGCCCTTGGCCATGCCGCCGACGGTCCAGCCGTCCTTGGTCACCACGGACGTCTTGTGCACGGTGTCGGTGGTCTTGATGGCGATGGCGGCCTTCTCGCCGCCGTGCTCGCTGAGCGCGGCGGCGGCGGTCTCGACGCCCGGCAGCAGCTTGTCCATGGGCAGCAGCACGCCGATCAGGCCGGTGGAGCAGACGGCGATCTCGATGGCGCCGCGCCCGAGGACCTCGCCGGCCTTCTCGGCCGTGGCGTGGCTGTCCTGGAAGCCCTTGGGGCCGGTGCAGGCGTTGGCGCCGCCGGAGTTGAGGACGACGGCCGATACCTGGCCGCTCTTGAGGACCTGCTCGGACCAGAGCACCGGCGCGGCCTTCACGCGGTTGGAGGTGAAGACGCCCGCGGCGGCACGGCGGGGTCCGTCGTTGACCACGAGGGCCAGGTCGGGACTGCCGTTCTGCTTGATCCCGGCGGCGATGCCCGCGGCCGTGAATCCCTTCGCTGCCGTCACGCTCACGGCGCAACTCCGATCGTGGTCAGCCCGGTGGTCTCGGCGAGACCCAGGGCGAGGTTCATGCTCTGGACGGCACCACCGGCGGTGCCCTTGGTCAGGTTGTCGATGGCGCTGATCGCGATGATGCGGCCGACGGCGTCGTCGTACGCGACCTGCACCTGAACGGCGTTGGAACCGTGGACGGACGCCGTGGCGGGCCACTGGCCCTCGGGGAGCAGGCGGACGAACGGCTCGTCGGCGTAGGCCTTCTCGTAGGCGGTCCGCACGGACTCGGCCGTCACCCCGCTGCGCGCGGCGACGTTGCAGGTGGCGAGGATGCCGCGGGGCATCGGCGCGAGGGTCGGCGTGAAGGAGACGGCGATCCGCTCCCCCGCGACCGCGCCGAGGTTCTGGACGATCTCCGGGGTGTGCCGGTGGCCGCCGCCGACGCCGTAGGGGGTCATGGAGCCCATGACCTCGCTGCCCAGCAGGTGCGGCTTGGGCGTCTTGCCCGCGCCGGAGGTGCCGGACGCGGCGACGATCACCGCCTCGGGCTCGGCGATGCCGGCGGCGTAGGCCGGATACAGGGCGAGGGAGACGGCGGTGGGGTAGCAACCGGGTACCGCGATGCGCCTGGACCCCTCCAGCGCGGCGCGGGCACCCGGCAGTTCGGGGAGGCCGTAGGGCCAGGTGCCGGCGTGCGGGGAGCCGTAGAAACGCTCCCAGTCGGCCGGGTCGCGCAGCCGGAAGTCGGCGCCCATGTCGATGACGAGGACGTCCGGGCCGAGCTGTTCGGCGACGGCGGCGGACTGGCCGTGCGGCAGGGCGAGGAAGACGACGTCGTGCCCGGCGAGGGCCTCGGCGGTCGTCGCGGTCAGCGTCCGGTCGGCCAGCGGCAGCAGGTGCGGCTGGAGCGCGCCCAGGCGTTGCCCGGCGTTGGAGTTGCCGGTCAGGGCACCGATCTCGACCTCGGGGTGCGCGAGCAGCAGTCGCAGGACCTCTCCGCCCGCATATCCGCTCGCTCCGGCAACCGCCGCACGTACCGCCATGTCCATCCTCCTCAAGATGGCATGACTATACGGTTCCATGCACTTTTATGCAACGGAGCCCTGTCGTGCGACGGAGCGCGGCATGGCGATGATGCCCAGGAGCCGGCACCGGAGAACGTCCTCCCCGTGGCCTCCCGGTGTCCACCTCGCGTCCAGGAGATACGAGGAGTCCGGGCCGGGCCCGCCGCGGTGATCCCGCCGGGACCCGCGGCCGCCCTACGATGGCGGGGAGTCCGGCGGGGGGCCGGACCGCCGGGATCGCAGGGGAGGGCATGACCGACACGACGGCCGAGGCGTTCGACACCGCACCGTGGGGCCCCGTGGGGTCCGCCGGCTGGGATCGTCTCACCGCGGAGATGCGACGGGGCCTCCTGCACCTGAGGAACAAGGGCGGAGCGGCGACGGAAGAGGACTGCGACGCCCTGTACGAGCACATCGCGCCCCGCCCCGAGGGCCTGACGTCCGCCTCGACCGCCGCCCTGCCCTGCATCGCCGCCCTCGCCGGCGATCCGGCCCTGGGCGCCCGGAACCGGCTCGTGCAGCTGCTGGTGCACCTGTCCAGGACGGCGGCGCCCGAACCGGACGGGACGGATCCGGGGTGGCACGAGACGTGGGGGCGCCTGCGGCCGGCGTTGCGGAGACTGCTCACCGACCCCGATCCCGTGGTGCGGAGGGAGGCACTGCCCCTCGCGGACGGGGTCGGCGTGCTGCTGGAACGGTGGGAGGCCGAGACGGACCTGACGGTGCGACTGCCCCTGCTGCTCGCGCTGGGCACCGCCGCGGGGCACTGCGCCGAGGCCGTGGACCGGGTGCGCGCCGTGGTGCGGGAGGTCCTGCGGACCGGCCCCGACGTCATGCGGGTCGCGGCCGTGCACGCCTGGGCCGAGTTCGACACCGAGGCGCCGGTCCGGGAGCTGGACCTGCTGGTCGGCACCCTCTCCGACCCGTCCCTGAACCCTCGGTTCGAGGACGTCTGGTGCGTGCCGGACATCGACGACGCCTTCCGTCGCCGGGACCTCGTCGCCTGGTCCGCCGCGCTGTTCGACGACGCCCGGCCGCCCGCCCTCCGCTTCCTCGTCCGGCTCGTCGGCGCGGCGCGCCGGACGGGCGACGCGCCGCTGTGCCGGGCCGCGCTGGACGAGGCCTGGCGACTGCTGGTGGTGCGGCCCTCCGCGGCCGCCGAGCTGCTGCCCCTCGCCGGAGAGCTGCTGGGCGACCCGGACGCCGGTGTGCGCTACCGGGCGGCCCACCTGCTCGCGGTCCTGGGAAAGCGGTCGGCCCCCTACGCGGACACCCTGGCCGGGCTGCGGGACGACCCCGGCGAGGCCGACGAGCCCGATGCCATGGAGGGCACCGTCGGTGATCACGCCCGCTGGGCGCTGGCCCGCATCGGTGACCCCCGCGCCCTGCCGGGACTGGTCGAGCGCCTCCACGCGCCGCACCGGGACGGGTACCGCTCGTACACCATGGGTGATCCACGTCTTCCGGAGGCCGAGGAGGTGCTGGCCCCGCTGGCGGCGCACGCGGCGAGCCTGCTGCCCGCGATACGCGCGCTGCTGCGCGGCGACGGCGCGGACGGCCCGCTCACCCGCGCCTTCCTGAAGGTCCTGACGGCCTGGGGGCCCGCCGCGGCGCCCGCCCTGCCGGAGGTGGCGGCCCTGGTGAACGACGCCCGGAACTCGCTGGACGCGGTGGACGCCCTGGCGGCGATGGGACCGGCCGCGGCGCCCGCCGAGCCCGCCGTGCGCGGCTGCACGGTCCTTGAGCATCCCGGCGAGCGCAGGAGGGTGGCATGGGCCGCCTGGCGCCTCACCGGCGACCGGGACACCGTGCTGCGGCTCGTCGGCGAGGCGGCGCTGTCCGGGGACTGGTCGTACGGCACCGTCCGCCTCCTCGGCGGCTTCGGCGCGGCGGCCCTGCCGTATGCCGAGCGGGTACGGCAGCTCATGGCCGACTCCGGCACCCGTCCCTGGGAAGCGACGGAGGCGGCGGAGGCGGCGGTCGCCCTGTGGTCGATCACGGGCGGGACGGAGCCGAGCCGGTCCGTCCTGGAGAGGATCGTCCTGGCCGTCGCCGGAGGCGACTTCTCCTGCGCCCACTCGCTGGACGCACTGCGCGCCCTCGCCCGCGTCGGCACGGTCTCACCGGTCGTGCGGGCCGCCCTGGACACGGCCCGGAAGGCCGACCGGCGGCTGTCTCCGCACCGGGACCACCGCGCGTTCCTGGAGGACGAGGAGATCCGGTCCGCGATCGACGAGATCCTCGCCCCGCCTACGCCGCCTCCACCTTCGGCAGCATGACCCAGCGCGACACCACGAACGTCACCGGGATCGCCGTCGCCGACGCGAGCAGCGGGGCGAAGCGGCTGCCGGCGTGCAGGACGTCGACGATCACGTACACGCCCACCGTGGTGATCACGAAATTCGTCGCGTTGGTGAGCGGGAACAGCAGGAATTTACGCCAGGTGGGCCGTATTCGGTAAGTGAACTTCGCGTTGAGGAAGAACGAACCGATCATGCTCAGCAAAAACGCGAGAATATGGGCTGCGAGATACGGCAAATACATCAGGAACAGCAGGTAGAGGCCGTAGTACGTCGCCGTGTTGATGACCCCGATCACCGCGAAGGTGATGATCTGGCCCGATATCGGGCGGGTGGGTCCGGTGGTCGCCAGGGCGTTCGGCATCAGGGGATGAGGTCCTTCGTCGTGCCGCGGGTGCGGTCGTCCGTTCGGTGCACGTTCGTCGCCTTCACCAGGAAGTGCGGACGCCCCTTGACCTCGTAGTAGATCCGGCCGGTGTACTCGCCGATGACCCCGAGCATGATCATCTGTACGCCGGCCAGGGCGGTGACGGCTGTAATGATGGTGACATAGCCCGGCGTCCGGACGCCGTTGATCATCGCTCCGCCCACGATCCACGCCGTGTACGCGCCGGCCAGGGCCAGCAGGGTCATGCCGAGGTGGAGCGCGGCGCGCAGCGGCCGGTTGTTGAAGGAGAGCAGCCCGTCGAGCCCGTAGTTGAGCAGGCTGCGGAACGACCAGGAGCTGGTGCCGTGCTCGCGCACCGCGTTCTCGTACTCGAAGGTGGTGCTGGGGAAGCCGACCCAGGCGAACAGGCCCTTGGAGAACCGGTTGTACTCCGTGAGGTCCACGACCGCGTCCACCACCCGGCGCGACATCAGCCGGAAGTCGCCGACGCCGTCGACGAGTTCGACGTCGACGAGCCGGTTGATCAGCCGGTAGTAGAGGCGGGCGGTGAAGGTGCGGGTGAGGCGGTCGCCCTGCCGGGTGCGCCGGGCGATGACCTGGTCGTAGCCCTCGCCGCGGAGTTCGACCATGCGCCCGATCAGCGACGGCGGGTGCTGGAGGTCGGCGTCCATGACGATCACGGCGTCGCCGGAGGCGTGCTTCAGGCCGGCGAGCAGGGCGGCCTCCTTGCCGAAGTTGCGGCTGAAGGAGACGTACCGGACCCGCGCGTCGCCGTCGGCGATCCGGCTGAGCAGGGGCAGGGTCCGGTCGCGGCTGCCGTCGTCGACGTACACGAACTCCATGTCGTGACCGAGCGGGAGGAGTTCGTTGGCGATCTTCTGCACCTGTTCGTGGAAGCGCTCGATGACGTCCTCCTCGTTGTAGCAGGGCGCGACGATCGATATCAGCATGGGTTCTCCCCCTGGGGACGGGTCAGTGAGCGGTGGTCATGCGCTCGCCGGAGCGGACGGCGGATCTGCGGCGTACGGCCGAGACGGTGCCGAGCAGGATGAGGGTCAGCAGCGAGGCGCCGCCGACGGCTGTGCCCAGGCGCAGGCCGGGCGGGTGGAACGTGCAGGTGAGGCTGGTGGCGGAGGCGGGCAGCGGGACGGCGATCAGGCCGTGGAACTCGCCGGCCGCGGTCTCGGCGCCGCCGGTGGAGCAGCGCCAGCCGGCGATCCGCGGTGCGGCCACGACGGCGGTGCCGGTGCTGCCGGCGGGGAGCCGGGCGTGCAGGGTGCCGTCGCCGACGGTCACCTCGGTGGCGCCGGTCGCCTTCAGTCCCCGCACGGCGGCGCGCAGCTTCGCGGTGTCCAGGCAGCCGACCGCGCCCCGCGCCGGGACGCGGGAGAGCCGGTCCGGCGTCAGGGCGACGCGCACCTCGCCGGAGGCCGGGACCGTGCCGAGCGGCTGCATCGCGGCGATCTTCGTGCCCTGGGCGTCGGACCGGTACAGCTGCTGCTCGCCGCCGTCCGCCCGTGCCGTACCGGAGTAGTGCGGCGCCCACAGGAACGCCTCGCTGCCCGGCCTGCACCGCGCGGTGAGCGTCCGGTCCCTGCCGATCAGCAGGCCGCGCGCCGCGTCGCCGCGGGGAGTGCCGCTGAGGGTGGTGCGGGGCAGGGTGTAGACGCGGGCGCCGAGCAGCAGTTCCTGGTTGCGGTACGGCGAGGGGCCGAAGCTCGCCGGGGTGCTGCGCGGCGCGGCCGGGCGCACGGTGACCAGCGGCGGGACGTCCTCGCGGGTGACGGTCGACGGGCCGCCGCCCTGCGGCAGCCACTTCTGGTGCGGGTCCGGCGGGTTGTGCACCCGGGCGCCCACCGAGAAGACCGCGTCGGTGACGGGGTTGTCGAGGCTCTGCAGGCTGCGGCCGCGCGAGGTCCAGCCGCCGCCGAGCGCGGTGAGGGTACGGCTGAGGACGTCGGAGGTGAGGCTGCTGTAGTACTGGGAGCCCTGGCCGCCGACCGCCATCGGGTCGTTGGCGACGGTCTGGTAGCGGCCGGGTTCGGTGCGGTATCCCGGCCAGGCGTCGGCCCCGGCGACGGCGTCCGCCTCCCGCTGCTGGCGCTCTCCCCAGGGCGCGTAGTCGTCCATCTGGCCCAGGCGCGCGCCGGTGTCGACGGCCGCGGTGGCGGCGGCCTCGCCGACCTGGCCGCCGATCAGCAGCGCGACGGCGACTCCGGCGACGGCGGGCCGGCCGCCCTTGAGGCTCAGCAGCGCCAGCCCGCCGAGCGCGCCGGCGACCGCCAGCAGCAGCACCGGCCAGGTGTGGTGGGAGTGGTGCCGGGTCAGCGGGCTGCGGCCGGCGACGGCGGTGAGCAGGGCCAGGAGGACGGCAGCCGCGCCGAGGGCCCGCCGGTCCGGCAGCCCGTGCGCCACGGACTGCCAGGCGGCCATCACCAGCAGGGCGCACAGGACGAAGGCCTGCCGGTAGGAGCTGCCGTTCGGGGCCGCGAAGGCGTGCCAGGCCAGGCTGGTCGGCGCCCACTGCAGGGACAGGCCCACGGCGAGCACCAGCGCGGTCCAGCCCGCCCGCACCCGGACCGGGACCTTCCGGTGGAAGGGCAGGGCCAGGGCGAGGACCAGCGCGGTGATGCCGACGTAGAGAGCCGGGGAGTTGTAGCTGTAGGTGGTCGGCAGCAGCCGGGCCAGCAGGTCCTCGGTGCCGACCGGGGCGAAGCGGCCCGCGCGGCCCGGGTAGGCGTGCCGGGTGCCGTAGTAGACGACGAGCACCAGCGGCGCGGCCAGGCCGGCGCCCAGTGCGACGGTCGCCGCGGCCCGGCCCGCCACCGCGAGGGCGCGTCGCCGGGGCGGCGCGGCGAGCACCAGCCGGAGCAGCAGCACCAGGGCGGCGCCGAGGGTGGCCATGTAGGCGGTGTAGAAGTTGGCGGTCCAGGCGAGCGCGACGACCAGGACGCCGAGCAGCGGGCGCCGGCCGGTCAGGGTCCACTCCCCGACCAGGCAGAGCAGCGGCAGTGCGATCAGCCCGTCCAGCCACATGGGGTTGAAGGAGGCGAGGGCGAGGCTCCAGCCGCACAGGGCGTAGGAGGTGCCGAGGATCCCGGCCGCCCACCAGTGGCCGCGTCGCAGGCTGAGCAGCAGCCAGGCCATGGCGGCGCCGGCGACCGCCGTCTTCAGCACGGTGATCACGTACACCGCGAGGTCGATCTCGTCGCGCGGGAAGACCCCGACCAGCAGGGCGAAGGGGCTGCTGAGGTAGGTGCCGACGTCCGGCAGGAAGCTGGAGCCGTAGCCGGACTGCCAGTTGAAGAGGATCCCGCCGTCGGCCCTGCCGTGCAGCAGGTCCCACAGGTGGGCGTGGAAGGGCACGTACTGGTTGCCGAGGTCGTTGACGTCACGCGTGCGGGAGCCGAAGGGGTAGCTGCCGGCCACGACGTCGGCGGCGCAGAGCGTGGCGGTGGTGAGGAGCGCGGCGAGCAGGGCCGCCGCCCGGCGCGGATCGGCGGGACGTCGTACGGGGCGTATTCCCCGTTCGTCGTCCTGCGCCGGTTTCACCTCCTGTTCGCGCCCGGTCGACATCGTGCGATTCATGCGGTGCGGCCCCCAGAGAAATACGGGGGTGTACTCCCCGTCGGTCGGTGATTCGCCGACTTAGACGGGCAGAAGTTCCTGACGGTTGTGTTTCGCGCGCGAAGTAATAAGTCGGATTCCGAATCCGCAGGTGATATCGGAAAGAATTCGCGACCTCAAAGGAAACCGAAGATTTCAGGAAGGTGTTTTCCTGGTTAACGGGCCCGGGACAGGTCCGTGTCCGCGCGGTCGGGTGCGGTGCCGGGCACCGCCGCCGCGGAGGCCGTCCGCAGGGCGCGTTCGACGGACTGGGCCCCGTAGGTCCCCGCGACGATCAGCGCCGCTCCCAGCACGGCGAGCGCGGTGAGGCGTTCGCCGCCGAGGCAGACGCCGGCCAGCAGGGCCCACACCGGTTCGGTGCCCAGGAGCAGGCTGGCCCGGGTCGCGGAGGTGCGCTGGACCGCCCAGGTCTGGGCGAGGAACGCGCCCAGACCGCACGCCAGGGCCAGGTAGACCAGCTGGACCCAGGTGACGGCGCCGGTCCGCGCCAGCACCGGCAGTCCGGGCGCCGCGGGCAGCAGGAAGAGGACCGCGCCGACGACGGTCTGCACGGCCGTCACCTGGAACGGCCGCACGGCCCGGCCCGCGGTCACCCGCCCCACCAGCACCACGTGCCCGGCCCGGACCACGGCCGCCCCGAGCATCAGCAGGTCACCGGCGCCGGGAGCGCGCAGCCCGTTGCCCGACACCAGCAGCGCGACGCCGGCGACGCACACCGCGACGGCGAGGAAGAACCGTCCCGGCAGCCGGCCCCGGTCCAGGACCGGGGTGAGGACGAGGGTCAGGCTGATGATCAGCCCCGCGTTCCCGGCGCTGGTGTGGGCGACGCCGTAGGTCTCCAGGACGAGGACGGCGGCCTGGGTGAGGCCCAGCAGCGAGCCGTAGCGCCGCTCGTCCCGGGTGAGCGCGCCGGCCCCGCGCAGGGCGGCGAGGCAGACGAGGGCGCCGATCGCGTAGCGCAGGAAGAGGACGATCGGCACGGGCAGGGCGTCCGTGGCCGTCTTCGCCGTCAGGTAGCTGGAGCCCCAGACGACGGCGAGGGCCAGGAGCACCGCATCGGTACGACGGGTGGTCGGCATGCCGTTCACGATCCCTGCGCCGCACCGTGAAGTAAACGGCGACCTGCTCAAACAACCTTGTAGCGGAGCTACACTCACGGCGTGGACGAACGGCAGCTGCGCGTCCTGCGGGAGCTGGGCGAACTGGGCAGCGTCACGGCGGTCGCCGAGGCGCTGCGGGTGACGCCCTCGGCGATCTCGCAGCAGCTGCGCCTGCTCCAGCGGTCCCTGCCGGTGCCGCTGACCGAGCGCTCCGGACGCCGGCTGGTGCTCACGGCCGCCGGGCAGGCGCTCGCGGACGCGGCGATCGGGGTGGAGACCGCGCTGGCCCGGGCCCGGCACACCGTCGAGGAGTACGTGGGCGACCCCGGCGGCACGGTGTCGGTGGCGGCCTTCCACAGCGGGGCCGCCGCGTTCTATCCGCTGCTGCTGGGACGGCTGCGGGGTGCCGGGTCCCCACGGCTCGCCCTGCACGACGAGGACGTGGCCCAAGCCGGCTTCCCGCCGCTGACCCGCCTCTACGACCTGGTCCTCGCCCACCGCCTCGACCACGCACCGCCCTGGCCGCGGACCGCCACGGCCACCCCGCTGCTGCGCGAACCCCTCGACATCGCCCTGCCGGCCGGCCATCCGCTGGCCGCGCGGACCGCCCTGACCGCCCGGGACGTCTCCGGCGAGCCCTGGATCACCGTGCACGACGGCTTCCCGCTGCTGGCGACCGTCGAGGCCATCGCCGCCGCGGCCGGGCACCGGCTCGACATCGTCCACCGCGTCAACGAGACCTCGGTGGTGGCCGAGATGGTCGCCGCGGGCGGCGGGATCGCGCTGATGCCCCGGTGGACGTCCCGCCCGCATCCGGGCGTCGTCCTCCGACCCCTCGACGGCATCGAGGCCCACCGCCACATCGACGTCCTCCACCGCCCCGAGCGCGCGGCCCGCCGGGCGGTACGGACCGTGCTCCACGAGCTGCGGGCCGCCGCGGAGACCGTCCGCGCCGGGAACTGACCGCGAGCCCGGCTTGACCTGGAGCACACTCGAACTCCTAGCGTGCTGCCATGGACGCACGAGCTGACAAGAGCGAGAGCACCACCCGTGACGAGCGTTTCGCCCGCGGCCTCGACGTGATGAGCCAGGTCGACGGCGGGCTCCGGGAGCAGGTCCTCGGGTCCCTGGCCGACATCAGCCCCGAGCTGGGCCACCAGGTCGTCGCCTGGGGCTTCGGCGAGATCTACTCCCGGCCGGAACTGGCGCCCCGGGACCGGCAGTTGGTGACCCTGGGCATGCTCACCGCGCTGGGCGGCTGCGAGCCCCAGCTGGAGGTGCACATCAACTTCTCCCTGAACGCGGGACTCACCCCGCAGGAGATCGTCGAAGCGCTGCTGCACTCCGCCGGGTACTGCGGCTTCCCGAGGGCGCTCAACGCCACCATGGTCGCCAAGAAGGTCTTCGCCGAACGCGGGCTGCTGCCGGTCGAACCGGGGGCGTGAGCCCGCCTGCGGGGCGGGCGTAGGGTCGGGGCATGCAGACGCCGCCGCCCTCCGGGAGCCGCCGCCAGGACCCCGCCCAACGGCACGAGGGCGGGTTCTGGCCGGTGCCGGACGTGCTGGCACATCTGGCCGGACGGTGGCGCGTCGAGCGGACCGTGCGGGACCTGGCGGGCGGGACCGAGGGACGGTTCGAGGGCGGCACGGTGTTCCGGGCCCTGGACGGGGGCGGCCTGCTGCACGAGGAGTCGGGGACGTTCACCTGGCAGGGGGTGGCGCGGCCGGCCGAGCGGACGCTGCGGTTCCTGCCGGGGCCGCGGCCGGGCACGGCGGACGTCCGGTTCGCCGACGGACGGCCCTTCCACGACCTGGACCTGGCCTCCGGGCGGTACATCGCCGACCATCCGTGCGCGGCCGACCTCTACCGGGGCGAGTTCACCGTCCGGGACGCCGACCACTGGCGGACGGTGTGGCGGGTCGGCGGCCCGGCCAAGGACCTGGTCCTGACCACCGACTACGTCCGCGAGGACTGACGGCGGCCCGCCCGGCGACCGCTCAGGAGCGCGCGGCCTGGGACGGCGAGAGGTCGAACCGCAGGTTCCAGCGGCCGCCGCGCCCCGTCACCGTCACCGTGGACAGCGGACGTACGTCGATGTACCAGTACGTCGACGGCGGCGCCTTGAGGGCGTAGACGAGGGCGGCGCGGATCACCGACGGCTCGGCCACGGCGACGATGCGGCCGCCGTCGTCCACCGGCCGGGTGTCCAGCCAGCCGCCGACCCGGGAGATGAACGACAGCAGCGACTCCCCGCCGTGCGGAGTGGCCCGCGGGTCGGCGAGCCAGGCGTCCACCTGGTCCGGTTCCCTGGCCATCGCCTCGCCCAGCGTCAGGCCGCGCCAGCGGCCCATGTCGCAGTCGCGCAGGGCGAGCTGCACCAGCGGGGCGTAGCCCAGACCCTCGCCGGTCGCGCGGCTGCGCGGCGTCGGCGAACAGTAACGCAGCTCGGCCGCCGCGAGCGGTAGCAGATCGGCGGCGACGCGCTGCACCTCGTCCCAGCCCGCCTGGTCCAGGGGGCGGGCGTCCTCGAAGCGCTCCGCGAGCAGCGGTGCGCTGCGTGCGGACGCCACGAACGTGACCCGAAGTGACATGCGGCGATGGTGTGACGCTCAAGTGCGCAGGTCAAGGGCTCTTGATACGTGAATTGCACGACGAGGGGGAAACGTTACCCAATGGTCAGGAGGTGTCCGACAAGTCGGCCTGAACGTCACTTCGGCGACTCGTAGTAGAGCGCCATCCACTGGTCCGGGTGTTCGAGCGGGGCGAACCCGAGCTTCTCGTAGACCCCGTGGGCGTCGTGGGTGGCGAGCAGCACCCGTCGTATGCCGTACGGCCGCAGGTGCTCGCGGATCGCCCCGACCAGCGCCGTGCCGACGCCCTTGCCGCGCACCGACGGGTCGACGTACACGTCGGCGAGCCAGGCGAAGAGGGCCTGGTCGGTGACGACGCGCGCGTACGCCACCTGTCCCCCGCCGGCCGTGTCGTAGACGCCGAAGTTGAGGGAGCCCTCCATGGCCCGCCGGTGCTGCGGCAGCGGCCGGCCGGTCGCCCAGTAGGCGTCGGTGGACAGCCAGCGGTGGACGCGTTCGACGTCCACCCGGGCGGTGTCCGCGGAGAACTCGTAGCCGTCGGGGAGGCTGGGTGTGTCGGTCATGCGGGGATCCTCGCCGGTGCGCGGGATCCGCGTCGATCGGATTTCCGGTGCCGGCGTTCAGGATCCGGCGCGCGGCACCTCGTCGCAGGCCGTCCGCAGCCGCCGTACGCCCTCCAGCAGCTCGCCCGTCCCCGCCACCGCCGCGAAGCTGAGGCGGACGTGGGCGGCCGGGGGTTCGGCGCTGAAGTAGGGGCGGCCGGGGGTGACGGCGACTCCGGCCCGCAGGGCCGCGGCGGTCAGGGTGCCGTCGTCGACGCCCTCGGGCAGGCGGAGCCAGAGGTGGTAGCCGCCGGCGGGGATGTGCGGGAGGGCCAGTTCGGGCAGGTGGTGGGCGAGGGCGCCGGTGAGGACGGACCGGCGGGTCCGCAGCGCTTCCGACAGGGCGCGCAGGTGGCGGGGCCAGGCCGGGGAGCCGACGAGTTCGAGCGCGGCCTCCTGGAGGGGGCGGGGGACGAAGAAGGTGTCGACGATCTGGATGGCGCGCAGCCGTTCCAGGACCGGGCCGCGGGCGGCGAGGGCGGCCACCCGGAAGCTCGGCGAGGTGGCCTTGGTCAGCGAGCCGACGTGGACCACGACTCCGTCCGGGTCGTCGGCGGCGAGCGGGCGGGGCAGCGGGCCGGCGTCGGCGTGCACCAGCCGTCGTACGTAGTCGTCCTCGATCACGAAGGCGCCGGCCCGGCGGGCGATGGCCACCACCTCGGCGCGTCGGTCGGGGGCGAGGACGGCACCGGTCGGGTTCTGGAAGAGGGGCTGGCAGACGAAGACCCGGGCGCCGGTGGCGCGGAAGGCGTCGGCGAGCAGGTCCGGGCGCACGCCGTCCGGGTCGACCGGGACCGGGACCGGGCGCAGGCCGGCGGCGCGGGCGATGGCGAGCATGCCGGGGTAGGTGGGGGACTCGACGAGGACCGGGGCGCCGGGCGGGGCGAGTGCGCGCAGGGCGGTGGCGAGGGCGGACTGGCCTCCGTTCGCGATCAGCACCTCGGCGGCGGTGACCGCGCCGCCGATGTCGCGCGCGAACCATTCGCGCAGCTCGGGCAGCCCGTCCAGCGGCGGCCGCCCCCACGCTCCGGGCCGTCGGCCGGCCCGCGCCAGGGCCGCCGCCATCGCGCGCTCGGGTTCCAGGGAGGCGTGCAGGTAGCCGCCGCTGAGTTCCAGGACGCCGGGCGGCGGGACGGCGAGGCAGACCGTGACCCCGGACGCGTCGACCGTGCGCGGGACGACGTCGAGGGCGCCGTCGGCGCTGAGCGCCACCTCCTGCCAGGAGGTGTCCCCGGCGGGCCCGGCCGCGGGCCGCGGCCGGGCCTTGAACGCGCCGGCGCCCGGCCGGGTGACGACCAGTCCCTCCGCGACCAGCTGGGCCAGTGCCCGCGAGACCGTCACGGGGCTCACCCGGAACTGCTCGACGAGCGCCCGGCTCGACGGGAGCTTTCCTCCCGGTGAGTAGCGGTCGAGGTCCCGCCGCAGCCGTTCCGCCAGTGCACCGACACTGCTACGCTCTTGCATGAGAGTACAGAGTAGCGCTACTGCACCGACTCCGATAGCGGTCGGCACTCCCCCGGCGGCGCCCGCCTCCCACCGGGCCGGCACCCTGCAGGCCGCACTCGGTGTCGTCGCCTTCTCCCTCACCTTCCCGGCCACCGCCTGGGGCCTGGAGGGGTTCGGGCCCTGGGCGCTGGTCGCGGTGCGCAGCGTCCTGGCGGCGGCCCTGGCGGGCGGCTGCCTGCTGTTCCTGCGGGTCCCGCTGCCCGAGCGCCGGCACTGGGCGGGGCTGGCGGTCGTCGCGGCCGGCGTCGTGGTCGGCTTCCCGCTGCTGACCACCCTCGCCCTGGAGACCTCCACCACCGCGCACGCGGCCGTCGTGGTGGGCCTGCTGCCGCTGACCACCGCCGTGTTCTCGGCCGTGCGCACGGGCGTCCGCCCCTCCCGCACCTTCTGGGCGGCGGCCCTCGCGGGCGCGGCGGCCGTGCTGGCGTTCACGGTCGCCCAGAGCGGCGGGGCGCTCACCACCGCCGACGGCTACCTCTTCGCGGCGCTCCTGGTGTGCGCGGCCGGATACACCGAGGGCGGCCGGCTGGCCCGGGTCATGCCGGGCTGGCAGGTGATCGGCTGGGCGCTGGTGTGCTGCCTGCCGCTGACGGTGCCGGCCGCGGTGGTCGCGCTGTCGTACGAGCCGGTCGCCTGGAACGCCCACGGGGTGGCCGGTGTGCTGTGGGTGGCGGTGGGCTCGCAGTTCCTCGGCCTGGTGGTCTGGTACCGCGGGATGGCGGCCGTGGGCGTCCCGAGGGCCAGCCAGTTGCAGTTGGCCCAGCCGCTGCTCACACTGGTGTGGTCGGTGCTGCTGCTGGGCGAGCACCTCACCGCGGCCGCTCCACTCACGGCCGCCGCCGTCCTCGTGTGCATCGCCGTCACCCAACGATCGCGATCGTGAGGAGGCCCTGGAGATGCGTGCAGCCGAGGGCGACCAGCTTGTCCAGCACGGCAGGGTGGTCGGACAGCACGACCATGTCGCGGAGATCGTCCAGGTGCTGGGCCCCGGGGGCAACCCGCCCTACCGGGTCCGTTTCGAGGACGGCCACGAGGCCGTCATGTCGCCCGGCCCCGACTGCCAGGTCAGGCACCGGGAGACCCATCAGCAGATGTAGTCCGCGACTCAGCGGTTGCAGTCCGCTACGAGACGATCGCCGGCCGCGTGCCGATCAGCCCGGCGGGAGCGCCGGCTGCCGGTAGTGGTCGGCGACCACGCGGGACAGCGCGCCGACCGGATCCGCGGCCACGTCCCGCGCGGCGAAGAAGACGTGCCCGCCGACCTGCGGGTACTGGGCGGCCAGCGTCAGGTGCCGGGACAGCTCGGCCGGGTTCTGCCAGGCCGAGGGCTCGCCCTTGCCTCCGGCCCGGTACAGCGCCTCGCCGATGTAGAGCCGGGTTCCCGAGCCCTTGGCCACGCCGGCCCACCAGTCCACGACCTTGGCGTAGTCGGCCGCCGCGTTGCCGATCTGCCAGTAGACCTGCGGGACGATGTAGTCGATCCAGTTCTTCTGCACCCACTTGCGGGTGTCCGCGTACAGGTCGTCGTAGGTCTCCACGCCCGCCTTGGTGTCCGAACCCCGTGAGTCGGTGGTGGCGTTGCGCCACACCGCGAACGGACTGACGCCGAACAGGGTGCCGGGCCGCAGCTTCCTGACGCCGGCGGCGGTCTCCGTCACCAGCTTGTCGATGTTGTCCCGGCGCCAGGCCGCGCGCGAGGAGAAGTCGCCGCCGTGGGCGTCGAAGGCGTCGTCGTCGTCGAAGGTCTGCCCGGCCACCGGGTACGGATAGAAGTAGTCGTCGAAGTGGACGCCGTCCACGGGGTACTTGGCGACCGCGTCCAGGATCGCCTCCACCACGAAGGCGCGCACGGCCGGGATGCCCGGGTTGTAGTAGAGCTTGCCGCCGTGGCGCACCACCCAGTCGGGGTGCTTGCGGGCGGGGTGCGAGGCGACCAGCTTGCCGGTGTCGGTGTCGGTGGCGATCCGGTAGGGGTTGAACCAGCCGTGCAGGCTCAGGCCGCGGGCGTGCGCCTCCTCGACGGCCACGCCGAGCGGGTCCCAGCCGGGGTTCTTGCCCTGGGTGCCGGTGAGGTACCGGGACCAGGGCTCGTGGGCCGAGGGCCAGAACGCGTCCGCGGTCGGCCGCACCTGGAGCATCACCGTGTTGAGCCGGTAGTCGACCGCCTTGTCGAGGAGGGCGGTCAGCTCCTTGCGCTGGGCGGAGGCCGACAGGCCGGTGCGCGAGGGCCAGTCGCGGTTGGAGACGGTCGCCAGCCACATGCCCCGCATCTCGGTGGCCGCGCGCCGGGGCCGGGCCGCCGCCGTCGCGCCCGGTACCGCGGACGCCAGCGTCGCCAGCGCCGCCGCCGTGAACGCCCTGCGAGACACTTGCGCCATCGTAAGACCCTCTTACTCTCCGGATCCGCCCGGTCACGGATCGCCTCCGCGCCACAGGATGCCCGCACCCGCACGATCGATCATCGATACTTACGGGTAACGTGCACGAACGGAGCAGGCACCGGATCCGGAGGACCTGCCGGCCGCCCGTAGATCAGCGAAAGGGACGATGTGACCGACATCGAGAAGGTCGGAGTCGTGGGCTGCGGCCAGATGGGAGCGGGCATCGCCGAGGTGTGCGCCCGCTCCGGCCTGGACGTGAGGGTCGCCGAGACCACCGGCGAGGCCCTGGAGATCGGCCGTACCCGGCTGTTCAACTCCCTGGCCAAGGCCGCCGAGCGCGGGAAGATCAGCGAGGAGGAGCGCGACGCCACGCTGGCGCGGCTCAGCTTCACCACGGACCTCGGCGAGTTCGCCGACCGCGACCTGGTGATCGAGGCCGTCGTGGAGAACGAGCAGGTGAAGACGGAGATCTTCCAGGTGCTGGACCAGGTGGTGACCCGTCCGGACGCGATCCTGGCCTCCAACACCTCCTCGATCCCGCTGGTGAAGCTCGCGGTCTCGACCTCCCGGCCCGACCACGTGATCGGCGTCCACTTCTTCAACCCGGCCCCGGTGCAGAAGCTGGTCGAGCTGATCCCGGCGCTCACCACCTCCGAGGGCACCATCAGCCGCGCCCAGGTCTTCGCCGAGAAGGTGCTCGGCAAGCACGCGATCCGCGCCCAGGACCGCTCCGGCTTCGTGGTCAACGCGCTGCTGGTGCCCTACCTGCTCTCGTCGATCCGGATGTTCGAGTCCGGCATCGCGAGCCGCGAGGACATCGACAACGGCATGGAGATGGGCTGCGCCCACCCGATGGGTCCGCTCAAGCTGGCCGACCTGATCGGCCTGGACACCATCGTCTCCATCGCGAACAGCATGTACGCCGAGTACAAGGAGCCGCTGTACGCCGCTCCCCCGCTGCTCCAGCGCATGGTCGAGGCGGGCCGGCTGGGCCGGAAGACCAACTCGGGCTTCTACACGTACGGCTGAGCACACCCGCGGCGACTACGGGGAGCGATGCTCTACGGGCCCGGCACCGTTCCTCGGTGCCGGGCCCGCGTCTTTCACACGCCGTGTGCGTGCAGGGCACGCATATGCCCTGCGCACACTCTCCCCACGCGCTCACCAGGCGAGTTCACTCTTCATGCGCATGCAAAGGGATGCGGAACGACATCTTCGACTACGCAAAGGAGTGGACCCGTGGCCACCGAACCGGAGCATCCCGTGGTCCAAGGAGAACTCGCAGAGTTACGGCGCCGCCTCGATGTGGCCTACGCCCGGGTCGAGGGCGGGCTGAACCTGCTCAGCCACCGCACCAAGGAGACGGCCAAGGAGCTCGACGACCTGAACGCCCGTCTCGCCCTGCTGGAGAACGCCCGCTGGCCCCTGCCCTCGATCGCCGCGCTCACCGCACTGGGCGCCCTCGTCGTCACCGTCTGGCAGGCGCTGGCCCGTTAGGGACGGTCGGCCAGGCGCAGGTGGTGCAGCAGGAGTAACGCGGCCGCCATGTTGGCGGCCGGGACCTCCCCGCGGGCGATCATGTCGGGGACCAGCTTGAGAGGGACCCACTCCCGGCGGTCCGACTCGAAGTCGTCCACGGGGTGTCCGACGTACTCGCCCTCGTCGGACCAGTAGATGTGGTGCCGGGCGTCGGTGAGGCCGTTGGACGGCTCCACGGTCATGAGGTGGTGCAGGGTTCCCGGCCGCCAGCCGGTCTCCTCCTCCATTTCCCTGGCGGCCGCGACGGCGATGTCCTCGCCGTCCTCGACCACTCCGGCCGGGAGTTCCCACCCCCAGCTGTCGGTGATGAAACGGTGCCGCCACAGCAGCAGGACCTCGCCCGCCTCGTTGACGACGGTCGCCACGGCCACCGGACGCAGCCGTATCAGGAAGTGGTCGAGATGCCGGCCGTCCGGCAACGCGACATCTGCGAGATTGACGCTGAACCAGCGGTTTTCGTACACAGTTTGTTCGTTCAGTTTCGTCCACTGCACGGTTCTGCCACCTTCCGCCGAGTAAGTGGCAATATCGCAGCAGGGACTTCTCAGGCCTACAGCGCGCCGGGCCCGGCGGGAGCGCGGCCTACAGCGGTACGCGCAGTGCGCTGTCGATGAGTTCGGCGGCCTCCGCGGTGCCGGCCGAACCGCTGCGCACCAGGTGTTCGCGCACCGCCCGGAGTCTGTCGCGCAGGCGCTGGGACTCCATCCCGCGGGCCTGTTCGGCCATCTGCACGGCCGTGGCCACCGCGTTGTCCGCGTTTCCCTGGCGCAGCTCGATGGTGCTCAGCATGGCCAGCCGGTGCACCCGCCCCCGGTCGTGGGCCGGGTTGTCGACGGCCGCGGCGGCGTGCTCCCGGGCCGCGGCCAGCTCGCCGAGACTGAGCAGCGCCTCGGCCACCTGCACGTTGACCAGGCCGGGTTGGACATAGCCGGTCTCGTCGGGTTCATGGCCCCGCCGGATGCGTTCGGCGGCCGTCTCCGCCCGCCGGATGCAGGACAGCGCGCTCGTGCCGTCGCCGAGGTGCGCGTACGCCTTGGCCTGCATCGCGTAGAGGTCGGAGGCGAGCGCCGGGGTGATGTGCTTGCCGGCCGCGCGCAGGGCCGCCTCCGCGAAGGCGACGGACTGCCGGAACTCCCGCAGGAACAGGGCCTGGTTGACCAGGAGCGCGATGACGTAGGCGCCCAGGCCGCGGTCACCGCTCGCCTTCGCCAGGCGCAGCGCCTGGTGGAAGTAGCGCTGGGCCAGGCCGTGCGCGTCGGAGTCGTAGGCGCAGATCCCGACGATGGCGACCAACCCGCCGGTGGCCCGGTGCAGTTGACGCCCCGTGGCGTCCGTGTAGCTGCCGCGCAGCAGCGGTGCCGCCTCGGCGTTGAGGAAGCCGACCACCCGGGTACGGGTCGCCATGCCGCCGGCCTTGCGGTACATCTGCTCGTAGTGGGCGCGGGCCGCCCGCAGCATCTCCAGGTCGGCCGGGGTGACCCGGTGCCGTCCGCCGCGCGAGACGTCCACGTCCTCCGGCGGGTTCTCCCACTCCCACACCGGCATCACGGCCGGTGTGCCGGTGACGGCGGGCACGCCCAGTATGTGCGGGCGCTGCTGTTCGTCGGAGCGCCACAGCGCGGTGGCCCGCTCGACGAAGCCGGAGAGCGAGGTGGTGTGCGGGACGCTGGGCTCGCCGGGCACGCCGAGGCCGATGTCGTCGAGGGTGACGGTGCGGTGCAGGCGGGCCGCGAGCACCTCGCAGATCAGGTCGGGCACCTGGCCGCGCGGCCGCTGGCCCTTCAACCAGCGTGCCACCGCGGTGTGTTCGTAGCGGAGCGCGAGTCCGCGGGCCCGGCCCGCCTGGTTGACGTGGGCGGCGAGACCGGCGTGCGAGATCCCCGCCTCGTCCAGGATCGCGTCGAGCAGAGAGTTGGGCTGCATGACATGCCCCCCGAGTGGCCTGGTGTCGTCAGCGTAGTGCGTGGGTGTTCACACGGGGTGTGAACGGAGTGCCCGGATCCGCAGCGTGCGCGCGCTGTCGCGGAGCGTGTCGGGCGGGTTGACTGAACTGCCTCGCAAGAGGCCGGCCGGGCCGCCGGCTCCCCCCTCGTACAGTGCGGCGGCCCGGCAGTCGGCCCGGCAGGACGGCTCGAAGACCGGAGGTTGCTAGGGAAGGCGCTGCGGGAGGTGATCCGTCGGCTGCGGGGGCGCGGCGCACGGCCGCGCGGGTCCGCGTGCCCCCGAGGCGACTCGCTGCCGGCGTCCGTCGCGGAGCACCATGAGCGCGATGTCGTCCGTGGGGCGGCCGTTGGTGTGCCGCAACAGCGCGGTGAAGACCGCCCCGAGCATGCTCTGCGGGGACCCCGACCGGTCCCGTACGGCGTCCGAAAGGGCCTGCGGCAGGGAGAAGAAGCGGCCGCGGGCGTCTCGCGCGTCCTCCGCGCCGTCCGTGAACAGGACCAGGGAGTCGTCGCGGAGCAGGTGACCGCAGGGGACGGCGGCGAGGTCCGGCGGCAGCGGGAAGGGCCCGAGGGGCGGCAGCGGATCGGCTTGCGACAAGGTCTCCACGCCCGCCCCGCTGACCCGGTAGGGCCACGGGTGGCCGCAGTTGATCGCCCGTACGCCGCCGTCCCCGGCGATCTCCAGGAGCAGCAGGGTGACGAACTCCTCGGCGACCGGGTTCTCCGGGTCAAGGCCGCTCGCGGGGTGTTCGGCCCTGGCCCGTTCTCGCAGGTGCCGGGCCAGGGCGCGGTCCAGACGGCCCAGGACCCGACCCAGTTCCGGTTCGTCGTGGGCGGCCTCGCGGAAGCTGCCGAGGACGACGGCGGCGGTGCCGATGGCGGCCAGACCGTGCCCGCGCACGTCGCCCATCACGACCCGGACGCCGTATTCGGTGGCGACCGCCTCGTAGAGGTCGCCGCCGATGGCCGCGCCCCGGTCGGCGGAGAGCTGGGCCGCCGCCACGTTCAGCCCGGCGAGGCGGGGCGGCAGCGGCCGCAGCAGCACGCTCTGCGCGGCGCCGGCGACCTTGCGGGCCTGCCGCAACTCCCGCAGCAGGGCCCTTCGGACATGGAGTATCAGGCCGGTGCCGACCGCGAAGAACACGGCGCTGGTGACGATGCGCGCGCCGAGGCCGTCCTGCTCGGCCAGCGGGCAGCCGAACTTGTAGGAGACCGCGACGGCGCCCCACGCCGTGGGCAGCCCCAGGGTGAGCGCGCAGCGCGAGGGCCGAGAACTGGTCCGGGGCCGCCTTCCGTGGGGGACCCCAGCCTTGATGCGGATCATGCCGATGGCCCCTCAAGTAGGCCCTGACAGAACAGACGGACCGACCCCGAAAGGCCGGTCCGATTCTGTCGACGGCATGGCCCGAAAGGCCATGTCTCAGATGGATCTCACCCGAATGAGTGATCCATCTCAGGACGCCTCCGGGAGGCGCCGTCAGGGGGCGCGGGGAACCGCGCGATCGGCCGCGGCGGACCCGCGGCCGGCCGACGGCGGTCCCCTGTGACGCCTACCCGCGCAGCACCGCTCCCGTGCGCTCCCCGGCCAGGGCGATGGCCGCGTCGCGCGCGGCCGACGCCTCGTCCACGGTCAGCGTCCGGTCCGCCGCGCGGAACCGCAGCGCGTACGCCAGCGACTTCTTGCCGTCGCCGAGGTGCTCGTCGTTGACGTACACGTCGAACAGCCGGATGGCCTCCAGGAGGTCACCCGCGCCCTCACGCAGCGCGGCCTCGACCTCGGCGGCCGGGACCGGCTTGTCCACCACGAGCGCGACGTCCTGCGTGGCCACCGGGAACGCCGAGATGCCCGGCGCCTGCGGCACACCGTCGCCGGCCCGCTCCAGCGCGTCCAGGTCCAGCTCCGCCGCGCAGGTGCGCGCGGGCAGTCCCAGCGCCTTGACCACCCGCGGGTGCAGCTCACCCGCGTGGCCCACGACCCGCTCGGTGCCGTCGGCGACGACCGCCAGCTCGGCGCAGCGGCCGGGGTGCCACGGGCCGTACTGGCCGGACCGCACGATCAGCTCGGCGCCGGCCTCCCGCGCGACCGTGCGGGCCGCCTCGACCGCGTCGGCCCAGTCGGCCGGCCGGCCGGTGCCCCACCAGCCGGCCTGCTCGCGGGCGCCCGCGAGGACGACGGCGACATGGCGCGGCTGCTCGGGCAGGACGGCGTCCAGCGCGGCGATCTCCGCGTCGGTCGGACGGCGGTCGACCGGCAGGTGACCGGCGACGCCCTGCTCCTCGCGGGGCAGGAAGACCAGGCCGGTCTCGAAGAGCGCCAGGTCGTGCGCACCGCGCCCGTCGTTGCGGCGCAGCGCGCCCAGCAGGCCCGGCAGCAGCGAGGTGCGCAGCGCCGGCTCCTCGTCGTTGAGCGGGTTGGTCAGCCGGACGGCACGGCGGGCCGGGTCGTCGGCGGCCAGCCCCAGCTGGTCGAAGACCTGCTCGCTGACGAACGGGTAGTTCGGCGCCTCGACGTAACCGGCCCCGGCGAGCGCGCGGCCCACCCGGCGGTGCAGCCGCTGACGGTGGGTCAGTCCCCGGCCGGACCGCGGCCTGGGGAGCGTGGAGGGCAGGTTCTCGTAGCCCTCCAGGCGGATGACCTCTTCGGCCAGGTCGTTCTGTTCGAGGAGGTCGGGCCGCCAGGACGGCACCGTGACGATCAGCTCGTCCTGCCCGTAGACGTCGCAGCCCACCTCCTGGAGGCGGCGCACGACGGTCTCCCGGCCGTACTCGACACCCGCGACCTTGTCGGGGTGGTCCGCGGCGACGGTGATGGTGTGCGGCGCGGACGGCGCGATGACCTCGGTGACGCCGGCCTCGGCGGTACCGCCGGCCAACAGCACCAGCAGGTCCACCGTGCGCTGCGCGGCGGCCGCCCCGGCCTGCGGGTCGACCCCGCGCTCGAACCGGCGGGAGGCCTCGGAGGACAGCTTGTGCCGACGGGCCGTGCGCGCGATCGCGACGGCGTCGAAGTGGGCCGCCTCGATCACCACGTCGGACGTGGCCTTCTCGACGTCGTCGTGGTCGGCGATCTCGGTGTCGGCGCCGCCCATGACGCCCGCGAGGCCGATCGGGCCGCGGTCGTCGGTGATCACCAGGTCCTCGGCGTGCAGCTTCCGCTCGACGCCGTCGAGGGTGACGATCTTCTCGCCCTCGGCCGCCCGGCGCACCCCGATGGTGCCCTGGACCAGACCGCGGTCGTAGGCGTGCAGCGGCTGGCCCAGCTCCATCATCACGTAGTTGGTGACGTCGACGGCGAGCGAGATCGGGCGCATGCCGACCTTCTGCAGACGGCGCTGCAGCCAGATCGGGGAGCGGGCCTCGGGGCTCAGGCCGGTGACGGTCCGCGCGGTGAAGCGGTCGCAGCCGATCGGCTCGGTGACCTGGACCGGGTACCCGAAGGCGTTCGGCCCGGGGACGTCGATCAGCGCCGGGTCGCGCAGCGGCAGGCCGTAGGCGATGGCGGTCTCGCGGGCCACGCCGCGGATGGACAGGCAGTCGCCGCGGTTGGCGGTGACGGCGATGTCCAGGACCTCGTCGACCAGTTCGAGCAGCTCGATGGCGTCCTTGCCGACCTCGGTCTCCGGCGGCAGCACGATGATGCCGTGGGTGCCGTCGGAGCCCATGCCCAGCTCGTCGCTGGAGCAGATCATGCCGTGGGAGGTCTTGCCGTAGGTCTTGCGGGCGCTGATCGAGAACCCGCCGGGGAGCACGGCCCCGGGCAGCACGACGACGACCTTGTCGCCGACGGCGAAGTTGCGGGCGCCGCAGACGATCTCCTGCGGCTCACCGGTCCCGTTGGCGGTGCCGACGTCGACGGTGCAGAAGCGGATCGGCTTCTTGAAGCCCTCCAGCTCCTCGATGGTGAGCACCCGGCCGACGACCAGGGGGCCCTTGAGGCCGTCGCCGAGCTGCTCGACGGTCTCGACCTCGAGGCCCGCCGAAATCAGCTTGGCCTGCACGTCACGGCCGGTCTCGGTGGCCGGCAGGTCGACGTACTCCCGCAGCCAGGAAAGCGGGACCCGCATCAGATCTCCATCCCGAACGGCCGGGTGAACCGGACGTCACCCTCGACCATGTCTCGCATGTCCTCGACGTTGTGGCGGAACATCAGCATCCGCTCGATGCCGAACCCGAAGGCGAAGCCGCTGTACTTCTCCGGGTCGACGCCGCAGGCGGTGAGCACCCGCGGGTTGACCATGCCGCAGCCGCCCAGCTCGATCCAGCCCTCCGAGGAGCAGGTACGGCAGGGGCGGTCGGGGTTGCCGACAGACTCGCCCTTGCAGACGTAGCACAGCATGTCCATCTCGGCGCTGGGCTCGGTGAAGGGGAAGAAGTTCGGCCGCAGCCGGGTCTTCATGCCCTCGCCGAACAGCGACTGGACCATGTGGTCCAGGGTGCCCTTGAGGTCGGACATGGTCAGGCCCTCGTCCACGGCGAGCAGCTCGACCTGGTGGAAGACGGGGGTGTGGGTGGCGTCCAGTTCGTCGGTGCGGTAGACGCGGCCGGGGCAGATCACGTAGACCGGCAGCTCACGGTCGAGCAGCGAGCGGATCTGGACCGGCGAGGTGTGGGTGCGCAGCACGACGCCGGACTCGGTGCCGCCGTCCGGGCCGGCCACGAAGAAGGTGTCCTGCTCGCCGCGGGCCGGGTGGTCGGGGCCGATGTTGAGGGCGTCGAAGTTGAACCACTCGGCCTCGACCTGCGGGCCCTCGGCGACCTCGTAGCCCATGGCCACGAAGATGTCCTCGATGCGCTCGGACAGCGTGGTCAGCGGGTGGCGGGCGCCGGCCGGTACGCGGTCGTGCGGCAGCGTGACGTCCACCGCCTCCTCGACCAGCACGCGCGCGTCGCGCTCGGCCTCCAGCTCCTCCTGCCGGCCGGCGAGCGCCTTGTTCACGGCGCCGCGGGCCTGGCCGACCAGCTTTCCGGCGGCGGCCTTGGCGTGCGGGGGCAGGGCGCCGATCTCGCGGTTGGCGAGCGCCAGCGGGGAGGTGCCCCCGGTGTGGGCGACCTTGGCCTCCTGGAGCGCGTCGAGGGAGCCCGCGGCGGCGAAGGCGGCGAGCGCCTCGTCCCGCATGCGCTCGATCTCTTCCGGTTTCAACGCCTCGACCTCGACAGGGTCGTACGACTTATTGGGTGCCGACATCTCTTCCCGTGCTTCCGTTTGTCCCCCAGCTGACGCTGGGAGGTGCCCCCAGGCGGATGGTCCCCGCGACCGTTGACGGGCCGTGTGAAGGACACAAAGGTGCCAAAGGCCGAGTCTAACGGGGTGGAGGTGTACGAAGAGCCCGTGGGCCGTCAGGCGAGATACGCCGGAGTGCTCACGGGCAGGGTAAATCGGAACTCGGCGCCGCCGCTCGCGGCGCGTCCGACGGTGATCGTGCCGCCGTGGGCCTCGACGATGCCCTTGACGATGTACAGCCCGAGGCCGGTGCCACCGCGCTTGCTGCCCCGCCAGAAGCGGGTGAAGACGCGGTTCATGGACTCCTCCGGGATGCCGGGGCCCTCGTCGCTCACGGTGACCGACGTGGCCGTGTTGTCGAGGTCGTCCCCTTCGCGGGGGGACACCGACGGCGTGACGTCAATGGTGACGGTTCCCTCGCCGTGGCGCACCGCATTTTCGATGAGGTTGCTGAGGACCTGGTCGACCTTGTCGGGATCGGCCCACAGGGCGGGCAGCGGCTGCTCGATGCGGAGCAGGAAGCGGCCGGCGGGCTGTCCCGCGGCGACGTACGCCTGGATGTGCCGGCCGACGGCCGCCCCGATGTCCACGGGCTGGCGGCGCAGCTCCAGGCGTCCGCTGTCGATCCGCGAGATGTCCAGCAGCTCGGCGATGAGCCGGGTGACCCGGTCGGCGTCCGCGTCGACCGTCTCCAGCATCAGCCGTTTCTGGTCGTCGGTGAACCGCTCCCACTTGGCGAGCAGCGTGGCGGTGAAGCCCTTGACGGAGGTCAGCGGGGAGCGCAGCTCGTGGGCGACGGTGGCGATCAGCTCGGCGTGGCTGCGTTCGGTGCGGCGGCGGGCCTCGGTGTCCCGCAGCGACACGACGACGCGGTGGACCGGCCCGGTGGGCTCCGCGCGGACGTAGGCGGCGCTCACCAGGATCTCCCGGCCGCCGGGCAGCAGCAGGTTCCGCTCGGGCTGGCCGACCCGGATGGCGAGTCCGCCGTAGGGGTCGGTGAGCTGCCACCAGCGCCTGCCCTCCAGGTCCTCCAGGGGCAGGGCCTTCTCCAGCCGCTGTCCGAGGGCGTCGGTGGGAGCGGTCGCGGTGATCCGGGCGGCGGCGGCGTTGAAGCAGACGACGACGCCGTGCTCGTCGGCGACCACCAGGCCGTCGGGCAGGTCGTCGGGGTCGACGCCGAGCCCGGTGAGGGTGGTCTGCCGGGGTGCGGGCACGCCTCGGGTGCCGCGGCCGCCCGGCGCGTTGCTGGTGCCGACACTCATCCCCGTACTCCACCTCTCAGACGGCGCAGCAGGCCCCCGAGCTGGTCACCCTACTAGCTCTCGGTGACGGAACGGCACCCTCCGGAGGCGCGCTGTGCACGGGCCGTTGCGTAGAGACATACGGCGGCGGCGGTGGCGAGGTTCAGACTTTCGGCCTTCCCGTGGATCGGGACGCGCACGACGGCGTCCGCCAGCGCGCGGGTCTCCTCCGGGAGCCCCCAGGCCTCGTTGCCGAACACCCAGGCCGTGGGCCCGCCCATGGTGCCCTTGTCGAGTTCGTCGTCGAGGTCGTCGGTGCCGGCGCCGTCGGCGGCGAGGACCCGCACGCCGGCGGCCTTCAGTCCGGCGACGGCCTGGTCGACGGGCACGCCGACGGCGACCGGCAGGTGGAAGTGCGAGCCGACGGAGGCGCGCACGGCCTTCGGGTTGTAGAGGTCGACGGAGGCGTCGGTCAGGACGACGGCCTCGGCTCCGGCCGCGTCGGCGCACCGCAGCACGGTCCCGGCGTTGCCGGGGTCGCGGACGTGGGCGAGGACGGCGACGAGCTTCGGGCGGGCGGCGAGGACGTCCTCGAAGGGGGTGTCGAGGAACCGGCAGACGCCGACCAGTCCCTGCGGGGTGACGGTGGTGGAGATGTCCGCGATGACCTCGTCGGAGGCCAGGTGGATCCGGGCGCCGGCGTCGCGGGCGGCACCGACGATGTCGGCGTGGCGCTCCGCGGCCTCGACGGTCACGAACAGTTCGACGAGCGTCGGCAGATCACCGACCCGGTGCCCCGCGGCCTCCCGCACGGCCTGCGGCCCCTCGGCGAGGAACAGCCGGTCCTTGCCCCGGAAGTTCCGCTTCTCCAGCCGCCGGGCGGCGGCGACACGTGCGGAACGGGGGGAGATCAGCTCGGGGCTGGGCATGTGAGGATCACTTTCGGAGTAACGCGACGAAAGGCACCCCGACAGGGGCGCGGGGCTGTACTTGATCTGCGGCTGCCGCCGCGCGGGCGCGGGCAACCCCCCGCCGGCCCGCGGCCGGACACAGGGCCTGCGGACCCCAACAACAGGACCCGCAAGCCCTGGAGCCTGCGGGTCCTCAAGTCACGTCGGCCAGAGCCAGCGCCAGCGTCACGCGGCCTTGGGCGCGTTGACGTCGGCCGGCAGGGCCTTCTGCGCGACCTCGACGAGCGCGGCGAACGCACCGGCGTCGTTGACGGCCAGCTCGGCCAGGATCTTGCGGTCGACCTCGACGTTCGCGGCCTTCAGACCCTGGATGAAGCGGTTGTACGTGATGCCGTTGGCGCGGGCAGCGGCGTTGATGCGCTGGATCCACAGCTGACGGAAGTCGCCCTTGCGCTTCTTGCGGTCGTTGTAGTTGTAGACCAGCGAGTGGGTGACCTGCTCCTTGGCCTTGCGGTACAGGCGCGAACGCTGACCGCGGTAGCCGGAGGCCGCCTCGAGGATCGCCCGGCGCTTCTTGTGGGCGTTGACTGCCCGCTTGACGCGTGCCACTTGTTAACTCCTTGTAGCGGGGCCGCGGTTGGACTCACGCGGCCCGGAAACGACTGGGTCCCGGATCTGACTTCAGGGCGCCGGCGGGCGCCCGGGGGTCACTTGCCGAGAAGCTTCTTGATCTTCGCGGTGTCGCCCGGGGCCATCTCGGCGGTGCCGGTGAGGCGGCGCGTCACGCGGGACGACTTGTGCTCGAGCAGGTGGCGCTTGCCGGCGCGCTCACGCAGGACCTTGCCGGAGCCGGTCACCTTGAAGCGCTTGCTGGCACCGCTGTGCGTCTTGTTCTTCGGCATAGCGCCGTTATCTCCTCGTCGATGGCGCTCCGGTGCCCGGTCGCGAAACCGGGCACGGTGGAACGTCGCTCTTGTATCGGTTACATCCTGGGACTCGCGCCCCTGGGTGCTGACCTGGGGCGGTTGCCCCGGGATCACGCCTCTGCAGGCTCCTCGGCAGGCTCCTCGACGGGCGCCTCGGCATCCAGCTCGGCAGCGTTCTGCGACTTGCCGGGGTTGGCCTTCGCGTCGGCCTTGCGGGCTTCCTGCGCCTGCCGGGCCTCGGCCATCGCCTCGGTCTTCTTCTTGTGCGGACCGAGAACCATGATCATGTTCCGGCCGTCCTGCTTCGGGTTCGACTCGACGAAACCGAGGTCCTGGACGTCCTCCGCGAGACGCTGCAGCAGCCGGTAGCCCAGCTCGGGCCGGGACTGCTCGCGACCACGGAACATGATCGTGATCTTGACCTTGTCGCCCTGCTTGAGGAACCGTACGACGTGACCCTTCTTGGTGTCATAGTCGTGCGGGTCGATCTTCGGCCGGAGCTTCATTTCCTTGATGACCGTGTGCGCCTGGTTCTTGCGCGCCTCACGGGCCTTCATGGCCGACTCGTACTTGAACTTGCCGTAGTCCATGAGCTTGCAGACCGGCGGGCGGGCGCTCGCCGCGACCTCGACCAGGTCGAGGTCGTACTCCTGCGCAAGCTCCAGCGCCTTGGCGAGCGGGACGATGCCCACCTGCTCGCCGCTGGGACCGACAAGTCGCACCTCGGGAACGCGAATCCGGTCGTTGATGCGGGGCTCGGTGCTGATGGATCCTCCTCGGTAGCACCACGCGACGGTCTGGCGGACAGCCGCGTAACGTGTCTGTTCGTAAGACCTAACCGCACCGAAGCACAAAAAATGCCCCGGACGATCACAGGCAGGGCTCCTCGAACTACCGGAGCACCGCCGCTGGGATCGCGGGGCGCACTATCGGACGGAGCGCCGTCGCCGAAAAGGCGAAGCGACCGTCTGACCGGTGACCCGCCGCCCTAAAGGGCGGTCAGGTGGGAGTTCGAAGCCTCCACTTGTGGGCCGGGTGGGTGAGCCGCTAGGCATACCTCTCCGGCCGGTCGTCACACAAGGTTAGCAGCAAAGCCGGGAGAGGACCAATCGGGACGTCCTGGGGCCAGGTCGGAGCCCCGGCCCCGCTGCGCCTATCGTGTGCGTCATGAGTGAGACGCCCCTTCCCGGTGCCGGTGACGCCGGCCAGCCCGACTTCGACGAGATGACCCGCGACATCGCCGAGGTCCCCGCGGTCGAGGTGATCGTGACCGTCGCCGTCAACCTGATGAGCGCCGCGGCCGTGAAGCTCGGTCTGACCGAGGAGGGCGACAAGTACAAGGACCTGGACGAGGCCCGCAAGCTGGTCAGCGCCCTCGCCGGCCTCCTCGACGCGTCCGCCACCGAGATCAGCTCCTTCCACGCGGCCCCGCTGCGCGACGGCCTGAAGTCGCTCCAGCTGGCCTTCCGCGAGGCCTCGCTCGTCCCGGACGAGCCCGGCCAGGGGCCCGGTGAGAAGTACACCGGGCCGATCTACGGCTAGCGGTCAGTTCCGCACGTACAAGGGCTCGCCCGGGGGCGTGGTCCCGGCCGGCAGCAGTGCCAGGTCGAGGCCGCCGACCAGGCGGGCCCGCAGTGTCTCGTCGGCGGCCAGCCGCTCGGCGACGGCCCGCGCGGTCTCGGCGGCCGGCGCGGTCTCGTCCAGGACCAGGGCCAGGGTGCCGTCGGCCCGGCCCGGTCCGAGGTGGGCACGGCGCACGGCGGGCTGGGCGGCCACCACCGTCCGGACGGCCTCGATCACGGCCGGGTCGGCCAGCGGGTCGGCCGTCGTACGCCCCTCCGCGAGCGCGAGCAGCACCGGTCCGGTCAGTTCGAACGGCACCGGCCCCGCGAGGTCCAGCACCACCGTGTCCGCCTTCTCGTGCGCGGCGGCCCGCAGCGCCTGGTGCAGCGGTACGGCGACGGGCCGCGCCGCCGGGTCCCAGCGGGCCAGCGACTCGGTGCAGGTGAACGCCGGCAGCGCGGTACGGGCGCCGGCCCGCAGGGTGGGGACCGCCATGTCGCTGGTCTTCTCGCGGCGCAGCCCGTTCTCGTCCTCCTCCACCTCGCCCAGGACGGCGACCACCGGGACGAGCAGCCGGGCGTCCTTCAGGGCCGCCAGGACCGGTCCCACCGCCGTGCGTTCCTCGGCCCAGGCGGCCAGGGCCGCGGCCAGCCGGGGGTCTGCGGAGCCGTCGTCGGCGGAGTAGCCGGAGTCGGGAATGTTCTTGTTCGCCACGGTCCCCGACCCTATCGGGGGGATGCTGCTGCGGTTGTGCGGCCCCCGAAACCGGCCCGACACCGTTTTCACGGGATTCTCAGACATCCCTGACCTGCTTCTAACCTCCGGCAAACGGACCGCACAGTCCGCGCCCCGAGCATCGCGGGCATGGAGTCCTCCAGAGCCACCCCAGGTTCCCGGCGGGGCGGCCGCCGTGCCCGGCCCCGGCGCCGGTTCCTGCTCCACGTCTGCCTCGCCACGGCCGCCGTCGTCGGCGCGACCGCGGTGGGCACCGTGTACGTGAAGGCGCACGCGGGCGACGGCGGCGCCGTATCCTCGGCCGGGTCGCCGGCGCCCTCCTCCACTCCCTCGGCACCGGCGGGCGGGGAGGCGTCGGTGGAACCCGTGACGGAACCGGTCGTGGACCGCAACGCCCTGCTGGACACGGCGATGAGGACGGTGACCGTGCCCTCGGGGGCGAAGGTGTCGGCGGCCGTCCTCGATCTGGACTCCGGTGACAGCGCGGTCCACGGCGACGGCGCGTTCGACACCGCGAGCATCGTCAAGGTCGACATCCTGGCGGCGCTGCTCCTGCGGGCGCAGGACGCCGGGCGGCGGCTGACGGCGGCGGAGAAGGCGTACGCCGTGAAGATGATCGAGGTCAGCGACAACGCGTCCGCGTCCGCGCTGTGGGACGTCATCGGCCGGGCGGCCGGTCTGGACGCGGCGAACCGGCGCTTCGGGCTGACCGGGACGGAGGGCGGCGAGGGGGCGCTGTGGGGGCTGACCCAGACCACGGCGGCGGACCAGCTCACCTTGCTCCGGCAGGTGTTCGGGGACGAGTCGAAGCTGAGCGAGGCCTCGCGGTCGTACCTGAGGGGCCTGATGGGGACGGTCGAGGCCGACCAGCGGTGGGGGGTCTCGGCCGCCGCCGACGGGTCGGGGTCGGCGCTGAAGAACGGCTGGCTGGCGCGGAGTTCGACGGGGCTGTGGGACGTCAACAGCATCGGCCGGGTGACCGCGGGCGGGACCGTGTACCTGGTCGCGGTGCTGTCCAAGGGGACGGTGAGCCAGGCGGCGGGGATCGCGCTGGTGGAGGCGGCGGCGAAGGCGGCGGTGGGATCGTTCGCGTGGGGCGGCACGTCCGCGTCCGCCTCGGACGCGCCGTAGGGGCAGGGGTACGGCCGCGGCCGGGTGAGGGCGTTCGGTCAGGTGATCCGGCGGCGGGTGCGCCACAGGACCACCGCCGCGACCAGGAGCACGCCGCCCGCACCGCCCGCCAGCGGGGCCGCCCAGTCCTTCGCGCTGGTCGCCGTCCCCCCGGTGTCCGGGCCCGGACCGAAGTACTTCCGGCCGTACGACGCCGACGTCAGGTCCTGCGTCCTCAGCCCCGCCGCGTCCTTGATCGCCGCCACCGGGTCGATCATGCCGAAGCCCCGGGAGTCGTCGCGGCCGCCGGACGGCGCGTCCCGGGCGGTGTCCTCCAGGAGTTTCTTGACCTGCGCCGGGGTGAGGCCGGGACGGGCGGCCTTGATCAGGGCCACCGCACCCGACACGAACGCCGAGGCGGCGCTCGTGCCCCAGCCCTCGTAGTACTTGTGGTCCGGGTCGGCGATGACGATGTCGACGCCGGGTGCGCTGACCGTGGCGTACCAGCGGCGGGTGGAGAAGGCGGCGCGGGTGCCGAACTTGTCCACCGCGGTGGCGGCGATGACGCCGGGATAGGCGGCCGGGTAGGAGATGTGGTCGCCCTTGTCGCCGCCGTTGCCGGCCGAGGCGACGACCACGACGTCCTTCTTCAGGGCGTACTGGATGGCCTCGTCCTCGCTGGGTTCGGGGTGCGCGGAGTCGGAGTCGTCGCCGAGGGAGAGGTTGATGACGTCGGCGCCGTGGTCGGCGGCCCAGCGGATGCCCTCGGCGAGGGCGTTGCCGCGGGTGGAGCGGGCCTTGCCGCGGGCGCTGTCGCCGTCCTCGAGGATGACCCGCACGGGCAGGATCCTGGCCTCGGGCGCGACGCCCATCACGCCTTCGCCGTTGCCGTATCCGTGGCCGTGACCGGCGATGATGCCGGCCATGGCGGTGCCGTGCCGGGCCCAGTCGCGCTGACCCTGCCGGGCACCGAAGCCGATCATGTCCTTGGCGGGCAGGACGTTGCCGGCCAGGTCGGGATGGTCGGCCTCGACGCCGGTGTCCAGGACGGCCACGGTGACGCCCTTGCCCTTGGTGGTCCGCCAGGCCTCGTCGAGGTGCAGCGCGGACAGGCCCCACTGCTGGGCGCGGATGCTGTCCGCGTAGGCCGTCGTGGACGGCAGCAGGGCGAGCGAGCCGGCGATCAGCAGGCTCAGCGCGGCCCCGGTCGCGCGACGCTTCATGAGGGCTTCTCCGTTGCCGTGCCCGCGGTGTTCTGCCGCAGTCGCCGTTCGATGCGGTCGGCCAGGCCCTGTGCCTCGTTGCCGAGGCCCGCCTGGGCGGCGGCCGTGGTGGCGCCGGACGCCTCCGCGTCGGCCGCGGACTGCGGGGTGTCGACGGTGCGGCCGTCGGCCCAGCCGGAGACGGCGTAGGCGACGACCGGGGCGTCGGTGAGCACGGAGATCGTCCAGGAGGCCCGCTGCCGCTTGCCGAACCGCTCGGCGGCGGTGCCCTTGGCGGCGTACGGGAGCGGCATCAGGTCGGTACGGCGGTCCAGGTGCTCGGCCTCGAACCGTTTGGCGAGGGCGGTCATCCCGGCCGGTTCGGCGTTGGTGAAGAGCAGCCCGACGGTCGTCACGTAGCTCTGGGTGGCGTCGGTGTAGGTGGCCCGGATCAGGCGGCGGCAGCCGACGGGGGCGAGTGCCTTGCGCAGCAGCGGGTCGAAGGCGCCGGCGCACCCGGTGGCCGGGGCGACGGCGATCCGGGTCCAGGTGCGGTCGGCGCCGCCGGGGCCGGCACCGGTGCCCTGGACGGTGGGCGGGAAGAGTTCGTCGACGGGCACGTCGTGCCAGAGTCCGGCGGCGGAGCCGAAGCTGGTGGCGGCGCTCACGGCGGTGTCGTCGTCGACGAGCCAACTGCCGGTCACCGCGCCGCCGATGAGTCCGAGCCCGAGCACCACGCAGGCGGCGGCAGCGGCGGTCCGGGGCGCCACCCGTCTGACCAAGGACCGCCCCCAGCCTCGCTCGTCGTACCCCTCGGGCTCGCCGAACGTCACAACGGGCCTGTTGCGGCCGGGAGTTCCCACGGCGGCGGTCCAGGACATCGCGGGGTCCGGCAGCGGGCCGCCGGTGGGCGGCGGGGTCACGGGGCGGGGCGGGAGCGGCGGGGACGCGGGCGCGGGAGGCTGCGCCGGGCGGGGCGGCGGCGCGGCCTGCGGAGGCGCGGCGGGGCGCGGCGGGGCTGTCGGCACCGGGAACGTCCGGTGGTGCGGGCTCCACGCGGCACCCGGTTCCGGGGTGCCGAGCGGGGCCGGGACGTCACGCGGCCCCTCGGGACGCCTGCCGCCGGGCATCGCGGAGGAGGCTCCGGCCGTGTCCGGGGAGGTCCGCGGTCCGTCGGCGGCACCGGGGGCGCGGCGCGGGGCGGGCGGTTCCGGGACGGACCCGGGCCGCCGGCCCGCCGCTCCGAGCCGGTAGGGCGGCCGGGACGGCGTGCCGCGGCCGCTCTCCCCGCCCAAGGACACCGGTTCTCCGACCCGGCGGGCTCCGCCGGACGCTCCGTGCGGCTCGGTACCGCGGTGCTGCGGGTCGAAGACGGACTTCGGCTCCGTACCGCGGTGCTGCGGGTCGAAGACGGACCTCGGCTCCGTACCGCGGTCCTGCGGGCCGACGGCGGGCTCGGGTTCCGTCCCGCGGTCCTCCCGTCCGGCGGGCGCGCGCGGTCCGGTCCGGTCGCTCCCCCGTCCGGGAGCGGCGGCGGGGGTGCCGCCGCCGTCCCGGCCGGACGGCGCGAACGGCTCGGCCCGGCGGTCCTCGCGTACCGGGGACGCGGCCGGCGCGGGCCGGTCGGGCCGGACGGCGGTGCCGGCGGGCGGGGTGTCGGGGAAACGGGCCGAGGCGGGAGGCGGGGGTGCGGTGGACGGGCCCTGCGGGGGGCGCAGGTCGGGGTGGCGGGGGCGGGTGATGCGCTCGGCGGGTGCCGGGCGGCCGGCCGGCCGCTCCTCCGTGCCCTGTTCGCCCTGCGCCACCGCACCGCCCCGACTCGTCCGGTCCTCACGTCCCAGCTGCGCACCGGACGGTCCCGGCGGCTGGTCCTGCCCGGTGGTGTCGGTGCTGTCCGTGGATACGTCGGACCGGTGCGCGCGGTTCACCCGGGTCGGCCGCTCGAAGAATCCCGGCCCGTCGGTCCGGCCGGTGACGTCGGTGCCGTCCGGTGCGCCGTCCTGGCCGTCCGCGGCGGGCGCGGGGCCGGACGAGGGGCGTCGCGGGACCGGGGCGTGCCGCGCTTCCGTGCTCATGCGCCCCCGTTTCCTCCTGCCCGGGCCGATTCCGCGTACGGGCCGGGCGGCTCCCCGGCACGGCGACTTCCGCTCCGGCCAGGCATACCCGCGCACACGGATCCACATCCCCGCGACGGTCGGGCGACCGGGGTCGTTCCGCCGTACGTGCGCGTCACTCTACGGGTTGCGCGAGGGCGGACGGGAACCAGTCCACGACCGCGGGGCATCTGCCCGTATCGTCCCCCTACCCTGCGGTAATCCTGTCTGGCAGGCTTCGTTCATGACTGCGCGCGCCGCTGACCGGGCCCGTTACGACCGGGCCACCGCCCACCTGGACGCCCCTCTCGCGATCGTCGATCTGGAAGCCTTCGACGCCAACGCGGACGATCTCGTGCGCCGGGCCGGCGGCAAGCCGGTACGGGTCGCGAGCAAGTCCGTCCGCTGCCGGCACCTGCTGGAACGGGTCCTGGCGAAGGACGGTTTCGCCGGGATCATGTCCTTCACGCTCGCGGAGTCCCTGTGGCTCGCGCGCTCCGGGTTCGACGACGTCCTGCTGGCGTATCCGTCCGCCGACCGGACCGGGTTCGCCGAACTGGCCGCCGATCCCAAGCTGGCCGCCGCCGTGACGGTGATGATCGACGACCCGGCGCACCTCGACCTGATCGACGCGGCCCGCGACGGCGGGCGCGAAGTGGTCCGGGTCTGCCTGGAGTTGGACACCTCGCTGAAGCTGTTCGGGGGCCGGGTGCGGGTCGGGGCCCGGCGGTCGCCGCTCCACTCCCCCGCCCAGCTCGCCGAGCTGGCGCGGACCGTGACCCGGCGGCCGGGCTTCCGGCTGGTCGGGATCATGGCGTACGAGGGGCATGTCGCCGGGGTCGGCGACAAGGTCGCCGGGCGGCCGCTGCGCTCCCGTGCGGTCCGCCTGATGCAGGCCACCGCCCGTCGTGAACTGGCCGAGCGGCGCGCGGCGGTGGTGCGGGCGGTCCGGGCGGTGGCGCCGGACCTGGAGTTCGTCAACGGCGGCGGCACCGGCAGCGTGCAGAGCACGGCGGCCGAGGACGCGGTCACCGAGATCGCGGCCGGGTCGGGACTGTACGTGCCGCGGCTCTTCGACAACTACACGTCGTTCACCGGCCGTCCGGCCGCGCTGTTCGGGATGCCGGTGGTCCGGCGGCCCGGTGTCGGCGTCGTGACCGTCCTCGGCGGCGGCTATCCGGCCTCGGGTGCCGCGGGGCCCGACCGGCTGCCGGTGCCGTACCTCCCGCAGGGGCTCTCGTACGACCCGCAGGAGGGGCCGGGCGAGGTGCAGACCCCGCTGCTGGGGTCCGCGGCGGACGATCTGCTGATCGGTGACAAGGTGTGGTTCCGGCACGCCAAGGCGGGTGAGCTGTGCGAGCGCTTCGCCGAGCTGCACCTGGTCGAGGGCGACCGGGTGACGGCGACCGTGCCGACGTACCGGGGCGAGGGCCACACCTTCCTCTGACCTGCGGGTCCCTCGGCGGTCCTGGACCGCCGAGGGACCCGGCGGCCGCTACAGCGGGGTCACGTACGCCCCGGAGATCCCGCCGTCGACCAGGAAGTCGCTGGCGTTGACGAACGAGGAGTCGTCGCTGGCCAGGAAGGCGACGGCGGCGGCGATCTCGTCGGCCTCGGCGAACCGGCCGAGCGGGATGTGGACCAGGCGGCGGGCGGCCCGCTCCGGGTCCTTGGCGAACAGCTCCTGCAGGAGCGGGGTGTTGACCGGTCCGGGGCACAGCGCGTTGACGCGGATGCCCTCGCGGGCGAACTGGACGCCCAGTTCCCGCGACATGGCCAGCACTCCGCCCTTGGACGCGGTGTAGGAGATCTGCGAGGTGGCGGCGCCCATCCGGGCCACGAAGGACGCGGTGTTGATGATGGAGCCCTTGCCCTGGCGCCGCATGTAGGGGATGGCGGCCTTGCAGCAGAGGTAGACGGAGGTGAGGTTGACCTCCTGGACGCGCTTCCAGGCCTCCAGGCCGGTCTCCAGGATGGAGTCGTCGTCGGGGGGCGAGATGCCGGCGTTGTTGAAGGCGACGTCGACGCTGCCGTAGGTGTCGAAGGCCGTCCTGAAGAGCGTCTCGACCTGTTCGGCGTCGGTGACGTCGACCTTCACGAAGATCCCGCCGACCTCCTCGGCGGCGGCCTTGCCGCGGGTTTCGTCGACGTCGCCGCAGACGACGTGGGCGCCCTCGGAGGCGAGCCGCCGTGCGGTGGCGAGACCGATTCCGCTGCCGGCTCCGGTGATGACGGCGGTACGGCCGACGAGTCGGCGGCAGACGGTCTCTTCGGTGGATGCGGTCACTGTGCGGGGCCCTCCGTGCTGATGAAGACGTTCTTGGTCTCGGTGAAGGCGGTGAGCGCGTCCGGGCCGAGTTCCCGGCCGATCCCCGACTGCTTGTAGCCGCCGAAGGGGGTCCAGTAGCGGACGCTGGAGTGGGAGTTGACGGACAGGTTGCCGGCCCTGACGGCCTGGGAGACGCGCAGCGCGCGGCCGACGTCCCGGGTCCACAGCGAGCCGGAGAGGCCGTAGTCGGTGTCGTTGGCCAGGCGGACCGCGTCGGCCTCGTCGTCGAAGGGGATGACGACGGCGACCGGGCCGAAGACCTCCTCGACGGCCACGCGGGCCCGGGGGTCGACGCCGGTCAGGACGGTCGGCGGGAACCAGAAGCCGGGGCCGTCGGGAGCCGTGCCCCGGATGCCGGGTGCCTCGGTCCCGACGTACGAACGGACGCGGTCCAGCTGGGACTTGGAGATCAGCGGGCCCATGTCGGTCTTCTCGTCGGCCGGGTCGCCGACGGTGACGGACGCGATCGCGGGGGCGAGGAGTTCCAGGAAGCGGTCGTGGACGGAGCGCTGGACGAGGACGCGGGTGCGGGCGCAGCAGTCCTGCCCGGAGTTGTCCAGGAAGGACATGGGGGCGGCGGCCGCTGCGGCCTCGATGTCGGCGTCGGCGAAGACGATGTTGGGGCTCTTGCCGCCGAGTTCGAGGGTCACGCGTTTCACCTGGTCGGCGCAGAGCGCCATGATGCGCTTGCCGACGCGGGTGGAGCCGGTGAACACGACCTTGGCGACGCCGGGGTGCCGGACCAGGGCCTCGCCCGCGATGTCGCCGCGGCCGGGCAGCACCTGGAAGAGGTGCTCGGGGAGGCCTGCCGCCAGGGCGAGTTCGGCGAGCCGGAGCGCGGTGAGGGGGGTGGTCTCGGCGGGTTTCAGGATCACCGCGTTGCCGGCCGCGAGGGCGGGTGCGGTGCCCCAGGCCGCGATCGGCATCGGGAAGTTCCAGGGCGCGATGACGGCGACGACCCCGAGGGGTTCGAGGAGGGTGATGTCGAGGCCGCCGGGGACCGGGATCTGGCGTCCCGTCAGCCGCTCCACGCCGCCGGCCGCGTAGTCGAGCAGGTCGCGGACGTTGCCCGCCTCCCAGCGGGCGTTGCCGATGGTGTGCCCGGCCTCCTTCACCTCCAGCTGGGCGAGTTCCTCGCGGTGTTCGTCGACGGTGACGGCGAACCGGCGCAGCAGCCGGGCCCGTTCGCCGGGCGCGAGCGCGGCCCACCGCCGCTGGGCCTCGGCACCCCGTCGTACGGCGGTGTCGACGTCCTCCGCCACGGCTCCGGGGACGGTCGCGATCACCTCCGCCGTGGCCGGGTCGAGGACGTCGAGTGCGTACTGGTGCGACAAGTGGGGCCTCACATGCGTTCGAAGGAGCGGCGCAGCTCCCAGTCGGTCACCGCGGCGTCGAAGGCGGCCAGCTCGACGCGGGCCATGTTGCGGTAGTGGGCGACGACCTCGTCGCCGAAGGCGGCCTGGGCGATGGGGCTGTTCTCCCACAGCTCGGCGGCCTCCCGGAGCGTGGTCGGGACGTGCGCGAAGTCGGCGGCGTAGGCGTTGCCGGGGCAGGGTTCGGGGAGTTCGAGCTTGTGCTCGACGCCGTACAGGCCGGCCGCGACCAGGCCGGCGACGGCGAGGTGCGGGTTGACGTCGCCGCCGGGCAGCCGGTTCTCGAACCGCAGCGAGCGGCCGTGGCCGACGACCCGCAGGGCGCAGGTGCGGTTGTCGTGGCCCCAGGCGACCGCGGTCGGTGCGAAGGAGCCCGGCTGGAACCGCTTGTAGCTGTTGATGTTGGGCGCGTACAGGAGCGAGAAGTCCCGCAGGGCGGCCAGCTGTCCGGCGAGGAAGTGCCGCATCAGCTCGGACATGCCGTCCTCGGCGGCGAAGGAGTTGGCGCCGTCCGCGTCCGCCAGCGACAGGTGGATGTGGCAGGAGTTGCCCTCCCGCTCGTTGTACTTGGCCATGAAGGTGAGGGAGACGCCCTCCTGGGCGGCGATCTCCTTGGCGCCGGTCTTGTAGATCGCGTGCTGGTCGCAGGTGACCAGCGCCTCGTCGTAGCGGAAGGCGATCTCGTGCTGGCCCGGGTTGCACTCGCCCTTGGCGGACTCGACGGTCAGTCCTGCGCCCGCCATGTCGTTCCGGATCCGGCGGAGCAGCGGCTCGATCCGGCCGGTCCCGAGCACCGAGTAGTCGATGTTGTACTGGTTGGCCGGGGTCAGTCCGCGGTAGTTCGCGTCCCAGGCGGCCTCGTAGGTGTCCTTGAACACGATGAACTCCAGCTCCGTACCGACCTGTGCGGTGCAGCCGAGTTCGGCGAGGCGTTCCAGCTGGCGGCGGAGGATCTGCCGGGGCGCGGCGACGACCGGGGTGCCGTCGTTCCAGGCGAGGTCGGCGATGAGCATCGCGGTGCCCGCGTTCCAGGGCACGCGGCGGAGGGTGGCGAGGTCGGGGTGCATGGCGAAGTCGCCGTAGCCGCGGTCCCAGGAGGACATGGCGTAGCCCTCGACGGTGTTCATCTCGGTGTCGACGGCGAGCAGGTAGTTGCAGCCCTCGGTGCCGTGGCGCAGGACCTCGTCGAGGAAGAAGCGGGCGGCGAACCGCTTTCCCTGCAATCGCCCTTGCATGTCGGGGAAGGCCAGGACGACAGTGTCGATCTCGCCGCCGGCGACGAGGGTGTGCAGTTCCTCGACGCTGAGCGGGGGTGTGCGGTCTGCCACGGGAGGACTCCTTGGGCTACAACGCGCTGCTTCGGCCGGGCCGGGAGTTCTAAGGTATTGGTGAGAACCATTGCTTGGGAAGGGGGCACGGCCCTATGTCGCCGGATGCGGACGGCACCCTCGACGACCCGTTGACGCCGGTCCTGCGGCCGGTACGGGCGGGCAACGGCTTCGAGGAGGCGCTGGAGCAGATCCTCCAGGTCGTCCGGCTGGGCCTGGTCCCGGGCGGGGGCCGGCTGCCGGCCGAGCGGGAGCTGGCGGACCGGCTCGGGATCAGCCGGGTCACGCTGCGCGAGGTGCTGAAGGTGCTCCAGGACCAGGGGCTGGTGGAGTCGCGGCGCGGACGGTACGGCGGCACGTTCGTGCTGGCGCGCGCCGACGCGGGCGGCGAGGACGAGCTGCGGCGCCGGATCGCCGAGGTCGACATCGAGGACGTGCTGCGCTTCCGCGAGGTCCTGGAGGTGGGCGCGGCCGGGCTGTGCTCGGCGCACGGCCTGTCGCCGGAGCAGGCGGACCGGCTGCGCGACGCGCTGGCCCGCACCCACGAGGCGCCGCTCGCGCACTACCGGCGCCTGGACACGCTGCTCCACCTCACGATCGCCGAGCTGTGCGGCTCGCCGTCGCTGACCGCCCAGTACGCGGCCGTGCGGGCGACCGTCAACGACCTCCTGGACTGCATCCCGCTGCTGGTGCGCAACCTGGAGCACTCGCAGCGCCAGCACACCGCCCTGGTCGAGGCCGTCCTGGACGGCGACGCGGACGGCGCCCGGGAGATGATGCGCGAGCACTGCGCGGGGACGGCGGCGCTGCTGCGGGGGTTCCTGGCCTGAGCGCCGGGCCGCCCGGCACGACCGCCGACCGGTGCACCCCGGCCGCGTGCGCGTATAAAGGTGTGCGGGAGCACCTTTACGACCGGGGAGGGTCCATGGCCGGACGGCCGCTGATCGGCGTGAGCACCTATCTGGAGGCCGGCACCCGCTGGGGCGTCTGGGAGCTGGAGGCGGCGCTGCTGCCGGCCGGCTACCCGCGTCTGGTCCAGCGGGCGGGCGGTCTGGCCGCGCTGCTGCCGCCGGACGACCCGCGGCACGCGACGGCGGCGGTGGCCCGGCTGGACGGCCTGGTGATCGCCGGCGGCCCGGACGTGGAGCCGGTCCGCTACGGCGCCGCGCCCGACCCCCGCACCGGCCGTCCCGCCCGCGAGCGGGACGCCTGGGAGCTGGCCCTGATCGACGCGGCGCTGGCGGCGGGCACACCGCTGCTCGGCATCTGCCGGGGCATGCAGCTGCTGAACGTGGCCCTGGGCGGCACGCTCGTCCAGCACGTCGACGGCCACGCCGAGGTGCCCGGCGTCTTCGGGCACCACGGGGTGAAGCCGGTTCCCGGCACCCGGTACGCGGCCACCGTCCCGGAGGAGACCGCCGTCCCCACCTTCCACCACCAGGCGGTCGACCGCCTGGGCACCGGGCTGCTGCCTTCGGCACACGCGGCGGACGGCACGGTCGAGGCGATCGAGCTGCCCGAGGACCGGGGCTGGGTCCTCGGCGTCCAGTGGCACCCGGAGATGGGCGAGGACCTGCGGGTGATGCGGGCCCTGATCACAGCCGCGTCCTGACCCGTCCGACGCCGGGCCTCCCTCGGCTGTGGGCCAGGGCGAGGAGGCCGCGGCCGGTCCGCCGGTGGGCCTCGCTCAGCCGCGAGTCAGGGCGAGGAGACCGCGGGCGGTCCACCGGGCGCCGGGCCTCCCGCAGCCGCGGGCCAGGGCGAGAAGGCCGCGGCCGGTCCGCCGGTGGGCCTCGCTCAGCCGCGAGTCAGGGCGAGGAGACCGCGGGCGGTCCACCGGGCGCCGGGCCTCCCGCAGCCGCGAGCCAGGGCGAGAAGGCCGCGGGCCAGGGGGGAAGGCCGCGGACGGTCCCTCCGCGCGCCGGGCCTCGTTCAGCCGCGGGTCAGGGCGAGGAGGTCGCGGGCCGGTCCCGCCGGACGGCACCCCTCCCCCAGCCGCGAGCCAGGGCGAGAAGGCCGCAAGCCAATCCCACCGGGCGCCGGGCCTCCCCCAGCCACGGGCCAGGGGGAGAAGGCCGAGGACGGTCCCCTCCGGGCGCCGGGCCTCGTTCAGCCGCGGGTCAGGGTGAGGAGGTCGCGGGCCGGTCCTGCTGGGCGGTGGCCTGTCGGCCAGACCGCCCGCAGGTCGCGGCGGAGCGCGACGCCCTCCACCGGGACGCTCACCAGGCGGCGCATCGCCAGCTCCTCGCCCACCGCCAGTTCGCTCAGGACCGCCGGGCCGGCGCCGCTGACCGCCGCCGCCTTCACCGCCGTCGTCGAGGACAGCTCGATCAGCGGCCGGGCCAGGCCGCCCAGCGCCGCGTCGAGGACCTGCCGGGTCCCCGAGCCGCGCTCGCGCAGGATCAGCGGGGTGGCCGCCAGCTCCTGGGCCGCCACCCGGCGCCCGCGGCGGGCCCACGGATGGGCCGGGGCCGCCACCACGATCAGACGGTCGTGGGCGATCACCGTCGAGTCCAGGCCCTGCGGAACCGTCAGCCCCTCCACGAAGCCCAGGTCCGCCTCGTCCCTGAGCAGCCGCTCGGCCACGGCCGCGGAGTTGCCGGCGAGCAGCGAGACCGCCGTACCGGGTCGCTGGGCCCGCAGCGCGAGCAGCCAGCCGGGCAGCAGGTACTCGGCGATGGTCATGCTCGCCGCCACCCGCAGCCGCGAGTCCCGCCGGTCCCGCAGCGCCTGCGCCCCCACGTCGAAGGCCTCCGCCGCCTCCACCACCCGGCGCGCCCAGTCGGTCACCAGCGCGCCCGCGTCGGTGAGCCGCGAGCCGCGCGGGGAGCGGTCGACGAGGGCCACGCCCAGCTGCCGTTCCATCGAGCGGATCCGGCTGCTCGCCGCCGGCTGGGTGATGCCGACCTCGCGGGCCGCGGCTCCGAGGCTGCCCAGCCGGGCCACCGCCAGCAGCAGTTCCAGCGCGCCGAGGTCCGGCACGCGGTGCGCCAGCGTCCCGCCCGCCGCCCGGTCCCCCGTCCCGTCCGTCTCGCTCATAAGACCAGCTTATGTCCTCATAGAGAGGGACTCCCTGGTCGAAGGTGCGCGGCCGCGGGACCGTGGAGGCATGATCACCGCAGTCCGGCATCTCGGCCCCAACTGGTACGCCTCCGTCATGGGCACCGCCGCCCTCGCCCTGGGCGGCGCGGCCGTCGCCGGCGACGGCGGGCGCGAGCTGTTCACCGCCGTCTGGGCGCTGTCCCTGCTGCAGCTCCTGGCGCTGCTCGCCGCCCGTGCCCTGCACTGGATCCACCACCGCGACCAGGCCCTCGCCCACCTCGCCGACCCGGCGTTCGCCCCGTTCTACGGCTGCCTCGCCATGGCCCTGCTCGCGGTCGGCGGCGGTGCCCTCGTCCTCGGGCGGGACTGGATCGGCGAGCCGGCGGCGGTGGCCCTGGACGCGGTGCTGTTCACCGCCGGTACGGCCGTGGGGCTCGCGGCCGCCGTCGCCGTGCCCTACCTGCTGGCCGTACGGCACCGGGCCGAGCCCGGTCAGGCCAGCCCGGCGTGGCTGCTGCCGCTGGTCGCGCCGATGGTGTCGGCCGCGCTCGGACCGAAGCTGGTGCCGCACCTGCCGCCGGGCCAGCCGCGCGCGACCCTGCTCTACGGCTGCTTCGCGCTCTTCGGGCTGAGCCTGCTGGCGACGCTCCTGATGCTGACGCTCGTCTTCGCCCGCCTGGTGACCTGCGGTCCGCTGCCGCTCGCGCTGACCCCCACGGTCTTCCTGGTGCTGGGCCCGCTCGGGCAGTCCACGACCGCCGTCGGTGCCTTCGCGGACCTCGCGCCCGGCGTGGTGCCGGCCCCGTACGCCGCCGGGTTCGGCCTCCTCGCCGTCCTCTACGGCGTTCCGGTCATGGGCTTCGCGCTGCTGTGGCTGGCGCTGGCCCTCGCGCACGTGGTCCGGGCCCGGCGCCAGGGCATGGGGTTCGCCATGACGTGGTGGGCGTTCACCTTCCCGGTGGGGACCTGCGTCACGGGCGCCGCCGCGCTGGGCCGGCACACCGGGCTCGCGGTGTACGACGGGCTGGCGGCGGTGCTGTACGCCCTGCTCGTCGCCGGCTGGCTGGCGGCCGCCGCCGGGACGATACGCGGACTGCTCAGCGGGCGGCTGCTCGCAGCGCCCGGTCCAGCACCCGCGGCGCCTCGGCCAGTGACGGTCCGTACCACGTCAGGTGCCGTCCGCTGACCAGCGCGCAGGGCAGGCCCGGGAACGCCTCGGGGCCGTCGGCGGCGGTGAAGCGATAGGGCTCGTCCGGGAGGACGACCAGGCCGGGCCGGGCCGCGTTCAGCTCCTCGACGGGGACGCGCGGGTACCGCTCGGAGTGGGCCGCGTACAGGTTCCCGACGCCCAGCCGCCTCAGGACGTCCCCCGCGAAGGTGTCCCGGCCGAGGACCATCCAGGGCCGCCGCCAGATCGGCACGACCGCGCGCGTACGGGGCTCGGGCACCGGCGCCGACCAGGCCTCCTCGGCCTCGTCCAGCCAGCGCGGGCGGGTGCGCGCCCCGCACGCGGTCAGCAGCCTGTCCAGCTCGCCGAAGGCCTGCGTCACCTCCCGCACCTCGGTGACCAGCACCTGCGCCCCGGCCGTCCGCAGCGCGTCGAGGTCGGGGGCGCGGTTCTCCTCCTCGTTGGCGATCACCAGGTCGGGAGCGAGGCCGAGGATCCGTTCGAGCCGGGGGTTCTTGGTGCCGCCGATGCGGGCGACGGACAGATCGGCCGGACGGGTGCACCAGTCGGTGGCCCCGACGACGACTCCGGGCAGCGTTTCCGCGACCGCCTCGGTCAGCGAGGGCACCAGGGAGACGACGCGCATCAGCGGGGTCGGTCCTGGACCGCCTCGATGTGCTCGGCCACCGCCACCACGATCACCCGGGTGTCCGGTACCGTCGCCCGCCACCGGTGGCGGACCCCGCCGGTGAGGTAGAGCGTGTCGCCGCGGCCCAGGCGGTAGGCGCGGCCCTCGGCCTCGACCTCCACCGCGCCGTCGGCGACGTACATCAACTCGTCGTTGCGGTGCTGGAATTCGCGGCCGGCGTCGTGGTCGCCGGTGAACTCCGAGGCGTGCAGCTGGTGGTGGCCGCGCACCAGGGAGCGCACCGATCGCGCGAAGTCCGGTTCGGTGGCGTCGGCGCGGACGACGTCCACGCTGCACGCCGGGTCGGCGGCGGCGAGGAGTTCGACGGCCGTGGTGCGCAGGGCGTCGGCCACCTTCTCCAGCGAGGTGCGGCTGGGCCGGGCCCGGTCGTTCTCGATCTGGCTCAGGAAGGGCACCGACAGGCCGCTGCGCTCGGCCACGACGGCGAGGGTGAGCTCCAGCGCGCGGCGGCGCCGCCGGACTGCCGCGCCCACCCGCACGGGCTGCTGGTCTTTGTGGTCGCCCATCGCTCCGGCTCCCTCCTTCGCTCGTCGGTCCGTCCACCGGGGGCCCCGCTTCGGCCGGGCTCCCTCTGTCGGGTTGTCTGCACCCTACGCATGTTCGGCAAACCGTTTCAGGCGGGCGTCACATCCCCGTCACGTCGGGTGAGCGCGACCCTCACAGTTCGCGCCAGTGCGCGCGCCCGCCGGGCATGCTCTCCGCCCGCCGGACGAAGACGCTGGCCAGGAGGGCCCGCGAGGTCGCCCGGGGCGGTGAGCGCGGTGGCCGACCGGTCGGCGAGGGCGCGGCCGCCGCCGGGTGTGCGCGGGGCGTTCCGGTCGGCCCGGCCGGAACGGGGTCGTGGACGCGGGGCGACCAGCTGCCGAAGTCGTCACGCAGGCGCTGGCCCTCGATCGGGACGAGGGGGCGCCCGATGGGTTCAATGCGCGAGCGGCCCCCGATGTTCCCCACGGCGTCCCGGGGCCGGGCCGTCCTGCTCGGGGCGCTGATCTGCGAACGCCTTCCGGAGGGTGAAGTCCCGCAGGCCGGGGCGGAGTTGGCGGCCGGCGGCCCGGCGGGCGCGATGGGGGGCGGCGGGTCACGCGGTGCCGCCACGGACCCCGGCGGGGTCCCGGGCGCCCTCGGCCCGGCGGGACGGCGTGCGGGGCGCACCGCACGCCCGGCCGAGCGCTCCGGCCGGTTCGGCGGCGAGGCTTGGGTAATGCCTTAGCGCTATGTGGTTGGCCGGATCCTTTTCGTAGGCGGGGACCCGTCCGGGGAGCGGCGGCCCGGTTCCGGGGCCGCGGCGGCTTCGCCGGGTGCGCGCGGACCGGCGGAGGCGGCGACGGCCGAGCGGCAGGCGCCTCGGCGGGACGGCCGCCGCCGCGCGCCCCGGGCCGGGATCCTCCCGGCGGCGGCCAGGCGCGGCCGGTCCCACCCCGGTCGGCGAAGACCGCTCCGCCGCCCGCCCCCGCGCCCGCTCCGCGACGAGCGCCCGACGAACGGGCCGCCTCGGGCCGGGACGCCCCCCGGCGGCGGCGGCCGGGTGCGCCCGGTCCCGCCCCCGTCGGCGAAGACCGCTCCGCCGCCCGCCCCCGCGCCCGCTCCGCGACGAGCGGCCGAGGAGCGGGCGGAACACGGCCACGGACCGGGCGGAACGGCCGAGGACCGGACAGAACACGGCCGGGGACCGGGCGCTACGGCCACGGATCGGGCGGAACGGCCGAGGACCGGACAGAACACGGCCGAGGGCCGGGCGCTACGGCCGAGGACCGGGCGGAACGGCCGAGGACCGGGCGGAACGGCCGAGGACCGGGCGGAACGGCCGAGGACCGGGCGGAACAGCCGAGGCCGGGGCGGTGACGGGCACCTGTCCCGGCCTCGCGGGCGGCGGGCCGCACCCGGCGGACTTCGCGCCGCGTGCGCCCGCCCCGGTCACTTCCGGATCGGCGCCCACTTGTCGACGAGGCCGGGGTTCTGCTTCAGCCAGGTCCGGACCGCGTCCTGCTCCTTGCCCTGGCCGGCCTTCTGGATCGCCGCCTCCAGGCCGGTGAGCTGCTTCTCCGTCATGGAGAAGTCCTTGAGCCACGCGCCGACCTCGGGGTTGTCCCCGGAGAAGCCCTTGCGGGACAGCGTGTGCACGCCGTCGCCGGAACCCCAGGCGCCCTTCGGGTCCTTCAGCTTCTTCAGGCCGTACTCGCTGTAGGCCCAGTGCGGCGACCACAGGGTGACCAGGATGGGCTGCCGCTTCGCGTAGGCCCGCTTGAGCTCGGCGAGCATCGCGGGCGTGGAGCCGTCGACGACCTGGTAGCTGCCGTCGAGGCCGTACTCCTTGAGGACCTTGGACTTGAGCAGGCCCATCATGCCGGCGCTGGGCTCGATGCCGACGACCTTCCCGCCGAACTCGGAGGCGTGGGCCTTCAGGTCGGCCAGCGAGTTCACGTCCTTCACGTACGACGGGACGGTGAGCTCCAGCGACGTGGGGCCGTACCACTTGCCGAGGTCGTCGAGCTGCTTGCCGTACTTCTTCCAGTACTCGGCGTGCGTGACGGGCAGCCAGGAGTCGGTCTCGAAGTCGAGCTGGCCGGTGGCGAGGCCGGTGTAGAGGGGACCGGCGGCGTACTGGGTGGTGGTGACCTTGAAGCCGCGTTCCTCCAGCAGCTCCTTCCACAGGAAGGTGGAGGCGATGCCCTCGTCCCAGGGGATGTAGCCGATCTTGATCTCCTTGCCCCGGCCGATGTCGGAGGCGGAGGCACGGGCGGTGCCGGACGAGGAGCCGAAGATGCCCAGCCCGCTCGCGACCAGGGCGAGGACGACCACGCCGACGACGGCGACGGCCGGGCGGGGCCGGTAGGTCCAGGGAGTGGGGCGGACCTTGGCGGCGGCTCGGCGGCCGAGCGGGGACAGCTGGGTGCCGAGCGCGCTGGTCATGCGGTCGAGGTAGATGGCGAGGACGACGATGCCGACGCCCGCCTCGAAGCCGAAGCCGATGTCGAGCTGGCCGATGGCCTCGTTGACGGCGCCGCCGAGGCCGCCGGTGCCGACCATGCCGGCGATGACGACCATCGACAGGCCCAGCATGATGACCTGGTTGACGCCGGCCATGATGGTCGGCAGCGCGAGCGGCAGCTGGACGCGCAGCAGGGTGTCGCGCGGTGTGGTGCCGAACGCCTCGGCGGCCTCGACGAGTTCCGCGTCGACCTGGCGGATGCCCAGCTCGGTCATGCGGACGCCCGGCGCCAGGGCGAAGATCAGGGTGGCGATCACGCCCGCGGCGGTGCCCAGGCCGAAGAAGAGGATGGCCGGGATCAGCAGCACCATCGACGGCATGGTCTGGAGGAGGTCCAGGACCGGCCGTACGGCCGCGCTGACGGCCCGGGAGCGGGCCGCCCAGATGCCCAGCGGCACCGAGACGACCAGGGCGATCACCGTGGCGACCAGGACCAGCGCCAGGGTGGACATGGCGCGGTCCCACAGGTCCAGGGAGTCCACGAGGGCGAAGCCGGCGAAGGCCAGGACGCCCGCGGCCAGCCCGCGCAGCCACCACGCCAGGACCGCCAGGATGCCCGCCAGCAGCAGGGGCGCGGGGGCGGTGAGGACGCCGTCGATGCCGTCGTACATGCCCTCGACGACCGCGCGGATCGCGTCGAAGAGCCAGGACATGTGGGCGACCAGCCAGTTCACGCCGGAGTCGACCCAGTCGCCGAGATGCAGCCTAGGCACGGGCGGTCACCTTCTTCCCGCCGTCGCAGACGACGGGTTCGCCCGTGTCCTCCGCGAGGAAACCGACCAGCCGCTCCTGCGGTACGACGCCCACGACGGCGTGCTCCCGGTCCAGGACGGCGACGGGGTGGGGCAACCGGGCGCTGAGCGCGCACAGTTCGGTGAACGGGGTGTCCGGGGTCGCGGTGCCGCAGTCGCAGTCCGCCTCGTCGCCGGCCACGTCGGTGTCCATGACGGCGGCGGCGGTCAGCACCCGGGAGCGGTCGACGTCCTGGGTGAAGGAGGCGACGTAGTCGTCGGCGGGCCGCAGCAGGATGTCCTCGGCGGTGCCGGTCTGGACGATACGGCCGTCGCGCATCACGGCGATGCGGTCGCCCAGGCGCATGGCCTCGTTGAGGTCGTGGGTGATGAAGACGATGGTCTTCTTCAGGGTCTTCTGCAGTTCCAGCAGCTGGTCCTGCATGTCGCGCCGGATCAGCGGGTCCAGGGCGCTGAACGACTCGTCCATGAGGAGCAGGTCGGCGTCGGTGGCCAGGGCGCGGGCCAGGCCGACGCGCTGCTGCATGCCGCCGGACAGCTCGTCCGGCCAGGAGTCCTCCCAGCCGGCCAGGCCGCACAGGGCGAGCGCCTCGTCGGCGCGGCGGACGCGCTCGGCGCGGGGCACGCCCTGCACGGCCAGGCCGTAGGCGGCGTTGTCACGGACGGTGCGGTGCGGGAAGAGCGCGAAGTGCTGGAAGACCATGCTGATCTTCCTGGAGCGCAGTTCGCGCAGTTCGCGGTCGGTGAGCGCGGTGAGGTCCTGGCCGTCGAAACGGACCTGTCCCGCGGTCGGTTCCAGCAGGCCGTTGAGCAGGCGCAGCAGGGTGGACTTGCCGGACCCGGACAGGCCCATCACGACGAATATCTCGCCCGGCTCGACCTGGAAGGAGGCGTCGATCACGGCGGCGGTGGTGCCGTCGGCGCGCAGTTCCTCCCGGTCGGCTCCCTGGCGGAGTCGTTCCACGGCGGTGTCCGGTCGTCTGCCGAAGACCTTGTACAGGTCCTCGGTCTCTAGCCTGGGTGACACGCGAACCTCTCTCTCGGAGGCGTCGGGACCCGCGAACGCGGGGGCCCGGCACCCCTGGGGCATGGGACAGGAGCCGCGCCTGCCCTGCCCGGGCCAGGTCAAACGGACAAGTGGCCCAGGTCACGAGGTCTCCACGACCCGGCCCCCGGCACGTCCGCCCCGCGGCGCCCCGCCGCTGTCGGTGCCGTACGGCATGATGCGAGGCGTGACCGCACGACTGATGCTTCTCGACACCGCCTCGCTGTACTTCCGCGCCTACTTCGGCGTCCCGGACTCGGTGAGGGCGCCGGACGGCACGCCGGTGAACGCCGTGCGCGGGCTGCTGGACTTCATCGACCGGCTGGTCAAGGACCACCGTCCGGACCGGCTGGTGGCCTGCATGGACGCCGACTGGCGGCCGCAGTGGCGGGTCGACCTCATCCCGTCCTACAAGGCCCACCGGGTCGCCGAGGAGCGTGCGGCGGGGCCGGACGAGGAGGAGGTGCCGGACACCCTCTCCCCGCAGGTGCCGGTCATCGAGGAGGTGCTGGACGCGCTCGGCATCGCCCGGGTCGGCGTGGCGGGCTACGAGGCGGACGACGTGATCGGCACGTTCACCGCGCGGGCCGACGGCCCGGTCGACATCGTCACCGGCGACCGCGACCTCTACCAGCTGGTGGACGACGCGCGCGGGGTGCGGGTGCTGTATCCGCTCAAGGGCGTCGGCACGCTGCAGACGACGGACGAGGCGTGGCTGCGGGAGAAGTACGGAGTGGACGGGGCCGGGTACGCGGATCTGGCCCTGCTGCGCGGTGACCCGAGCGACGGTCTGCCGGGGGTGCCGGGCATCGGGGAGAAGACGGCCGCCAAGCTGCTCGCCGAGTTCGGCGACCTGGCCGGGATCATGGCCGCCGTCGACGATCCCGGGGCGAAGCTCACGCCTTCGCAGCGCAAGCGGCTGGACGAGGCCAGGCCCTACGTGGCCGTCGCCCCGAAGGTGGTCCTGGTCGCCGGTGACGTGCCGCTGCCGGACGTCGACACCGCCCTGCCGGCGGCCCCGCGCGATCCCGCCCGGCTGGACGCGCTGGCGGCGCGCTGGGGTCTGGGCGGCTCGCTGCAGCGGCTGCTGCTGACACTCGGCGGGTGAGTGGCGGAGAATTGTTCTGGCAAAACACGTGCGCCAAGTGTTCATGGAAGGAGTGCCGACCACCGGGGAGATGCTAACTTAGGTAAACCTAACCAATGGAGCAGGGAGGCCGGTCATGGCAGAGCGCCCGGGACGTAAGCCGCGCAAGCCCCATTCCGCCCAGGTGGTACGCACCGAACGGCTGACCCCGCACATGCAGCGCGTCGTTCTCGGCGGTGACGGCCTGGCCGGATTCGCGGCGGACACCTGCACCGATCATTACGTGAAACTCCTCTTCGGCCCCGCGGGCGTCACGTACCCGGAGCCTTTCGACCTGGAGCGGATCCGCGCCGAATTCCCGCGCGAGCACTGGCCGGTGACCCGGACCTACACGGTGCGCTCCTGGGACGCCGAGCACCGTGAGCTGTCCCTGGACTTCGTCGTGCACGGGGACGAGGGCCTGGCCGGCCCCTGGGCCTGCCGTGTCCAGCCCGGTGAGACCGTGCGGTTCATGGGCCCCGGCGGCGCCTATGCCCCCTCTCCCGACGCCGACTGGCACCTGCTCGCCGGCGACGAGAGCGCGCTGCCCGCGATCGCCCGTGCCCTGGAGTCGCTGCCCGCCGGGGCGAAGGCCTTCGCCTTCATCGAGATCTCCGGCCCCGAGGAGGAGCAGAAGATCGACTCCGACGTGGAGGTCGTCTGGCTGCACCGGGGTGCCCGGCCGGTCGGCGAGGCCCTGGTCGAGGCCGTACGGGGGATGGAGTTCCCGGCGGGCCGGCCGCACGCCTTCGTCCACGGCGAGGCGAGCTTCGTGAAGGACCTGCGGTCCCTGCTCCGCGTCGAGCACGGGATCCCGCGCGAGGACCTGTCGATCTCCGGCTACTGGCGCCTCGGTCACAACGAGGACGGCTGGCAGGCCTCCAAGCGCGACTGGAACGCCCGCATCGAGGCGGAGCAGGAGGGCGGCGGGGCCGCCGCCGCCTGAGACCGGACCACCATGAGGCCGCACGGACCACCGGGTCGTGCGGCCTCGGTGCGTGCGCGGCGGCACCCGCGGGTGCCGCCGCTCAGCTGCGGGTCACACCGACCGCTGGTAGGACCGGAACGTTCTGATCGACAGCCACACGGCGACGACCGCCAGGGCCAGCAGGGCTCCGCCGCGGCTCAGCACCGCGCTCCAGTCCGGGTCCGCCGACATCGCCGAACGCCCGGCCACCATCGCCCAGTTGAGCGGGTTGAAGTCGGCGGTGTGCCGCATCCAGCCGGGCATCTGGGACGGCGCCATGAAGGCGCTGGACAGGAACGTCAGCGGCAGCAGCAGGAAGGTGTTGATCCCGATGATCGACTCCCGCTCGCGCACCAGCATGCCGAGCGCGTTGGACAGCGCGCCGAAGACGGTGCCGAGCAGCACGGAGGCCACCACCAGGACGGCGATTCCGCCGATCCCGCCCGGGTAGTCGGCGCCGCCCAGCAGGCCGAGCAGCACGATGATCAGCGACTGGCCGGCGGTGACCAGACCGTTGTTCACCACGTTGCCGTTCATCAGCGCGGCCCGGCTGACCGGTGTGGTCAGGAAGCGGTTCAGGGTGCCGCGCTGGATCTCCTCCAGGGTGCCCATGCCCGCCCACATGTTGGAGCTGAGGGCGCTCATCGCGACGACGCCGGGCACCAGGTAGTCGAGGTAGCTGGTGGTGCCGAAGCCGCCCAGTTCGACGACCTTCTTGAAGAGGTTGCCGAAGAGGAACAGCCAGATCACCGGCTGGATCAGGGTGATGACGGCGAACGCGGGCTGACGGGCGAACACCACCAGCTGACGCTGGGTCATGTACCAGGTCTGGGCGAGGGCGTTGCTCATCGGGCACCTCCGGCGGGGGCGAGTTCCTCGGTGGCGTCGGCCTCCGCGTACCGGCGGCCCGCGTAGCGCAGGTAGACGTCGTCGAGCGAGGGCCGGGCGACGGTCGCGGCCAGCACGGTCACCCCGGCCCGCTCCAGCGCGGCGAGCAGCGCCGGCACGGCGGCGGCCCCGTCGTCGGCGCGGGCGCTGATCCGGCGGCCGTCGAAGAACGCCTGGTGGACTCCGGCCAGCCCGGTCAGGGCGCCCGTGAGCAGGGTGCGGCCGGCCTCGCCCGGCGCCTCGCGCAGTTCCACGTGGACGGCGTCGCCGCGCAGTTCGCCCTTGAGGGCGTCGGGGGTGCCCTCGACCACGATCCGGCCGCGGTCGACGATCGCGATCCGCTCGGCCAGCCGGTCGGCCTCCTCCAGGTAGTGCGTGGTGAGCAGGATGGTCAGGCCCTCCTCGCCGGCCAGCCGCCCGATCTCGTCCCACATCGCGGTGCGGGCCTCGGGGTCCAGGCCGGTGGTGGGCTCGTCGAGGAAGAGCACCTCGGGGCGGTGCACCAGGCCGAGGGCCACGTCGAGGCGGCGGCGCATACCGCCGGAGTAGCCCTTGACCGGGCGGTCCGCGGCGTCGGTGAGGGTGAAGCGGGCCAGCAGTTCGTCGACCCGGCCGTTCAGGGCGGCGCCGCGCAGGCCGTAGAGCCTGCCCTGGAGCCGGAGGTTCTCGCGGCCGGTGGCCACCGGGTCGGCGCCGGAGTTCTGGGCGACCACGCCGATCGCGCGGCGCACCCGGTCCGGATGGCGCAGCACGTCGTGGCCGGCCACGGTGGCGGTGCCCGAGTCGGGCCGGGCCAGCGTGGTGAGGATCTTGACGGTGGTGGACTTGCCGGCGCCGTTGGGTCCGAGGAGTCCGAAGACGGTGCCGGGTTCGACGGTGACGTCCATGCCGTTCAGCGCGGTGACGTCACCGGGATAGGTCTTGACCAGCTGGCGCGCCTGCACTGCGGGCGCACGGGTGTTCATGACAGGGCTCTCCTGAATGAGCGGATGACAGCTGATCCGCCTGAGGAGCACCGGGCTATCCTGGGTGTGCCGCACCTCGATCGCCCGGATCTGCCTCACGGCGGGTTCAGCTCGGGGTTCGAGACCCTGGCGGGGCTGCTGCAACAGCTCCGCCGGGGTCTGTTTCTGTTACCGGTCCGCCTCCGTGAACTCCGGCGGGAACTCGCCGGTCTCGTGGTACCGGCGCCAGCCCTCGACGCCCGGCAGCGAACCGTCCTGCATCTCCCGCACGAAGCCGCGGACCCATGCGGTCTGCGCTTCCAGCATGTGCAGGTGGTATTCGACCTCGACGACGAACAGCCGGGGCAGTGTCTCGTGCAGCTTCTCCAGCACGGCCCGGCCGCCGGTGACCTCGACCTCCAGGGTGCTGAGCCGCTCCTCCAGCAGGCGCTCGACCTCGTCGGGCGGCAGGGCGCCCAGCAGCGAGAGCGCCGTCTCGAAGATCGGGTACTCCTTGACCGGGACGGCGATCAGGTCGGACAGCCAGTGGACCGTCTCCTCGCGTCCGGCGGCGGTGATGCCGTAGACCGTGCGCTCCGGGCGGTTGCCCTGCCGCTCCACGTCGGCCACCTCGACGAAGCCGTGCTTCTCCAGGTTCTGCATGACCGTGTAGAGCGAGCCGTAGTTGATCCGGGTGCTGGTGTCCTTGCCCTGGCGGCGCATGGTCTGCGCGATCTCGTAGGGGTGCATCGACCCCTGCAGGAGGGTCGTCAGCACGACGAGCGCCAGGGGATTGCTGAGCTTGCGCCGCTTCACCGCCATGCCGATCACCTCGCTTCCGAATATCCGTGGCCGAACATATCGCGTATCCACCAGGGAGGTCAATACACACGATGTATCGCGTCTGAAGCGGTAGCGCAAGAGCGTGAGGACTTGGGCCCGCCCCGGACACGCCGGTGTGACGCCTGCGAAACAGCGCGTCCCTAATTTCTGTCGCCCGACAGGAAATCCGCCCTGACAGGCAGGTGCCGCCGTGACGACCACCGACGACCGCTCCCTCACGGAGTCCGACGACCGCTCCCTGGAGGAGTTCGGCTACCCCCAGGAGCTGCACCGCAGCCTCGGCAGGTACGCCTCGTTCGCCGCCGGGTTCTCCTTCATCTCCGTCCTGACGACCGTCTTCCAGTTCTTCGCCTTCGGCTACGCGTTCGGCGGCCCGGTCTTCTTCTGGGCGTGGCCCGCCGTGCTGGCCGGCCAGCTGCTGGTGGCCGCCTGCTTCGCCGAACTCGCCGCGCGCTACCCGATCTCCGGCGCGATCTACCAGTGGTCCTCACGGCTGTCGAACCCGTCCTTCGGCTGGTTCGCCGGCTGGATCATGGTGATCGGGCAGGTCGTGGTCGTCGCGGCGGCCGCGCTGGCCCTCCAGATGGTGCTGCCCGCGCTGTGGTCCGGCTTCCAGCTGGTCGGCACCGACCCGGCGCCGACCTCCGCCGACGGCGCCGCCAACGCGGCCGTCCTCGGCGTCGTCCTGCTGGTCCTGACCACCCTCGTGAACGTCCTGGACAACCGGGTGATGTCCCTGGTCAACCGGGTCGGGGTGACGGCCGAGATCATCGGCGCCGTCCTGATCGTCGTACTGCTGCTCACCCACTCCAAGCGCTCCCCCGGCATCACCTTCCACACCGGGACGTCCGCCGGGGGAGGGCTGCTGGGCGCGCTGCTGGTCGGTTCGTTCACGGCCGCGTACGTGATGATCGGCTTCGACAGCGCGGGCGAGATGAGCGAGGAGACGCACCAGCCGCGGCGCACCGCTCCGCGCACGATCCTCACGGCGCTCGGGTCGGCGGGGCTGCTGGGCGGTCTGGTCGTCCTCGGCGGTCTGCTGGCCGCGCCGAGCCTGACCGACGGGCGGCTCGGAGTGGACGGCCTCAGTTACGTCCTGACCAGCAGTCTCGGCGACGGGGTGGGCCGGGTGCTGCTGGCCGACGTGGTGGTGGCCGTCGCGGTGGCGACGCTGGCGATCCAGACGGCGGCCTCGCGCATGCTGTTCTCCATGGCACGCGACGGGCGGCTGCCGTTCGCCGGCCGCCTGGCGCGGGTGAACCCCCGGACGGGCATGCCCGGCTCGCCGGCCGTGGTGGTGGGCGTCCTGGCCGCCGCGCTGCTGCTGCTGGACTTCGCCTCGCCGGACGCGTTCCTCGCGATCGGGACCACGTGCATCGTGATGCTGTACCTCGCCTACGCGATGGTCACCGGACCGCTGCTGGTCCGGCGGCTGCGCGGGGAGTTCCGGGCCGGCGGGACGGACGAGACCGGGGCGCCGCTGTTCTCGCTGGGGCGGTGGGGGATGCCGGTCAACGCGGCCGCGCTGCTGTACGGGCTGGCGATGAGCGTGAACCTGGCGTGGCCGCGGGAGGCGGTGTACGACCCGAGCGGCGGGCACTGGTACTTCCGGTGGTTCACGGTCCTGTTCCTGATCGCCACGGTGGTGGCGGGAGGGCTGTGGCGGTTCGCCCGCGCGCAGTCCCCGGGCGCGGTCGCCGTGCCGGAGGCCGCGGCGTAGGCCGTGGCGCGGGCGGCCGGGCGCGGTCCCGGCGGCCCGGGACGGGTGTCTCGCACTTACCCTGGGCTGCGATGAGACGCAAGACGAGCATTCCGCCCTCGCCCCTCCCCCAGCGCCACGGGGTGGATCCCGTCCGGCTGCGGCTGCCCTTCTCCGCCGAGTGGGAGACCGTCGGCGCCTACCTGGTCGCACGGCTCTCCGGAGCCGCCCCAGGGGCCGTCGAGGGAATGCTGGCGTCGGGGCTCGTCGTGGGCACGGACGGGGAGCCGGTCGCCGCCGCCACCCCCTACGCCCCCGGTCTCTGGCTCTGGTTCCACCGCGACCTGCCCGCCGAGGTCCCCGTCCCCTTCGCCCTGGACGTCGTCCACCACGACGCCCACCTCGTGGTCGCCGACAAACCGCACTTCCTCGCCACCACCCCGCGCGGCAGCCACGTCACCGAGACCGCCCTCGCCCGGTTGCGGCGGGAGCTGGGGATCCCCGCGCTCGGAGCCGCGCACCGGCTGGACCGGCTCACGGCCGGGCTCGTCCTCTTCACCGTGCGGCCCGAGGAGCGAGGCGCGTACCAGGGGCTGTTCGCCGAGCGGCGGGTGCGCAAGGAGTACGAGGCGATCGCGCCCTACGACCCCTCGCTCGCCCTTCCCCGGACCGTGCGCAGCCGGATCCTCAAGGAGCGCGGCGTGCCGGCGGCCCGCGAGGTCGAGGGCGAGCCCAACGCGGAGACCGTGGTGGAACTGGTCGACCGCAGGGGGGACCTGGGCCGCTACCGGCTCACCCCGCTCACCGGGCAGACCCATCAGCTGCGCGTCCACATGAGCGCGCTGGGCGTGCCGATCCTCGGTGACCCGCTGTATCCCGTGGTGACCGGCGCCGTGCCGGCCGGTGACTTCCGGCGGCCGCTGCAACTGCTGGCGCGGCGGCTGGAGTTCACCGACCCGGTCACGGGCGCCGAGCACCGGCTGCGCAGCGGACGGACGCTGCGGGCCTGGGAGTCGTACGCGGACTGGGCGGGCGGTCTGGACGGCTAGCGGCCGAGCCACCAGCGGCGCAGCCGCGGCCAGACGCCCTGGGGCCGGGCGGGTTCCGGGGCCGGGTGCGCGGCCGGCGGTGGCGCCACGGGCTGCGGCCGGGGCCGGGACTCGGGTGCCTGCGCGGGGACGGGCGCGGGTGCCGCCGGGCGGACCGGGACGGACTGCCAGTCGGTGCGCTGCGGCGGGACCAGTGCGGGGCTCGGCATGAGCGTCACGTCCTGCTTGGGCTTCGGGTCGAAGCGCACCGGCAGCTCCACCAGGTGCCGGGAGGCGATCGAGGCCCGCCAGCGCAGCTCCTCCTCGTCGCAGTCGAGCTGGATGTCGGACAGCCGGGTCAGCAGCTGGTCGACGCCGACGTCGGCGATGGCACGGCCGATGTCCTGGCCGGGGCATTCGTGCGGGCCGCCGCCGAAGGCGAGGTGCGAGCGGTTGCCCTGCATGTTGGCCTTCAGGTCGGGGCGGACCCGCGGGTCCACGTTGCCCGGCGCGGGCGCGTACAGCAGTCCGTCGCCCTTGCGGATGCGCTGGCCGCCGAGTTCGGTGTCCTGCTTGGCGAAGTAGGCGAAGACCGTGCTGAACGGCGGCTCGTCCCACAGGGACTGCTCGATCGCCTCCGGCACCGTCATCTGGCCGCCGTTGAGCTGGGCGCGGAAGCCCGGCTCGGTGAGGACCATGCGCAGCGCGTTGGCGAGGAGGTTGGCGGTGGTCTCGTAGGCGGCGTAGAGGACGACCCGCAGGTGCTGGGCGACCTCGTCGTCGTTGAGCCCGGCCGGGTGGGTGACGAGGTGGCTGGCGAAGTCGTCCTCGGGACGGGCCCGGCGGCGGGCGGTGAGCCGGGTCAGGCAGTCCATGACGTACTCGTTGCTGGCGATCGCCGTCTCGGTGCCCTTGAGCGCGTCCCGGGTGGCCTCCACGATCCGGTCGTTGTACTCCTCGGCCATGCCGAGCAGTTCGCACATGACCGCCATCGGCAGGTGCTCGGAGTACTGGGAGACCAGTTCGGCGTGGCCCTGCTCGCAGAACTCGTTGACCAGCAGCTGGGTGTAGCGGCCGATGAGGCGGCGGATGCTGCGGTGGTCGATGGTGGTCATGGCGCCCTGGACCGCCGCCCGCAGCCGCAGGTGTTCGTCGCCCTCGGCGTGCGAGCAGATCGGCTGCCAGGCGATGTGCGGCATGAGCGGGTGGTCGGGTTTGACCATGCCCTCGCGCAGCGGGGTCCAGATCCGGCTGTCGCGGGTGTACACGGCGGGGGTGCGGACCATCTGGAGGTTCTCGGTGAGTCCGAGGACCGCCCAGATCGGTACGTCGTCGTGGAGCAGCACGGGGGCCACGGCGCCGTGCTCCGTGCGCAGTTTCTCGTACAGCTCGCCCAGGTGGTCGGCGTCGGCGCCGTAGAGCCGTTGCAGTCCGCCGGGGCCCCGGTCGTGCGCCGGGCAGGCGGGCGGCGGGACCGGACCGGTGCCGGTGCCGGCCTGGGAGGGGGATTCAGGCGTCACAGTGATCGCTCCGAAGGGGGGTTCAGGTGAGCGCGCCGGACATGGCGAGCGAGTGCAGGAAGCGCACCAGGGTCATCAGGACGTCCCGGCTGGAGGCCCGGCGGCGGGCGTCGCACTCCACGATGGGGACGTCGGGAGGCAGGTCCAGCGCGGTGCGCAGCTCCTCGATGGGGTAACGGGGGCCGTCGGGGAAGGAGTTGACGGCGACGACGAACGGCACGCCGCGTTCCTCCAGGCGCCCCATGACGTCGAAGCTGACCTCCAGGCGCCGGGTGTCGATGAGCACGACCGCGCCGAGGGCGCCCTCGAACAGGCCGTTCCACAGGAACCAGAACCGTTCCTGGCCGGGGGTGCCGAAGAGGTAGAGGACCAGCTGGTCGGTGATGCTGATGCGGCCGAAGTCCATGGCCACGGTGGTGGCGGTCTTCGAGTCGGAGCCGTAGTTGTCGTCGACGCCGATGCCGGCCTGGGTCATGGTCTCCTCGGTGGTCAGCGGTCTGATCTCGCTGACGGAACCGACCATGGTGGTCTTGCCGACTCCGAAGCCGCCGACGATCACGATCTTCACGGCGGCCTGGGCGGTCTGCGGCAGCTGGTCCTCGGTGCGGGGGCCGGGGATCGTCTCAGAGCTTTTGAAGTCCATGCATCACCGCTTCGAGGAGTGAACGGTCGGGGAGCGCCTGGCGGACGATCGGGGCGCGCGCCTGCACCAGTTCGGCCGTGATCAGCTCGGTGATCAGTGCCGTCATCGCGCTGAACGGCAGGTCGAGGTAGGCCGAGAGCTCGGCGACGGAGAGCGGGGCGAGGGTGAGCCGCAGGAGCACCGCCTGCTCCGGGGTGACCGACGGCGGCGGGTCGGCGCGGGCCACGATCAGGGTGACCAGGTCGAGTTCGGCCCGCGCGCCGTCGGCTCCGCTGATGACGTAGAGCCGTTCGGGGTTCCTGTTGTCGTCGTCCTCGCCGCCGCCCTCGGGGGCCTGCGGTGCGGGGGGCAGCGGCGGCGGGTGTTCCGCCCTGGTCTGCCGCCGTTTGCGTTGCGGAGGAGTCATACGGTCTGCCCGTTCCGCCGGGGCGGACTGGTCAGGTGGGTGCCGATGCGGACGACCAGGTCGCGCATCATCTCGCTCATCCGGCCGGGTTCGCAGGTCACGTCGGCGAGCACCGCGAGGTAGGCGTTGGCGCCGGCGGACATGAGGTAGAAGTAACCTCTGTCGATCTCGATCAGGACGAGGTTCATGTCGCCGTTGCTGATGGGGAGTTCCTGGGCGACGGCGGTGGCCAGGCTCTGCACGCCCGCGCAGGCCGCGGCGAGGCGGTCGGCGGCGTCGGGGTCGCCGCCGTGCCGGGCGATGCGCAGGCCGTCGGCGGAGAGGACGACGATCATCTCGACGCCCGGCACCCCGTCGGCGAGCTGCTTGAGCATCCAGTCGAAGTTGCCGCGCTGCTGGATCACTTGAGGTCCCCCTGGTCGTCGGTTTCGGTGCCGGCCGGATCGTTGATCAGGTGTACGTACTTGGTGGGGTTCCGGGTGAAGTCCGTGGGGTGGACGCCCGGGTTGTTCTTTTTGAGGCCCTCCCAGAAGGCCTCGACCCAGAGTCCGGGCGCGGGGCGCTCGGGCGCCGGTTCCGGCTCGGGCTCCTTGCGCTGCGACCAGACGGTCGGGTTGCCCTCGCGCTCGGCCCGTTCGACGGCGGCCTGTTCGGCGTACCGCTGGGTGAGCGGGGTCTTCATCCGGCTGCGCCGCTGCGGCAGGCCGCCGGCGGTCCATTCGGTGACCTCGGGGACGTCGTCCTCCATGGAGATCCCGGCGGGGATGCGGGGACTGGTGGGGCGGCGCTTCTTGGGGGGCCGCTTGGGGCCTTCGAGGGCGCCGAGTTCGGGCTTCGGGATGCCGGTGGCGCCGATGCCGTGGGCGATGCCGGGGGCCGGGTCGGTGGTCATCATGTCGCTGGGCACGATGAGGACGGCCCGCACCCCGCCGTACGCCGAGGCGCGCAGCGAGACGTCCATGTCGTACGTCGTGCACAGACGGCCCACGACGGACAGGCCCAGGCGCGGGTTCTCGCCGAGGACCTGGATGTCCTTGCCCTGCTTGGCCTTCTCCAGCATGCCCTCGATGCGGCCGCGGGCCTCCTCGTTGAGGCTGACGCCGGCGTCCTCGATCTCGATGCACACGCCGGACTGCACCTCGACTGCGGTGACGTGCACCTTGGTGGAGGGCGGCGAGTAGCGGGTGGCGTTGTCGAGGAGTTCGGCCGCGGCGTGGATGAGCGGTTCGACCGAGGTGCCCTTGATGTTGACCTGGCAGATGGAGTGCAGCTCGATGCGCCGGTACTCCAGGATCCGGGACATGGCGCCGCGCAGCACGCTGTAGAGGGCGACGGGGTTGGGCCACTGGCGGCCGGGCCGACCGCCGCCGAGCACGGAGACCGAGTCGGCGAGGCGTCCGATCAGCGCGGTGCCGTGGTCGATGCGCAGCAGGTCGTCGAAGACCTCGGGGTTGCGGCCGTGGTCCTCCTCCATCTCCCGCAGTTCGTGGGCCTGCTGGTGGACGATGGCCTGGACGCGGCGGGCGACGCTGACGAACGAGCGCTCCAGGGAGTCACGCTGGAGGTCTTCCTCGTCGACGATGTCGAGCATGGTGCGGATCAGCCGGCGCTGCGACTCGGGGGCGTGGCGCAGCCGGGGGTCGACGTCGAAGACCTGGCGGATCACCTCTTTGGGGGACTCGCCCGCCTTCAGCCGGTAGAGGGCGGTCGGGAAGACCTCCGTGCCGAGGCGGTCGATCTCCTCGTCGTTGGTGGTGAGGCGCTGTTCCAGATACGCACGGTGACGGGCGTGTTCGGCCTCGGCGTCCCGGAGCCTGCGGCCGCGGCGCACCACTTCCGCCGCCGTCGCGAGCACCAGCAGCATGCCGACGGCCCCGCACACGCCGACGGCGGTCCGGGCGGGCTCCGCCACCAGGAGGACGGCGGCGGCGATCGCCGCGGCCATCAGTATGGCGGGCAGCAACAGCACCCGCGCCAGGGGAAGTTCACGGCCATTGGGAGGCGATTGCACACTCACCATGTATGCCTTCTGAGACGAGTCGGCTGGGTGTCGGGGGAGTTCGTGGGGGGAAGGTTCATGGAGCAGTCAGGATCTTCCGTATATGCGGGAACAAGCGCGCGAATTCACCTCAACTCGGTGCGCTGCGGGCGAGCTTAGTCCGACCGGATCAACGCCGTGTCTAATTCGGCGAGCACCTGAAATCGCCAGGACGACTGGAGTAGCCTCGGTCGTTTTGCACGCAGGGCATATGTTCGTACACGTTGCGTGACGGCGCACAGGCGTGCGGAAGTGACTCACCGTGGCGGGTGAATCGGCGCTCCGGCCCGAAACCTCCGCGGGCTCCGGGCGCGCCGGTGCGCGGACCGGCGCGCCCGGTTCAGGCTCCGGTGATGCGCAGCGCCGCGTCGGCCGTGGCGCGGGCGAACTCGCCGACGGGACGCTCCGGTCCGGAGCGGCGGATCAGGATGACGCCCTCGATCAGACCGAAGACGAGATCGGTCCGCAGCTCCAGCTCCCCCTTGGCGAGCCCGCCGCCGACGGCCGTCGCGGCGATCAACTGCCGGTAGGCGTCCTTCAGTTCGGAGCGCACGGCGCGGAAGCCGGCGAACCGCTCGGTGCGCACCTCGGGCAGCAGGTAGAGCGCGCCCAGGTTGTACGGCCCGGCGCACAGCAGCTCCACGTCGGTCCGGCACAGCGCCCGCAGCCGCTCCTCGGCCGGGACCGCGTCGTCGGCGAGCAGTTCACGGGCGCGGTTCAGGGACGGCGTGACGGTGGACTCCAGCAGCTCGGCGAGGAGTTCCTCCTTGCCGGAGACGTAGTGGTACATCGACGCCTGCCGCATGCCCGCCCGCTCGGCGACCGCCCGGGTGGTGGTGGCGGCGTAGCCGCGGGTGGTGAACAACTCGGCCGCGGCCACCAGCAGTTCGGCCCGCGGGTCCAGGCCGCTGTCCGGCCGCTGTGCGGCCCGCGGCCGGCCGACCCGGCGGCCACTGCTCGTCCCCATGCGTTCGATCCTCGCACACGGCACCGCCCGGCGATCACCGCGCGGCCGGCGGCCGGCCGGCGCTCGCCCGGTGAGCCCTCGGTAACCGGGCCGGAACACCGGGGCAATGCCGCCGACCCGGCCCGCGCCTAATTTCTGTCGAGCGACAGAAACACCCCCCGAGTCACCCATGAGCCACCGAGCCGGAGGTCAGCGATGGCGACAGCGACCACGTACGGGGCCCGGGCGCACGCCCGCGCCCAGGAGGGCACCCGCGCCGATGCCATGCCGGTCGTACCGGCCGCCGACTGGCCCGACCCGCCCTGCGAGGCGGGCCACCTGGTGTGGGCCGAGACGGTGGCGGGCGGCGGCTACACCCACCGGGTCCTGGCCCGCGGCACCGAGCTGCGCCTGACCGACCCGCACGGCGACGCCTGCGCGCACCTCCTGCTGTACGTCGCCGACCGCCCCTGGGAGCGGCTGAACGTGGCCGACACGGTCAAGGTCCAGTGGAACGCCTACCTCGGCGAGGGCGTGCTGCTCCTCTCCGACCAGGGCCGGGTGCTGGCCTCCGTGATCGCCGACACCTCCGGCCGGCACGACGCGCTGTGCGGCACCTCCACCCTGGTCCGCAACACCGCCCGCTACGGCGACGGCACCCCGCAGTCGCCCTCCCCCGCCGGCCGCGAGCTGTTCAAGCTGGCGGCGGCGAAGAACGGCCTGGAACCGCGCGACCTGCCGCCCTCCCTGTCGTTCTTCCAGGGCGTGGCGGTACGCGACGAGGGCACGCTGGACTTCACCGGCTCGGCCGGCCCCGGCGGCAGCGTCACGCTCCGCGCCGAGCAGGACCTGACGGTACTGATCGCGAACGTCCCGCACCCGGCCGACCCGCGCCCCGGTTACGTCAGCACGGCCCTTGAGGTCCTGGCCTGGCGCGCCGCCCCGACGCCGCCCGGCGACCCGCTCTGGAACGCCACCCCGGAGGGCCGCCGCGCCTTCCTGAACACCGCCGGGTTCCTCGCCTCCAGGGGGCTCGCATGACCACCACGACCGTCGTCCCGGCCCGCGCCGCCTGGTCCGCCGTCCTCCGCGCCGGCCAGACCCTGACCCTCACCGACCTGCACGGCAACCAGGCCGTCGACTTCCTCGTCTACGACGCCCACGACGCGGCTGTCCGCTACAGCGCCCCCGACACCGTGCACGCCCAGGGCTCCCTCTTCCTCACCGCGGGCAGCGTGCTGCTCTCCAACGAGCACACCCCGCTGATGACCGTGACCGCCGACGAGGTCGGCCGGCACGACACGGTCGGCGGCGCCTGCTCCAAGGAGTCCAACACCCTGCGCTACGGCCACCACACCTGGTCGCAGCACGCCTGCGTGGACAACTTCCTGGCGGAGGGCGCGCAACACGGCCTCGGCAAGCGCGACCTGGTCTCCAACATCAACTGGTACATGAACGTGCCGGTCGAGCCGGACGGCACCCTCGGCATCGTCGACGGCCTCTCGGCCCCGGGCCGGAAGCTGACACTGCGCGCCGAACGGGACGTCCTCGTCCTGGTCTCCAACTGCCCGCAGATCAACAACCCGTGCAACGGCTTCGAACCGACCGCGGTCGAGATGACGATCGGAGCCGCCGGATGAGCTTCGACACCCTGCTGGTCGCCAACCGCGGCGAGATAGCCGTCCGGATCATCCGCACCGCCCGCGAACTGGGCCTGCGCACGGTCGCCGTGTACTCCGACCTCGACCGCTCGGCCCCCCACGTCCGCCTCGCCGACGAGGCGGTCCGCCTCGGCCCGGCCCCGGCGCGGGAGTCCTACCTCGACGCCGACCTGGTCCTCGGGGCCGCGAAGGACACCGGCGCGGGCGCGATCCACCCCGGCTACGGCTTCCTGTCCGAGGACGCCGAGTTCGCCCGGCGCTGCGAGGCCGCCGGGATCGTGTTCGTCGGCCCGGCCCCCGAGCATCTGGAGCTGTTCGGCGCCAAGCACACGGCACGGGCGGCGGCCGAGGCCGCCGGCGTACCCCTGGCGCCCGGCACCGGGCTCCTCTCGGGCCTGCCCGAGGCGCTGCGCGAGGCGTCCGCCATCGGCTATCCCGTGATGCTCAAGGCCACCGGCGGCGGTGGCGGAATCGGCATGTCGGCCTGCCGGTCCGACGCCGAACTGACCGACGCCTGGGACCGGGTGCAGCGCGTGGCCGCCGCCTCCTTCTCCTCGGCCGGGGTCTTCCTGGAACGCCTGGTCGAACACGCCCGCCATGTCGAGGTGCAGGTCTTCGGCGACGGCACGGGACGGGTGGTCACCCTCGGCGACCGGGACTGCTCCCTGCAGCGCCGCAACCAGAAGGTCGTCGAGGAGGCCCCCGCCCCCGGCCTGCCGCCCCGGGTGCGCGCACGACTGGCCGCCTCCGCACGCGACCTGTGCGCCGCGGTGGGCTACCGCTCCGCGGGCACGGTCGAGTTCGTGTACGACGCGGCACGCGAGGAGGCCTACTTCCTGGAGGTCAACACCCGGCTCCAGGTGGAACACCCGGTCACCGAGGAGATCTACGGCGTCGACCTGGTCGCCTGGATGCTGCGCCTGGCCCGGGGCGAGACCGGCGTCGTACGGGAGCCCGGCGCACCGCGCGGCCACGCCGTGGAGGCCCGCGTCTACGCCGAGGACCCCTCCCGCGGCCACCGGCCCGGCGCCGGCCTGCTGACCCGGGTGGAGTTCCCCGAGGGCGTCCGCGTCGACGGCTGGGTGGAGACCGGCACCGAGGTGACGACGTCGTACGACCCGATGCTCGCCAAGGTGATCGCCCACGGCCCGGACCGCGCCGCGGCCCTGCGCCGGCTGGACGAGGCGCTGGCCCGCACCCGGGTCGACGGCATCGAGACCAACCTGGGCCTGGTGCGCGCCGCCCTCGCCGGACCGGCCTTCCGCGCCGCCGCCCACTCCACCGCGACCCTCGCCACCGTCACCGACCCGACCCCGCGGATCGAGGTCGTCACCGCCGGCACGCTCACCACCGTCCAGGACTGGCCGGGCCGCACCGGCCACTGGCAGGTCGGGGTCCCCCCGTGCGGGCCGATGGACGACCGCTCCTTCCGGCTCGGCAACCGCGCGCTGGGCAACCCGGAGGGCGCGCCCGGCCTCGAATGCACCCTCGCGGGCCCGGCCCTGCGCTTCACCCGTCCGACGACCGTCTGCGTGACCGGCGCCCCGGCCCCGGTGACGCTGGACGGTGCCCCGGTCGCGCAGTGGGAGCCGGTGACGGTACCGGCCGGCGGTCTCCTGGAGATCGGCGCCCCCACCGCGCACGGGCTGCGCACCTACGTCCTGTTCGCGGGCGGCGGCCTGGACGTGCCGGACTACCTGGGCAGCGCGAGCACCTTCACGCTGGGCCGGTTCGGCGGCCACGGCGGCCGGGCGCTGCGGACCGGTGACGTCCTGCACGGCGGCACCGTCACGGACGGCACGCCCGTCGCCGACCGCCCCCGCTTCACGGCCGACTGGCACCTGGCGGCCGTCGAAGGCCCGCACGCCGCACCCGAGTTCTTCACCGAGGACGACATCCGGGACTTCTACGCAGCCGAGTGGAAGGTGCACTTCAACTCGGCGCGCACCGGAGTCCGGCTGGTCGGCCCCAAGCCGCGCTGGGCCCGCGCCGACGGCGGCGAGGCGGGCCTGCACCCGTCCAACATCCACGACACCCCGTACTCGGTCGGCGCCGTCGACTACACCGGCGACATGCCCGTCCTGCTCGGCCCCGACGGTCCCTCGCTCGGCGGGTTCGTGTGCCCGGCGACCGTGCTCAGCGGCGAACGCTGGAAACTGGGCCAGCTGCGGCCCGGCGACACGGTCCGCTTCGTGCCGGTCGACGTGACCGGCGCGCCCCGCCCCGAGATCGCCGACGGCGGTGTCCTCGCCCGCGACGGGGACGTGACCTACCGGCGCGGCGGCGACGACAACCTGCTGGTCGAGTTCGGTCCGATGCAGCTGGACCTGGCGCTGCGGATGCGGGTCCACGCGCTGATGGAGGCGGTCGCCGCGGCGGACCTGCCCGGGGTCACGGACCTGACGCCGGGGATCCGCTCGCTCCAGATCAGGACCGACCCGGCCCGGCTCACGCAGGCCGGACTCCTGTCCGCGGTACGGGAGATCGTCCCGGCGCTGCCGCCCACCGACGAACTGGTGGTGCCCTCCCGCACGGTCCACCTCCCGCTGTCCTGGGACGACCCGGCGACCCGTGAGGCGATCGCCCGCTACATGGCGGGCGTCCGCGACGACGCGCCCTGGTGCCCGTGGAACATCGAGTTCATCCGCCGGATCAACGGCCTGGACTCGGTCGACGACGTGTACCGCACGGTCTTCGACGCGGAGTACCTGGTCCTCGGCCTCGGCGACGTGTACCTGGGCGCGCCGGTCGCCACCCCGCTGGACCCGCGCCACCGCCTGGTCACCACCAAGTACAACCCGGCCCGCACCTGGACGGCCGAGAACTCCGTCGGCATCGGCGGCGCCTACCTGTGCGTCTACGGCATGGAGGGCCCCGGCGGCTACCAGTTCGTGGGCCGTACCACCCAGGTGTGGTCGGGCTGGCAGCAGCGCGGGGCGTTCCGGCCGGGCTCGCCGTGGCTGCTGCGGTTCTTCGACCGGATCAGGTGGTATCCGGTGTCCGCGGACGAACTCCTCGACCTGCGGGCCGACATCACCTCCGGCCGGTTCGTGCCGCGCATCGAGGAGGGCACCTTCTCGCTCGCCGCCCACCAGGACTTCCTCGCCGAACACGCCGTCTCCGTGGCGGACTTCAGGGCACGCCAGCAGCGGGCCTTCGCCGCGGAGCGCGACGCCTGGGAGGCGGCCGGCGAGTTCACGCGGGCCGAGGCCGCGACGGCACCCGCCTCCGCCCCGGCGGCCGAGGTGTCCGTCCCGCCCGGCGGCCGTCTGGTCGAGGCCGAGTTCGCGGCCTCCGTGTGGCAGCTGAACGTGGCGCCCGGCGACGAGGTGACCGCCGGCCAGACCCTCCTCGCGCTGGAGGCGATGAAGATGGAGTCCAGGGTGCACGCGCCGGTCGCCGGTGTGGTGACGGAGATCCTGGCGCGGCCGGGCGACCAGGTGGAGGCGGGGACGGCGCTGCTCGTCCTGGCGCCGACCGCGAACTGACCGACAGGAGCGACCGACCATGTCCAGCACCCTCTCCCGGACCCGCGCCGCCTACGCGCGCATCGAAGCGGCCGACCGGCCCGAGATCTGGATCGACCTGCGTCCGCGCGGGCAGGCCGAGGCGGAGGCCCGCGCGATCGACGAGCGGGTGGCCGCGGGCGAGCACCTCCCGCTCGCCGGGCGTCTGCTCGCCGTCAAGGGCAACATCGACGTACGAGGGCTGCCGACCACGGCGGGCTGCCCGGCGTACGCGTACCGGCCGGAGGCCGACGCCCCGGCGGTGGCCCGGCTGCGCGCGGCCGGCGCACTCGTCCTCGGCACCACCAACCTCGACCAGTTCGCGACGGGCCTGGTCGGCACCCGCTCCCCCTACGGCGCGGTCCGCAACGCGATCGACCCGGCCCGGATCAGCGGCGGCTCCAGCTCGGGCTCGGCGGTCGCGGTGGCCCTCGGGATCGTCGACCTCGCCCTCGGCACGGACACGGCGGGCTCGGGCCGGATCCCGGCGGCCTTCAACGGCATCGTCGGTCTGAAGCCGACCCGGGGCCTGGTCCCGGCCACCGGCGTGGTCCCGGCCTGCGCCTCCCTCGACTGCGTGACGGTGTTCGCCCGCACGCTGCCCGAGGCCGAGCAGGCCCTGCGCCACCTGACCGCCCCGCCCGACGGTGCCCCACCGCTCCTGCCGCCCGTGCCCCCGCGGGCTCCCGGGCCCTGGCGGATCGCGGTCGCGCCGCCCGACCAGCTCGGCGACATGGACGACGGCTGGGCGCGGGCGTACGAGGAGGCCGTGGGCCGTCTCGCCGCGTCCGGCGCCTCGGTCCGCCCGATCGACCTGACCCCCTTCAGCGAGGCCGCGGCGATGCTCTACGAGGGCGCCTTCGTGGCGGAGCGCTACACCGCGGTGGGTCACTTCGTCGACGAGCGGCTCGCCGCCGGCGGTGACGGCCTGGATCCCACGGTGAGCGGCATCGTCTCCCGGGCCCGCGACATCCCGGCGCACCGCCTCTTCGCCGACCAGGACCGCCTGTCCGTCCTGCGGGCCCGCGCCCTCGCCGAGCTGTCCGACGCGGACGCCCTGCTGCTCCCCACGGCTCCCGGCCACCCGACCCTGGCCGAGGTCGCCGCCGACCCGCTGGGCGAGAACGCCCGCCTGGGCCGCTTCACCAACTCCACGAACCTCTTCGGCCTGGCGGCGGTGGCGGTACCGGCGGGCGAGGTGGACGGCCTGCCGTTCGGCGTGATGCTGATCGGCCCGGCCTTCACCGACGACCGTCTGGCGGCCGTGGCCCGCGGCCTGGAGCCACCGGTGAGCCTGGCGGTGGTGGGCGCCCACCTGACCGGCCAGCCGCTGAATCCGCAGCTCCTGTCCCTGGGCGCGATCCTGCACCGCACCACGACGACGGCACCGTCGTACCGCCTGTACGCGCTACGGACGGAACCAGCGAAGCCGGGTCTGGTCCGCGTGTCCGCGGACGGGGCCGCGATCGAGACGGAGGTGTGGCACCTGCCCGCGGAGGGCCTGGGCCGCCTGCTGGCACAGCTCCCCCATCCGATGACCCTGGGCAGGGTGGACCTGGCGGACGGCACGAGCGTCCCAGGTTTCCTGTGCGAACCGAGCGCACTGGCCGACGCGGCGGACATCACCGGCCACGGAAGCTGGCGCCACTATGTGAACGCCGACTGAGACGCCCCCGCCTGGGGGCGCTGGGGGCACCCCCGGCCGAAGGCTGGGGGAGGAACTGCGCGACCAGCCACAGCCCACCCGCACCCGCACCTCGACAGGTCACCCCACCGACGAGTAGGCCACAACTCCCCGCAGCACCAGATCAACCGCCTTCCGCGCGTTCTTCCCCACGGTCGAGCCCTCCGCAGGAGAAGCCGCCGCGATCTGCCCGAGCACGTCGATCACCTGCTTGCACCACCGCACGAAGTCCCCGGCCGGCATCTCCGCCTCCCGCAGCACCTCGTCCAGCCCGGTCCCCGAGGCCCACATGTACGCGGCCCAGGCGAAGCCGAGGTCCGGTTCCCGCTGGCCGACGCCCTCGGTCTGGTTGATCCGGAACTCCTCCTCCAGCGCGTCGAGGCGGCCCCAGATCCGCACCATCTCGCCGAGCGCGGCCTTCGCCTTCCCGGAGGGCAGCTTGGGAGCCATCGCGTCGTCCCCGACCCGCGCCTCGAACACCAGCGCCGAGACGCACGCGGCCAGTTCGGCGGGGCTCAGCCCCTCCCAGACGCCGGCCCGCAGGCATTCGCTGGCGAGCAGGTCGAGTTCGCCGTACAGCCGGGCCAGCCGCTTGCCGTGCTCGGTGACCTCGTCGCCGCGCAGGTAGTCCAGTTCGGTCAGCAGCGCCACGATCCGGTCGAAGGTACGGGCGATGGTGTTGGTCCGGCCCTCGATCCGCCGCTCCAGCTGCGAGGTGTCGCGCATCAGCCGGTGGTACCGCTCGGCCCAGCGGGCGTGGTCCTCACGGTCGTTGCAGCCGTGGCAGGGGTGCGCGCGGATCGCGGTCCGCAGCCGTGCGATCTCCCGGTCGTCCGCGGCCTGCGACCGCTTCTTGCGGGCCCGCTCCGGCGGGATGTGCCCGGCCTTGGTGCGCAGCGCGGACGCCAGGTCCCGACGGGACTGCGGGGAGCGGGGGTTGAAGGACTTGGGGATCCGCATCCGCTCCAACGCCTCGACGGGCACCGGGAAGTCCATCGCCGCCAGCCGCTTGACCTGCCGCTCGGCGGTCAGCACCAGCGGACGCGGCCCGTCGTGCTGCTCGAAGCCCCGGTGGCCGTCGGACCGCCCGGCGGGCAGCCCGGGGTCGAGGACCAGCGCGAGACCGGCGTACTTGCCGGTGGGGACGTGGATGACGTCGCCCGGCTTGAGCTTCTCCAGCGCGACCGCCGCCTCGGCACGCCGCTCGACCGCGCCCTGCCGGACGAGTTCGGTCTCCCGGTCCTTCAGCTCCCGCCGCAGCCGCGCGTACTCCTCGAAATCGCCGAGGTGGCAGGTCATGGACTCCTTGTAGCCTTCGAGCCCCTCCTCGTTGCGCTGCACCTGCCGGGAGATCCCGACCACCGACTTGTCGGCCTGGAACTGCGCGAAGGAGGTCTCCAGCAGCTCCCGCGACCGGTGCCGCCCGAACTGCTCGACCAGGTTGACCGCCATGTTGTACGACGGCTTGAAGCTGGAGCGCAGCGGATAGGTGCGGGTGCCCGCGAGCCCGGCGAGGTGGTCGGGGCTGAACCCCCGCTGCCACAGCACCACGGCGTGGCCCTCGACGTCGATGCCCCGCCGGCCCGCCCGGCCGGTCAGCTGGGTGTACTCGCCGGGCGTGATGTCGGCGTGCTGCTCGCCGTTCCACTTGACGAGCTTCTCCAGCACCACCGACCGCGCGGGCATGTTGATGCCGAGCGCGAGGGTCTCGGTGGCGAACACGGCCTTGACCAGGCCGCGTACGAAGAGTTCCTCGACGACTTCCTTGAACGTCGGGAGCATGCCGGCGTGGTGGGCGGCGATGCCGCGCTCCAGGCCCTCCAGCCACTCGTAGTAGCCGAGGACGTGCAGGTCCTCGCGCGGGATCGAGGCGGTGCGCTCCTCCACGAGGGTGCGCACCTTCTCGCGGGCCTCGTCGTCGTTGAGCCGCAGGCCCGCGTACAGGCACTGCTGGACGGCGGCCTCGCACGCGGCGCGGCTGAAGATGAAGGTGATGGCGGGCAGCAGGCCCTCGGAGTCGAGGCGTTCGATGACCTCGGGGCGGCCGGGTGTCCACACCCGGGACCGCTGCCGCCGCTCCCGCTCCCGGTCGGCCTCGCGCATGGCGCGCCCGCGCCTGCGGTCCTGGTAGGAGGGGCGGGACGCCTCCATCCTGGCCAGCCGGGTGAGGTCGGGGTTGACGGCCTTCTTCTGGCCCTCGCCCTCCTCGAAGAGGTCGTACATCCGGCGCCCGGCGAGGACGTGCTGGAACAGCGGGACGGGCCGGTGTTCGGAGACGATGACCTCGGTGTCGCCGCGGACGGTGTCCAGCCAGTCGCCGAACTCCTCGGCGTTGGACACGGTCGCCGACAGGGACACCAGGGTCACGGACTCCGGCAGGTGGATGATCACCTCTTCCCAGACGGCGCCGCGGAAGCGGTCGGAGAGGTAGTGCACCTCGTCCATGACCACGTAGCCGAGGCCGAGGAGGGTCTGGGAGCCCGCGTACAGCATGTTCCGCAGCACCTCGGTGGTCATCACGACCACGTGGGCGTCGGAGTTGACGCTGTTGTCGCCGGTGAGCAGACCGACCTTGTCCGCGCCGTAGCGGCGGCACAGGTCGGCGTACTTCTGGTTCGACAGCGCCTTGATGGGAGTCGTGTAGAAGCACTTCTTGCCCTGCTCCAGGGCGAGGTGGACGGCGAACTCGCCGACGATCGTCTTGCCGGAGCCGGTGGGGGCGGCCACCAGTACGCCCTTGCCGGCTTCGAGCGCCTGGCAGGCCTCGATCTGGAAGGGGTCGAGGCCGAATTCGTACATCTCGCGGAAGGACGCGAGCGCGGTGGCCTGCTCGGCGGCCCGCCTGCGGGCCGCCGCATACCGCTCGGCCGGTGAGAGGTCCTCTGTCATCGTGCTTTCGAGCGTACCGGTCCCCACTGACAACAGGACGATCATTATCCGGAACAGGGGACGGCGGAGACGAAGAGGTGGGCCCCCCCGCCCCCGCGGGGCCCCCCCCCCCCCCCCCCCACCCCCCCCCCGGGGGCCCCCCCGGAAACGTTGACCCCCCCCCGGGCGCCCGGCCGCCGCCGCGGGGCGGGGGGGGGCGGGCCC
>NZ_JBIVUX010000007.1:305412-497145 GCF_044757385.1 Streptomyces sp. NPDC091282
TGTTTGTGTTTGGCCGTCCCCGGGCCCCATCAAAACCCCGTAATATATTACGGGGCCGCCGGGCGGGGCGTCCACTGGGGGGGCCCCCGCGCGTCGGGGGGGGCCACCTCTCGACGGCCGGATCCGACCGGTCAGGTCACGTCGTCGTATCCGTTGACCCGCTCCGGGGCCTCGGGCCGCGTACGGCTGGCGGAGACGGTCTCGACCTCACCGATGTCGTCGGGCGTGAGGTCCAGGTCGGAGGCCTCGTCGTCGTCCGGGCCCTCGGCCTCGCGGCGGCGCTTGCGACGGTCGTTGAGCAGCGAGAAGAGGACCGCGCCGAAGTACAGCACCCAGATCGGCCCGGCCAGCGCCAGCATCGAGAGCGGGTCGGTGCTCGGGGTGGCGACGGCCGCGAAGACCGTGATCCCGAGGATCATCGCCCGCCACCAGCCGAGCATCCGCGCGCCGGTGACGATGCCGGTGAGGTTGAGCATGACCAGCAGCAGCGGCAGCTCGAAGGAGAGGCCGAAGACGATCACCATGCGGGTGACCAGCTGGAGCAGGTCGTCCAGTGGCAGCAGGTTGCTCACCTTGTGCGGGGTGAACTGGAGGAGCACCTTCGCGGTGGTCGGCAGGACCTTGTAGGCGAAGAACGCGCCGCCGAAGAAGAGCGGGACGCCGGTGGCGACGAACGCGTAGGCGTACTTCTTCTCGTTCCGGTGCAGACCGGGCGCGACGAAGGCCCACAGCTGGTACAGCCAGACCGGCGAGGCGAAGACCACGCCCGCCATCAGCGAGACCTGGAGGGCCAGCGTGAAGGGCGCGAGCAGACCGTTGATGGTGATCTGCGCGCAGGGGTGCGAGTCCGACGTGGACCTGGCCAGCTCCCCGAAGGCCTGCTCACAGCCGACCGAGTCGAGGACCGGCCGGGTGAGGAAGTTGATGATGTCGTTGTAGAAGAAGGCGGCGACGACCGTCACGACGACGATGGCCAGCATGGCCTTCGCGAGCCGGTTGCGGAGCTCACGAAGGTGATCTCCGAGAGGCATCCGCCCCTCGGGATCCCTCTCCTGTTTGCGGGCAGACTTGGGCAACCCACGTCCTCATCTCGTGCGGCAGGCCGGGAGTCACCGGCCTTGCGTCAGCGCTGGGTGGTGTCCGACGGCTCGTTGACCGGACGGGAGCTGGTCACGTCGCCGGGGGCCGCCTGGATGGTGCGCTGGGCCTGGTCGCCGGTGGCAGGCGCCTGGGCGGAGGAGGAGGAGTTGCCGTCTTCCTTCATCGCCTTGGCCTCGCTCTTGAGGATGCGCGCGGACTTGCCGAGCGAGCGGGCCATGTCCGGAAGCTTCTTCGCGCCGAACAGCAGGATGACGACGACAAGGATGAGAATGATCTCGGGAGCGCCGAGCCTTCCGAACATAAGTCTTTACCTTCTCACCGAGGCGGCTGGGTGGGGTGCTGTCCGATCAGTCAGACATGTGTCCGAGTAATCGCGCTGACAGCGATCGTAACGCTCAGGGGTAAACGTCAGGCAATCCCCGTGCGTACGCCCGGTCCGCGGTACGGGCCTCGTTATCCGCCCCGCGTGCGTCAGCGTACCTGCCGTGGTGGTCGGCGTGACAGGGCGAAGTGACACAAACCGCTTGTGGCGCACTCCTCACACCGGTCGCACCGCAGGTCTCAGAGGGTGTCGGCGGTGCGGGCGGCACCGGCCGCCGCCCGCTCCAGGTCCTCCGCGGCACGGCTGATCCGCTGCGCGGAGTCCGAGACCTGTACGCCGAGGCGGCGCGCCTCCAGGAAGACCCGGACGGCGAGCACGCCGAGCACGGCGAGACCCACGAAACCCACTGCTACCGCGAACATCGGCCAGAACATGCGGCCGAGCCTAGACGGTGGGGTGCAGCCGCAGGGTCCTGACCCCGCCGCCGGTGAGCAGCTCGACGATCCGCTCGCCCGCCGGCTTGCGGACCAGCGTGTCGCAGTCGGGGCAGGTGAAGGAGTAGAACGTCGTCTTGCTGGTGGCTCCGATGGCCAGGCGCAGGGCGCCCGCGGCGAGCTCGAAACTGCCCCGGCAGTCCGGGCAGCCGGCCCGGAACATCACGGGGACCACTCTTCTCATCCCGGCGAACGCGGCCGCGACCGTCACGTCCCTCGTACCCGCGACACCGGAACCCGAAGACTCGTCCAAATCCCTCGCCCCTCCTTCTTGATCGTCCCCCGCCGGAGCACCTCAGTGGTCGTACGCCGCCAGGGCCGCGCGGGCCGCCCCGCGGGCGCTGTCGGCCAGCTCCGGCGGTGACACGATCCGGCCGTCACCGCCGAGCCGGAGCGCCAGCCGGCGCAGGGAGGCCGGATCGGGGGTGCGCAGGGTGATACGCAGCCCGCCGTCGGGAAGCTCATCCGCGCTGTCGTGCGGGTAGTACTCGGCGACCCAGCGCCCGCCCGGACCGACCTCGACGACCACCTCGGGGTCCTCGGCGGCCGGCTGCACCAGGGCCTCGGACAGGTCGCGCAGCTCGATCTCGGGAGGCGCCGACGGCTCGTCGAGGATCTTGATCTCGGCGACCCGGTCGAGACGGAAGGTGCGCCGGGCCTCGGAGCGGCGGCACCAGGCCTCCACGTAGGTGTGGCCGACGCTGACCAGGCGGATCGGGTCGATCTCGCGCTCGGTGACCTCGTCGCGGGCCGGCGAGTAGTAGCGGATCCACAGCCGGCGGCGCTCGGAGATGGCCCGGTCCACGTCGGCGAAGACCCCGCCCTCGGACTCGAAGGTCACCGACAGCCGGGCGCTGGCGTCACCGGCCTCGCCGGCCGCGGTCTCCACCTTGGCGGTGGCCCGCAGCAGCGCCTGCCGGTCGCTCTCGCGCAGTCCGGGCAGGGTGGCCACCGCACGGGCGGCCACCAGCAGCGCGGTCGCCTCGTCGGCGGCCAGCCTCAGGGGCTCGGCGGCCTCCTCGCCGAGCGCGGCGGCGTTGTGCCACCAGATGCGCTCGCCGTCGGTGTCGATGTCCAGCAGGTCGCCGCCCCGGAAGCTGGTGCCGCACATGGGCAGCACGTCGAGGTCGGAGACCAGCTCGTCCTCGGTGATGCCGAAGGCACGGGCCACGTCCGCGATCCGGGCGCCGGGGCGCTCGCGCAGATAGGTCACCAGGGAGAGCATCCGCCGGGTCTGGTCGATGGCGTTCACGGGCCTGACCGGTTTGCCTGCCACTGTCTTGCTCCGCTCCCCCTCAGCCCTTGGCCACGGCACGCAGCCGGTCCACCACGTCCGCACGCAGCTCGGCCGGTTCCAGGACCACCACGTCCGGCCCGAACTCCACCAGCCAGGCGTCCAGGCCGTGCCCGTACGGAATCTCCAACTCGTCCCAGCCGTCTCCGAGTTCCCGCACCGCCGTGGCCTTCGCCCGCAGCGGGTAGCCGGCGTCGGAGCGCAGCCGGATCAGCGCCGAGCGGTCGGCGATCTCGCCGGCCCAGCTCGCGACGGTCTCGCGGACCGTGACCACGTCCGGGACGGGCACGGTGAACCGGGTGCCGCGGGAACGGACCCGGCCGGTGATCCGGGACAGCCGGAACACCCGCTCGGCGCCCCGGTCCCGGTCCCAGCCCGCCAGGTACCAGTGGCCGCGCCAGCACTCCAGGGCCCACGGCTCCACGTGCCGGGGCTCGGGGCGGGCGGCGTTGGCCTTGCGGTAGTCGAAGAGGACCGGGCGGCGGTCACGGCAGGCCAGCATCAGCGGCTCGAAGGCGGCCTCGTGCACCGGGATGCGCGGCTCCAGCGCGCCGTGCGCCTCGTACGGGTCGACGTCCTCGGGCAGCCCGGCCGCGCGCAGCTTCTGCAGGGCGCCGCTGGCCGCGCCGGCGAGGCGGGCCTGCTGCCAGACCTTGGCGGCCAGCCCCAGGGCGGCGGCCTCCTCGGCGTCCAGCGTGATCGGGGGCAGGCGGTTGCTGTCGCGGCGGGCGAGGTAGCCGACCTCGCCGTCCAGGTTCTCGACGGTCTCGATCACCAGGCCCAGCTCGCGCAGGTCGTCCTTGTCCCGCTCGAACATCCGGTTGAAGGAGTCGTCGCTGCCCGCCGCGCCCTTCCCCGGCCCGGACGCCTCGACGTAGGCCTCGATGGAGTCCCGCAGCTCACGCTTGCTGAGCGGCCGCCTGGTCCCCAGCAGGCACAGCGCCAGGTTCATCAGCCGCTCGGCCTTGGCAATGGCCATCGACGCCCTTCGCCTTCCCTATGGTGCTCCTGACCGATGACCGTACCGCCCCGGAGTGGCACGGCAAAAGCCAGTGCCAACAATGAGGGCCGAAACGGACAGGACACGACAAACAGCAAGGGCCCGCGCACACGGCGCGGGCCCTCGTCCGGCCGGTTTCCGACCGGGACGGTCGGCGCCGCGGCGGGCGCCGGCCTGGGCGGGGATCAGACCGCCAGCAGGTCCACGACGAAGATCAGCGTCTCGCCGGGCTTGATCGCCGGGGTCGGGCTCTGGTCGCCGTAGGCGAGGTGCGCCGGGATGGTCAGCTGACGCCGGCCGCCGACCTTCATGCCCTGCACGCCCCGGTCCCAGCCCGCGATGACCCGGCCGCCGCCCAGCGGGAAGCGGAACGGCGCGCCGCGGTTCCAGCTGGCGTCGAACTCCTCGCCCGTGCTGAAGGCGACACCCACGTAGTGCACGGTGACGGTCTGGCCGGCCTCGGCCACCTCGCCGTCGCCCTCCCAGAGGTCCTTGATCTCCAGGTCGGCCGGAGGCGCGCCCTCGGGGAAGTCGATCTCGGGCTTGTCGATGCTCACGTCTAACGCTCCTGCTTGTGTACGACACGGAACCCGGACAGTCTTTCATCCCCGCCCGGGGTGACGCCGACGCGACTACATCGCCGCCAGGAGATCGACCGTGAAGACCAGCGTCGACCCCTTCTTCACCACACCGCCGCTCGGCGGGTTGTCGCCGTAGGCGAGGTCCGGCGGTACGACGATCAGCAGCCGGCTGCCGATCTTCTTCCCGGTGATGCCCTGCGCCAGACCCTTGACGACCTCCTGCATCTGTTCGATCGCGAACTGGGCCAGCCGTCCGCTCTCGTACGTCTGCTCGAAGGCCTTGCCGCTGTCCCAGACCTCGCCCTTGAACTGGCACAGGACCGTCTGCGAGGCCGTCACCGCCGGGCCGTCGCCCTCCAGGACGTAGTTCGACACCAGCGTCTTGGGCGGGTCGGTCTTGGGGATGTCGATCGACGGGGCCTTGCCGTCGGTGTTGGTGCCGACCTTGGGCAGCGCGGCGTCGCTCTGCGCGACCTCCTTGCCGGTGCTGGAGCTCTTGGAGTTGAACGAGTTGATCACGTCCACCACGAACACCAGCGTGTCGGTGCCCTTGATGCCGGCCTGCGCGTTGCCCGCCGTGCCGTAGCCCCAGGTCGGCGGCACGGCCATCAGGACCCGGCTGCCGGCCTTCTTGCCGGCGAGGGCGTACCGCCAGCCGTCGATGATGCTGCCCTGGGCGAGCTGCATGAGCAGCGGCGTCCGGTCGTAGGACTGGTCGAAGACCTTGGCCGTGGACCAGATCTGCCCGAGGTAGTTGGCCTGGATGAAGTCGTTCTCCGCGACCGTGCGGCCGCTGCCCGCGATCACCGTCTTGACCGCGAGGTCCTTCGACGGGTCGCCGGAACCCTTGGCCACCGTGGGCTTCTCGCCGAACTTCGCACCGGCCGTGATCGCCGGCAGCGGGCCGTCCACGATCTTCGGCGGTGGCACCGAGGAGGCGGAAGCCGACGGCGCCGCGCTGGCCTTGCTGGAAGCGGACTTGTCGTCGCCGCACGCGGCGAGCGTGACCAGTCCTGCGGGTACGGCGGCAAGGAGGAGAGAGCGTCGGCGCACGGAAACAGCCTCATCATCGGTCGATCTTGCGGATGCGTGCGCGCAACTCTACGACGTGACACGGGCGCCGTACGGAAAACGTACGGCGCCCGTGTGGCGTTCGCTCACATACCGGCGATGAGCTTCTCCACCCGGTCGTCGACCGAACGGAACGGGTCCTTGCACAACACCGTCCGCTGGGCCTGGTCATTGAGCTTCAGATGCACCCAGTCGACCGTGAAGTCCCGGCGCTGTTCCTGTGCCCGCCGGATGAAGTCGCCGCGCAGCCGCGCCCGAGTCGTCTGCGGCGGTACCGACTTGCCTTCGAAGATCTTCAAGTCGTTGCAGATCCGAGCGGCTTGGCCCTTTCGCTCCAGCAGGTAATACAGACCCCGACGACGGTGGATGTCGTGATAGGCGAGGTCTATCTGCGCCACTCGCGGATGGGACATGGTCATGTTGTGCTTGGCCCGGTACCGCTCGATGAGCTTGTACTTCATCACCCAGTCGATCTCGGTGCCGATCCGGTCCAGGTCCTCGGCCTCGATCGCGTCCAGGGTGCGGCCCCACAGCTCCAGGACCTGGTCGACCGTCCCGGTGCGGATGCCCCGGCGCTCGACGAAGTCCACGGCCTTCTCGTAGTACTCCCGCTGCACCTCCAGGGCGGAGGCCTCGCGGCCGCTGGCCAGGCGCACCTTGCGCCGTCCGGTGATGTCGTGGCTGACCTCGCGGATGGCCCGGATCGGGTTCTCCAGGGTCAGGTCGCGCATCACCGTGCCCGCCTCGATCATGCGCAGCACCAGGTCGGTGGCGCCGACCTTGAGCAGCATGGTCGTCTCGGACATGTTCGAGTCGCCCACGATGACGTGCAGGCGGCGGTAGCGCTCGGCGTCCGCGTGCGGCTCGTCCCGGGTGTTGATGATCGGCCGGGAGCGGGTCGTCGCGGAGGAGACGCCCTCCCAGATGTGCTCCGCCCGCTGGCTGACGCAGTACACCGCACCGCGCGGGGTCTGCAGCACCTTGCCGGCGCCGCACAGCAGCTGCCGGGTCACCAGGAACGGGATGAGGATGTCCGCGAGGCGGGAGAACTCCCCGTGCCGCGCCACCAGATAGTTCTCGTGGCAACCGTAGGAGTTGCCCGCCGAGTCGGTGTTGTTCTTGAAGAGGTAGACGTCGCCCGCGATTCCTTCCTCGTGCAGGCGTCGTTCGGCGTCCACCAACAGTCCTTCGAGAATGCGCTCGCCGGCCTTGTCGTGGGTGACCAGTTCGGTCACGTTGTCACATTCGGGTGTCGCGTATTCCGGATGTGATCCCACGTCGAGATAGAGCCGGGCGCCGTTTCGAAGAAAGACATTGCTGCTACGGCCCCATGACACGACACGGCGGAAGAGGTACCGCGCCACCTCGTCAGGCGACAGGCGGCGCTGTCCCCTGAACGTGCACGTGACGCCGTACTCGTTCTCCAGCCCGAAAATGCGGCGGTCCATGACTGAACATTACGCCCGATCCCCCGAGCTGAAACGGGGTTCGACAGCACGATTTGGATCATTTTCCGATGAAGCCGCAACCACCGTGCCCCCGCCGGGAGCTGCGAGGACACGTCCCGTGGCCGCCAGGACCAGCAGGGAGACGCCTCCCGCCACCGCCGGCACCGCGAAGCCCCACCGCGCCCCGCCCGCCTCGACGACCGGGCCCGCCAGGCCCGTTCCGACCGACGACCCCACCGTGAACGTCGTCACAAGCCAGGAGAAAGCCTCGGTGACCGTCCCGCGCGGCGCGTGCCGGTCCACCAGGACGAACGCGCAGGCGATCGCCGGCGCCAGGAACACCCCGGCCACCACGGTGAGCAACACCATGGCCACGGCTGACGGCATCAGCATCAGCGGCAGGTAACACACCGCCAGAAGCGCCACCAGCGCCCGCAGTCGCACGGCCGGCTCGCCCCGCCACTGCCGGGACCCGTACACCGACCCGCCGATCAGCGCACCGAGCCCGAGCCCCGCCATCATCCAGCCGTACACCCCGTCGCCGCCGTGGTCGTCCGCGTACGGGACCGACGCCACCGTGATGGACCCGAGCGCGATGCCGACGAACAGGAACGCGCCGAGGAGCGCCAGCAGCCCCGGCGAGCGCAGCGCGCCCAGCCAGTGCGCCTCGCGCGGCGCCGAACGCCAGGCCCGCGAGGGCGCGGAGACGACCACGGAGAGCGCCCCGAGCACGCCCACCGCGTTCACCACCAGCAGCGCCGCCTCCGCCGACCACAGCGACACGCACAGCGTCACCAGCAACGGCCCCACCGTGAACATCACTTCCTGCGCCACCGCGTCCATGGCGTAGGCGGTGTGCACCTGCTCCTCCTTGCCGAGCACGCTCGGCCACAGCGCGCGCAGACCGCCCTCCAGCGGCGGCGTGCACAGGCCCGCCGCGGCCACGCACGCGTAGGCGAGCGGCAGCGGGTCGGTGCCGCAGAAGGCGAAGCCCGCCATGGCCAGCGCCGACGCGAGCGCCGCGGGCAGCTGGACGCGCGGCTGTCCGTGCACGTCCACCCACCGGCCCAGCACCGGCTGGCCCACCGCGTTGGCCACGCCGTACGCGGCCGCCAGCCCGCCCGCCAGGCTGTACGTGCCGCCCTCGGCGCGCACGAACAGCACGATGGCGAGCGCGGCGGTGGCGTTCGGCAGCCGGCCCACCAGGGTGCCCGTCAGCAGGCGGACCGCGTGTCTCGCCCTGAGGATCTCCAGGTACCCCGCGGCCATGGCCCGCCTCCAAGTGTTACGTATAACTTCCGCTTCCATACGTACCATGTGCGCAGTTCACACGTCCAGACGAAGGAGCCCGCGCCCGGTGGCACGCAGCAGTACGCGCCCGACGAGCCGCGACGTCGCCCAGGCCGCCGGCGTCTCCCAGGCGGCCGTGTCCCTCGTCCTCGGCGACAAGTGGCGCGGCCGGGTCTCCGAGGCGACCGCGGAACGCGTCAGGGAGGCCGCGCGCGACCTCGGCTACCGCCCCAACCTCGCCGCCCGCAACCTCCGCCTCGGACGCACCCGCACCGTCCTGCTCGTCGTCCCGGCGCTGACCACGGAGTTCTTCGCCGGCGTGTACACCGGCGCCGCCCGGGTGGCCGCCGAGCACGGCTTCGGCGTGGTGCTCTACCCCTCCCCCGAGGGCATCGGCCCCGCCCGCGACCCCTTCGCCTCCGCCCAGGCGGCCCTCGACGGCGTCATCGCCTCCTCCATGGCCGCCGACGCACTCTCCGTCATCCGCGGCGACCAGCTCCCGCTGGTGATGCTCGACAGCGACCCGGACGGCAGCCTCGGAGCGGCCACCGTCAACCTGGACATCGCCGACGGCGTGCGCCAGGCCGCCGCGCACCTGCTGGGCCTCGGCCACCGCCGCTTCCTCCACCTGGCCGCCGACGTCGCCTCCTGGACCTTCGAGGTGCGCGCCCGCGAACTGGCCGCGAGCACCGCACGGGTGCCCGGCGCCTTCGTCCGCACCGTCCGCGCCCCGATCTCCATCGACGGCGCCCTGGCCGCCACCGAGGCCGCCCTGGCCGCGCCCGGCCCCCGTCCCACCGCCCTCGTGTGCGACGACGACAAGCTCGCCGCCGGCGCCTACAAGGCCCTGCGGCGCCTGGGCCTGCGCGTTCCCGACGACGTCTCCGTCACCGGCCTCGACGACCTGGCGCTCGCCACGGCCATCGACCCCGAGCTGACGACCGTACGGCTGGACGCGGAGCTGTTCGGCGAGCGCGGCATGCACGCCCTCCTGGCCGTCCTGGAGGGCCGCACACCGGACGCCGGGGACATCCCCGTGGAACTGGTCGTACGCGGCTCCACGGCCCCTCCGCCGCGCGCGGAGGCACCGGCCGCGGACATGCCCGCGCCCCGCCCGGACGACCTGCCGGGCGGGGCGCGCTGAACGGGGTGGCGCGGGGCTACTCGACGTCTCCGCCGGACTCCTCCGCCTCGTCGGCGGCAGCGGCCGTGGCCGGACCCTCCGCCTCCAGCAGCCGGGCGAGCTGCGGGCCGCCGATCCGCTTGAACTTGCGCTGCTGGGGACGCGTACGGTCCAGCACCGCGACCTCCAGGCGCTCCGCCGGGATCTCGCGCTGCGTGCCGTTGGACTCCCGGGACAGCGCCGTCACCGCCAGCTTGAGCGCCTCCGCGAGGGTCATGCCCTCCCGGTGCTCGCGGTCCAGGTAGCTGCTGATCTGCTCCGCGTTGCCGCCGACCGCCACCGAACCGTGCTCGTCGACGATCGATCCGTCGTGCGGCAGCCGGTAGATCTGGTCGCCCTCGGGGGTGTCCCCGACCTCGGCGACCACCAGCTCCACCTCGTAGGGCTTCTCGGCCGCGCTGGAGAAGATCGTGCCCAGGGTCTGCGCGTACACGTTGGCGAGACCGCGGGCCGTCACGTCGTCCCGGTCGTAGGTGTACCCGCGCAGGTCCGCGTAGCGGACGCCGCCGATCCGCAGGTTCTCGTACTCGTTGTACTTGCCGGCGGCCGCGAAGCCGATGCGGTCGTAGATCTCGCTGAACTTGTGCAGCGCGCGGGAGGGGTTCTCACCGACGAACACGATGCCGTCGGCGTACTGGAGCACCACCAGGCTGCGACCGCGCGCGATGCCCTTACGGGCGTACTCCGCACGGTCCGCCATGGCCTGCTGAGGTGAGACATAGAACGGCGTCGACACCGGTATCCGTCCCCTTCCTTAGGGTTCCGTCGAAGTCACTGGGATCACCTTCACAACAAGCGCCGGGCGCCTCAGAGCAGCGCCGCGCGCGGGCCGTCCGGCTCCTCGAGGCGGCGCGCCAGCACCGCACGGGCGAGCTCGGAGGACTCGTCGTCGGTGAGCCGGCGGAACCCGTCCTCGGTGATCACGGTGATGATCGGGTAGATCCGGCGGGCGACATCGGGACCACCGGTCGCCGAGTCGTCGTCTGCCGCGTCGTACAGGGCCTGCACCACCAGGGTGGTCGCCTGCTCCTCGCTCAGGTCGTCGCGGAACAGCTTCTTCATCGCCCCGCGGGCGAAGATCGAGCCCGAGCCCGTCGCGGAGAAGTTGTGCTCCTCGGAGCGGCCGCCCGTGACGTCGTAGGAGAAGATCCGCCCCTTGCCGCGGTCCACGTCGTACCCGGCGAACAGCGGGACGACCGCCAGGCCCTGCATGGCCATGCCGAGGTTGGAACGGATCATCGTGGACAGCCGGTTCGCCTTGCCCTCCAGCGACAGCTGCGCGCCCTCGACCTTCTCGAAGTGCTCCAGCTCCAGCTGGAAGAGCTTGACCATCTCCACGGCGAGGCCGGCGGTGCCGGCGATGCCCACCGCCGAGTACTCGTCCGCGGGGAAGACCTTCTCGATGTCGCGCTGGGCGATCACGTTGCCCATGGTGGCGCGGCGGTCGCCGGCGAGCACCACGCCGCCGGGGAAGGTCACCGCCACGATCGTGGTCCCGTGCGGCGCCTCGATCACGCCCTGCGTGGGCGGAAGCTGCCGCTTGCCGGGCAGCAACTCCGGCTGGTGGTCGGAGAGAAAGTCCATGAACGAAGAGGATCCGGGCGTCAGGAAGGCAGCTGGCAGACGCCCGGTACTACGAGTGTTGGCTTCCACGGAGTTCCTTCCAGGTTGGCGGCTGCCCGACGAACAGCGTCGGGATCGTCTCCCAACTTGCCGATGGCCGAATTGCAGTTGAAGCGCGGTACGCCTCGGACCCTACCCGCCTTGCGGCAGTGATCCACGTGCGCGGGCGGTGCAGTCGGTCGGATCTCGCGGAGGGGGCCGGCACTGCCGCGGCCCCTGATACGAAGGCTGCGCGCGGCTCGGTCCGCCCGGGCCACGCGCAACACTCCGTCACGGTCGACGCCCCCGACACTTGCGATTCCCGTCCACCTTCGATTCGAAGGGAAAAGGGGTCTACTGCCCGCCCTTTTGGACGAAGGAACGCACGAAGTCCTCCGCGTTCTCTTCGAGGACGTCGTCGATCTCGTCAAGGACCGAGTCCACGTCGTCGCTCAGCTTCTCGTGGCGCTCCTTGAGGTCCTCGGATGCCTGCGACTCCGCCGCCTGCTCCTCGGCCTCCTCGGTGGAGCGCGTCGCCTTCTGCTGACCGCCGCCGGTGTCCTTGGTTGCCATAACCCTCACCCCGCTCAGTTCGCGTTCGCCCGACATGGTCGCCAGGTCGGCATTCCTGCCGATCGGTGATGATCAGACCCTACAAGCCGGGTCCGACATCGGCCCCGCAGTTTCTCCAACGTACGGGGGCCACCTCGATGATTCCCGGGCGGCGGGATTTTGACCCCGGTCGCCCGGTACGGTCCGGATTCCCGGTCAGTTGCCGGACAGGACCCTGACCAGGTCTTCCGCGGTGCGGCAGCGGTCCAGCAGCTCCTTGACGTGATTTCGCGTTCCGCGTAGCGGTTCCAGGGTTGGGACGCGCTGGAGGCTGTCCCGGCCGGGCAGGTCGAAGATGACCGAGTCCCAGCTCGCGGCGGCGACGTCGTCCGCGTACTGCTCCAGGCAGCGACCGCGGAAGTAGGCGCGGGTGTCCTCCGGCGGGCTCGTGCGGGCCTTCTCGACCTCCGCCTCCGTGAGCAGCCGCTTGATGCGTCCGCGGGCCGCGAGGCGGTTGTAGAGGCCCTTCTCGGCCCGTACGTCGGCGTACTGGAGGTCGAGGAGGTGGAGCTTGGCGGCGTCCCAGTCCAGGTCGTCGCGGCGCCGGTAGCCCTCCATGAGCTCCTTCTTGGCCACCCAGTCCAGCTCGCCGGCGAGACTCATGGGGTCGTTCTCCAGCCGGTTGAGCGTGTCCTCCCAGCGCTGCAGGACGTCCCGGGTCTGGTCGTCGGCGTCCGCGCCGTAGCGCTCCTCGACGTATTTGCGGGACAGCTCGTAGTACTCCATCTGGAGCTGTACCGCGGTGAGTGTGCGCCCGCTGCGGAGCGTGATCAGACGCTTGAGGCCCGGGTCGTGGGAGACCTGGTGGAGGGTCCGCACCGGCTGGTCGACGGCGAGGTCGACCGCGATGAACCCGTCCTCGATCATCGACAGCACCAGGGCCGTGGTGCCGAGCTTCAGGTAGGTCGAGATCTCCGAGAGGTTCGCGTCACCGATGATCACGTGCAGCCGCCGGTACTTCTCGGCGTCCGCGTGCGGCTCGTCGCGGGTGTTGATGATGGGCCGCTTGAGGGTCGTCTCCAGGCCGACCTCGACCTCGAAGTAGTCGGCGCGCTGGCTGAGCTGGAAGCCGTGCTCGTGGCCGTCCTGGCCGATGCCGACGCGGCCGGCGCCGGTGACGACCTGGCGGGAGACGAAGAAGGGCGTGAGGTGGCGCACGATGTCCGAGAAGGGGGTCTCCCGCTTCATCAGGTAGTTCTCGTGCGTGCCGTAGGAGGCGCCCTTGTTGTCGGTGTTGTTCTTGTAGAGGTGGATGGGCTGGGCGCCGGGGAGCTGGGCGGCCCGCTCGGCGGCCTCGGCCATGATGCGCTCGCCGGCCTTGTCCCACAGGACGGCGTCGCGGGGGTTGGTGACCTCGGGTGCGCTGTACTCGGGGTGGGCGTGGTCCACGTAGAGGCGGGCGCCGTTGGTGAGGATGACGTTGGCGAGGCCGATGTCCTCGTCGGTGAGCTGGCTGGAGTCGGCGGCCTCGCGGGCGAGGTCGAATCCCCGGGCGTCCCGCAGCGGGTTCTCCTCCTCGAAGTCCCAGCGGGCCCGCCGGGCCCGGTGCATCGCCGCCGCGTAGGCGTTGACGATCTGGGACGAGGTGAGCATGGCATTGGCATTGGGATGGCCGGGGACGGAGATGCCGTACTCCGTCTCGATGCCCATTACTCGCCGTACGGTCATGCGGCCCTCCTTGCCCGGCGGAGCCCTCGGTCGTGGGCTCCGCTCGCGTACCGCTGGCGCTCCGGTGCGTGTGCGGTGCCCGTCCCCGCACTGCGCGACTCGGCGGTAGGAAAGAGCCTAGAACGCCTTTGCGCTGGTGGGGAGATCATTTGCGTCATTGCCTTGCTCGCCTCGGTTCCGGACCCGGCCGGAAAAACAGTCGGCTGCGGGTACCCGGTGGGGGCACCCGCAGCCGCCCTGCGTTTTACAGGTACTGCCCGGTGTTCGCCACCGTGTCGATGGAGCGACCGGTGTCCGCGCCCTGCTTTCCGGTGATGAGGGTGCGGATGTAGACGATCCGTTCACCCTTCTTTCCGGAGATCCGGGCCCAGTCGTCCGGGTTGGTGGTGTTCGGCAGGTCCTCGTTCTCCTTGAACTCGTCCACGCAGGCCTGGAGGAGGTGGGAGACGCGCAGACCCTTCTGCTTGTGCTCCAGGAAGTCCTTGATCGCCATCTTCTTGGCGCGGCCGACGATGTTTTCGATCATCGCGCCGGAATTGAAGTCCTTGAAGTAGAGGACTTCCTTGTCGCCGTTGGCGTAGGTGACTTCCAGGAAGCGGTTCTCCTCGGATTCGGCGTACATGTGTTCCACCGCCGTCTGGATCATGCTGGCGACGGTGGTGCCCTTGCTGCCGCCGTGCTCGCCGAGGTCGTCGGAGTGCAGCGGGAGGCGCTCGGTCAGGTACTTGCCGAAGATGTCCTTGGCCGCCTCGGCGTCCGGACGCTCGATCTTGATCTTCACGTCGAGACGGCCGGGGCGCAGGATGGCGGGGTCGATCATGTCCTCGCGGTTCGAGGCGCCGATCACGACCACGTTCTGCAGGCCCTCGACACCGTCGATCTCGGCGAGCAGCTGCGGGACGATGGTGTTCTCCACGTCCGAGCTGACACCGGAGCCACGGGTCCGGAAGAGCGACTCCATCTCGTCGAAGAAGACGATGACGGGCGTGCCCTCGCTGGCCTTCTCCCGCGCACGCTGGAAGACCAGGCGGATCTGCCGCTCGGTCTCGCCGACGTACTTGTTCAGGAGCTCGGGGCCCTTGATGTTGAGGAAGAAGCTCTTGCCGGCGGCCTGGCCGGTGACCTCGGCGACCTTCTTGGCCAGCGAGTTGGCGACGGCCTTGGCGATGAGCGTCTTGCCGCATCCGGGAGGTCCGTAGAGCAGGACGCCCTTGGGCGGGCGCAGTTCGTGCTCCTTGAACAGGTCCGGGTAGAGGTACGGCAGCTCGACCGCGTCGCGGATGGCCTCGATCTGGCCGCCGAGACCGCCGATCTGCTCGTAGCCGATGTCGGGGACCTCTTCGAGGACGAGCTCCTCGACCTCGCTCTTGGGAACGATCTCGTAGACGTAGCCGGAACGGGGTTCGAGCAGCAGGGCGTCGCCGGGGCGGATGGTGACGTCCAGCAGCGGCTCGGCGAGCCGCACCACCCGCTCCTCGTCGGTGTGGCCCAGCACGAGGGCGCGCTCGCCGTCCTCCAGGATCTCCTTGAGGGTGACGATGTCGCCGACGCGCTCGTACTCCATGGCCTCGACCACGTTGAGCGCTTCGTTGAGCATGACTTCCTGGCCGCGCCTGAGGTCGTCCAGGTCGACGCTCGGGCTGACGTTCACCCGCAGCTTGCGGCCGCCGGTGAAGATGTCGGCGGTGCCGTCCTCGTTGGACTGCAGGAAGACACCGAAGCCGGCCGGCGGCTGCGCGAGCCGGTCGACCTCCTCCTTGAGGGCCACGATCTGGTCGCGGGCCTCGCGGAGGGTGTTCGCCAGTCGTTCGTTCTGGGCGGACACGCCGGCCAGGTTCGTCTGCAGCTCGACGATCCGCTCTTCGAGAATCCTCGTGTGTCGCGGAGAGTCGGCGAGCTTGCGTCGCAGGACGGCGATCTCCTGCTCAAGATAAGCGATCTGCCCGGCCGGGTCGTCGGACCCTCGTCCCGGGCGGATGCCGCGGTTCATGTCGTCGTCGTGGGCTGCCACGGTCCTCACCTCCTCCAAGGGGAGCTGGACGCTTCCAGACCCTACCTGGGTGGGTGTCGATTGAAACCCCTAGATCACAAAGACTGTCAAGGTGTGTCGTCGGTCACCCGTTGCTTCTCCCCCGTGCCCGGTGGATACCCACTCAACGCGATGTGGAAGCTGCATGTTCCGGGCGGGGAGCGGTCAAAACCCTTCGTGACTGACCGGAGTTGTCCGCTCCGATGCCGGTTCAGGGGTTGTGCCCCGGCCGGGGCTTCCTTACACAGAGCAACCGGGCGCACGACGCGGGTGGTCACGGAGCCTTGCGGCGGGTTGGCTCAAGTCGTTCGATCCGGTGGCCGAGCGCCGCCCTCGTGCGGGGCGAAGTGCACCGGGCGCGCGGTCGGAAACGGTCGGAAACGGTCCGCGGGGGCGCCCGGCGTAAGCGTGCGCGCGGGGCGGATGCACGGGTCGGCGGGCCCGGCCGGGGGCGGTGCGGGCGGAGGTAGGGTCGGGGAGAGTTCAACACCCGCCGGGGCGGGACCGGGTGACGGCCGGTTCCGGCAGCCCGGCGCTTTCGACGGCAGGAGAGATGACCGTGCAGCAGGAGGCCGTGGCCGGCGCGGAGGCGCTCGAGGTCTGGATCGACCAGGATCTGTGTACCGGTGACGGGATCTGCGCCCAGTACGCCCCCGAGGTGTTCGAGCTGGACATCGACGGCCTGGCGTACGTGAAGGGCGCGGACGACGAGCTGCTGCAGGCGCAGGGGGCGACCGTGCCGGTGCCGCTGCCCCTGCTGACGGACGTGGTGGATTCGGCCAGGGAGTGTCCGGGCGAGTGCATCCACGTGCGCCGGGTCGCGGACCGGGTCGAGGTGTACGGTCCCGACGCGGAGTGACGTTTCGGCCACCCCGCGTGGCCCGGACCCGGGCGGGTGCCGCGGTCAGACGCTGCTGGTGGCCGCGGGGGTCCCGCCGACGAACGCGTGGCCGTTCCACCGCCAGGCCGCGGTGGCCTTCACGTCCGGGCAGCAACTGGGCACGTCGTCCGAGGAATAGCCGAGCAGGGTCGCGGTGACCTTTCCGCCGGCGACGGCGAGGTCGGTCACCGTGCGCCGCTCCTTCGGGTCGACGAGGGTGGCGACGACCCGGGGCCGGGTCGCGCCGGCGGCCTGGGTGAGGACGTAGACGCCGTCGGGCGGGGTGCCCATGGCCGAGTCGCAGTGGACGACCGCCACGGTTTCCGGCCTCCCGTCGCCGTCGAGGTCGCCGGTGGACTTCTTCACGACCACCTCCTTCACGGGCCCGCAGTCGAGGGGGAAGTCCACGCCGGTGGTGCTGGGCGGCGCGGTGGCCGCGGGGGTGGGCTTCGGCTCGGAGTCTGCGGTGGACTGGGCGGCTTTGGCCGAGCCCGGATGGAAGAGCGACGACAGCGCGATGACCCCGGTCAGGGCAGTGGCCGTGGCGAGCCAGTGCATGGGACGGGTGTCGGTGTGAGCGAGCTCCGGGACCACGGATTGCTGCACTAGGAGTGTCTCCTGTGAGGCCTGTGCCGGTGGGGGATGGCCTGCATAGTGCCACACGTCACAGCGGGTGCGGAACGGCGGGGTCGCCTTCCGCGGACGAGCGGCTCCCGCCCCGCCCAGGGAACCTCCCGGACGCCGGGAAGGAGCCTGCGACGAGCGGCCGCGGGGCGGGCCTTCCGCCCTCGCGGTCCCGGCAGTGGGGGCGGACGCGGGGCGGGGAGCCGTGGGGGTGCCGGGAGCCGTGGGGTCGGCGAGTGCGTCCCGGGGCGGACGGCGTGCGGCGCCTCGGTGGCGGCGGCGGGCGGCCCTCCTGACGGCGGGGCCGGACCGGGTCACGGCCGTGCGGGGGCCCCTCAACGCGAAAGCGCCGCTGCCGAGTTCCGGACGGGTCCGGGGAACTCGGCAGCGGCGCTCACGCGTTGGAGCGGCCGGGGACGACGGCTCAGCGGCCGGCGCCACCGTCGGCGTTGGGGCCCTCGTAGTCCTCGCCGTACGCGCCCTTGGCGGGGCGGCGGCGGCGCATGGGCGGCTCGACGCCGTCGGCGAGGCGGCGGGCCGTGAGCAGGAAGCCGGTGTGGCCGATCATCCGGTGGTCCGGGCGCACGGCGAGGCCTTCCACGTGCCAGTTGCGGATCATCGTCTCCCAGGAGGTCGGCTCGTTGAAGCAGCCGATCTCGCGGATGGACTCGACCGTCCGCGCGAGCTGGGTGGTGGTGGCCACGTAGCAGCACAGGATGCCGCCGGGCACGAGCGCCTTGGAGACGGCCTCCAGGCACTCCCACGGGGCGAGCATGTCGAGGATGACCCGGTCGACGTCGGCGTCCGAGAGGTTGTCCTGGAGGTCGCCGACGGTGAGCTGCCAGGCGGGGTGCGGGCCGCCGAAGTAGCGCTCCACGTTCTGCCGGGCGATGTCGGCGAAGTCCTCGCGGCGCTCGTAGCTGTGCAGCATGCCCTGGTCGCCGATGGCGCGCAGCAGGAAGCTGCTGAGCGAGCCGGAGCCGACACCGGCTTCGACGACGCGCGCGCCGGGGAAGATGTCGGCGAAGGACAGGATCTGCCCCGCGTCCTTCGGGTAGACGACGGCTGCCCCGCGGGGCATGGACAGGACGTAGTCGGGGAGCAGGGGGCGCAGCGCGAGGTAGGCCACGTTGCCGGTGGTGCGGACAACGCTGCCCTCGGGAGCACCGATCAGTTCGTCGTGCGGGAAGGAGCCCTTGTGGGTGTGGAAGTTCTTCCCTGCTTCGAGCGTGAACGTGTAGTGGCGGCCCTTGGGGTCGGTCAGCTGAACCTGGTCCCCGACCTTGAAGGGCCCGCGCCTGCGGGCGGCACCGGTCGGTTCGGACATGTGAACAGCCTACCGGGGTTTGCGGAGCGGCCCGACCACTAGGACGGCCGGGCCATCGCCCTGACGAAGGCCCGTTCCACGTCCGCGGCGGACAGGACGCCGTAGATCTCGCCGGTCTCCTCGACCACCAGGTACTCGGTGGCCGGGGTGGCGCGCAGTACGTCGAGGAGGTCCTCCCCGGCCAGTTCCGCGGAGACCCGCATGCCGTCGGTGAGGTCCTGGGCGAGGCCGCTGACGGCGACCCAGGGACGCCGGTGCTCGGGCACGCCGACGATGGCGGCCTCGCGGACCAGGGAGAGCGGGGTGCCGTCGGCGTCGACGACGACCAGGGCGCGGGCCCCGGCGGCGTTGGCGCGGCGCAGGGCCTCGGAGAGCGGGGTCTCGGTCTCGACGGGGACGGCGCGGCGGGTCAGGGTGCGGGCGCGCAACTCCGGGAGGTGTTCGCGCAGCCGTGCCATGCGCAGGCTGTTGCCCGCGCCGGTCCAGATGATCGCGGCGAGGACGGCGGCGAGCAGCCCGTCGGTGAGGGCGTCCATGCCGTTGGCGTTCTCGGTGCCGCCGCCGAAGGCGCCCGAGTAGTTGAGCAGCGGGAGGCCGATGAGCACGGAGACGGCGAGGGCGCGGCCGACCCAGGCGGCGGCGACGGTGCCGCTCATGGGCCTGCCGGTGATCTTCCAGACGACGGCGCGCAGCATCCGGCCGCCGTCCAGGGGCAGGCCGGGCAGCAGGTTGAAGGCGGCCACGATGAGGTTGGAGACCATCAGGCCGGCCAGCAGGACGCCGGGGACGGTGCCGGGCTCCACGGGCTGCATGGCGAGGTAGAAGAGGCCGGCGAGGACGAGGGAGAGCAGGGGGCCGACGAAGGCCAGCACGAACTCCCGTCCGGGGGTCTCGGCCTCCTTCTCGATCTCGGAGACGCCGCCGAAGAACTGCAGCTGGATGCGGCGGACGGGGAGCTTGAAGCGGATCGCGGCGACCGTGTGGGCCAGTTCGTGGACCAAGACGGAGGCGTAGAAGGCGATGGCGAAGAAGAGGGAGACGAGGTAGCGGGCGGCACCGAGTTCGGGCAGCACGCGGTCGAGCTGGCCGCCGAAGACCCAGGTGATGAGGGCGGCGACGACGAACCAGCTGGGGGCGACGTACACGGGGACGCCGAAGGGCCGGCCCATGAGCAGGCCGCCGCCGGGCTCCCTGGGCCGCCGCGGCGGCTGTCCCTTGGCCATGCCGGCGGGCTCCCGGCCGGGGCCGCCCGTGGCGGCGGGCGTGGGGGCCGGGGACTCGGGGGGCGGCGGCGGGGTCCCGTGCTCCGGGCCGGGCGTCTGCCCGTGCTCGTGCTCCGGGCCGGGCGGCTCGGCGGACGGTTCCGGCTCCTGGCCGGCGGGCGTCCCGGTGCTGTGCGGCGTCGGGGCGTCGGTGGGGTCCGGGCCCGCGTCGTCGGTCGGGGCCTGAGGAGCTGCGGGCTGCTCGGCCGGTTCGGCGTCGTCCGACCGGGGCTGCCCGCTCCCGCCGCTCACGTCCACGGTGTCCCCTCGTTAGATGCGTCGTCTCCGGTCGATGGTATGCGGCCGTCGTGACACGTTCCGCCCCGGCACCCCTTGTGTTGGCCGGGGCGTCGCGCGGGTTGGGTGACTGTCAGTGGCGGGCCGTATGGTCTGTGGTCATGGAGAGCAGCATCGAGGACGCCCCGCGGGCCGAGGGCGCGGCCGTCACGCAGGAGGAAGGGCCGGTCACGGCGGTGCGGTCGGCGGCGGCCGGTCCGCCGTCGTCGCTGTCGCCGTCGCGGGCCAGTGACTTCATGCAGTGTCCGCTGCTGTACCGGTTCCGGGTGATCGACCGGCTGCCGGAGAAACCGAGCGAGGCGGCGACCCGCGGGACGCTGGTGCACGCGGTCCTGGAGCGGCTCTTCGACGCGCCCGCGGCGGAGCGGACCGCGCCACGGGCCAAGTCGCTGGTCCCGGGGCAGTGGGACCGGCTGCGGGAGAACCGGCCCGAGGTCGGTGAGCTGTTCGCGGACGATCCCGAGGGCGAGCGGCTGACCCGCTGGCTCGGCGAGGCGGAGCGGCTGGTCGAGCGCTGGTTCACGCTGGAGGATCCGGTCCGGCTGGAGCCGGTGGAGCGGGAGCTGTTCGTCGAGACCGAGCTGGAGTCGGGGCTGCGGCTGCGCGGGATCATCGACCGGGTCGACGTGGCGCCGACCGGCGAGGTGCGGATCGTCGACTACAAGACCGGCAAGGCACCGCGGCCCGAGTACGCCGAGGGCGCGCTGTTCCAGATGAAGTTCTACGCGCTGGTGGTGTGGCGGCTGAAGAACGTGGTGCCGAGGCGGCTGCAGCTGGTCTATCTCGGCAGCGGCGACGTGCTGACGTACGACCCGGTCCTCGCCGACCTGGAGCGGGTGGAGCGCAAGCTGCTCGCGCTGTGGGAGGCGATCCGGCAGGCGACGGAGACCGGGGAGTGGCGGCCGCGTCCGACGAAGCTGTGCGGCTGGTGCGACCACCAGGCGCACTGCCCGGAGTTCGGCGGCACTCCCCCGCCCTACCCGCTGCCGGTGAGGTCGGCCGGGTCCGAGGACGCCGGGCAGGGCAGAATGGGCGCGGACTAGGGGCCGTCCGGCGGATCGGGCCGCGGGAGTTCGGCGGCGCCTCGTCGGCACCGGTGAGCGGGGTCCGGTGCGTCGGCCGCCGGGCGGTGTTCCTGTCCGCCGGTCCGGTCCCGAAGACATCCCCCACCGAAGGAGACGCCCTGTGGCCATCCGTGTCCTACTGGTCGACGACCAGCCGCTGCTGCGAACCGGGTTCCGGATGATCCTGGAGGCCGAGCAGGACATCGCCGTCGTGGGCGAGGCCGGAGACGGTCTCCAGGCTCTCGACCAGGTGCGCGCCCTCCAGCCCGACGTGGTGCTGATGGACATCCGGATGCCGCGGATGGACGGCGTGGAGGCGACCCGGCAGATCACCGGGCCCGGCCGGGACGGCCCGGCGAAGGTGCTGGTGCTGACCACCTTCGACCTGGACGAGTACGTGGTGGAGGCGCTGCGCGCGGGGGCCAGCGGCTTCCTGCTGAAGGACGCCCCGGCCAACGAACTGGTGCAGGCGATCCGGGTGGTCGCGGGCGGTGAGGCGATGCTGGCGCCGAGCATCACGCGCCGGCTGCTGGACAAGTACGCCACGCATCTGCCGTCCGGCGAGGAGCCGGTGCCGGACACCCTGCACACCCTCACGGACCGTGAGGTGGAGGTGCTGAAGCTGGTCGCGCGCGGACTGTCGAACGCGGAGATTGCCGCCGACCTGTTCGTCAGCGAGACCACGGTGAAGACGCATGTGGGGCACGTGCTGACCAAGCTGGGGCTGCGGGACCGCGTGCAGGCGGCGGTGTACGCGTACGAGAGCGGCCTGGTGCGTCCCGGCGCCCAGTAGGCCGCGCGTCGCCCGGCCGGACGCGCCACGACGCGAAGGGCGCCCCGCTCGATCGAGCGGGGCGCCCTTCGCGTCGGCCGGGACCGTGGTGAGCGGTCGTCAGTTGCCGGTGCCGCGGCCCAGCTCCCACAGCTGCAGGCTGGAGGAGGAGTTGAGGGCGTAGGCGACACCCGTGATGTCGTCGCGGGCGGCGACGTACTGCTTGCCCTGCCACAGCGGCAGCACCGGGACCTCGTCGGCGACGATGTCCTGGATCTCGGTGAGGCTGCCGGAGGCGCTGAGCCGGTCGGCGGTGCGGCGGGACTCGGGGATCAGCTTGTTGATGATCTTGCTGTTCGCGTAGGGCGACGCGAGGAAGTTGTTCTTGTCGAGGAACGGCGCGAGGAAGTTGTCGGCGTCCGGGAAGTCGGGGAACCAGCCCATGCCGTAGACGTCGTAGGCCTGCTTGCGCTCGGCGGTCTGGTACGTCGACCAGGGGGTGCCCTTGATGTCGACGTCGAACAGTCCGCTGCTGTTCAGCTGCTGCCGCAGGACCTCGAACTCGTCCTTGGTGGCCGGGCCGTAGTGGTCGGTCGTGTAGTGCAGCGTCAGCTTCACCGGGGTGGTGATGTTGGCACCGGCCAGCAGGGCCTTGGCCTTGTCGACGCTGGGGTCGCCGTACTTGTTGAAGAAGGCGTTGGAGTGGCCGGTGACGGAGGCCGGGACCAGCGAGTACAGCGGCTCGGCCTGCGAGCCGTACACCTTGGCGACGAGCGTGGCGCGGTCGATGAGCTGGGCCATCGCCTGGCGGACGGCCTGGGTCTTGACCGTCGGCGCGTTGGTGTCGAAGCCGAGGTAGCGGATCTCCAGGCCGGACATCTCGACGAGTTCGACGTTGGAGTCGTCACCGGCGTCGAGCTTGCTGATCTGGGACGGCGACATGGTGCGGGTCATGACGTCGATGTCGCCCTTGTCGATCGCCTGGCCCATGGCGTCGGCGTCCTTGAACGACCGCATGACGACCTTGTCGTTGTTCACCGTCACGCTGCCCTTGTAATTCGGGTTCTTGGTGAAGGTGGCGGAGACCATCTCGTTGTTCTGGACGTCGGCCTTGAAGGTGTAGGGCCCGGAGCCGTCGACGTCGAAGCCGTCGCGCAGCTTGTCCTTCTCGTAGTCCTTCGGGTTCACGATGCCCGCGACCGGAGTGGACAGCTTGTACGGGAAGGTGGCGTCCGGCGACTTGAGGTGGAAGATGACCTCGCGGTCCCCCTGGGTCTCGATCGTGTCGATGTTCGAGAGGAGGGAGAAGACACCGCTGTCGGCCTTGATGCGCAGGGCACGCTCCATGGAGTACTTGACGTCCGCGGAGGTGATCGCGTCACCGTCGGAGAACTTCAGGCCCTCGCGCAGCTTGCAGGCGTAGCGCTCGCTGCCGCTGTCGGTGAAGGAGCAGCTCTCGGCGGCGTCCGGGACCGGGTCGCCGTCGCCCTTGGGCTGCGACATGAGGGTCTGGACCGTCTGGCGCAGGATGTTCCAGCCGCCGACGTCGTAGGAGTAGGCGGGGTCGACCGGCGCCGGGGCGTCCTTCGTGGCGGTGAACCGGTCGGTGGTGCCGACCACGATCGCGCCGTCGCCGTTGCTCCCACTGTCGGATCCACCGCACGCGGCGAGAACCGGAGTGAGCAGACCGATGACGGCCGGCAGCACCAAAGTCTTGCGGTTCATGCTCGAAGTTCTCCAGAGCTGATCGAGTCCGTGTATCCGACAAACAGGGGTGTCGAAGCGGATCACGGGGGTAGCGGCGATGTTCTCGCGCTGACATTAGTCCGCGCCCGCAGGAGGGCTGACTGGCCCCTGAGTTGAGGTTCCATCACGCAGTGGAACCGGGTGCGGACAGACCGAAAACCCGACGGCGGCAGGATTAGTGCAGCCGCTGCCCAATCGGGACACAAGGGTGCCTGATTTCCCCCCGATCAGGGGGGAAGCGGCACACGCGGGCAACGTTGTCGACCCCCGCGCACGTGGGGAACATCACACGCGCGACAGTCAGGGGCGGCGACGGAATTCAGCCGGTTGAACAGTTGCGAATTCCATTGAATGACCCGAGCGGGGATTTCGTCCAATGCCGCTCGCACGCTGGGTGAACGGCTAGCGCATTTCCGTCATCAGCCCGCGGAGAAATGCCAGGTCGACGTCTTCCAGGGAGCCGACCACGGTCCGCCGCTCGGCGGGGGCGATGGGTGCCACGGACGGGACGGCGACCACCTGGCAGCCGGCGGCCTCGGCGGAGGCGACCCCGGTCGCGGTGTCCTCGATCACCGCGCACCTGGCCGGATCCACGCCCAGGCCCGCGGCGGCGAGCAGGTACGGGTCCGGATAGGGCTTGGTGCGGGAGACCTCGTCGCCGGCCACGGAGAGGGTGAAGTGGTGGGGGCCGAGCGAGGTCAGGACCCGGTCGATGATGCGCCGGTGCGAGGCCGAGACCAGGGCGGTGGGGACCTGCTGCTCGTGCAGCTCGGCGAGCAGCCGCTTGGCGCCCGGCATCAGCGGCAGCGCGGTGCCGATGCGCTGCTCGAAGCCTTCGTTGAGGAGCACGCTGAGGTCGGCGAGCGTGATGGCGGCGCCGGTGGCCTCGATGAGGAACCCGGCGCTGCGGGTCATGGGGCCGCCGACCACCACATGGCGCCAGGACTCGTCGAGGGTGTGGCCGAGGCCGGCGAAGATCTCGACCTCGACGTCCCACCAGAAGCCCTCGGTGTCCACCAGGGTGCCGTCCATGTCGAGGAGCACCGCCTGGAGGGCCGAGCCTTCCGCCGTACGGGTTCCGAGCGCGGGGACCGTGCTGGTCATCCACGTACCTCCTTGAGGGACGAGCAGGCCGGTTCCCATGCGGGGAACCGGCCTGCTGTGGACCGACCAGTGTACGACTTATCCGATCAATATGCTCTGTGGCACGTGTCTCGGTGTCGCCGAGCACCCGCAGGGCCCATGACCCGCGGCCGTACCGCTCAGCGCGCGTTGAAGTACTTCGCCTCCGGGTGGTGGATGACGATGGCGTCGGTGGACTGCTCGGGGTGCAGCTGGAACTCCTCGGACAGCTGGACGCCGATCCGCTCGGGCCCGAGCAGGTCCGCGATCTTGGCCCGGTCCTCCAGGTTCGGGCAGGCGCCGTAGCCGAGCGAGAACCGCGCGCCCCGGTACTTCAGGGCGAACATGTCCTCCATCTCGCTGGGGTCCTCGCCGGCGAAGCCCAGCTCGGAACGGACCCGCGCGTGCCAGTACTCGGCGAGCGCCTCGGCCAGCTGGACGGACAGGCCGTGCAGTTCGAGGTAGTCGCGGTAGGAGTTGGCCTCGAAGAGCCGGGCGGTCTGCTCGCCGATGCGGGAGCCGACGGTGACGACCTGGAGGCCGACCACGTCCGTCTCGCCCGACTCCTCGGGACGGAAGAAGTCGGCGAGGCACAGCCGGCGGCCGCGGCGCTGGCGGGGGAAGGTGAACCGGGTCCGCTCGTTGCCGCTCTCGTCCAGGATGATCAGGTCGTCGTCCTTGGAGACGCACCGGAAGTAGCCGTAGACCACGGCGGCTTCCAGCAGGTTCTCGGTCTGGAGCTGGTCCAGCAGGCCGCGCAGCCGGGGCCGGCCGTCGGTCTCGACGAGTTCCTCGTACGTCGGTCCCTCGCCGGTGCGGGCCTGCTTGAGACCCCACTGGCCCTTGAAGAGGGCGCCTTCGTCGAGCCAGCTCGCGTACTCCTTGAGCTGGATGCCCTTGATGACGCGGGTGTCCCAGAACGGCGGGGCGGGCACCGGGTTGTCGACGGCGACGTCGGAGCGGACGTGGCCCTCCTCGGGCCGTTCCTCGACCTCGGCGGTGGCGGCCGGCCGGACCCGGCGCTGCTTCAGCTCCGGCAGGCTGGCGCCGGGCACCCCGCGCTTGACGCCGATGAGCGCGTCCATCAGGCGCAGGCCCTCGAAGGCGTCGCGCGCGTAGCGGACCTCGCCCTCGTAGATCTCGTGCAGGTCCTGCTCGACGTAGGCCCGGGTGAGGGCGGCGCCGCCCAGGATCACCGGGTAACTGGCGGCCAGGCCGCGCTGGTTCAGCTCCTCCAGGTTCTCCTTCATGATCACCGTGGACTTGACCAGCAGGCCGGACATGCCGATGACGTCGGCCCGGTGCTCGTCGGCGGCCTCCAGGATCGCGGAGACGGGCTGCTTGATGCCGAGGTTGACGACGTTGTAGCCGTTGTTGGACAGGATGATGTCGACGAGGTTCTTGCCGATGTCGTGGACGTCGCCGCGCACGGTGGCCAGCACGATGGTGCCCTTGCCCTCGGCGTCCGACTTCTCCATGTGCGGTTCGAGGTAGGCGACCGCGGACTTCATGACCTCGGCGGACTGGAGGACGAACGGCAGCTGCATCTGGCCGGAGCCGAACAGCTCGCCGACGACCTTCATGCCGTCCAGCAGGGTCTCGTTGACGATGTCGAGGGCGGGGCGGTCCTGGAGGGCCGCGTCGAGGTCGGCCTCCAGGCCGTTCTTCTCGCCGTCGATGATGCGTCGCTTGAGGCGCTCGTCCAGCGGGAGCGCGGCCAGTTCCTCGGCCTTGCCGGCCTTGAGGGACTTGGCGGTGGCGCCCTCGAAGAGGGCCATCAGCTTCTGGAGCGGGTCGTAGCCCTCGGCGCGGCGGTCGTAGACGAGGTCGAGGGCGGTCCGCACCTCCTCCTCGGAGAACCGGGCGATCGGCAGGATCTTGCTCGCGTGCACGATCGCCGAGTCCAGGCCCGCCTTGACGCACTCGTCGAGGAAGACGGAGTTGAGCAGGATGCGGGCCGCCGGGTTGAGGCCGAAGGAGATGTTGGACAGGCCGAGCGTGGTCTGCACGTCCGGGTGGCGGCGCTTGAGTTCGCGGATCGCCTCGATGGTGGCGATGCCGTCGCCGCGGGACTCCTCCTGGCCGGTGCAGATGGTGAAGGTCAGGGTGTCGATGAGGATGTCCGACTCGAGGATGCCCCAGTTCCCGGTCAGGTCATCGATCAGCCGTTCGGCGATCTCGACCTTCTTCTCCGGAGTGCGGGCCTGGCCCTCCTCGTCGATGGTCAGCGCGATCAGCGCGGCGCCGTGCTCGCGCGCCAGGGTGGTGACCTTGGCGAAGCGGGACTCCGGCCCGTCGCCGTCCTCGTAGTTGACGGAGTTGATGACGGCGCGGCCGCCGAGCTTCTCCAGGCCGGCCTGGATGACCGGGACCTCGGTGGAGTCCAGGACGATCGGCAGGGTGGAGGCGGTCGCGAAGCGGCCGGCCAGCTCCCGCATGTCGGCGACGCCGTCCCGGCCGACGTAGTCCACGCAGAGGTCCAGCATGTGGGCGCCCTCGCGGATCTGCTCGCGCGCCATCTCCACGCAGTCGTCCCAGCGGGCGTCGAGCATGGCCTCGCGGAACTTCTTGGAACCGTTGGCGTTGGTGCGCTCGCCGATGGCCAGGTACGAGGTGTCCTGCCGGAACGGCACGGTCTGGTAGAGGGAGGCGGCGCCGGGCTCGGGGCGCGGGCTGCGCTCGGGCGGCGTGACGCCCCGGACCCGCTCGACGACCTGGCGCAGGTGCTCGGGCGTGGTGCCGCAGCAGCCGCCGATCAGGGAGAGGCCGTAGTCCCGTACGAAGGTCTCGTGGGCGTCGGCCAGCTCGGCGGCGGTGAGCGGGTAGCTGGCGCCGTCCTTGCCGAGGACGGGCAGGCCGGCGTTGGGCATGCAGGACAGCTTGATGCGGGAGTGCCGGGAGAGGTAGCGCAGATGCTCGCTCATCTCGGCGGGGCCGGTGGCGCAGTTCATGCCGATCATGTCGATGCCGAGCGGCTCCAGCGCGGTGAGCGCGGCGCCGATCTCGGAGCCGAGCAGCATGGTGCCGGTCGTCTCGACGGTCACGGAGACGATGATCGGGACGTCCAGGCCGGCGATCTCGCGGGCGCGGTGGGCGCCGATCACGGCGGCCTTGGTCTGGAGCAGGTCCTGGGTGGTCTCCACGATCAGCGCGTCGGCGCCGCCCTCGATGAGGCCCTCGGCGTTCAGCTGGAAGGCGTCGCGGATGGTGGTGTACCCGATGTGGCCGAGGGTCGGCAGCTTGGTGCCGGGGCCGATGGAGCCGAGCACCCAGCGCCGGCGGCCGTCCTTCGCGAAGTAGGCGTCGGCGGTCTCCCGGGCGATGCGGGCGCCGGCCTCGGACAGCTCGTGGACGCGCTCGGGGATGTCGTACTCGGCCATCGCGGCGTGGTTGGCGCCGAAGGTGTTGGTCTCGACGCAGTCCACGCCCGCGTCGAAGTAGGCCTCGTGGACCGAGCGCACGATGTCGGGGCGGGTCACGTTGAGGATCTCGTTGCAGCCTTCGAGCTGCTGGAAGTCGTCCAGGGTGGGGTCCTGGGCCTGGAGCATGGTGCCCATGGCTCCGTCGGCGACCACCACCCGGGTGGCGAGCGCCTCGCGGAGCGCGGACACACGGGTCCGGCTGTCGGCGGCAGGGGACAGTGGCGACGAGGCCATGAAGGGCTCCCTTGGATGCGACGGCTGTCGGCTATGCGGTCCACCGGGCCGGGCCCGGCGGACGCACTGCGCCAGCCTAACCGGGTGGCGGCCCGGATGGGCAGGACGTCCATGTGGCGGACGAGTGAGGGAGCAGGTGAGGTGCCGGATGGGCGAGTATGTCGCCCACCACGGCGTACGCGCCGCGCGCGGGAACCCGGTCCTCGGCCGGTGCCCCGCGGGCGACACGCGGGGTAAGCGCGGACCACGCCTGGTGTAACGGGTGTCGATCGACCATTAGCGGAGAGTCGACATCGACCGGTAGTGTTCGACATTGCCGAACGACGGTTACGGCAGTCTTACGGCGATGGCCGTAGGGGACGGAGGCAGGACTGCGATGGCACGGAACATCCAGTCGCTCGAACGGGCGGCCGCGATGCTGCGACTGCTGGCGGGCGGCGAGCGACGGCTCGGCCTGTCCGACATCGCCTCGTCACTGGGTCTGGCCAAAGGCACCGCGCACGGCATCCTGCGCACCCTCCAGCTGGAGGGGTTCGTCGAGCAGGACGAGGCCTCGGGGCGCTATCAGCTGGGCGCCGAGCTGCTGCGGCTGGGCACCACCTACCTGGACGTGCACGAGCTGCGGGCACGGGCGCTGGTGTGGACCGACGACCTGGCCAGGTCCAGCGGGGAGAGCGTCCACCTGGGCGTCCTGCACCAGCAGGGCGTGCTGATCGTGCACCACGTGTTCCGGCCCGACGACAGCCGGCAGGTGCTGGAGATCGGGGCGATGCAGCCGCTGCACTCCACGGCCCTCGGCAAGGTGCTGTCGGCCTACGACCCGGTGGCGCACAGCGAGGCCCTGGAGGCCGACCGCAAACCCTTCACCGACCGCACGACCTGCGACCTGGACGCCTTCGAGCACGTCCTGGACATCACGCGCGCGCGGGGGTACGCGGCGGACGTGGAGGAGACCTGGGAGGGCGTGGCGTCGATCGCGGCGCCCATCCACGACCGCAGGCGGATGCCGGTGGGCGCGGTGGGCATCACGGGCGCGGTGGAACGGCTGCGCAAGGACGGGGAGCTGCGGCCCGAGCTGATCGCCGCGGTACGGGACTGCGCCCGCGCGGTGTCGCGGGACCTGGGCGGCGGACGGTTCTGACCGCGCGCCCCTGACCACCCCCGAGGCCGGTCCGCCTGTCGGCGGACCGGCCTCAGTCGTACCCTTATGCGGACAGAACAGGACATAAGGCCAATTCACCGATCAATAACGATCGCGCTTTCCGTAACAGAACTCTTGACGCATGCGTAACACCGGGGCGAGACTCCCGTCCATCGGTCGGCATTGTCGAACACCTACCGGCAATACGCGCTAGAGTGTGACAACGCCAAGGGCCGGAATCGCTCTCACCCACGAGGGCGCCAACACCCCGACGGGACTCGGGGTTCGGCTTCCCTGGACGAAGGACAAAGGAGTCGCGGGTGTCCAGCTCCGACATCTTCATCGGCGAGACCATCGGTACCGCCGTACTCATCCTGCTCGGCGGCGGCGTGTGCGCCGCCGTCACGCTCAAGGCCTCCAAGGCCCGCAACGCCGGCTGGCTCGCCATCGCCTTCGGTTGGGGCTTCGCCGTCATGACGGCGGTCTACATCTCCGGACCGCTGTCCGGCGCCCATCTCAACCCGGCCGTCACCGTCGCCCTCGCGATCAAGAACAGCGACTGGAGCAACGTTCCGGTCTACTTCGCGGGCCAGCTGCTCGGCGCGATGATCGGCGCGGCCCTGGTGTGGGCCGCCTACTACGGCCAGTTCCACGCGCACCTCACCGACCGCGAGATCGTCGGCGGTCCCGGCGCCCAGGCCACCGCGGCCAAGGCCGTCGAGGCCGAGGAGAAGGGCGCGGGCCCGGTCCTCGGCATCTTCTCCACCGGCCCGGAGATCCGGAACGTGGTGCAGAACCTCGCCACCGAGATCATCGGCACCGTCGTACTGATCCTGGCGGTCCTCACCCAGGGCCTCAACGGCAACGGCGACGGCCTCGGCGTCCTGGGCGGTCTGATCACCGCGCTGGTCGTCGTCTCCATCGGTCTCTCGCTCGGCGGTCCGACGGGGTACGCCATCAACCCGGCCCGTGACCTCGGCCCCCGCATCGTGCACGCACTGCTCCCCCTGCCCAACAAGGGCGGCTCCGACTGGAGCTACGCCTGGATCCCGGTGGTCGGTCCGCTGATCGGCGGAGCGATAGCCGCGGGTATCTACAACGTCGCCTTTGCTTAGAAGCAGATCTCCGCACCACGGCTGACGCAGCAGACGTACCGCCCCACCCCACGGATCTTCGAGGAGCACACAGTGACCGACGCCCACACCGCAGGCCCGTTCATCGCCGCGATCGACCAGGGCACGACCTCCAGCCGCTGCATCGTCTTCGACAAGGACGGCCGTATCGTCTCGGTCGACCAGAAGGAGCACGAGCAGATCTTCCCCAAGCCGGGCTGGGTCGAACACAACGCCAACGAGATCTGGACCAACGTCCAGGAAGTCGTCGCCGGAGCCGTCCAGAAGGCCGGCATCACCCGCGACGACATCAAGGCCATCGGCATCACCAACCAGCGCGAGACCACCGTGCTGTGGGACAAGAACACCGGTGAGCCGGTCTACAACGCCATCGTCTGGCAGGACACCCGGACCGACGCCCTCTGCCGCGAGCTGGGCCGCAACGTCGGCCAGGACCGCTTCCGCCGCGAGACCGGCCTCCCGCTGGCCTCCTACTTCGCCGGCCCCAAGGCCCGCTGGCTGCTCGACAACGTCGAGGGCCTCAAGGAGCGCGCCGAGGCGGGCGACATCCTCTTCGGCACCATGGACACCTGGGTCATCTGGAACCTGACCGGCGGTGTCGACGGCGGCAAGCACTTCACCGACGTGACCAACGCCTCCCGCACCATGCTGATGAACCTGCACACCATGCAGTGGGACGAGAAGATCGCCGAGTCCATCGGCGTGCCGCTGCGGATCCTGCCCGAGATCCGCTCCTCCGCCGAGGTCTACGGCGAGGTCACCGGCGGTCCGCTCGGCGACCTGCTCGGCGGCATCCCGGTCGCCTCCGCGCTCGGCGACCAGCAGGCGGCCCTGTTCGGCCAGACCTGCTTCTCCGAGGGCGAGACCAAGTCCACCTACGGCACCGGCACCTTCATGGTGATGAACACCGGTGACAAGATCATCAACTCCTACGCGGGCCTGCTGACCACGGTCGGCTACAAGATCGGCGAAGAGCCGACGGTCTACGCGCTGGAGGGCTCGATCGCCGTCACCGGCTCGCTGGTGCAGTGGATGCGCGACCAGATGGGGCTGATCTCCACCGCGGCCGAGATCGAGACGCTCGCGCTCTCGGTCGAGGACAACGGCGGCGCCTACTTCGTGCCGGCCTTCTCCGGTCTGTTCGCCCCGCACTGGCGCTCCGACGCCCGCGGTGTGATCGCCGGCCTGACCCGGTACGTCACCAAGGCGCACCTGGCCCGCGCCGTCCTGGAGGCCACCGCCTGGCAGACCCGCGAGATCGCGGACGCCATGGTCAAGGACTCCGGCGACGAGCTGGTGGCCCTGAAGGTGGACGGCGGCATGACCGCCAACAACCTGCTGATGCAGCAGCTCGCCGACGTCCTCGACGCACCGGTGGTGCGCCCGATGGTCGCCGAGACCACCTGCCTCGGCGCCGCCTACGCCGCCGGCCTCGCCGTCGGCTTCTGGTCCAGCACCGACGAGCTGCGCGCCAACTGGCGCCGGGCCGCCGAGTGGACCCCCCGCATGGACGCGGAGACCCGCGACCGTGAGTACAAGAACTGGCTCAAGGCCGTCGACCGGACCATGGGCTGGATCGACGACGAGAGCTGACGAGAGCGCGCACGCTCTCACGATCGAGCTCTGACGAGGAGTAAGAACCCGACATGACCAGTCAGTCCACCCTGCAGTCCGTGCCCGCCCTGGGAACGCACCCGGCCTCCGGCTCGCTGCCGAGCCGGGCCGAGACCCGGGAGCAGCTCACCAAGGCGTCGTACGACCTTCTTGTGATCGGCGGCGGCATCCTGGGCATCTCCACCGCCTGGCACGCCGCGCAGTCCGGCCTCAGGGTGGCCCTGGTCGACGCCGGCGACTTCGCCGGCGCCACCTCCTCCGCCTCCTCCAAGCTCCTCCACGGCGGTCTGCGCTACCTGCAGACCGGCGCGGTGAAGCTGGTGGCGGAGAACCACTTCGAACGCCGTGCGGTCTCCCGCCAGGTGGCTCCCCACCTGGCGAACCCGCTCACGTTCTACCTCCCCGTGTACAAGGGCGGTCCGCACGGCGCCGCGAAGCTCGGGGCGGGCGTCTTCGCCTACTCCGCGCTCTCCGCGTTCGGTGACGGCGTCGGCCACCTGCTCTCGCCCTCCCGGGCCCAGCGGGACGTGCCGGAGCTGCGCACCGAGAACCTCAAGGCCGTGGCCGTGTACGGCGACGACCAGATGAACGACGCCCGCATGGCGCTGATGACGGTCCGCGCGGCCGTCGAGGCGGGCGCGGTCGTCCTCAACCACGCCCAGGTCACCGGTCTGCGCTTCACCAAGGGCCGGGTCACGGGCGCCGACCTGAAGGACGCGGTCTCCGGCGAGGAGTTCGGCGTCAACGCGCGGCTGGTGCTCAACGCGACCGGCCCCTGGGTCGACCACCTGCGCCGCATGGAGGACCCGAACGCGGCCCCGTCCATCCGGCTGTCGAAGGGCGCGCACCTGGTCCTGAAGCGGACGGCTCCGTGGAAGGCCGCCCTGGCGACCCCCATCGACAAGTACCGGATCACCTTCGCCCTCCCCTGGGAGGACATGCTCCTGCTCGGCACCACCGACGAGGAGTACGAGGGCGACCCGGCGGACGTCTCCGTCACCGAGAAGGACACCGCGCAGATCCTGGACGAGGCCGCGTTCTCGGTCCGCGACCAGCAGCTCAGCCGTGACCTGATCACCTACGCCTTCGCGGGCCTGCGGGTGCTGCCGGGCGGCCCCGGCGACACCGCCAAGGCCAAGCGGGAGACCGTGGTGACCGAGGGCCGGGGCGGCATGCTGTCCGTGGCGGGCGGCAAGTGGACCACCTTCCGGCACATCGGCCGCACCGTCATGGAGAAGCTGGAGGCGCTGCCGGGCCACCCGCTGGGCGACGACTTCGAGCCGATCGCCTCGCTGCCGAAGAAGCTGCCGCTGCCCGGTGTCGCCAACCCGCGCGCGGTCGCCCACCGCCTGCTGGTGGACAACCCGGCCCCCGGCCCGCGGATGGCCGCCGACACGGCCAAGCACCTGGCCACGCACTACGGTTCGCTGGCCTTCGACATAGCCCGGATCGCCAACGAGCACCCGGAGCTGGCCGAGCGCGTCCACCCGGACGCCCCGGAGATCTGGGCGCAGGTCGTCTGGGCCCGCGACCACGAGTGGGCCGAGACCACGGACGACGTGCTGCGCCGCCGGACCACGCTGACGATCCGCGGCCTGGCCACGGACGACGTCAGGGCGAAGGTCCAGGACCTGCTCGACAAGAAGTGAGCCGCCGCGAGACGGCCAGGACACGGGCGGCGCGCCGGACCTCCTGACCGGTCCGGCGGCCGCCGGGATCCCGTCCCCGCCGTACCGGGGCCGGGTCAGCGAGGGGGCGGCTCCCCTCCCCTAGGGAGCCGCCCCCTTCGCGCACCCGCTGTCAGTGCCGGGTGCTTCCATGGGCGCATGAACACCGAACAGGCCGATCCGGCCGAACTGGCCGCCCTGCGCGAGGCGTTCGGCGTGGCCGACGGCGCCGCGCCGGCCCTCGGCTGGGCGGGGGTGCACGCCTTCGAGGCGCGGCACGGGGTGGTGCTGCCGGAGCCGTACCGCACGTGCGTGGCCGAGCTGACGGACGGGTCGTACCAGGGGCCGCCGGAGTACGGCCTGTGGGAGCTGGCGAGGACCGCCGAGTACCAGCAGCCCGGCCTGCCGTTCCCGCTCACCCGGGCCTGGATCTGGGAGGACGAGCCCTGCGAGGACCCCGGTGAGCGGGACGCCGCGACCGTGCGCGTCGCCCACCACGGCTCGATATCGCTGGGCACCGACGGCTGCGGCATGCACTGGCACCTGGTGGTGACCGGTGCGCACCGGGGGCACGTCTGGCTGGTCACCGGCGAGGGCGCGATGCCGTTCGGCGCGGAGTTCGGGTCCACCACGGCCGCGCCGGGGTTCGCCGGCTGGGTACGGCACTGGGCGGCCGGCCGGGAGTGGTTCGACGCCGAGTGAGGCCGCGTCCCGCGGGGCGCCGCCGCGCACGTCGGCGGATCCGCGGCGGAACCCGGTTCCCGAGGCCTGACCAGGTCGCATAATGTGACGCAGTCATCGGATGTCCAGGGCGCGAGGAGGCCGGTATGGCGGTCACCGACGAGGCGATCGAGAAGATCAAGGACATGATCGTCTCCGGTGCGCTGCGCCCCGGAGACCGGTTGCCGAAGGAGAGCGAACTCGCCGCGGAACTGGGCCTGTCCCGCAACTCGCTGCGGGAGGCGGTGCGGGCCCTGTCGCTGATCCGGATCCTGGACGTACGGCAGGGCGACGGCACCTACGTCACCAGCCTGGACCCGCAACTGCTCCTGGAGGCGATGAGCTTCGTCGTCGACTTCCACCGCGACGACACGGTCCTGGAGTTCCTGGCGGTGCGCCGGATCCTGGAGCCGGCCGCCACCGCGATGGCCGCCTCCCGGATCGGCGAGCAGCAACTGGACGCGCTGGCGGCCCAGTTGGACGCCCTGGGCGGCGCGCCGTCGGTGGAGGAACTGGTCGCCTGCGACCTGGAGTTCCACCGGGTCATCGTGCAGAGCTCCGGGAACTCGGTGCTCTGCTCGCTCCTTGACGGCCTGTCGGGGCCGACCACCCGGGCCCGGATCTGGCGCGGGCTGACCCAGGAGGACGCGGTGGCCCGGACCCTGCGCGAGCACCGGGCGATCCTGGCCGCGCTGCGGGACCGGGACGCGGAGGCGGCCCGTTCCTGGGCGACCGTGCACATCGCGAGCGTGGAGCAGTGGCTGCGCAGCAGCCTGTGAAGCGCTTACCGCGCGTGACCGGTTCCTCGCCGGATCAGGGTGTTCGACGGTGGTGAACGGGGCAGTGATCCGTTCACTCCCCCGTACAAGGGGGCTGCGGGCGCCCCCGCCGGACGCCGTAAGGTTGGGGCGTAGGCGAGGGTACGTCGGAAGGAGGCGCTGGGTGATCGAGCTGGAGGGGGTTCCCGAGCTGATCGACCCAGTCATGGTGGCCGCGTTCGAAGGCTGGAACGATGCCGGCGACGCCGCCTCCACCGCGGTCGCGCATCTGGAGCGGGAATGGAAGGGAGAGGTGTTCGCGGCCCTTGACGCCGAGGACTACTACGACTTCCAGGTCAACCGTCCCACGGTGTGGATGGACGCGGGCGTGCGCAAGATCACCTGGCCGACCACACGGCTGTCGGTGGTCCGCGTCGGCGGCGACAAACCGCGCGACCTGGTGCTGGTGAGAGGCATCGAGCCGTCCATGCGCTGGCGCTCGTTCTGCAATGAGCTGCTCGGCTTCGCCCATGAACTCGGCGTGGAACTGGTGGTGGTCCTGGGCGCCCTGCTGGGCGACACGCCGCACACGCGTCCGGTGCCGGTCAGCGGGGTCACCTCCGACTCCGACCTGGCCCAGCGGATGGACCTGGAGGAGACCAAGTACGAGGGTCCGACGGGCATCGTCGGCGTCCTCCAGGAGGCCTGCACGCACGCGGGCGTCCCGGCGGTCTCGCTCTGGGCGGCCGTCCCGCACTACGTCTCCCAGCCGCCCAACCCGAAGGCGACACTGGCGCTGCTCAACCGTCTGGAGGACCTGCTCGACCTGCGGATCCCGCTGGGCGAGCTGCCCGAGGACGCGCGCGCCTGGCAGGTCGGCGTGGACCAGCTGGCCGCCGAGGACACCGAGGTCGCGGAGTACGTGCAGACGCTGGAGGAGGCCCGGGACACCGCCGAGCTGCCGGAGGCGTCGGGCGAGGCGATCGCCCGCGAGTTCGAGCGCTATCTGCGGCGCCGGGACGTGAATCCGCCGACCGGTGGCCATGCCACGGCGGACGGCACCGACAGCGCGCCCTACCTGCGGGACAGTCCGGGCGGCAGGGCCCGGCCGCCCAGGCCGCCGAAGCCCGACACGCCCGGGAGCACCGGAAGTTCCGGGGACGTGGAGCCGGGGCCGGACGGCGAGGACACCTCCGAGGACTGAGACGACGGACAGGGGCGGTACGCGTGACGCGTACCGCCCCTGCTGTCGGTCGGGTGCCGTCCGCGCTCCGGCGGCGGCCCCCCGCGATTCCTCCGGCCGGGGCCCCCGGCGCCCCTCGCGGGGCGCGGGGAGCCGGCGGCGCTTCCTAGAGGGCCACGCCCAGCAGCGCGTCCACCGCCCGGGAGACGACTCCCGGCGCGCCCGTGTCCGTGCCGCCGCTCTCCTCCTGGAGTGCTGCCCAGCGGTCGACCGCCGCCAGTGCGGAAGGGGCGTCCAGGTCGTTGCTCAGGGCCTCGCGGACCTCCTCCACCAGGGCCTCGGCCGGCGGGCCGTCCGGGCGGGAGACCGCGGCCCGCCAGCGGTCCAGGCGGGCCACCGCGTCGGCCAGGACCTGGTCGGTCCACTCCCAGTCGGCGCGGTAGTGGTGGGAGAGCAGGGCGAGGCGGATGGCGGCCGGGTCGACGCCGTCGCGGCGCAGCCGGGAGACGAAGACCAGGTTGCCGCGGGACTTGGACATCTTCTCGCCGTCGAGCCCGACCATGCCGGCGTGGACGTACGCCTTGGCCATCGGGAACTCGCCGGTGAGCACCTGGGCGTGCGAGGCGCCCATCTCGTGGTGCGGGAAGGCGAGGTCGGAGCCGCCGCCCTGGACGTCGAAGGTCATGCCGAGGTGGTCGAGGGCGATGGCGACGCACTCGATGTGCCAGCCCGGCCGGCCGCGTCCGAGGGAGCCGCCGTCCCAGCTGGGTTCGCCCTCGCGGGCGGCCATCCACAGCATCGGGTCGAGCGGGTTCTTCTTGCCGGGACGGTCCGGGTCGCCGCCGCGTTCGGCGGACAGCAGCCGCATGGCGGCGGCGTCGAGGTTCGAGACCTGACCGAAGTGCGGGTCGGACCCGACGGAGAAGTAGATGTCGCCTTCGAGCTCGTAGGCGGCACCGAGGTCCCGCAGCCGCTCGACGAGCGGCACGATGCCGGGTATGGCCTCGACGGCGCCTATGTAGTGCCGCGGCGGCAGCATCCGCAGGGCGGTCATGTCCTCGCGGAAGAGGGTCGTCTCCTGCTCGGCGAGGGCGACCCAGTCGACGCCGTCGCGCTCGGCGCGCTCCAGGAGCGGGTCGTCGACGTCCGTGACGTTCTGGACGTAGTGCACCTGGCGCTTGGTGTCGAGCCACACGCGCTGCACGAGGTCGAACGCGTTGTAGGTGGCCGCGTGCCCCATGTGGGTGGCGTCGTACGGCGTGATGCCGCAGACGTAGATTCGGGCGACGGGACCGGGGTCGAGGGTGACGAGGCCGCCGGTCGCGGTGTCGTGGATCCTCAGGTCGCGGCCCTGACCAGGCAGGGCGGGGACCTCGGAAGCGGGCCAGGCATGCATGTACATGAGCGTAACCGGACCCGAGTTCGGTATACGAACCGGACCAGGCCAGATGGCCGGGAAGGCCCTCTTGATCTTGCGTTCGCGATGTGCTGCGGGCCGGTCACACGGGCGGCCACGGGATGGCCGGCCACTCTCCGCTCGGTTCCGGGTGGACGCCGGTGGCGAGCAGCGCGTCGACCCGCGCGCGCGTGGCGTCGAGTTCGACGGCGGTGATCAGCTCGGCCAGCCGGGTCCCCAGCGCCCCGCCGAGGGCCTCACGCAGCCCTGTGAGGGTCTGGACGGCCTCCGCGGTGAGCGGCTCCCCCGCCCAGCCCCACAGCAGCGTGCGCAGCTTGTTGTCGGCGTTGAAGGTGACCCCGTGGTCGATGCCGTACAGGCGCCCGTCGGCGGTGGGCAGCAGATGGCCGCCCTTGCGGTCGGCGTTGTTGATCACGGCGTCGAGGACGGCGAGCCGGCGCAGCCGGTCGTCGTCGGCGTGCACCAGCAGCGCCGTCTTCCCTTCGCCGACCTCGGCGAACCCGATCGCCTTCCAGCCCGGCTCCGGCTCCTCGGCGTCGACCAGGGCGAGCAGGTCGGCGCTCTCGGGGTCGACGTCGATCCAGAGCTGGCACATGCCCTCCCCGTACGGCCCGTCGCGCAGCACGGTGGGCGGGACCAGGTCCCAGCCGGTGGCCGCGGCGACCTCGTAGGCGGCGACCTCGCGCTGGGCGAGGGTGCCGTCGGGGAAGTCCCACAGCGGGCGTTCCCCGGCGACCGGCTTGTAGACGCAGGACGCTTCCTCGCCGTCGTACGCGACCGTGCAGAACAGGGCCGCGTTGGAGGCGTCGCGGATGCGTCCGCGTACCTTCAGCTCACCGTGGGCGAGCAGGTCGGCGGCGGTCACGCTCCGCGGCGGTATCCGTTCTGGCGCGGACATACGTGTCCTTCCGGGTCGAGCGGGAGGCTGCACAGCGGGCACGGCGGCCGCCCGGCGTTGACGACGTCCAGGGCGCGCTTGGCGAAGGCCCTGGCCTGCGCGCCGGTCAACCGGACCCGCAGCATCGGGGGCCCGTTCTCCTCGTCCTGCAGGAGCCGCTCCTCGGCCTCGGCGAGGTCCTCCTCGGAGTCGGCGTCCAGCTCCACCAGGGCCTGCGCCTCGACGATCATGCGCTCTTCCTCACCGTCCCAGGCGAGCGCCATGGTGCCGACGCGGAACTCCTCCTCGACGGGAGAGTCCAGCGGGGCGCTGTCGGCGATCTCGGTGGGTGCGACGGCGGGGACGGCCGCGTTGCCGCCGCTGCGCCGGACGACCTCGTCGAGGAGTTCGTCCATGCGTTCGGCGAGTGCGGCGACCTGGGTCTTCTCCAGGGCCACGCTGGTCGTCCGGGGGCCGGCCGTGGCCTGGAGGAAGAACGTACGGCGTCCGGGCAGTCCGACGGTGCCCGCCACGAAGCGGTCCGGCGGATCGTAGAGGAACACCTGACGGGACACGTCCTGTCTCCATGGGAATCGAGAGTGCGTGGGCTCAGAAGGGCGGCCGGCCGTGCGGGGTGCCGGTCGGTGACGGGGTGGACCGCTTCACCCTACTGCGGCTGACGATCACGGCGCGCCGGCACCGCCACCGACCGGTGCGTCTTCGCCCGCGGGTTCCTCGCGGGGGGCAAGGGAGGCGAAATCCCCGGTGTCCCCGAGACGAACGAGAAACGGCCGCAGACGGGTGTAACGGATCGCGGTGATGGAACACGGTTCGACGGAGATCCGCTGGAAGAGGTCGAGATGCAGTCCGAGCGCGTCCGCGACGAGCGACTTGATGATGTCGCCGTGCGAGCACATCAGGTAGACGGCGTCGGCGCCGTGGTCGCGCTCCACGCGCGCGTTCCACTCGCGTACGGCCTCGGCGGCGCGGGCCTGCATGGCGCGCATGGACTCGCCGCCCGGGAACGCCGCCGCCGACGGGTGCGCCTGCACCACGTCCATGAGCGGCTCGTCCTTGAGTTCGGCGAGCTTGCGGCCGGACCAGTCGCCGTAGTGGGCCTCGCCGATCCGCTCGTCGGAGTGGGCGGTGAGACCGGGACGGGCGTCCAGCAGCGGGCGGATCGTCTCCTGGCAGCGCTGCAGGGGGCTGGCGACGACCTCGGAGATCGGCAGTCCGGCGAGCCGGCCGGGCAGCGCGGCGGCCTGGGCGGTGCCGCGCTCGTCGAGGGCGACGCCGGGCGTCCAGCCGGCGAGCAGCCCGGAGGTGTTGGCGGTGGACCGTCCGTGCCTTACGAGGATCAGCGTGGGCATGCGGCCCAGGGTAGGCGCTCGCCGACGTGCGCCGGCGGCCGGGCGACGGGAGAATACGCTCCGTGATCGTGGACTGTGCCATCTACCGGGACGGGGAGCGGACGGAGACCCCGCAGGACTTCTCCGACGCCCTCGCGGAGGCACGCGCGCGTGGCGACAGTTTCCTCTGGATCGGTCTGTACGAGCCGACGGAGCACGAGTTCGACCTGGTCACCGATGAGTTCGGGCTGCATCCGCTGGCGGTCGAGGACGCCCTGACCGCCCACCAGCGGCCCAAGCTGGAGGTGTACGACGACTCGCTGTTCGTCGTCCTGAAGCCGGTCACGTACGAGCCGAAGAGCGACACGGTGACCTCCGGCGAGCTGATGATCTTCATCGGGGACTCCTTCGTGGTCACTGTGCGCCACGGGACGCCCTCGCCGCTCGGGGACATCCGGCGCCACCTGGAGGAGCAGCACGAGCTGCTCAAGCACGGTCCGACCGGGGTGCTGTACTCGATCTCCGACGCGGTCGTCGACAACTACCTGGAGGTCTCGACCGAGCTGCAGAACGACCTGGAGGAGCTGGAGGCCGAGGTGTTCTCGCCGAGCGGCGGCGGCTCCCGGCACACCGCGTCGCGGATCTACACCTTCAAGCGGCAGATCCTGGAGTTCCGCCGGGCCACCGTGCCGCTGTCGATGCCCATGACGAAGCTGGCGGGAGTGGGCCAGTACGGCGCCGGCGCGGCGGTGCCCTTCGTGCGCGAGGACGCCCGCCCGTTCTTCCGGGACGTCAACGACCATCTCCTGCGCGTGAACGAGGGCGTGGAGGGCCTGGACCGGCTGGTGTCCGACGTCCTCAGCGCCCATCTCGCGCAGATGAGCGTGCGGCAGAACGACGACATGCGGAAGATCTCCGCGTGGGCTGCGATGGCGGCCGTGCCCACGCTGATCGCGGGGATCTACGGGATGAACTTCGACCACATGCCCGAGCTGCACTGGGTCTGGGCCTATCCGGCGGTGATCCTGCTGATGGCCGCGCTGGAGCTGGTGCTGTACCGGACGTTCAAGCGCCGCGGCTGGATGTGAGCCGCGCGGGGCGGGGACCCGCCGCCGCTCAGGCGAACTCGGGGGCGGCGGTGGCGGGGCCGCCGAGGGCGTTCCTGCGCTCCGGCATCCGCAGCGAGACCATCCGGCGCCAGCCGGCGGCGCGCTCGTAGGCGTAGACGGCGTGGATGCCGAGGGCGAGCAGCGCGGACCTGCCCTTCGGCCAGCCGAGGATGCGGCCCATGTGGGCCATGACGGCGAGGCTGACGTCCCGGTAGACGCGGATCTCGGCGAGCGCGCACGCGCGCAGGGTGTGCTGGATCGTGCGGCCGTGCCCGGCGGCGGCGAACCGCAGCAGTTCCTCGTGGCAGTAGGCGAGGTGGTTGTCCTCGTCGTCGGAGATCATCCGTACGGCGCGGCCGAGGTCCGGGTGGTCGGCGAAGTACCTGCGCAGCAGCTCCATCTGCTCCGAGGCGCGCTGCTCGGTGACCCGGCTGTGGGCGAGGTAGGTGACGATGTCCGTAACGGTGAGCGGCCGGTCGTCCCTGAGCTTGTCGTGGGCGAGCCCGATGCCGTGCCGTTCCAGGAGCATCGTGTAGTCGGTGTCGGGCGGTACCGGGACGGCGGTGAGCCCGCGCTTCCTCATCAGGGCGCGGAAGATGCGCCCGTGCTTGTCCTCGTCGGCGCCGTGGCGGGTGATCTTCGGCGCGAGGCCGCGTTCGCTCGTCGGCACCAGCGCGGCGATCCGCGCGTTCTCCCAGCCGCCCTGGGCCTCTCCGCTGGCCGCGATGGAGCAGAAGAGCCGGAAGGACTCGTCGTTGTCCAGGATCTCCAGGAACAGACTCTTGGCCGAAAGCATCGTGGGCACCCCTTCGGAGGACTCACCGGACCCGCAGAGAACGAGTCAAATGCCGCATCCGGACGGCTGCAACAGCTGTGCGGACGGACTCGGCCGAAAGGAGGAGCGACGGGGTCGCGCCGAGGGCGTAACCGCCTGGGCGCGGGCGCGTTGTTCTCTGTGACGGCCGTGGCGGGGAAGACCCCCCGAGCCCCCACCACGGCCGTGGACTTCCGCCCCGCCGGGGCCCTTACGCGAGACCGGCGCGCTCCAGGGCCTCGGCGCCGGCCCGCAGCGAGGCGAGCCGCTCGTCCAGGGCGAACCCGGCGGGCGCGAGGGACAGCGTGGTGACGCCGGCCGCCGCGTAGGCCTTCATCCGGTCGGCGATCCGGTCCACGGAACCCAGCAGCGTGGTCTGGTCGATCAGGTCGTGCGGAACGGCCGCCGCGGCCCCGTTCTTGTCCCCGGACAGGTACTTGTCCTGGATCTCGGCGGCCTCCCGCTCGTATCCCATGCGCTGGGCGAGCTGGTTGTAGAAGTTCTGCTTGCGGCTGCCCATGCCGCCGACGTACAGCGCGGTGTAGGGCCGGAAGGTGTCGGCGAGGGTCTGCACGTCCTTGTCGTCGCCGAGGGCGAGCGGCAGCGTCGGGCAGATGTCGAAGCCGTCGAGTCCGAGGCCGGCCTTCTCCCGCCCCGCGCGCAGGTACTTGACGGCCGTCTCCTCCAGGTGGTCGGCGGAGGGGAAGATCAGCAGCGCGCCGTCGGCGATCTCGCCGGTCTGCTCCAGGTTCTTCGGACCGATGGCGGCGATGTAGACCGGGATGTGCTCGCGCTCGGGGTGCACGGTCAGCTTGATCGGCTTGCCGGGACCGCCGGGCAGCGGCAGCGTCCAGTGCTCGCCCTCGTACGACAGCCGCTCGCGGCTCATCGCCCGGCGCACGATCTCCACGTACTCGCGGGTCCGGGAGAGCGGCTTGTCGAACTTGACGCCGTACCAGCCCTCGGAGACCTGCGGGCCGGAGACGCCGAGGCCGAGGCGGAAGCGGCCCTTGGAGAGCGAGTCGAGCGTGGCGGCGGTCATCGCGGTCATCGCGGGCTGCCGGGCCGGGATCTGGAAGATGGCCGAGCCGACGTCGATGCGCTCGGTCTGGGCGGCGACCCAGCTGAGCACGGTCGCGGCGTCGGAGCCGTAGGCCTCGGCGGCCCAGCAGACGGCGTACCCGAGCCGCTCGGCCTCCTGCGCCACGGCCAGGTTGTCCCCGTCCATCCCGGCACCCCAGTAGCCGAGGTTGATCCCGAGCTTCATGGCCGATCCCCTTACCGATCAGTAACGTCCCTGTCCGGGAGACCATAGCGTGGGACTTTCGGCCGGGGACACCGGTCGTGGTCCGACCGTGGACGGAGCCGGCCGGCCGCGCCGCCCTCCGGCGGGAACCGGTTGTCCACAGGCAACCCAACGCACCAGCTCTGGCCAGTAATCTCGCGGACATGGAGCAGAGGCATCTCGGCCGTACCGGCCTGCGCGTGTCCCGGATCGGGCTCGGCACCCTCACCTGGGGCCGCGACGTCGACGAGCACGACGCCGCGGACATGCTGAAGGCGTTCTGGGAAGCCGGCGGCACCCTCGTCGACACCGCGGACGTGTACGGCGACGGGGAGGCCGAGTACCTGCTCGGGCAGCTGATGGAAGGACTGGTGCCCCGCCGGGACCTGGTCATCTCGACGAAGGCGGGCAGCGTCCCCGACCCCGACCGCCGTTTCAACGGCTCCCGCGGCCATCTGCTCGCCGCGCTGGACGCCTCCCTGGCCCGCCTCGGCACCGACCACGTCGACGTCTGGCACGTGCACGCCTACGACCCGGACACGCCGCTGGAGGAGACCCTCCAGGCTCTCGACCTGGCCGTGAGCAGCGGCCGCGCGCGGTACGCCGGGGTGTCCAACTTCTGCGGCTGGCAGATCGCGAAGGCGGCGACCTGGCAGCTCGCCGCGCCCGGCAGCCGCACCCGGCTGGCCAGCACCCAGCTGGAGTACTCGCTGCTCCAGCGGGGCATCGAGCGCGAGGTGCTGCCCGCCGCCCTCGACCTCGGCATCGGCCTGCTGCCGTCCTCCCCGCTGGGCCGGGGCGTCCTGACCGCGAAGTACCGGCACTCCACTCCCCCGGACTCCCGAGGCGCCTCGGAGCACCTGGCGCCGTTCGTGGCGCCGTACCTCGACGACACCGCCACCCGGATCGTGGACGCGGTGCAGACGGCGGCGGACGGACTCGCGGTGACGCCGCTCCAGGTGGCGCTCGCCTGGGTGCGGGACCGGCCGGGCGTCGCCGCGCCGATCATCGGCGCGCGCAACGCCAAGCAGCTCACGGCGGCATTGTCAGTGGAGGCCCTTAGTCTTCCTGACGAGATCTGCCGGGCGCTCGACGACGTGTCGGCGCCCGTGCACCGCTATCCCGATCACGACTGGAGCACGCTGTGAGCACGGAGCCGGGGCTGGGCGCCACGCCGGGGGCCGACGAGGCCGTCGAGGGCGACGGAAGCACGACGGCCGCGGGGCCGGCGGGGGCCGACGGCCCCACCGCCGGCACGGACGAAGCGCGCGACGCACAGACCGCGAGTCCCCGTGCGAACGCCACGAGCGGCACGGACGGCGGCGACGGCGGGCCCGGCGGCACGGCCGCTCCGGGTGACGCACCCGGCGGTGACGCCGCGGCGGAGGCGGCGAAGCAGTCGGAGGCCGAGGCCGAGCTGGCCGCCCAGCGGATCGAGCGGGAACGGATCGAGCGCCGCAAGGCGGAGAAGAAGGCACCCATCGCGAGCGGGGCCGGGCTCAGCGGCCAGGCGGCCGACCTGCTCGCGGCGATCCGGGCGGTGGAGAGCGGCGACAGGCCCGCGGCCACCGTGTTCGCGGCCCCGGAGCCCGCCCCGAGCCCGAGGTCCGCGCCGGATCCGGTGGTGCAGCGGCCGCGGCCGGCCCCCGCCGAGGCGGCGCCCGCCGAGGAGACGGTCGCGGCGGTACGGGCGGTGCTGGCCGCGGGCGGCGCGCCCGAGTCGCTCGCCCCTCAGGCCGCCGCCGCCCTCGGCGACGGCGCGGAGGCGCTGCTGCGCGAGGATCCCTGGCAGCTGCTGCGGATCTCCGGTGTGCGGCCGGACCAGGCGGACGGGTTCGCGCGGGCGCTGCTCGGCGCGGAGTGCGGCCCGGACGACGAGCGGCGCGGCCGGGCGGTGACCGGCTGGCTGCTGGAGCAGGCGGCCCTGGCCGGGCACACCGCGCTGGAGATGCCGGCGCTCGTCGCCGCGCTGGCCCAGCGGGCGGTGCCCGACCCGGAGGCGGCCGTCCAGGACGCGCTGGCCGAGGGGGACGCGCTGGTCTTCCAGGACGCCCTGGACCCGCACGCCCCCGAGCCCGAGGACGAGGAGGAGGAGCGCCCCGTCCGGGTCCTGGTCGGCCTGGAGCGGTACGCGCTGGCCGAGGAGAGCCTCGCCGACGGACTGGCCCGACTGGTCAACTCGCTGTCGAAGGACGCCCCGGAGCCCTGGGAGGCGGCCGCCGCCACGGCCTCCGGCGGTGCGGCAGAGCTGGCGGCGGCGGTCGCCGGACACGGCCTGGTGCTGCACACCGGCGGCGAGGCGGCCCGTGCCGAACCGGCGGCGCTGCTGGCCGCCGCCCGGAGCGCCGGCCTGCGGGCCTTCGCCGCCGTCCACGCCCCGGAGGGACACCGCCGGCCGGCGGACGGGGCGGCGGCCGGCGACGCGGACCGCGAGGCCCCCGTCGGTACGGTCGCCGGTCTGCTCTCCGGTGCCGAGGGGCCCGGCCGGGACGCCGAGGGCGCCCTCGACCTCGACCTGCTGATCGTGCTGGACGCACCCCAGCTGGACGTGGAGAGCGCCGCGATGATCGTGGAGGCGCTGCCGGACGGGGCCCGGCTGGTGCTCAGCGGGGATCCGGCGGTGCTGTGGTCGGCGGGGCCCGGGCGGGTCTTCGCCGACCTGCTGGCGGCCCGGGTGTGCCCGCAGATCGCCTCGCGCACGCCCGACCCCGGCCCGCTCGGCGAACTGGTCTCGGGGATCGGAGCCGGTGAGCTGGGCCAGGTGGAGGCGCCCGGCAAGGAGATCGTGATCGTGCCGGTGCGGGACGCGGGCGAGGCGGTGCACCGGACGGTGCAGCTGGTCGCCGACTCCGTGCCGCGCGCCATCGGCGTCCCCGCCGAGCAGACGGTGGTGATCACGCCGGGCCACGGCGGCGCGGCCGGCACCCGCGCCCTCAACGCCGCCCTGAAGGAGCGGCTCAATCCGGGCCCCGGCCGTTTCGGCGGCTTCGATCCCGGTGACCGGGTCGCCTACTCCCCCGCGCCGGGTCGTACGGTCCCCGGCCAGGTGGTGGACGCGGACGGCGACGGACTGCACCTGTCGTGCGCGGGCGAGCCCGTGGTGGTCCCGAGGGAGCGGGTAGAGCAGGCCGTACGGCACGGCTGGGCGCTCACCGCCCACCAGGCGGTCGGGGCACGCTGGCCGGCCGCGGTCGTGGTGCTCCCCGGCGACGCGGCCCAGGCGCTGAGCCGTCCCTGGGTGTACACGGCGTTCAGCCGGGCCGGGCGGCATCTCTCGGTGGTCCACGGCGTGGAGCAGGCCCTGCCGAGGGCGGTGGCCGAGACCCTGCCGAAGCCCCGGACGACCCGCCTGCCGCTCCTGCTCAGCACCCAGGTGCCGCCGGCGTCCGAGGCCTGACCAGGACCGGACGCCGCTGGGCGCCCGCGGCGCCCGTTCCTCCCGCCGGACGGCGGCGCCTCATGGCCCTGCGGCTCGTGAGGCCCCGTCGTCCGCGCGCGGGAGCCGCGCGGTCAGCGCTCGGCGTCCAGCGGCTCCAGGTCCTCGTCCTCGTCGAGGTCGAGGTCGTCCAGTTCGTCGGAGTCCTCGCCGCGCGGGGTGTCCTCGCCGTCGTCGCCGTCCTCCTCGTCGAAGACCGCGCTGACGTCGAACCGGCACACGACCCGCTGCGGATCGACGCCCTCGAACGGGGCCTCCAGCCACTCGCCGGGCTCGGCCGGCTCGTCCGCCGCGGTCACCCACAGTGTGGAGTCGGCCTCCTCCAGACCGAACTCCTTGTGCCGGGAGGCGATCTCGTCCGGCTCGAACTCGCCGAACAGGATCCCCAGCGCCCCGTGGACGGTGCCCGCGGCGTCCTGGTCCGCGCCCGGACCGTCGCCGTACTCCGCCGCCTCGACCCGCTCGGCCTGTGCCAGCAGCCGCTGTGGTTCCGCCACGGCGTAGTCGCGGCGGATCAGCACGCTGATCGCGTTCGGCTCCTCGGGTCCCGCGTACGGTGGCAGCGAGTCCTCGGTACCGGGGATCTCGAAGGGTGTGACCTCGTCGTAACGGTCGTAGAGAAGCTCGTCGTAGACCTCGGCGGCCGCGGCAAGCTGGTTGAACGCCTCGTAGACAGCCGGGTCGTCCTCCCCCGACCTGCGTTCGACCGCGGCCAGATGGCGGTCGAGCGCGGTCTTGACCGCCTCGGCGGCGGCGCGTACCTCGGCAGCGGTGGGCTGCGCAGCATCAGACATAGTGCAGACGCTATCCGTACCGGGCACCAGCCCGCACAATAGATGCGATGCCGGAATACGAATTTGTCGACGTGTACGTACCTCGCGGGGTCTCCCGCAAGGAGGCGACGCGTCTGCTGACGGACCATGCCGAGTACGGACACTGGGAGTTGGACCGACTGAGTCTCATGCGCGACGGCAGCCGCAGGGTGCGGTTGCGCCGGCGGATCATCCGCCAGGTGCGTGCCACATGGTGAGACTCTCCGCATGACGGAAGGGGCCCCGCATCGACGGGGCCCGCTCCGTATGTACGCACCGCTGCCCGGGGCGTCACCGTCCGTGCGTTAGGCCGCGGCGCGCGCCTTGCGGTACAGCACGGCTCCCGCGAGCAGCGCGCCGGCGCCCGCCGGGAGCGCGAGGCCCAGCGGCAGGTCGCCGCCGGTGTGCGCGAGCTGCGCGGCGCCGGTGCCGGGCTGGGCCACCGAGCTGCTGCCCACCGGGCTGACCACGGACGACCCGTGCCCACCGGTCGGAACGGTCCCGCCTCCGGGGTGGCCGGGAGTGCCAGGAGTGCCAGGGTGGCCAGGAGTGCCGGGGTTTCCAGGCGTGCCGGGGTTGCCGGGGGTACCAGGGTTACCGGGAGTGCCCGGGTGACCCGGAGTGCCCGGGTGACCGGGGTTGCCACCGTGGCCGCCATGGCCCCCGTGACCGCCATGACCACCGTGCCCGCCGGAACCGCCGTGGCCACCGTGCCCGCCATGGCCTCCGTGTCCGCCATGACCACCACCGCCGTGGCCACCACCGCCGTGGCCGCCACCGTGGCCACCGCCACCGCCATGGTTGCCGCCACCACCGTGGCTGCCACCGTGGTCGCCGTAGCCTCCGTCGTTGGCGCAGTCGTTGCCGAGGGCGCCGTTGCCGATGCCGATCACGTTGACGCTGTTGCCGCACACGTTGACCGGGACGTCGATCGGCACCTGGACCGTGTTGCCGGAGCCGACCCCGGGCGAGCCGCCGGTGTGACCGCCGGCGTGCGCGCCGCCCTGGCCGCCGTGACCGCCCGAGTTGCCGTAGCCGCCGGACGTCCCGCCCCCGCCGCCCTGGTTGGCGCACTTGTTGCCCACCGCCGGGTTGAGGGCGCCGACGACGTTCACGGTGTTGCCGCACACGTTCACCGGAACGTGCACCGGCGCCTGCACCGTGTTGCCGGACAGCACGCCGGGCGAGTCGGTGGCGGAGCCGACGGCCCCGGAGTCGGCGTGGGCGTAGCCGCTCGCCGCGGCGATCACCCCGGTCGCCGCGGCCACGGTCATAAGACCCTTGCGAGTGCTCTGTCGCATTTCTGAATTCCCCCCTGCCTTGGATTCTGAACCGATGCGTTCCGCGCGGAAAATCCGCGGGAAAACCGGTCGGCCCCGGAGCGCGTGGCGCGCGCTCCGGGGCCGACGGAAAGACGCCCCTCAGGGAGTCGGCGTCACTTGTTGAGGCAGGTGTTGCCGAAGGCGGGGTTCAGCAGCCCGATCACCGAGATCGTGTTGCCGCAGACGTTCACCGGGACGTGCACCGGAACCTGGATCACGTTGCCGGAGATGACACCCGGGGAGCCCACGGCAGCGCCCTGAGCACCCGAGTCGGCGACGGCCAGGCCCGCACCCGCGAGAACCAGACCACCAGTGGCAGCCGCAGCGGCGACGACCTTCTTGAGCATTGTTCCTCCTTGTTGGCAATGCGATCCCAAGTAGCGGATCGCATCACTTGTAACGAGGAGGGAGTAATGGGGATACGAGCTTATCGTCGCATTCACTCTTCTCAGTCGATCTCGTACAGCCGCCCGATTAGCCAGAGCCACTGCTTCACCGCGCGTATGTCTTCAGGACGCGTCGATGAACCGGTCGAGCACCCGTACGCCGAACTGCAGGCCGTCCACCGGGACCCTTTCGTCCACGCCGTGGAACATGCCGGCGAAGTCCAGCTCCGGCGGCAGCTTGAGCGGCGCGAAGCCGAAGCCGCGGATGCCGAGGTCGTCGAAGGACTTCGCGTCGGTCCCGCCGGAGAGCATGTAGGGGATCGCCTTGGCGGTCGGGTCCTCGGCGAGCAGCGAGGACTGCATCGCCTCCACCAGCGCCCCGTCGAAGGAGGTCTCCACCGCCTTGTCGGAGTGCACGTCCTCGCGGACCACGTGCGGGCCCAGGATCCGGTCGAGGTCGGCGAGGAACTCGTCCTCGTGGCCCGGCAGGAACCGGCCGTCCACGTGCGCGGTGGCCTCGCCCGGGATGACGTTGACCTTGTAGCCGGCGTTGAGCTGGGTGGGGTTGGCGGTGTTGCTCAGGGTCGCGCCGATGAGCTTGGCGATGCCGCCGAGCCGGGCCAGCGTCGACTCCATGTCCTCCGGGTCCAGTTCGGTGCCGAGCGCGTCGCCGAGTTCGTCGAGGAAGGCCCGGGTGGTCTTGGTGACCCGGACCGGGAACCGGTGCCGGCCGAGCCGGGCCACGGCCTCGGACAGCTCGGTGATCGCGTTGTCCCGGTGGATCATCGAGCCGTGCCCGGCGGTGCCGGCCACCTTCAGCTTCATCCAGTGCATGCCCTTCTCGGCCGTCTGGATCAGGTAGAGCCGGCGCTGCTCGCTCACCGTGAAGGAGAAGCCGCCCACCTCGCTGATCGCCTCGGTGACGCCCTCGAAGAGGTCCGGGTGGTGGTCGACGAGGTGCCGGGCACCCCAGGTGCCGCCCGCCTCCTCGTCGGCGAGGAAGGCGAGCACGATGTCGCGGGGCGGCTTGCGGCCGCTGCGCAGGCGGTCGCGGACGACCGCCAGGGTCATCGCGTCCATGTCCTTCATGTCGACCGCGCCGCGGCCCCACACGCATCCGTCCGCGACCTCGCCGGAGAACGGGTGGTGGGTCCAGTCGTCGGCGTTGGCCGGTACGACGTCGAGGTGGCCGTGGATCAGCAGCGCGGGCCGGGTCGGGTCCGTGCCCTCGATGCGGGCCACCGTCGAGGCGCGGCCCGGGTGCGACTCGAAGATCTCCGGTTCGAGCCCGACCTCGGCGAGTTTCTCGGCCACCCACTCGGCGGCCTTGCGCTCGCCGGGTCCGGAGTGGTCGCCGTAGTTGCTGGTGTCGAAGCGGATCAGCTCGCGGCAGAGGTCCACGACCTCGTCCTCGCCGGTGACGCTCCTGGCCGTGTCCGTCTCGCTCACGCTGCTTCCTTCCGCTGTCACTGCCGGCCGGTCCCTGTCATCCTTGCCGCCATCCTCTCTCTCCCACCGCTCCGGACCCAAGACCGGTCCCGGTCCGTCACACGCCGTTCACGCCGGTCCGCGCCGGGTACGGGGTGTGATCGGCCACCGCCGAAAGCCTGGTAATGTTTCCTTCGTCGCCGCGAGGGAGACCCCGCGCGACAGACACCTTGTCCGGGTGGCGGAATGGCAGACGCGCTAGCTTGAGGTGCTAGTGCCCTTTATCGGGCGTGGGGGTTCAAGTCCCCCCTCGGACACCACGAAGAAACCCCTGCTGAGCAGGGGTTTCTTGGTTTTCCGGGAGTGGTGCGGGTCAGCCGAGGCGGCCTATTCGGCCGTTGCCGGGATCGATGTGGGGCACGGCCGAGGTGAACGCGGAGAGTGCCGCCCGGCCCAGCAGCAGCGCGGGCCCGTGGGGCCGCTTGCTGTCGCGGACGGCCACCGTCGTCCCGTCGACGATCCCGCATTCCACGCAGTCGGACTGTGATGCGGACGCCGAGGACTTCCACCAGGTCACCGGCAGAGTCGACGCGTCGTCAACGTGCTTCATTCGCTATTCGTTCTTCCTTATCTGGGTGATCAGTTCCACCGACGCCTCGACGGACTCGGCGGCAGACGTGAGGCGTTGCCACGCGGCCCGGTGCGTGGAGACCCGATCACGTTCCTCGATGTACAGGGCGGAGGTCAGCCCTTCCTGGTGGACGACGTCCAGGTCCGCGTGCGGACCGAAGCCCAGGATGCTGAAGGTGCCGGTCAGTCCGGCGTGCAGGGGGGCGTCCGAGCGCAACACCTGGATGTTGATGTTCGGGCGCCGCCCCATCGTAAGCAGGCGCCCCAACTGCTCGTACATCAGGGCGGGATCCTCGGTGGTGCAGCGCAGCGCCTGTTCGGAGACGATCGCCCAGAGCGCCAGCGGGTCGCTGTCGCGGGTGAGGACGGCCTGGCGAGCCAGCCGGACCTCGACCAGCGCGTCGACCCGTGCCTCGACCGCCTCGGACATGGCGGTCGCCCGGATGATCTCGCGGGCGTACTCGGCGGTCTGGAGCAGGCCGGGAACCATCCCCAGCTGCCAGGTGGACACCGTCTCCGCCTCGGCCTCCAGGCTGATGAGGTCCTCGTACACCGGTGTGAGGACACCCCGGTACGAGTGCCACCAGTCGCGGCGGCCGCCCTCCTTGGTGAGTGTGATCAGGGCCGCGCCCAGCTCGTCGCTCACGTCGCGGCCGAGCGCGGAGTACAGGTCGAGCAGTGCCTGGATGTCCGCCGCCTTGGGGGCGGTCTTGCCGGTCTCCATCCGGGACAGCTTCGAGGAGACGAACGTGCCCCCGGAGTGCTCCGCGACCTCGTCGAGGGTGAGTTCGCCGCGCAGTTCGCGCAGCTTGGCACCGAGTCGTCGCCGGCGCACCGTGGGCGTGCTCACGGGTTCCCCCTATCTCTCCGGTGAACTGCCCGACAGTCTGCCGTGCCGCCCAGACCCTCGCCACCGGCTGGCGGGTTGTGCCGCAAGTCTCTCGCAGAGGTGCGCAATTTTTCACATCCTGTGGGACGTATTGCTATCGACTGTGCCGTGAAGGCACCATGAATCCGGGAAATACGAAAGTGACCGCACTCGCATGGCGAACCACCGTGCCTGCGTTGGGACATGCCCGTGAGGGGATCTACATGATCGAACGCCAGCGGAGCACCGCGACCGAAACCCGTGCACTGCAAGTCGTCCCGTCGCCCGTCCTGTTATTGGCGAGCGAGCCCCAGTCGGCCAGGGCGGCACGGAAGTTCGTGAGCGACTTCATCAACCACCACACCCCGGACGCCTCCCGTGACCACATCGAGGCCGTCGCACTGGTCACCTGCGAGCTGGTCACCAACTCCCTGCGGTACGAGACGGATCCGGACGACCCGGTCCGCCTCCTGATCGACACGGACGGCGCCCGGACCCGGGTCGAGGTGCACGATCCGCTCAACCACCGCCTCCGGTTGCGGCCCATCTCCGTCGAACGCGACCGCGGGCGCGGCCTGCTGATCCTGGACGCGCTCTGCTCGGGCCGCTGGGGCGTGGGCAACCTGCCCTGGGGCAAGTCCATCTGGGCCGAGGTCACGGCCGCCTGAGCCGCACCTCCCCGACCACGACGGCCGGTTCCGTGGCGTACTCCCCTCCCTGCCACGGCACCGGCCGTCGTCGCGCGCCGACCCGGGCCGGCGGATTCGGCGCAGGTGGCACCGCGTTGGCCGTTCTCACGCTGCGTTGACCGGCCTCACGCTGTGTGTCCCATCTCTCGTCACGTTCGGAGAAGGCCTGGTCAGGGCTGCCGTAGAATCAAGGGGTCCGCCCCGAACGGCCGCTCCCCGGTGGCCGTCGGCCGAGCGGGGTCCTAGCGTCGTACTAATATTTCCGGCTTGTTACCTAGCCGGAGCCGGACAACCCCAGGCGGACCTGGGGACCCGCCGGCGCCCCCGGAGGTTCCGGGAACGAGACGCGAGGACCGGATGGCAGCGACTGACGAGAGCAGTGCTCTCGGCCTGCTCGACGAAGAGATCCGCGAGGAGTTCGGGGACACGGCACGTTTCTCGGCGGGAGCGGCGGCCTCGCCGCGCACGCTCGTGGACGTGTTCGAAGCGACGGTACGGACCCACCCCGACGAGCCCGCGCTGGACGACGGCGCCGCCCAGCTCACCTACCGCGCCCTCGCGGTCGAGGTCGAGCGGCTGCGTCGGCGCCTCCACGAGGCCGGTGTGGGCCTCGGCGACCGGGTGGGCGTCCGGGTGCCGTCCGGGACCAACGACCTGTACGTCGCGGTGCTCGGCGTACTCGCGGCCGGGGCCGCCTACGTGCCCGTGGACGCCGAGGACCCGGACGAGCGGGCCGCGCTGGTGTTCGGGGAGGCGCGGGTCGCCGCCGTCCTCGGCGCGGGGCTGTCGATCGACGTCCGCGACCCCGAGGCGCGCACCGCCGCCCGGCGGCCCGGCGTCGAGCACGACGCCTGGATCATCTTCACCTCCGGCTCCACCGGCAGGCCCAAGGGCGTCGCCGTCACCCACCGCAGCGCCGCCGCCTTCGTGGACGCCGAGTCCGCCCTGTTCCTGACCGAGGACCCGATCGGTCCCGGTGACCGGGTCATGGCGGGCCTCTCGGTGGCCTTCGACGCCTCCTGCGAGGAGATGTGGCTGGCCTGGCGCTACGGCGCATGCCTGGTGCCCGTGCCCCGCTCCCAGGTCCGCAGCGGCGCCGACCTCGGCCCCTGGCTGGTGGAGCAGGAGATCACCGTCGTCTCGACCGTGCCGACCCTGGCCGCGCTCTGGGAGCCCGAGACGCTCAACGACGTCCGTCTGCTGATCTTCGGCGGCGAGGCCTGCCCGCCCGAGCTGACCCAGCGGCTGGTCACCGAGGGCCGCGAGGTCTGGAACACCTACGGGCCGACCGAGGCCACCGTCGTGGCCTGCGCGGCCCTGATGACCGGCGAGGAGCCGATCCGCATCGGGCTGCCGCTGAACGGCTGGGAACTCGCCGTCGTGGACGAGGCGGGCCGGCCCGTGTCCCTGGGCGAGAGCGGCCAGCTGGTGATCGGCGGCGTCGGCCTGGCCCGCTACCTCGACGCCGAGAAGGACGCGGAGAAGTACGCGCCCCTGGAGTCGCTGGGCTGGGAGCGGGCGTACCGCAGCGGGGACCTGGTGCGCGCCGACCGCGAGGGGCTGGTGTTCCTCGGACGCGCGGACGAGCAGATCAAGCTCGGCGGCCGCCGTATCGAGCTCGGCGAGGTCGACGCGGCCCTCCAGGCGCTGCCGGGCGTCGCGGGCGCCGCGGCGGCCGTGCGGACCGCGCGCAGCGGCAACCAGCTGCTCGTCGGCTACGTCGTCACCCAGGAGGGCTGGGACCAGGCGGCCGCCGTCGAGAAGCTGCGCGCCGAGCTGCCCGCCGCCCTCGTCCCGCTGCTCGCACCCGTGCCGGAGCTGCCCACCCGCACCTCGGGCAAGGTCGACCGCAACGCCCTGCCCTGGCCCCTGGAGGGCCTGGAGACGGGCGGCAGGGCCGAGCAGCTGTACGGCACCGAGGCGTGGCTCGCCGAACAGTGGACCGAGGTCCTCGGCATCCCGGTGGGCAGCGTCTCCGACGACTTCTTCGCGATCGGCGGCGGCAGCCTGTCCGCCGCCCAGCTCACCACCCGGCTGCGCACCCGCTACCCGAGCGCGGCCGTCCTCGACATCTACCAGCGGCCGGTGCTGCGCAAGCTCGCCCGGCACCTGGAGGAGTCCGCGCAGGAGGACACCGCGCGGCGAACGATCGCGCCCGTGCCGCGCGCCGCGCAGCTGGTGCAGCTGATGGTGCTGCTGCCGCTGTTCACCCTGCTGGGGCTGCGCTGGACGGTGGTCCTGGCCGCGCTCGGCAACGTCCTGGGCGGTTACGGCTGGCTGCCCACCGCGCCCTGGTGGCTGGTCGCCGCCGGCGCCCTGGTCCTGTACACCCCGCCCGGCCGGATCGCGATCGCCGCCGGTGGCGCGCGGCTGCTGCTGCGGGGCGTGAAGCCCGGCCGCCACCCGCGCGGCGGCTCCGTGCACCTGCGGCTGTGGACGGCCGAGCGGCTGGCCGAGTTCACCGGTGCGACCGCGCTGACCGGCTCCTGGCTGGAGCGGTACGCGCGGGCGCTCGGTGCCAAGATCGGTCCCGAGGCGGACCTGCACTCGCTGCCGCCGGTCACCGGCCTGCTCAAGGTGGGTCGCGGTGCGGCCGTGGAGTCCGAGGTGGACCTGTCGGGTCACTGGCTGGACGGTGACCGGCTGGTGATCGGCCCGGTCCGGATCGGCGCCCACGCGGTCGTCGGCACGCGCAGCATGCTCTTCCCGGGCGCCCGGGTCGGCAAGCGCGCCGAGGTGGCACCGGGCTCGGCGGTCACCGGCCAGGTCCCGACCGGCCAGCGCTGGGCCGGCGCCCCGGCGGTCAAGCTGGGCAAGGCCAAGCGCAACTGGCCCAAGCAGCGGCCGCAGCGCGGCACCTACTGGCGGGTGATGTACGGCCTGACGGGCGTCGGACTCAGCGCGCTGCCGGTGGTCTCGGGCGCCGTCGCGCTGCTGGTCGCCGGGCGTTTCGTGGCCCCGGGCGACGGCCTGGCCGAGGCGCTGCGGGGCGCCGCGGCCGCCCTGGTCCCGGCCACGCTGGCCTTCGGGCTGGCGTACGCGCTGCTGATCCTGGTCTCCGTACGGCTGCTCAGCCTGGGCCTGAGGGTCGGCACGCATCCCACGCACAGCCGGATCGGCTGGCAGGCCTGGACGGTCTCGCAGCTGATGGACCGCTCCCGGGACACCCTGTTCCCGCTCTACGCCGGTCTGGTCACGCCCGTGTGGCTGCGGCTGCTCGGGATGCGGATCGGCAAGGGCGCCGAGGTCTCGACCGTGCTCGCGCTGCCGAGCCTGACGACGGTCGGCGAGGGCGCGTTCCTGGCCGACGACACGCTGACCGCGCCGTACGAGCTGGGTGGCGGCTACGTGCGGATCGGGCGCGCGGAGATCGGGCGGCGGGCATTCCTCGGGAACTCCGGGATGACCGCGCCGGGCCGCAGCGTGCCGGACGGCGGTCTGGTGGGCGTGCTGTCGGCGACGCCCAAGAAGGCGAAGAAGGGCACGTCCTACCTGGGGCTGCCGCCGGTGAAGCTGCCGCGCAGCACGTCGGACGGCGACCAGAGCCGGACCTACGAGCCGCCGGCGCGGCTGCTGTGGGCGCGCGGTCTGGTGGAGGCGTGCCGGATCGTCCCGGTGCTGTGCTCGGTGGCGCTGGCCGTCCTGACGGTCGCCGCGCTGTGTGCGCTGGGCGGCTGGGCGCCGCTGCTGTCGGGGCTGGTGCTGACGGCCGCCGGTGCGGCGGCGGGTCTGGTGTCGGTGCTGGCCAAGTGGCTGCTGGTCGGGCGGCACCGCAGCGGGGAGCACCCGCTGTGGAGCTCGTTCGTGTGGCGCAACGAGCTGGCGGACACCTTCGTCGAAGTGCTGGCGGTGCCGTGGCTGGCCGGCTCGGTTCCGGGTACTCCCCTGATGACGGCCTGGCTGCGCGGCCTCGGCGCGCAGATCGGGCGGGGCGTCTGGGTGGAGAGCTACTGGCTTCCGGAGACGGATCTGGTGACCCTGGAGGACGCGGCCACCGTGAACCGCGGCTGTGTCCTGCAGACTCACCTCTTCCACGACCGGATCTTGCGGACGGATACTGTGGTTCTCCGTGAGGGCGCCACACTGGGTCCTGGCGGGATCGTGCTGCCCGGCAGCACGATCGGGGCCCGTACCACCCTGGGTCCCGCGTCGCTCGTCATGGCGGCGGAGTCGGTTCCCGACGACACCCGCTGGCTCGGCAACCCGATCGAGGCATGGCGTCCCTGAGCGCGGGCCGTACGGTGGCCGCGGGTGTCGGCGCACCGAGGGACGGTTCGAGCACAGCGCAGGGAGCGGACGCGGAAGTGGCAGTGCAGCAGTCAGCGGGTCCGGACCCGTACTTCCCGGACAACGGCGACGCCCGGTACCGGGTGCATCGTTATGAGCTCACGCTGGACTACCGGCCCGGCCCCAACCGACTGACCGGCTCGGTCCGGATCAACGCCATCGCGGGCCGGGCGGCGCTGCCCGAGTTCCAGCTGAACCTGGCCGACTTCAAGATCGGCCGGATCCGGGTGGACGGCCGCCAGCCGCACTGGACGCACCGGGGCGGCCGGCTGCGGGTGAAGCCCGCCAAGCCGCTGCGGGCCGGCACCGCGTTCACCGTGGAGATCCACTGGTCGGGGAACCCCAAGCCGGTGAGCAGCCCGTGGGGCGGGCTCGGCTGGGAGGAGCTGACGGACGGCGCGCTGGTGGCGAGCCAGCCGGTGGGCGCGCCCTCCTGGTTCCCGTGCAACGACCGGCCCGCCGACAAGGCGTCCTACCTGATCTCGGTCACCTGCCCGTCCGCCTACTCGGTGGTGGCCGGCGGGCGGCTGCTGACCCGCGCCACCAAGGCGTCCACGACGACCTGGGTGTACGAGCAGGCGGCGCCGACGTCGAGCTACCTGGTGGGCCTCGCGATCGGCAAGTTCGAGACGGTGCTGCTGGGCGATCCCGGATTCGGCGGGATCCCGATGCACGGGCACATACCCGCACAGCTGCTGCCCGAGTTCTCGCGGGACTTCGCGCGGCAGCCCGCGATGATGGACCTGTTCCAACGGCTCTTCGGCCCCTACCCGTTCGAAGAGTACGCCGTCGTCGTCACCGACGAGGAGTTCGACGTCCCCGTCGAGGCGCAGGGGTTGTCGCTGTTCGGCGTCAACCACGTGGACGGGGCCCGGGGTTCGGAGCGGCTGGTGGCGCACGAGCTGGCGCACCAGTGGTTCGGCAACAGCGTGTCCATCGCCGACTGGCGGCACATCTGGCTGAACGAGGGGCTCGCCAAGTACGCGGAGTGGCTGTGGTCGGAGCGGTCCGGCGGCCGCAGTGCCCAGCAACTGGCGGCCGGCGCGCACCGGTTGCTGTCCGGGCTGCCGCAGGACATCCGGATCGCCGACCCGGGCCGCAAGTCGATGTTCGACGACCGGCTCTACGAGCGCGGCGGGGTCACGGTGCACGCGCTGCGCTGCGCGCTGGGCGACGAGCGGTTCTTCCACATGCTGCGGGCGTGGGCGGGGCTGCACCGTGGCGGGACGGTGACGACCGCTCTGTTCACGGCGCACGTCAACCGGTTCGCGGACGAGCCGCTCGACGCGCTCCTGGACGCCTGGGTGCACGGCACGGCGCTGCCCGCGCTGCCCGTCCAGACCGTGCCGGCCCGCCCCGTGCAGCCGCCCACCAACGCCGAGTCGGCCTAGGCCGTGTCCTGGCGGATCCGGCGGCCCGGCGGGTGCCGCAGAATGGGGCCATGTCCCGACGCACCTCGCCGTCCCGCCGGCCGCACGGCACCGCCCCGGATCCGGCACGCCCGTGCCCGTGCGGTCTCCCGGAGCCGTACGCGGGGTGCTGCGGCCGGTTCCACCGGGGCGAGGCGGCGGCGCCCACGGCGGAGCGGCTGATGCGCTCGCGCTACAGCGCCTTCGTCGAGCGGGACGAGCCGTACCTGCTGCGCACCTGGCACCCCCGGACCCGTCCGGACCGGCTCGATCTGGATCCGGGCATGCGGTGGACCGGCCTGGAGATCCTGGCCACGGCCGACGGCACGGCCTTCCACACCACCGGGACGGTGGAGTTCCGGGCGTCCTACCGGGGCGGTTCCCTGCACGAACGGAGCCGGTTCGAGCGCGTCGACGGCGCCTGGGTCTACGTGGACGGCGACTTCCCGGACGCCTAGAGCGGCGCTAGGGCGCCAGGATGTCGAGTTCCTGGAGCGCGCCGACCGTGATCTCGCGGGTCAGCTGTTCCGCGCGGGACGCGTCGCCCTCGCGGACGGCCTCGGCGAGCTGGACGTGGAGGGTGACGGCGGCCGGGTCGGGGTCCTCGAACATCACCTCGTGGTGGGTGCGGCCCGTCAGGACCTCCGCCACGACGTCGCCGAGCCGGGCGAACATCTCGTTGCCGGACGCGGTGAGGACCACCCGGTGGAAGGCCATGTCGTGGATCAGGTACTGCTCCAGCCGGCGGCCGCGCGAGTTGGCCACCATGCCGAGCGCGCACTCGGTGAGTTCGGCGCACTGCTCGGCGGTGGCGTTCTTCGCGGCGAGCCGCGCGGCCACCGGCTCGACCGCCGACCGCAGCACGGTCAGTGAGCGCAGCTGGTGGGGGCGGTCGGCGCCGGCCAGCCGCCAGCGGATGACCTGCGGGTCGTAGACGTTCCACTCGGCCTTCGGGCGGACCGTCACGCCGACCCGGCGGCGGGACTCGACCAGGTGCATGGACTCCAGCACCCGGACCGCCTCGCGCATCACGGAGCGCGACACCTCGAAGTGCTGGGCCAGCTCGTCGGTGCGCAGGACGCTGCCCGGCGGGTACTCGCCTGCGGTGATCGCGGGGCCGAGGGAGTCAAGTACGCGGCCGTGCAGCCCGCGGCCCATGGTGCTCATGCACTCAGCGTACCGAGCGGATCACAGAGCCAAAAAGTCAGACTTATTTGTCACAGACTCTTGAATTCGTCGTACCTAATGGGTTTCAGTGAGGCCGACGCCGGATGTCGTACGCCGGTGTCTCTCGTTGAGGAAACCCGAGGAAGACAGCGAGGCAGTGATGCGGACCCCCCACGTCGTCGTCGTGATGGGCGTCGCCGGCACCGGCAAGACCACCATCGGTCCTCTGCTCGCCGCCCGGCTCGGCGTCCCCTACGCCGAGGGCGACGACTTCCACCCGCCGGCCAACATCGCCAAGATGTCGGCCGGGCACCCGCTGGAGGACGCCGACCGGTGGCCGTGGCTGGACGCCATCGGCTCCTGGGCGCACGGGCGGGAGGGCCTGGGCGGGGTGGTCAGCAGCTCCGCGCTGAAGCGGTCGTACCGCGACCGGCTGCGCGCCGCCGCCCCCGGCGTCGTCTTCGTGCACCTCACCGGTGACCGCACGCTCATCGAGGACCGGATGTCCCACCGGCAGGGCCACTTCATGCCGACCGCGCTGCTCGACTCCCAGTTCGCCACCCTCCAGCCCCTGGAGGCGGACGAGGCGGGCGTCGCCGTGGACGTCACCGGCAGCCCCGAGGAGATCACCGCACGGGCCGTGCGGGCCCTGGACGCGCTGCCCGACCTCACCCCCCGGTAGTCCCGCCCCGCTCCTCCCCTCCCTCGTCCCCCGTCCCCCCGTACCCGCAAGGAACCCCCGTGACCAGACTCAGCGTCGAGATGCTGGCAGCGGACACCGTCGCGCCCATCACCTCGGCCGGACATGCCCAGCTCGGCATCGCCGTCCTGGCGGGCATCGCCGTCATCGTCCTGCTCATCACCAAGTTCAAGCTCCACGCCTTCCTGGCGCTCACCATCGGCTCGCTCGCGCTCGGCGCGTTCGCCGGGGCGCCGCTGGACAAGGTCATCACCAGCTTCACCGCCGGCCTCGGCTCCACAGTCGCCGGCGTGGGTGTCCTGATCGCGCTCGGGGCGATCCTGGGCAAGCTGCTGGCCGACTCCGGGGGCGCCGACCAGATCGTCGACACGATCCTCGCCAAGGCGGGCGGACGGTCGATGCCGTGGGCGATGGTGCTGATCGCCTCCGTGATCGGTCTGCCGCTGTTCTTCGAGGTCGGCATCGTGCTGCTGATCCCCGTGGTGCTGATGGTCGCCAAGCGCGGCAACTACTCCCTGATGCGCATCGGCATCCCGGCGCTGGCCGGTCTGTCCGTGATGCACGGCCTGGTGCCGCCGCACCCCGGCCCGCTGGTCGCGATCGACGCGGTCGGCGCCAACCTGGGCGTGACCCTGGCCCTGGGCGTCCTGGTCGCCGTCCCGACGGTGATCGTCGCCGGTCCGCTGTTCTCCAAGGTCGCCGCCCGCTGGGTGGACGTGCCCGCCCCGGACCGGATGCTCCCGCAGCGCCCCTCGGAGGAGCTGGAGAGGCGCCCGGGCTTCGGCGCCACCCTCGCCACCATCCTGCTCCCGGTCGTGCTGATGCTGGCCAAGGCGCTGGTGGACATCGTCGTCGACGACCCGGCGCACACCGTCCAGCGGGTCTTCGACGTCATCGGCTCGCCGCTGATCGCGCTGCTCGCGGCCGTGATCGTCGGCTTCTTCACGCTGGGCCGCCCGGCCGGGTTCTCCCGGGAGCGGCTCCAGCGGACCGTCGAGAAGGGCCTGATGCCGATCGCGGGCATCCTGCTCATCGTCGGCGCCGGCGGCGGCTTCAAGCAGACGCTGATCGACTGCGGTGTCGGCCAGATGATCCTGGAGATCTCCAAGGACTGGTCGATCCCGGCGCTGCTGCTGGCCTGGCTGATCGCGGTGGCGATCCGGCTGGCGACGGGCTCGGCGACGGTGGCGACCGTCTCGGCGGCCGGCCTGGTGGCCCCGCTGGCGGCGGACATGTCGACGGCCCACACCGCCCTGCTGGTCCTGGCCATCGGCGCCGGCTCGCTCTTCTTCAGCCATGTCAACGACGCCGGCTTCTGGCTGGTGAAGGAGTACTTCGGGCTGAGCGTCGGCCAGACCGTCAAGACCTGGTCGATCATGGAGACGATCATCTCGGTGGTCGCGGGCGGCCTGGTGCTGCTCCTCTCGCTGATCATCTAGCACCGGCAGAAACAGCCGGAACAGGCGGAACAGGCGGACCATCGCTTCTGCGGTGGTCCGCTACTGTTCGCCCCATGCTGCGGACGCGGTTCACCGACATGTTCGGGCTCGCCCATCCGGTCATGTGCGCTCCCATGGCCCTGCACAGCGGCGGCACGCTCGCCGCCGCGGTCTCTGCCGCCGGCGGCCTCGGCTGCTTCGGCGGCACCCATCCCTGGCGGGACCCCGACTGGATCCGGGCGGAGATCGCGACCGTCCGGGCCGCCACGGACCGCCCGTTCGCGGTCGGTTTCATCACGCCGTTCCTCCCCTTCACCGAGGCGGTGTTCGACGCCGCGCTGGAGCAGCGGCCCCCGGTCGTCGCGCTGTCCTTCGCCGATCCCGGGCCGTGGCTGGTCCGGGCCAGGGACGCGGGCGCCCGCGTGATGTGCCAGGTCCAGAACCACCAGGACGCGGCGGCGGCGGTGGCCGCGGGCGCCGACGTCCTGGTGGCCCAGGGCCACGAGGCCGGCGGTCACACCGGCACGATGGGCCTGCTGCCGTTCCTGGCCGGCCTCGTGCGCAGGTACCCCGACGTCCCGGTCCTGGCCGCGGGCGGCATCGGCGACGGACGCACCCTGGCCGCCGTCCTCACCGCCGGGGCGGACGGCGCCTGGCTGGGCACGGCGTTCCTCGCCACACCGGAGGCCGTCGAGGTGCACGACGTCCACAAACGGCTGATCGTCGACAGCGACGGCGGCGACACCGTCTGGACCCGGGCCTACGACATCGTGTCGGGGCTGCCGTGGCCGGACGGCATCGGCGAACGCGTCCGCCGCAACCGGTTCACCGACGAGTGGTCCGGGCGCGAACCGGCGCTGCGCGAGCGCGCGCCAGGCCTCCGGGACCCGGCGGGCGCCGACCCCTTCGCGAACCCGCCCGACCCCGGCACCGGCGAGATCCTCTACGGCCAGTCGGCGGCCTTCGTCGAACGGGTCCGCCCGGCCGCCGAGGTGGTCCGCTCGATCAGCGCCGAGGCCGAGGAGATCCTGGCGTCGCGGCCGCGCTCGCTGCTCGGCGGGCCGCCCGCCTGACCGGTGTGCCGGCCCGCGTCAGGGCCGCCACAGCGGGTGCTCCCGCTTGGCCCACTCCTTGCTCACCCTCCCGGTGCGCAGCCCCCGGCGCGCCTCCGGGTCGCCCATGGCCATGCCGATGTGGCCGGCCAGGACCACGCCGATCGTCAGGGCCAGCCAGTCGTGCACGAAGGTGGCCGAGGTGCGCCACATCAGCGGGGCGAGGTGGGTGAACCACATCAGCAGGCCGGTGGCGAGCATCACCAGGGTCGCCCCGGCGATCCAGTTCGCGTAGATCTTCTGCCCGGCGTTGAACTTGCCCGCCGGGCGGGAGGACGGGCGCTTGTCGCGGTTCAGGGCGGCCCGCAGCCAGAGCCTGTCGTGGGCGCCGAAGCGGTTCAGGAAGCCGAGGTCCCGGCGGAAGGCGCGGGAGGCGAGGCCGAGTAGGACCGGCACGGGCAGGGCCACGCCGGCGCACTCGTGGATGCGGACGACCAGTTCGCGGCGCCCGACCAGGACCGCCAGCTGCGGAATGTACAGGCAGCCGGCGGTCAGGACGCAGACGCCCATCAGCAGGGCCGTCGTGCGGTGGATCCAGCGCTCGGCGGGGGTGAAGCGGTGCAGCCGGTCCGTGGCGGCCGGTGCCTCAGCTCGTAGGCGCATCGTCGCGTCCGTTCGAACGGCCGACCCAGGCGTCGACGTCGTAGCCGAGGTGTTCCCAGTAGCCCGGCTGCACCTTGTCGGTGACCGTGATCCCGGAGAGCCACTTGGCCGATTTGTAGAAGTACATGGGGGCGACGTAGAGGCGGACCGGGCCGCCGTGGTCGTGGCCGATGTCCTTGTCCTGCATGCGCAGCGCGACCAGGATGTCCGGCCGCCGCGCCTGGTCGAGGGTGAGGCTCTCGGAGTACGCGCCGTCGAAGCAGGTGAACCGGATCGCCTTGGCGCTGTCGCGGACCCCCGCCAGTTCCAGCAGGTGCGAGAGGCGCACGCCTTCGAACGGGGTGTCCGGCACCCGCCAGCCGGTCACGCACTGGACGTCCTTGACCATGCGGGTCTGCGGCAGGGCGCGCAGGTCGGCCAGGCTGTAGGTGCGCGGGGTGTCGACCAGGCCGTCGATCTTCAGCTGGTAGTCCGCCGCGGTTCTGTCCGGCACCGAACCGGTCACCGAGTAGTAGCGGAATCCGCCGCCGTTCGGGAGCAGGCCGGTCAGGCCCGTGGGGTCCTTGCCGGAGAAGGTGCCGAGGACCGATTCGGTGACGCGCTGCAGCACCGGCGCGGTCACCACACCGAGGGCGCCCAGGCCGATGGTGCCGAGGAACACCCGGCGGCCGACCGGCCTGCCCTCCTCGGGTCGTTCAGAGTTCACGCACTCATTCGAACACCCTCGGGGCGCGCCCGGCCAGGAAATCGGGCCGCCGTAAGAAATCCACAACCTCTTCTCATCGAACGCGCGCCGTCAGCCGCAGAGCGCCCGCTCCCGGGCCGTCCGGAACGCCTCGCAGGGGTCGCGGTCCGGGTAGGACCAGGGCATCCGGGTGGCGTGCCGGCCGATGCGCTGGAAGAGGGCCGCGGCCTCGGCCCACCGGCCCGCGCCGGCGGTGGCGTGGGCGAGGTGGTTGAGGTCGACATGGCGGCGCGGGTGCTCCTCGGTCCCCCATTCCAGCCACCAGTCGAAGGCCGCGCTCAGGGCGCCGCGGGCGGACGGCTCGGCCCAGTGGCGGGCCGCGGCCGGGTCGGCGGGCGCCCGGCCGGCGGCGGCGAGCACCCGGTGCCGTTCGGCGTACGCGACGACCGGGAGGACGGCGAGCGGGGAGTCGGCCGGGGCGGCGTCGGCCGCGCGTTCCGCGAAGGCGCACAGTTCGTACGTCCCCTCGGTCTCGGTCTCCGCGATCCGGGCGGCCATCAGGTGGTGGGCGTGGTGGTGCTCGGGATGGCGGTCGCGCACCTCGTTAAAGGCGCGGCGGGTCTCGTCGTCGGTGCCGAGGCGGCGGGCGAGCAGCAGCAGGCCGAGCCAGGGGGTGGGGTCGGCGGGGGCGAGCGCGGCGGCGCCGGCGCAGGCCTCGCGGGCCCGGTCGGGGGGTTCCTTGCCGCGCAGCGCCCGCCGGACCAGGGTCAGGGCGTGCAGGGCGGCGGCACCGGCGGAGCCGGGTTCGGCGAGCAGCCATTCGCGGGCCCAGGCGGCGGCGTAGGGTTCGGCGGCGAGGACGGCGACCCGGTGGCCCCTGCGGTCCCAGTCCTCACCCGTGTGGAGCAACAGGGAGCGGGCGGCCTGCCAGCGGCCCTGGGCCAACGCGGCTCGCGCGGAGATGAGTTCGGCGTCGTCGAGGGCGTCGTCGGGGCAGTGTCCGCACCGGGGGTGCGCGCTCGCGCGGGGACCTGCGGCGACGGCCCGGCCTGGGCCTAAGAGGGGCGGGGTTGGGGGCACCGCGGAACTTCCTGGTTGTCGGGCTGCCATCGGCCGATCACGCACAGCAAACCCCCCGCCAAGACTTTGCGTCAAGCTGGACAGAACTCGTAGCCCGTTCAACTACCCCGAACGCAGCGGAACTTGGCGCGCGCCGGGGCCCGTCGGGCGTACCGTGACCGTGGGGCTCCGGGTTCCGGCTGTGGCGTACGCCATGGCGCGGGCCGCCCGGGCATCGGACCATGGCGGTACCGGTCCGGCCGCCGTCCCGCTCCACCCGTCGCGTGCGGCTCGGGCCTCGTGACCGAGTCGATCGCCCGGTTCCGGGTACTCCCGGGGCATCACCCATCCGCGAGCGCTACAGTCGGCCACTACGCACTCCGTAGCCCGGCCGCATGATCGAGGTACGCAGCGTGTCCGTTCTGGTTCTGACCCTCGCCGTGAGCGCGGCCTGTTGCCTTGGCTTCGGGTTCGTGCTCCAGCAGAACGTCGCCCAGAAAGCCCCGCTCAGCGACTTCCTGTCGCCGCGGCTGCTGCTGGACCTGATGCGGGTGCCGCGCTGGCTCGGCGGGATCGGCCTGATGATCGCCGGCATGGTCCTCGGCGCGATAGCCCTCGGCAAGGGCGAGATCTCCCTGGTCGAACCCCTGCTGGCGACGAACCTGCTGTTCGCCCTCGCGCTCTCCCGCCACCAGACCAAGCATCCCCTCAGCCACCAGGGCTGGGCCGGGCTCGCGCTGCTCGCGGGCGGGGTGACCACCTTCATCCTGGCGGGCCAGCCACGCGGCGGCGATGCCATCGCCAACCCGCTGCGGCACTGGCTGATCATCGGCGTGGTGGTCGGCATCGCCCTGGTGCTCACCACCTGCGCCAAGCGGTCCCGGCTCAGCGCGGGACCGACCCTGCTGGCGCTGGCCGCCGGCCTGCTGTACGGCGTGCAGGACGCGCTGACCCGGGTCACCGGCACCCGCTTCTCCGAGGGCGGCATCTCCGAGGTGCTGACCGGCTGGCAGCCGTACGGCGTCCTGGTGCTCGGCGTCAGCGGGCTGATCCTCGTGCAGAGCGCGTTCGAGACGGCCGAGCTGCGCATGTCGCTGCCCGCGCTCACCGCGGCCCAGCCGCTCGCCGGGATCCTCTGCGGTGTCGGCTTCCTCGGCGACCGGCTGCGCACCGACACCGGGGCACTGGCCTGGGAGGCGGCCGGGCTCGCCGCGATCGTGGCGGGCATCGTGCTGCTCGGGCTGCATCCGGCGATGCCCCGCGGTCCCGCGCAGAAGGAGCCCTCGCTCGACCTCCAGCCGCGCTGACCGCCCGCCCGGCCTGCTTGGATGGCGGTATGCAGCCAGCTGACGAAATCCTCGACATCGTCGACGAGCACGACCGGGTGATCGGACAGGCCCCCCGCGGCGAGGCGTACGCGCGCGGCCTGCGCCACCGCTGCGCCTTCATCCTGGCCCGGGACGGCGCGGACCGGATCTTCGTCCACCGCCGCACCGCGACCAAGCTGGTCTTCCCCTCCCTGTACGACATGTTCGTCGGCGGCGTGGTCGGCGCGGGCGAGTCCTACGACGACGCGGCGCTGCGCGAGGCCGAGGAGGAACTGGGCGTGTCCGGGCTGCCGCGGCCGCGGTACCTCTTCAAGTTCCGGTACGACGACGACCGCGGCCTGAGCTGGTGGTCGGCGGTGTACGAGGTCCGCTGCGAGCTGCCGGTACGGCCGCAGGCCGAGGAGGTGGCCTGGCACGACTTCCTGACCGAGGAGGAGCTGGCGGCCCGTCTCGGCACGTGGGAGTGGGTTCCGGACGGCCTGGCGGCGTGGGAGCGGCTGCGGGAGCGGCGGGGCTGAGGCGCGGACACGCCTCGGCGGCGGCGCCCCGCGCGGGCAGCGCGTACGCCCGCGCCCGAACGGCCGCCGCCCGCCCCCGGTAGGCTCCCTGTACGTGATCGAATTCGCGCGGAACGTCCGTTTGTGGTTCGCCCCCGAAGTGGTGCGCGAAGAGGGCACGACCCCCGACTACCGCTTCTCCCTCGCCAACGAGCGGACCTTCCTGGCCTGGCTGCGCACCGCCCTCGCACTGATCGGCGGCGGCTTCGCGGTGGACCAGTTCCTGCCCGACCTGCGCTGGGCCTGGCGGGTCGGCCTGGCGCTCGCGCTGCTCGCCGCCGGGGTGCTGTGCTCGCTGCGGGCGGTGAACCACTGGACGCGCTGCGAGCGGGCCATGCGGCGCGGTGAGGACCTGCCGGTCTCCCGGTTCCCGGCCCTGCTCGGCGTGCTGGTCGCGGTGGTCGCCGTCGCGATGGTCGTCGTGGTGCTCGTCGGGTGGGAGGGATGACGGCGCCGGCCCGCGATCCGGGGCTCCAGCCGGAGCGGACCCGGCTCGCCTGGCGCCGCACCACCCTCTCCGCGACCGTCGCGGCCCTGCTCGCCGCCAAGACCGCCCTGCACGGCAGCACCTCCGTCGGCGGCGTCCTGGCCTGCGCGGCCTGCTGCGTCCTGTGGCTGGGCTTTCTGCTGGTCGCCAACCGCCGCATCCGCGCCCTGGAGGCCACCGCCCGCCCCCCGGCACTGGCCCCGCGGCAGGCGGCCGCGGCCGTCCTGTGCACGGTCGCCGTGGCCCTGTGCGCCGCGGCCCTGGTCGTCTAGGGCGTCGCGGAAGTCCCGCCTAGCCCTCCTCCTCCGGCCACTCCACCGTGACGATCAGCTTGCCGCGGGTGCGGCCCTCCTGGCTGCGACGCTGGGCGTCGGCCGTGCGCTTGAGCGGAAACGTCTCGGCGACGTGCACGGCCACCGCGCCCCCTTCGGCGAGCGCGGCGAGCTTGGCCAGGTCGGCGGCGTCGGGGCGGGCCCAGCAGTAGCGGCCGCCGAAGTCGACGACGTCCGGGTCGGCGATCGAGGCCATCCGGCCCTCGGGGGCGAGCAGATTGGCCGAGACGGTCAGCGCCTCGCCGCCGACGGTGTCGAAGACCGCGTCCACGCCTTCGGGGGCCAGGCCCCGGACCCGTTCGGCCAGGCCCGGACCGTAGCTCACCGGCTCGCCGCCGATGTCCCGGACGAAGCCGTGGTTGCGTTCGCTCGCGGTGCCGATGACCCGGGCCCCGAGGTGCGCCGCGATCTGGACGGCGAGGGAGCCGACCCCGCCCGCGGCGGCGTGCACCAGGACCGTCTCACCGCGCTTGACCTCCAGGGCGTGGACCAGCACCTGGTAGGCGGTCAGCCCGGCCAGCGGCAGCCCCGCGGCCTCCTCGAAGGAGAGGTTGCGCGGCTTGCGGGCGAGGGTGCGCACCGGGGCGGCGACGTACTCGGCGAAGGTGCCGCGGGAGAGGAAGTCCTCGCGGACGTAGCCGATCACCTCGTCGCCGACCGCGAACTCGGTGACGGCCGGGCCCGGCTGCACGACCACGCCGGAGACGTCCCAGCCGGGGACGACCGGGAAGACGGCGTCCATGACGCCGTGCAGGGCGCCCTCGCGGCATTTCCAGTCGACCGGGTTGACGGCCGCGGCCCGGACCTTCACCAGGACCGAGTCGGGGCCCACCTTCGGGTCCTTGACCTCGCCGTACTCCAGCACATCGGGTCCGCCGTACCGGCTGTAGCTGATGCCCTTCATGGAACCGACCCTCCGGGGTACTCGGACGCCACGCAACCGGGATGCCCCGATATGTGCCGTTCGCGTGGCAGCCTGTCCGTCGGCAGCATGCCACCTCCCGATCCCCGTACCGCTGAAGGCGAACACCATGACCACCCTTCACCAGGAACACACCGCGCACGGTCACAGCCACGGACCGGACTGCGGACACGACCAGGTACCGCACGGCGACCACGTCGACTACGCGCACAACGGGCATCTGCACCGCGAGCACGGCGGCCACTGGGACGAGTGCGAGCCCGCCGGCCACGTCACCCACGACGCCCACGACCACCGGCACGGCGACGGCTGCGGCCACACCGGCGTCCTGCACGGCGACCACATCGACTACCTGCACGACGGCCACCGGCACGCCGAGCACAACGGCCACTGGGACGACCACTGACCCGGTCCCGTTCCACGGACGACGACGGCTCCCCGCTCCGAGCGAGCGGGGAGCCGTCGCGTCACGGCCGGTTCACGGGGTGGTCCCGGTCACGTTTGGCCCACCGGCTGGACGACATACCGACTGGTCGGCATCATGAATGGGTCCTGTTCACTCGTTCGTAGGAGCGATGCATGAGCCCCGACCACCCGCCCGGACTGGATCTCGACCGGCTGCGCGGCCTGCTCGACCAGGAGCGCCCCGGCCTGGTGACCGGTCCACTGACCGGAAGGCTGATCGAGGGCGGACGGTCGAACCTCACCTACGCGGTCTCCGACTCCGTCTCGAAGTGGGTCGTCCGGCGGCCGCCGCTGGGCCACGTCCTGGCCACCGCGCACGACATGAAGCGCGAGCACCGGGTGATCAGCGCGCTCCACCCGACCGAGGTGCCGGTGCCGCGGCCGGTGCTGCTGTGCGAGGACACGGACGTCATCGGCGCGCCGTTCTACGTGATGGAGTTCGTGGCCGGCACCCCGTACCGCACCGCCGACCAGCTCGCACCGCTCGGCCCCGAGCGCACCCGCGACGCCGTGCTGTCCCTGGTCGACACCCTCGTCGAGCTGCACGCCGTGGACCCCGAGGAGGTCGGCCTCGCCGACTTCGGGCGTCCGGAGGGCTTCCTGGACCGGCAGTTGCGCCGCTGGGGCAAGCAGCTGGACGCCTCCCGCAACCGTGAGCTGGCCGGCATCGACGAGCTGCACGCCACTCTCGGCCGCCGGCTGCCCGACTCCCCCGCGCCCACCGTGATCCACGGCGACTACCGGCTGGACAACGTCCTGATCGGCGACGACGACCGGATCAACGCGATCCTCGACTGGGAGATGTCCACGCTCGGCGACCCGCTGACCGACCTGGGTCTGCTGGTGATGTACAGCAAGCCGCTGGGCACCCCCGACTCGCCGGTGTCGACGACCGCCGAGGCGCCCGGCCACCCGGACCCGCGGGAACTGGTCGAGCGCTACGCGGCCCGTTCGGGCCGGGACGTCTCGCACATCGCCTGGTACACGGCGTTCGCCTGGTTCAAGCTCGCCGTGATCCTGGAGGGCATCCACTACCGGTACACGCAGGGCCAGACGCTCGGGCAGGGCTTCGACCGCATCGGCGAACTCGTCCCCGTCTTCATCGACCACGGACTGACCACTCTTCAGGAAGGCTGACCGGCCATGGACTTCGCGTTCGACGCGCGCACCGAGGAACTGCGCGCCAAGCTGCTCGCCTTCATGGACGACCACGTGTACCCGGCCGAGGCGGTCGCCGAGGAGCAGCGGGCCGCGCTCGCCTCGCCGTGGGACACCCCGGCCGTGGTCGGGGAACTGAAGGCGGAGGCGCGCAGGCAGGGCCTGTGGAACCTCTTCCTCCCCGACGCCGAGTACGGCGCGGGCCTCACCAACCTCCAGTACGCGCCCCTCGCCGAGATCACCGGCCGCTCCCCGCACCTGGCGCCCACCGCGCTGAACTGCGCGGCCCCGGACACCGGCAACATGGAGGTGCTGGCCCAGTTCGCCGACGAGGCGCAGCGCAAGCAGTGGCTGGAACCGCTGCTCGCCGGTGAGATCCGCTCCGCGTTCGCCATGACCGAGCCGGAGGTGGCCTCCTCGGACGCCACCAACATCACCACGCACATCGAGCGGGACGGCGACGACTACGTCGTCACCGGCCGCAAGTGGTACATCTCCGGGGCGATGAACCCGGACTGCAAGATCTTCATCGTGATGGGCAAGACCGACCCGGACGGCGCCGACATCCGGCGCCAGCAGTCCATGGTCCTGGTCCCGCGCGACACCCCGGGCGTCACCGTCAAGCGCGCGATGAAGGTCTTCGGCTACGAGGACCACGCGCACGGCGGCCACGCCGAGGTGGTCTTCGACCACGCGCGCGTGCCGGTGTCGAACCTGATCGGCGAGGAGGGCGGCGGCTTCGCCATCGCCCAGGCCCGGCTCGGTCCCGGCCGGATCCACCACTGCATGCGGCTGATCGGCATGGCCGAGCGGGCGATCGAGCTGATGTGCCGGCGGGCCGTGTCCCGCACCGCGTTCGGCAAGGAGCTGGCGCGGCAGGGCGTGGTCCACAACTGGATCGCGGACGCCCGGGTGACGGTCGAATCGCTGCGGCTGCTGGTCCTGAAGACCGCCTGGCTGATGGACACCGTCGGCAACCGGGGCGCCCACACCGAGATCCAGTCCATCAAGATCGCCACACCGCGGGCGGTGGTGGGCATCATCGACCGGGCGATCCAGCTGCACGGCGCGGGCGGTGTCAGCCAGGACTTCCCGCTGGCCGACCTGTACGCGGGCGCCCGCACGCTGATGATCGCGGACGGTCCCGACGAGGTGCACCAGCGCTCGCTGGCCCGCCGGGAGCTGATGAAGTACATGTAGGCGGAGCACGAGGCAGGGGCCCCGGCCGTGCGGCCGGGGCCCCTGCGTCGTCCTCGCCCTCGTCGTCGTCACCCGGCCGGTCAGGGCCGCAGTGCGCGCAGCAGCAGGTCGGCCAGCTGGTCGGCGACCTCCTGCGGGGTCATGGGGCCGTCCGGGCGGTACCAGGTCGACAGGTGGTGGACCGAGCCGAAGTGGTAGTCCACGACCAGGTCGGCCGGGGTCGCGGTGGAGAAGACGCCTTCGCGCTGGCCCTCCTCGATCAGCGCGCGGAAGCGCTCGTGGTAGCGCCGGCGCTCGGCGCGCACCTGCTTGTTCTTCTCCGGGCTCAGGTGGTGCATGGACCGGAAGAAGATCGACGCGTCGTCGAGGTTCTCGATCGTCGTCACGACGACGTCGGCGGCGGCCCCGCGCAGCCGCTTCTCGATCGGCTCGTCCGCGTTCGCGAAGGCGTCCAGCCGCTCCTGCTGGACGCGCAGCACGCGCGCGTACACCTCGTGCAGGAGGTCGTCCTTGGAGCCGAAGTAGTGGTACAGCGCGCCCTTGGTGACGCCGGCCGCCTCCACGATCTCCTGCACGGAGGTGCGGTCGTAGCCCTGCTCCGCGAAGAGCCGGGTGGCGGCGGCCAGGAGCCGCTGCGGAACAGGGGCTCCGTCACCGTCCGTCGTCCTGGCCACTGCCGCCACCTGCCTCTCTCGTATGTCTGCTAACCCTGTTGCGGTCGGGAACGCAGTTCCCGTCGGAGGATCTTCCCACTTGCCGTCTTCGGCAGGTCGGGCAGGATCTCCACCAGCCGCGGATATTTGTAGGCGGCCAGCCTCTCCCTGCAATAGAGGGCCAGATCGTCCGGATCGGTTGCAGCGCCGGGCCGGAGACTGATGTACGCCTTGACGGTCTCCCCGCGGTAGCCGTCGGGGACCCCGACGACGGCCGCCTCGCGCACCGCCGGATGGGTGTACAGCACGTCCTCGACCTCGCGCGGCCAGACCTTGAAGCCGGACGCGTTGATCATGTCCTTCTTGCGGTCGACGACGTACAGCCAGCCCTGCGGGTCCATGAAGCCGATGTCGCCGGTGCGCAGTTCGCCGTCCGGGAAGGTCTCGGCGGTCGCCTCGGGCCGCCGCCAGTACCCGGGCACGACCTGCGGCCCGCTCACGACGATCTCGCCCTGCTCGCCGAAGGGCAGCTCGGCGCCCTCGTCGTCGACGATCCGGACGATCGTGTCGGGGCCGGGCACGCCGACCGCCAGGGTCCCGGAGACCGGGTCCACGGGCGCCTCCAGGGCGGGCGGCACGGAGGCGCAGGGCGCGGTGCACTCGGTGAGCCCGTAGCCGTTCCTGATGTACGGCCCGTACCCGGCGCGGAACTTCTCGACCAGGGCCGGCGGCAGGGGCGCGCCGCCGGAGGAGATGTTCGCGAAGGAGGCGAAGTGCTCCGGGGTGACGTCCGGGTGGGCGGCCAGGGCCATGAAGGCGGTGGAGGGACCGACCGTGTACTGCGGCCGGTGCTCGGCGAACGCCTCCAGGACCAGGCCCGGCTCGAAGCGGTACGTCAGCACGAGGGTGCCCGCGCTGGTGAGGCAGGCGCCCAGCTGGCAGACCATGCCGGTGATGTGGAAGAGGGGCGCGAGGGCGTAGTAGACCGGCGCGTCGGGCAGGGCGAGCCCGGTGCGCTGCCGCTCGGCGTTGTACATGATGTTGCCGTGCAGGTTGGTGGCGCCCTTGGGGGTGCCGCTCGTCCCCGAGGTGTAGCTGATCAGCGCGATGTCGGACGGTACCGGGTCACGTCCCTCGGGAGCCTTGCCGCCCCGGCGCGCGACGTCCACCAGGTCGTCGGCGTCGGCGGCCTGCGGCAGCCGCTCGAAGGGCAGCACGCGCGCGTCGTTCCGGGTCTGGAAGTCCAGTTCGCCGGTGGTGAGCACGATCCGCACGGTCGAGCCGGCCGCCGTGTCGCGCAGGTACGACTCCCAGGCCCGCTGCGAGCAGACGAGCGCCGCGACCTCGCCGTCGCGCAGGACGTGGGAGACCTCGCCCGACTTGTACATCGGGTTGACGGGGACGACGGTCGCGCCCGCCTTCCAGGCGCCGAGCACCGCGAGCACGAAGTGCGGTGAGTTCTGCAGGATCACGGCGACCCGGTCGCCGCGCTCCAGGCCGCGTCCGGCGAGGTGCGCGGCGACCGAGTCGCTCAGCTCGTCGACCTCGCGGAAGCTCAGCCGGGCGTCGAAGTAGGCGAGGAAGGCGCGGTCGGGCGCCTCGGCGGCGGCGGTGCGCAGGGCGTGCACCATCGAGGCGGGCGGATCGACGGGGCCGCGCTGGGCCTCGCTGAGGAGCGCCAGCCAGGGCCGGGCGGCGTAGAGGGAATCGGTCCGCGGCTGGGTCACCGGGTGGCCTCCCACTTCTGCTGGATGTGGTTCATGTTGGTCAGCCAGTGGTCGGGGTCGGCGGCGCGCGCCCGGTAGAACCCGGCGACCTCGGGATGCGGCAGGATCAGGAACCGGTCCTCCGCCATGCCCTTGAACAGCGCGTCGGCGACGGCGTCCGGCTCGATCGCGGTCGGCTGGAGCACCAGGTCGCCCGCGCTGCCGGTGGCGGCGAGCATGTCGGTGCGGACGCCCTGCGGGCAGATGGCGTGCACCTTGAGCCCGCGGTGCCGGTAGGTCAGGGACAGCCACTCGGCGAAGGCGTACGCACCGTGCTTGGTCACGCTGTACGGCGCCGCGCCGATCATGGTGAGCAGTCCGGCGGCGGAGACGGTGGACACGAACCGCCCGTCGCCCCGCTCCAGCCATTCCGGCACCAGTTCCCGCGCGGCCCGCACGTGTGCCATGACGTTGACGTCCCAGGCCGAGGCCCACACGTCGGCGTCGGCCGCCTCGGACCCGCCGGAGCCGAGCCCGGCGTTGGCGCAGTAGACGTCGATGCGCCCGCCGAGCGCGTCCCGGGCGGCGCCGACGATGCCCGAGGCGTCTCCCGGCACGGCGGTCGCGCCGATCTCCGCGGCGACGGCGCCCGCCTTCTCCGCGTCCAGGTCGTTCACGACGACGCGGGCGCCCTCGGCGGCGAACCGCCGGGCCAGGGCGGCGCCGATGCCGCCTCCCGCCCCGGTGACGACGACTCCGGCATCCTGCACGGCTCCCACCATCGGTCTCCTTCGACACGACGCGAACAACACGGCTCAGTCACGACACACTAACCGGTCGGTATGTTTCAGGATAGGGCGGCTGTCACACCCCCATAGGAGCGCGGCGCCGCTGCCTGACACGCGGCGAGCGCAGCCCCCTGGGGCGCGGGGAACCGCGCGACCAGCCACCCACGACCCGCACCCGGACGACGACGGAGGCCACTCATGCGGCGCCCTTCCAGACGAAGTCTGCTCACAGCGGCCACGGCGGCGGCCGTACCCCTCACCCTCACACCGACCGCACCCGACGCAACGGCTCGCTTCCGCACCGGTTTCGACCGCCTCGCCACCGACGGCTACGCCCTCCTGGCCCGGCAGAAGGTCGGCGTCGTCACCAACCCCACCGGCGTCACCGCCGACGTCCGCCACATCGTCGACGTCATGCACGCCGACCCGCGCGTCGACCTGACGGCGGTCTTCGGTCCCGAGCACGGATTCCGCGGCACCGCGCAGGCCGGCGGTTCCGAGGGCCGCTACGACGACCCGGCGACGGGCCTGCCCGTCTACGACACCTACCTCAAGAGCGGCCGGCCCCTCGCCGACGTCTTCACCGCCTCCGGCGTGGACACGGTCGTCTTCGACATCCAGGACGTCGGCGCCCGCTTCTACACGTACATCTGGACGCTGTACGACTGCATGGAGGCCGCCCGGCTGGCGGGCCTGCGGTTCGTCGTGCTCGACCGCCCGAACCCGGTCACCGGGCGGGAGGCCCGGGGCCCGGTCCTGCACCGGGAGTTCGCCAGTTTCGTCGGCCGGCAGCCGATCGCGCAGGCGCACGGGATGACGGTCGGCGAACTCGCGAAGCTGTTCGACGCGCGGTTCCTGACCCCGCCGGTCGAGCTGGAGGTCGTGCCGATGACCGGCTGGCGGCGCGACCGCTTCTACGACGCGTACGGGCTGCCCTGGGTGCCGCCGAGCCCCAACATGCCGACCCCGGACACCGCCCTCGTCTACTCCGGCACCTGCCTGTTCGAGGGCACGAACCTGTCCGAGGGGCGCGGCACCACCCGCCCGTTCGAACTGCTGGGCGCGGAGGGCCTCGACGCGCGGTGGGCGGCCGCCGTCAACGGGCTGGGTCTGCCGGGCGTGCGGTTCAGGGAGGCGTACTTCGCGCCGACGTTCTCCAAGTTCCAGGGCAGGACCGTCGGCGGGGTCCAGCTCCACGTGCACGACCGGGCCGCCTTCGATCCCGTGCGCACCGGCATCGCGCTGCTGGTCACCGCGAAGAAGGTGTGGAGCGGCTTCGCGTGGCGGGAGGACCACTGGATCGACACGCTCACCGGGTCGACGACCGTGCGCACGATGACCGACGCGGGCGCCGGCACGGACGAGATCGTCGGCGCCTGGCAGGACGAACTCGCCGCGTTCCGCCGGATCCGAAAGGAATTTCTCCTCTACAGGTGAGGCGCGGTGTATGGCCAACCTTGCCCGGCAGCGGGACGATGCGCGCACATCGCACCGGTTCGCGGCACGAGGAGCCCGGTATGGCCGATCCTGGGATGAGCGTGGCTCCCTACTGGGAGCTGACCTTCGACGCCGACGGCGACCCGGACGGCGCCGAACGGGACCGGCTGCTGGACGAGGTCACGGCGCACGGCGTCCGCGACCTGATCGTCTTCGCGCACGGCTGGAACAACGACCGTACGACCGCGACCGCCCTGTACCGCCGGTTCTTCGCACCGGTCCCGGCGCTGGCCCCGCGGGCGCGGCTCGGGTACGTCGGGGTGGTGTGGCCGTCGATGCGGTTCTGCGACGAGCCGATCCCGGACTTCCCGAAGTCCGTGGTGGCCACGGAGGCGGAGGAGAGACCTGCGCCGGTCCTCGACAAGGACACCCGGCACGCGCTCCTCGACACGTTCCCTGGCCGGGCCACCGTGGTGGACCAGATCGCCCGGATGCTGGAACAGCGTCCGGCGGCGGAGCTGGCCGAGTTCGGGCGGCTGGTGCGGCTGCTGGTCGAGGTCCTGCCGGGCGGTCCCCAGCCGCTGTTCGCGGCGGACACCCTCGCCGAGGGCGTCCCGCAGAGCGAGCCGGTGCTGTTCGCCGAGGACACGACGGCCCTGTGCGAGGAGTTCGCGCGGGCGCTGGCCCGCACCGGAGGGGGCGCGGGGGCGGCGGAGTTCGCGCTGCCCGACCCGTGGGACGGCGCCAAGGAGCTGCTGCGGCAGGCGGCGTACTACGCGATGAAGCGGCGCGCGGGGACGGTCGGGGAGCGCGGGCTCGGGCGGGTCGTCGGACAGCTGTCCGGCGCGGCCCCGGGGCTGCGGGTGCACCTGGTCGGGCACAGCTTCGGCGGCCGGCTGGTGTCGTTCGCGCTGCGCGGGCTGCCGGACGGGGTGCGCGCGGTGAAGTCCGTGACGCTGCTGCAAGGGGCCTTCTCGCACTACGCGTTCGCCGCCCGGCTGCCGCACGACCCGCGCGCCGGAGGGGTGCTGCAGGGCCAGGAGAACCGCATCGACGGTCCGCTGGTGTGCTGTTACTCGCGCTTCGACGGGGCGCTCGGCACGATGTATCCGCTGGCCTCGCGGATGGCGGACGACGACGCGTCGCTGCTGGGCGTGGACCTGGGGGCGGTGCTGGGCGCCCGGTGGGGTGCGATGGGGCACGACGGGGTGCAGGCGGTGCCGGGCACCCGGTCGCTGGATCTGGCGGCGGCGCTGCGCGGGCCGCTCGCCGCGCCGGGCTGCGTGAACGTCGACGCGGCGGCGGTGGTGCGCAGGGGCGGCCCGCCGTGCGGGGCGCACAGTGACATCGTGCACCCCGAACTGGCGCGGGTGGTGCTGGCGGCGGGGCGGATCGGCTGACCCCGCCGCCGTGGTCGTGCCCGGTCAGCGGTGCGAGGTGAACTCCACGACCTGCTGGAAGGTCGGGCGGTTCTGCCAGCTGATGTTGTAGTGCTTGATGCCGCCCAGGGTGCGCTGGACGATCGAGTCGGCGCACCACTGGTCGCCCGCCGAGCACAGGGAGTCCCCGGGGTAGACCGCGGACGCGCTCGTGCCGGCCGCCGTCTTCAGCGTGCTGATGAGGATGTCCCGGCAGGCGCTGAGGCTGCCGCCGCCGCAGTACTTCTGGGCCAGCGGTCCGGACACGTTCTGTCCGAGCACCGCCCGGATGTCCTTGTCGACATAACTCCACCAGCCGTACTGGAAGGAGCTTCCCGCGTGCGAACCGGTGGGCCCGTGGGCGGCCGACGGGGTCTCGTCGACCGGCAGGTTGGCGGTGATCGCGGTGTACAGGCTGTCACCGAGGCCGGGCTGGAACTCGGCCTTCACCAGCAGCGGCCACCAGGCGTCCAGGATCCGGATGGCGTCGGCGTTGGCGTAGGTCTTCGAACCGGCCGAGGTCTCGGTGCGCTTGCCGCCCGCGGTCAGCCAGGTCTGGAGCTTGGTGACGGCCGCGGCGGCGGTGGAGTCGGTCACCGTGCTGCTGGTGACGACCTTCAGCAGGTCGGGCAGCACGTCCTCGGCCCGCAGGTCGGTGAGGGACGCGTCCGCCATGGCCTTGACCAGCGACGAACGGGTGACTCCGCCGGCGGCGACGAGCTTCTTCACCCGGTCGTCGAGCAGGTTGCCGCGGTGCACGGACCCGTCGCCCCAGCTCGCCGTCGTGTAGTTCAGCGCCTGCTTGTTGTTCCAGGAGACGTAGTAGTCCTGGTCCACGGAGTTGGGGTGCTGGGAGGGCGGTGTGTAGGTGGCCGTGTTGGTGGCGGGGTCCCAGTTCTGCCACTCGTAGGCGGCCTGGCCCCAGACCGGGAACTCGGGGTCGACACCGCTCGGGCGCACCGGGTTGTCGCCGCTGTTGTAGTACGCGGTGTGCGAGGAGTCGGCGTAGAACCAGTTGAAGGTGAAGTTGATGTGCTGCGCCGCGCTCTGGAAGGTGGCCGGGCTCTTCACGTAGTCGGGGTCGTTGAGCATCTGGAAGCCGATGATCGAGTCGGCCTCGTGCATGTAGGAGGAGCGCAGGGTGGTGTAGGCGACCTTCTTCCCGCCGACGGTCGCGCGGTACTGGACGGGCCCGTACTTCGTCTTCCACACGCGCATGGTGTAGGAGCCCGCGGCCGTGCCGTCGGCGGTCGTGGGCTTCCAGGAGTTCTTCTGCTCGACCTTGTCCATGGCCGTGCAGGTGCCGTGGAAGAGGTAGTGGTAGTCGTCCTGGCAGAGTTCGACGGCGTAGCTGTCGATGATGTCCTGGCCGGAGGTGGTGGCGGACCAGGCGTAGTCCTGGCCGCGGCCGAGTTCGACGTACATGCTCAGGCCGGCGAAGGAGGCGCCGCGGGCGCTGATGCCCGGACCCTGGATCTCCTGGAGCATGAGCAGCTGCGGGGCGAAGTAGCCGGTCTGCGGCCCGAAGACGGCGACCGGGTGGCCGCTCGCGGTGTACTTGCCGCTGACCACCAGGGCGTTGGACATGCCGCGCCGGGCCGAGCTGAGGGCGGTCGCGGTGGCGGCGGCCGAGGTGGCGGAGGCGCTCTGGGAGGCGCCGGTGCCGGTGGCGTCGTAGACCAGCGGCTCGGTCGTCACCGAACCGGCGTCCGGGAGCGCCTCGCCCTGCGCGGTGGCGGGCTTGGTGCCGTAGGGGAAGCTCTCGCCGTTGTGGACGGTGAGCGCGGCCTCGGGGTCGTTGCGTTCGCGGAACGACTCCCAGACCTTCGTGCCCTGCTCGACGCCGTACTGCTGCTGGGCGGCGAGCAGCGAGAGCGCGTTGTTGACCTCGCCGCCGCCGCCGGAACCGAACAGCGAGCCGATGACGGAGGCCAGCGCCACCAGGTCGGTGATCTTGAAGTGGTCGATGGTGCCGGCGTTGGTGATCGAGTCCTTGTGACCGGTCAGGACGTACTCGCCGGGGAAGTAACGCCCGCTGTCGGAGGCGTCTATGTAGGAGTTGATGCCGGCGAGGTAGGCGTCGGCGTCGGCGAGCGCCTGCTGCCCGCGGGCGCCGTTGTTGGCGACGGCGTTGTCGATCTGCGCCTGGAGGTCGGCCTCGGTGTACGGGGCGTTGCGGTAGAACTGCTGCTCAAGGCCCTGGTTGGAGGGGGCGCCGCCGGCGAAGGCGGTGAGCTGGCCGCGGCCGACGTGCCGGAACACGTCCATCAGCCACAGCCGGTCCTCGGCGGCCGCGTAGCCGGCGCCGAACTCGGTGCCGTACCGGGTGGTGCCGGTGATGTGGGGCACCCCGGTCTTCTTGTCGCGGACGATCGTCACGTCACTGCGGCCCGCCGGGCTCTCCGTGGAGGCGACCTGGTCGGAGGCGACGCCGAACGACGAGTCGTTGAAGAACGTGTTGATCTTCGCGTCGGTGAGACCGGAGTAGCCGGTCGCCAGGTTGTTGTACGGGCCGAGCTGGTCCTCGGCGTGTGCGGGCTGGGTGCCGAAGATCTGGTTGAGGAGAACCTGGGCGAGAGTGGCGTTTCCGTTCTCGCCTGGCGGCAAGATGTCCGAACACTGGCCGCCGCAGTAGTCGTTGGAGGCCGTGGCCGCAGCGGCCGGAGTCGCCTGGGCCAGTGGAGAGAGCAGACCTGCGACGAGGACGCATACAGATGCCGCTTTCAGGAACCCGGGGAGCTTGCGGGGAGTTCTCAGTTTGTCGAACAACGCGTGATGTCTGGTGCGCCGGGGCATGGCGACTCCTCACGACGGGGGTGGTGCCGGACGTTACCGCCGGTATCCCCGAGATTGAAGATGAACATGCGTCAAGTTTTGGAGTGGTCGCCCGAGTCGGTGGCGTCACCGGCCGTCGGTCAAGGCGGGCGGCCTTATGGACGGCATCGGAAATCGGATGGAGCCGATTCGAGTGTCGATACGTCTATACGGCAACGCCGCGCGAAGTCCGTGCGACGCCGCCGAAGTGACCGAAGTACAGGTGCAGGTGTGACGGAGGTGCAGGGCGATGGCCGGTTTCCGGAGTCTGGCGAGACAGGTGCGAGACCCACGGTGTGATCTGGCGCTGCGGCGCTACTCGCTGCGCAAGTGCCTTGAGCGGTTCGCCCCTTACGGGCACCGCGCGACCTGGGACCATCTCTGCTCGCGGGCCGGGTTCGGTCCTGAGGACCGGTCCCCCGACCCAGCGCGTCTCGTGGGCGCACTGGAGGAGCTGGAAGAGGCGCGGGCGGTCTGGCTGGCCTACGAGGTCGAGTTCGCCTCGCGCCGCAAGAAGGAGAAGCACGACGGGCTGCGCCGCCCGGGCAGCGTGGACGACTGGCACCGGCTGACCTGGGGCGGTTTCGGAGTGGCCTGGTGCGACGACCCGCGGGTCCACCCCGACGAACCACTGGCCGAGGTGCTGCGACGGCTGATCGCCGCCCTGGAGCGCGAACCGGGCGCGATCTGCCCGGTGTGCGCCGGGGAGCGCCTCCACTGGAAGTACGACCTGGATCACGAACCCTCCGCCGGTCCGGTCTGCGCGGACTGCGGGATCCTGGTGCCGCGTCCGGTGCTCACCCCCGAGGCCCTGGCCTACGCCAGACGCGGACGACTGCTCATGTCGGCCTGACCGCACGGGGGTGCGCCGGGGATGCCGCACCCCCATTCCCCCCATTCCACCCGTACCGCCCCGCCCCGACCGCTGGCACCATCGCACCCATGGAACTGCACGTCTGTCTCAACGGCGGCAGGGGCGGCGCCGACGGCACCGCGGTGCCCCTCTCCCCCGGCACCCTGGTCCGGTCGGCGGCGCAGGCCGTCGCGGCCGGGGCGACCCACGTCCATGTCCACCCGAGAACCCCGTGCGGGCGGGAGAGCCTGTCGCCGCGCGTGGTGGAACCCACGGTGGCGGCGCTGCGCGCCCGGCCGGGTGTGCCGGTCGGCGTGACCACCGGCGCCTGGACGGAGCCCGATCCGGCGCTGCGCCTGGAGCGGGTGCGCGGCTGGTCCGCGCTCTCCGCGCGCCCCGACTTCGCCTCGGTCAACTGGCACGAACCGGGCGCCGAGGCCGTCGCCGGACAACTCCTCGCCCTGGGCATCGGGGTGGAGGCGGGCATCTGGTCCGGCACCGAGGGAGCGGCACGGTTCGCGGCGTCCCCGCTGCGCTCCCGGGTGCTCAGGGTGCTGGCGGAGGTGACGGACGCCGAGCCGGAGAGCGCCGAGGAGTCGGCCCGCGCCCTGCTCGCCGAACTGGGCACCGCGCACGGCCGTCCGGTCCTGCTGCACGGCGAGGACGGCGGTGCCTGGCCGGTGCTGCGCCTGGCGGGCCGGCTGGGCCTGGCGACCCGGATCGGCCTGGAGGACACGCTGCACCTCCCCGACGGCGAACCGACCCCCTCCAACGCGGAGTTGGTCGCGGAGGCCGTGACCCTGCTGCGGGCGGCGGAGCGCGACGCCGGCCGGGACTGATCGTCCGGTGCCACCCGTTCCCCGTGCGGACGGCGGGTGCCGAGGACACCTGTACGGCGCGGTGACCGGTCCGGTCTCGCGTCTAGGGCGTGTTGCCGTTCGTCCGCTCCGGGAGGAGGCGGGAGCCGGCCGCGCGGCGGCCGAACGCGTCGTCCGGGTTGGACAGGACGCAGGCGTCCAGGGAGAGGCAGCCGCAGCCGATGCAGTCGGTGAGGTGATCGCGCAGCCGGTTGAGCTGCCTGATGCGTTCGTCCAGTTCGGCACGCCACGCCCGCGAGAGACGGGCCCAGTCCTCCCGGGTGGGGGTGCGTTCCTCGGGGAGTTCACCGAGGGCCTCGCGGATGGTGGCCAGGGGGATGCCGACGCGTTGTGCCGCCCGGACGAAGGCCACCCGCCGCAGCGTGTCGCGGCTGTAGCGGCGCTGGTTGCCGCTGGTCCGCCGGCTGCTGATGAGCCCCTTGGCCTCGTAGAAGTGGAGTGCGGAGACGGCGGCACCGCTGCGCGCGGACAGCTGGCCGACGGTCAGCTCGTGGATCTTCTCGGGAATCTGCGGCACCCCGCAGAGCCTACCGACCCGCGAGCGTCGCGCTCCGTTGACAGGGAGCCCCCACCCGACCATGCTAAGCAGTTGCTTAGACATGGACGCACGACCGCGAGAGGGCCGGGAACATGGCAGAACCGAGGATCTTCACCTCCCCCGACGAGCTGAAGGCGGCCGTGGGCGAGCAGCTGGGCCACACCGACTGGGTGGAGGTGGACCAGAAGCGGATCGACCTGTTCGCGGAGGCGACGGGCGACCACCAGTGGATCCACGTCGACCCGGAGAAGGCGGCCGCGGGCCCGTTCGGAACGACCATCGCGCACGGCTATCTGACCCTGTCGCTGCTCCCGCTCTTCGGCCCCCAGCTGATCAGCGTGGAGGGCGTCAAGATGGGCGTGAACTACGGCACCAACAAGGTCCGTTTCCCCGCTCCCGTCCCGGTCGGCTCCCGGCTGCGCGCCACCGCCACCATCACGGACGTGACGGACGTGGCGGGCGGCGTGCAGATGAGCGTCGCCTTCACCGTGGAGCGCGAGGGCGGCGACCGGCCGGTCTGCGTGGCGGAGTCGGTGTCCCGGTACTACCTGTAGGACCCCCGGGCCGCGAGGTCAGCCGGCCCCCACCATCCGGAGCACGAGGTCGGCGTAGAGCGCGCCGACCTGCTCGGGCGTGCGGGGGCCGTCCACGTTGAACCAGCGGGCCACGTCGATGCAGAGCGAGAGCACCGCGAGCGTGGTGCCGTGGACGTCGATGACGTCGAACTCGCCCGCCGCGACGCCGTCCTCGATGATCCCGCGCACCTCGGCGTCGACCTGGCGCCGCAGCGCGAGGATCTCGCCGCGGGCGTCCGGGCCGAGCGCGTCCAGTTCGTACTGCACGACCCGGGCGGTGGTACGCCGCCCGGCGTGCCAGCGGACGAAGGAGCTGATGCCGTCCGCGAGCCGCTCGGCGGCGGTGCCCTCGCGCCGGGCCGCGGTCCGGAGGATCTCCAGGGCCTTGTCGTGACCGATGCGGCTGATCCGGTGGAGCAGCTCTTCCTTGGTCTTGTAGTGGATGTAGAGCGCGGCCGGGCTCATGCCGGCCCGGCCCGCGATGTCGCGGGTGGTGGTGGCGTGGTAGCCGCGCTCGGCGAAGGCCTCCACGGCGGCCACCAGCAGCCGCCGGGCCGCGTCCGGGGTGACCTCGTCCCACGGCTCGACCTCGCCGCCGGTCGTCTCCTCCGCCGTACTCATCGCTCGCTCGCCCCTCTCGACACCGGAGCACCACCATACCGCCGAAGCTGAGCGAGCGCTTAGTGTGCCCGCTCAGCGCGGGTCACGGACTCAGAGCTTCTCGAAGGGATCATGCTCGGCCAGCAGCTTCTCCAGCCGGGCCTGGTCGACGCGGCTGACGATCTGCCCGGCCTCCTGGCGGTCCCTGACGACCTTCGCGAGCGTGAAGGCGGACGTGACGAGGTAGAGGACGGCGATGCCCAGGAAGCCGCGCACCCAGGCATCGGCGTGCAGCCGGACGATGCCGATGCAGGTCGCGGTCATGGCGAGGCCGAAGGAGGCGACGGCCTGGCCGTAGAACGCGGCGGTGTTCTGCTGTCTGACGGGTGTCTCACTCATGGACCGAGCATCGCCGCTCCCGGCCCGCGCCACATCCGCCCGCGTACTCAGGCACGTACTCAGAACGCCGAGACGCCCGTCAGCGCCCGCCCGATGAGCAGCTTCTGGATCTGGCTGGTGCCCTCGTACAGGGTCATCACCCGGGCGTCGCGCAGGAGTTTGCCGACCGGGTACTCGTCGATGTAGCCGTAGCCGCCGAAGACCTGGAGGGCGTTGTTGGCGGCGCGCACGGCGGCTTCGGAGGCGAAGAGCTTGGCCTTGGAGGACTCGGTGGCGAACGGCAGGCCGCGGTCGATCAGGTCGGCGACCCGCCAGGTCAGCAGCCGGGCCGCGTCCACGTCCACGGCGATGTCGCTGATCAGTTCCTGGACCAGCTGGTGACCGGCGATCGGGGTGCCGAACTGCTCGCGCTCACCGGCGTACCCGACGGCCGCGTCCAGGGCGGCCTGGGCGATGCCGACGCAGCCGGCGGCGACCGACATCCGCCCCTTGGCCAGCGCCGACATGGCGACCGAGAAGCCCTTGCCCTCGGGTCCGAGCATCGCGGCGGCGGGCACGCGCACGTCCTCCAGGACGAGTTCCGCGGTGGCCTGGCCGCGCAGGCCGAGCTTGCCGTGGACGGCACGCCGGGTCAGGCCGGGGGTGTCGGCCGGCACCAGGAAGGCGGAGACGCCCTGGTGGCCCGGCGCGTCGGTGGAGCGGGCGAAGAGCAGGACCACGTCGGCCCAGGTGCCGTTGGTGATGAACATCTTGGCGCCGTTGACGACGTAGTCGTCGCCGTCGCGGACGGCGCGGGTGGTGAGGTTGCCCGCGTCGGAGCCGGTGCCGGGTTCGGTGAGGCCGAAGCAGCCGACGTACGCGCCGGAGGTCAGTCCCGGCAGCCAGCGCCGCTTCTGCTCCTCGTCGCCCCAGGCCGCGACGGTCTTGGCGACCAGGCCGAGGGAGACCGAGACGATGCCGCGCACCGAGGAGTCGCCGCGGCCCAGCTCCTCGGTGACCAGGCAGTACGACAGGTGGTCGCCGCCCGAGCCGCCGTACTCCTCGTCGACGGTCAGGCCGAGGAAGCCGACCTCGCCGAGCTTCTTCACGATCCCCCGGTCCACTTCCTCGGCGCGGTCCCAGGCGATCACGTGCGGGGTGATCTCGCGCGCGACGAAGTCCCGGGCGAGCTGCCGTACGGCGGTCTGCTCCTCGCTGAGCCCCAGGTCCACCATGCGATCACCCCAGATTTAAATTAGCACTGCTAGTTTTCCGTTACCGCCCTACTATGTGCGCCATGGCCCGACCGCGCAAGCCCCTCCTCAGCACCGACCGGATCGTCCGGGCGGCGCGGGAACTCGTGGACTCCGAGGGCCTGGCGGCCGTCTCCACCCGGCGGCTCGCGGCCGGGCTGGGCGTGAGCGGGCCCTCGCTCTACAACCACTTCCGCACCAAGGACGAGATCCTGGAGGCGGTCGCGGACTCGGTGAGCGCCCAGGTGGACCTGTCCATGTTCGAGGGCGGCGACGGGCGCGGCTGGCGGACCGCGCTGCACGACTGGGCGGTGTCCTACCGGGCCGCGCTGCGCGACCATCCGAACATCGTCCCGGTGCTGGCCCGCGGTCCCGGCCGCCGTCCCGCCGGGCTGCGCCTGGCGGACGCGGTCTACGGCGCGATGGTGGACGCGGGCTGGCCGCCGGCGCAGGCGACGTCGATCGGCGCGCTGATGCGGTACTTCGTCATGGGGTCCGCGCTGGGGTCGTTCGCCGGGGGCTTCGTGGACGACGCGAGCGCGTACGACCCCGCCGACTATCCCCACCTCGGCCAGGCGCACCTGCTCGCGGACCAGCAGGAGAAGATCGACGAGCGGGCGTTCGAGACGGGCCTGCGGGCCCTGCTCGACGGGTTGCAGGAGCAGTTCTCGGCCCTGACGCGGGACGCCTAGGGCGACCCGGTCCGGACGCCGGGCGTCCCGTCCGAAAACCGCGAGCCCCGGCCGCCGCCGCTCCCTACCCTCGGTGCCATGACCGATCGTTCCTCCTCCGCCGGCCGTCCGCTGCTCCCCGCCCTGGCCGCCACCGTCACCGTCGTGCTGTGGGCCTCCGCCTTCGTGGCGATCCGCAGCGCCGGGGACTCCTACTCCCCCGGCGCCCTCGCGCTCGGCCGGCTGTTCTCCGGGTCCCTGGCGCTCGTCCTGCTCTGTCTCGTGCGGCGCGAGGGCCTGCCGCCCCGGTCGGCCTGGCGGGGCATCGCGATATCCGGCGTGCTGTGGTTCGGCTTCTACATGGTCGCCCTGAACTGGGGCGAGCAGCAGGTGGACGCGGGGACGGCCGCGCTGGTGGTGAACATCGGCCCCCTGCTGATCGCCCTGCTCGGGACCCGGCTGCTCGGCGACCCGATGCCGCCCCGGCTGCTCGCGGGCATGGCGGTGTCGTTCGCCGGTGCCGTGACCGTGGGCCTGTCGATGGCCGGCGGAGGCGGCTCCTCGGTGCTGGGCGTGGTGCTGTGCCTGCTCGCCGCGGTCGCCTACGCGGCCGGTGTGGTCGCCCAGAAGCCCGCCCTGGCCCGCGCGAGCGCGCTCCAGGTGACGACGTACGGGTGCCTGGTCGGCACGGCGGCCTGTCTGCCGTTCGCCGGGCAGCTGGTGCGGCAGGTGGCCCACGCGCCGCTGTCCGCGACCCTCGACATGGTCTACCTCGGCGTCTTCCCGACCGCGCTCGCCTTCACGACCTGGGCGTACGCCCTGGCCCGGACCACCGCGAGCCGGATGGGCGCGACGACGTACGCGGTACCGGCGCTGGTGGTGCTGATGTCCTGGCTGGCCCTCGGCGAGGTGCCGGGGCCGCTCACCCTGGCGGGCGGGGCACTGTGCCTGGCCGGTGTGGCGGTGTCCCGGACGCGGGCGCGCGCTCGGAGCGCGGCTCCCCTCGCCGTACCGGCGGCCGGGGAGCCGCGCTCCGAGCAGGTGTCCTGACGGCCCGGGTCAGAAGACGACCAGCGCCCGGCCGCCCTTGCCCGCCAGCATGTTCTCGAACGCCGCGGGGATGCCCTCCAGGGCGATCCGTTCCGTCACCAGCGCGCCCAGGTCCAGGCGGCCGGCCCGGACGTGCTCGGCGAGCACCGGCAGGTCGTGGGCCGGGTCCGCGTTGCCGTAGACGCAGCCGGACAGGGTGCGGCCCCAGTGGAACAGCTCCAGGGCGTTGAAGGTGACCTGCTCGCTCTTGCCGCCGATGCCCACCACCGTCGTACGGCCGCCCCGGCGGGTGGACTCCCAGGCCGCGCGGATGCTGACCGCGCGGCCCGCGCACTCCACGGAGACATCCGTGCCCTGTCCGCCGGTGAGGGCACGGACCGCACGGGGAGTGGTGTCGGAGGCGGTCACGAAGTCGGTGGCGCCGGCGGCACGGGCCAGCTCCTCCTTCGCCGCGGAGACGTCCACCGCGACGATCCGGGACGCGCCCGCGATCCGCGCCGCCTGCACGGCGGCCAGGCCGACCCCGCCGACGCCGAACACCGCGACGCTCTCGCCCTCGCGGACCCGCGCCGAGTTGTGGACGGCGCCGTAGCCGGTGAGGACGGCGCAGCCGAGGAGCGCCGCGTCGGTGAGCGGGACGCCGGCCGGAAGCGGCAGGACGCAGGACTCCGCGACCACCGTCTCCTCGGCGAACGCGGCGACGTTCAGGCCGGGATGCAGCTCGGTGCCGTCCGCCGTGCGGGCGTGGACGGCGGCGGTGCCCGAGAGCGCGTCGGAGCAGAGCCAGACCTCGCCGAGCGTGCAGGCGTGACAGCGGCCGCAGGACGGCGCCCAGTTGAGGACGACCGGGTCGCCGGGCGCCAGCCGGGTGACGCCCTCCCCCACGGCGACGACGGTGCCCGCGCCCTCGTGCCCGAGGACCGCCGGGACGGGCACCCGCATGGTGCCGTCGGACAGGGAGAGGTCGGAGTGGCAGACACCGGCGGCGGCGAGGCGGATCCGGACCTGGCCGGGGCCGGGGTCCGGGAGGTCGATCTCGGTGACCGTGAGCGGGGCGCCCACGGCGGACAGTACGGCGGCTCGGACCATGGCGGTCATCGCAGCGGCCTCCTCAGAACTGAAGGGACTTGGTCTGGAGGTACTCGGCGAGGCCGTGCGCGCCGAGTTCCCGGCCGACGCCGGACTGCTTGTAACCGCCGAACGGCGCCAGCGGGTTGAAGCGGCCGCCGTTGATGTCGACCTGGCCGGTCTCCATGCGCCGGGCGAACGCCACCGCCTCCGCCTCGTCCCCGGCCCAGACGGCGCCGGCGAGACCGTAGACCGTGCCGTTGGCGATCCGGAGCGCGTCCTCCTCGTCCTCGTACCGCAGGATCGACAGCACCGGGCCGAAGATCTCCTCCTGCGCGATCGTCATCTCGGGGGTGACGTCGGCGAAGACCGTCGGGCTGACGAAATAGCCCTGCTCGCGCGGGGATTCGGGGCCGCCGGCGACCAGCCGGGCCCCCTCGGCGACGCCCTTGACGATGTAACCCCGCACCCGCTCCTGCTGCTTGGCGCTGACCAGCGGCCCGATGCGGTCCCCGTACTTGGCGGCGGCGGCCGCGGCCAGTTCCACCGCCTGCGCGTACTGGTCGGTGTGGACCAGCATCCGCGTCCAGGCGCTGCACGTCTGACCGGAGTTGGACATCACGTTGGCCACGCCGACGTTGACGGCCTTGGCGAGATCGGCGCTGGGCAGGATCACGTTCGCCGACTTGCCGCCCAGTTCGAGGGCCACCTTCTTCACGGCGGCCCCGGCGACCGCGCCGATCCGGCGGCCGACGGCCGTGGATCCGGTGAAGGAGACCAGGTCCACCCCCGGGTGCTCGGCGAGGGCCTGTCCCGCGACCGGCCCGAGGCCGGTGACCAGGTTGAACACTCCGGCCGGGAAGCCCGCCTCGGCCACCGCCCCGGCGAACAACCGGGCGGTGAGCGGGGTGTCCTCGGCGGGTTTGAGCACCACCGTGCAGCCGGCCGCGAGCGCCGGGGCAACCTTGGCGACGATCTGGTGCAGCGGGTAGTTCCAGGGCGTGATCGCGCCGACCACGCCGACCGGCTCCTGGTGGACGGTGGAGTTGCCGACCTTCTCCTCGAAGGGATGCACCGCGGCCAGTTCGGCGTACGAGCCGGCGACGGCGATCGGCAGGGCCGCGTGCACGGCCTGGGCGAGCTGCGGCGGTGCGCCCAGCTCCGCGGTGACGGTGGCGGCGATCTCGTCCTTGCGGGCCGCGAGCGCGTCGCGGAGCGCGCCGAGCCTGGCGGCCCGCTCGGCGGGCGGGGTGGCGGCCCAGGCCGGCAGGGCGGCACGGGCGGCACGCACGGCGATGTCGACGTCCAGCGCGCCGCCCGCCGGCACCCGGCCGATGACCTGCTCGTCGACCGGGTTCACGACCTCGATCACGTCCTGGCTCACGGCGGCGCGCCAGGCGCCGTCGATGTACAGGCCGTCGTGTGCCTTCATGCTGCTGTCCTCCCGGCGGGGCTGGGTCTCCGGCTCACAAACTAGCGGCGATAGTTTTTCGGCGCCAGGGACCCGCGAACGGCCGGACCGTCAGAAGTCGGCCCGGACGCGTTCGTCCACCCGCCCCACACTCTCCTGCGCGAAGGCCTTCTCGTAGGCCCGCCGGATCTCCTCGATCCTCCGGTCGCCGCCGGCCGCCGCCGACTGCGGGTACAGCAGGATCAGTTCGTACGACCGCTCCTTCTCGATCGTGCCGTGCGCGTCCCGCCACTGTCCGCGCCCGCTCTGCACGGTCAGCCCGTCGGGGAAGTCCGGGGTGACCTCCTTGTCGACGAAGGCCGCGAACTGCCGGCCGGTGACGGCGGGGCCGCCGTCCGGCCGGGCGGTACCGAAGAAGAGCCGGGTCTCCAGATAGGCCTTCCCGCGCCCCGGAGCCTCGGCGGGCCGGCTGTCGGCCAGTGCGGTGTAGGCGGCGGGGGTACCGGCGAGCAGGACTCCGGCCAGCGCGAGGGCCGAGCGGGTGCGGAGCGGATGAGTGCGCATGCCCCTTTCTTAGGGGGTTCGTTCCTCTCCGGTCCCGGCTTCCCGCCGGGATTCACCCGTCCAGACCGGCGGGGGCGCTCCGCCGGGGCCGTGCGGCCGACGGGGCACGCCGGGCGGGCGGGTGCGGGCCGCGGGCGGGGGCGGGTGCGGGCCGCCGCCCGCACCCGCGCGGTCACCGGGTCGAGGTCAGATGGGCGAAGACCACGACGTTGCTGGTGTAGCCCGTCTTCCGGCTGAAGAGTCCGCCGCAGGTGATGACCCGCAGTTCGGGGCGCCGGGTCGGGCCGTACACCTCCTGGCTCGGGAAGCCCGCCTTGTCGTAGACCTTCACCCGGTCCACGGTGTAGACGGCGGTACGGCCGTCCGCGCGCTCGGCCTCGATCAGTTTGCCGGGCTTGACCTGGGCCAGCGCCGCGAAGACGGCGGGTCCCGTCCTGGTGTCCCGGTGGCCGACGGCGACCGCGAGCCCGGACTCGCCCGGTGTGGCACCGCCCTCGAACCAGCCGATCAGCTTCGGGTCGTCGACCGGCGGTGTCTCCAACTGCCGTCCCCGGTCGAGCCGGACCCCGGTCACCGGCGCGTCGACGCCGAGGAACGGGATCCGCATCGACGTCGGCCGGGACCGGGACAGCGGCTCGGGCGGGGGCCCCTGGGACCCGTCCCGGCCCGGGCCGGCCGCCGGCTGGGCGTCCGACCCGTCCGGTCCGCCGGGCCCCGAGCACCGGACCACGGTCACCAGCATGATCGCCAGCAGGGCCGTCCTGGCGAGGCGGAAGCCGCGGGTCCGGTACCAGGGCCTGCGTCTGCGCCTACGCGGCGCCATGGGGCCGACGGCGGATCAGCCGGACGTACACCACACCGCTGGCCGCGACCAGACCCACGGCCGTGACCGCCGCCAGGGGCGAGAAGGAGGCCGCCGCGTCGGCGAGGCCGCCGCCGCCCGCGTGCACGCCGCCCTGCGGACCGCCGTGGTCGCCGCCCTGCACCCAGGAGTCGCCCCGCTGGTTGTCCTCGATCTGGCCGCCGGGACCGCCGTGGTCGCCGCCCTGGCCGTTGTCGCCGCCCGGTCCGTTCGGCCCGCCCTGGCCCGGCGCCCCGTCCTGCTTGCCGTCGTGGCAGTTGACCCGGAAGACCTTCTCCTTCAACGCGCCGCCCACGACCCACGCGATCTTGTACTGCCCGTCCGCCAGGCCGAGCGGGTCGGTGTGCCCGGCGCCGGCGGCGAGCTGGATGGTGCCGGCGACGGTGGCGGCGGTCGGCAGCGGCGGCTGCGGGGTGATGGTGTAGGCGATGGCGGTGAGCACGTCGAAGTTGACGGCGTCGAGGTAGAACCTGCAGACCGCCGGGTCGTCCTTCGAGACGCCGAAGGGCACGCCCACTCGGTGGATCCTGATGTCGCCGTTCTCCCCCTGTGCCGCCGCGATCGGCGCGACCGCCCACGACGCGCCCGCCGCGGCGAGGGCGGTGAGGACGACGGTGGCGCCCGCACGGGTACCGACGGTGCGTGGCAGTGTGAGCGTGGGCATGCAAGCTCCTCCGAGTTAGACGATTTTCATACAAATCGGCCTTTCGTCTGGACTGTCACCCATGCACTCCACGGCCCGCGGCATCGACGTCCGACGCGCCGTCAGATATCGCTCGGGCGGCGCAATGCCGGTCCCCTGCGCCCGCTCCGCGCCCCCGTCCCGCCCCCGTCCGGCCGCCCCGCCGCCCCGCCCGCGGGTGAACGCGCCGCCACTCCCGCCGAGACCAGCAGCAACGCGCCCAGCATCACGAACGGCGCGGCGACCCCGGCCAGCCCCGCCACCAGCCCCGCCCCGGCCGGCGCGGCGACCTGGCCCAGCCGGTTGCCGGTGAGCCGCAGGGCGAGCGCCGTCGACCGGGCGCCCTCGGGTGCGGCCTGGACGACCGTCGTCATCGACAGCGGCTGTCCGACGCCGAGGCAGAAGCCGAGCGCGGCGAGCAGCAGGGCCAGCGCCCACACCGGCACCGGCAGCGCGATCCCCGCGCACAGCACGGCCGCCAGGAAGCACGTCACGGTCAGCAGGAGCGGCCGGCCGAGCAGCCGCAGCAGCGGGGTGAGCACCAGCCGGCACGCGATCGTCGCGCCCGCCCGGACGCCGAGCAGGACGCCGATCACGGCCGGCGCGATGCCCCGGTGTTCGCCGACCACCGGCAGATAGGCGGTCAGGATGTCGGTCGCGGACAGGACCGACAGACTGATCAGCATGCCCGCCGGTACGCCCCGCGCCCGCAGGATGCCGCCCACCGGCACCCGCCCGCGCCTCTCGTGACGGGGCGTCACCGCCGCCGGGTCCTCGACGCGCCACAGCGAGCCGAACGCGACCGCCGCCCCCGCGCCCGCCACCACGAGGGCCGCCGCGCTGCTGCCCGCCCGGTCCGGACCGCCGATCAGGGCTCCCGCGGCGACCGGCCCGGTCAGCTGGCCCAGTGAGGCGCCGATGGTGAAGTGGCCGAAGTTGCGGTCCTGTTCGTGCGGGGCCGACTGCCGGGCCACCAGCGACTGCGCCCCGATCACGAAGCAGAGATGGCCGAGGCCCGTCACCCCGCTCCACAGGGCCATCGCGCCCAGGGAGTTCGCGAGGCCGCTGAGCGCGCAGCCGCCGGAGATCAGCAGCACGCCGACCGGCAGCAGGGGCGCGCAGCGGCCGTGGTCGGTGCGGCGGCCGAGCGGTACGGCGGCGAACAGCGGCAGCAGGGCGTAGACACCGGCGATGACACCGACGGCCCGTTCGTCGGCGCCGAGCGCGAGCGCCCGGTAGGAGACGGCGGGCCGGGCCATCGACACCGCGCCCTGCGCGAAGCCGAAGGCGATGACGAGGCGGAGCAGCCAGCCGCGGTTCCTGCCGGGCGTCATGGTGAAGTCCTCCGTGCCGCAGGTCAGATGATCCCGAACACAATGCCTGCCCCCAGCACCACGAGTGAGGTGAGCGCGGCCCACTTGACCACGAAGCGGGTGTGGTCGCCGAACTCGACCTTGGCCATGCCGACCAGGACGTAGACGGCCGGCACCAGCGGGCTCGACATGTGCAGCGGCTGGCCGACGATCGAGGCGCGGGCGATCTCCACGGCGGAGACGCCGTGCGCCTGGCCGGCCTCGGCGAGGACCGGGAGGATGCCGAAGTAGAAGCCGTCGTTGGACATGAAGTACGTGAGCGGGATGCTCAGCACGCCGGTGACGAGGGCCATGTGCGGGCCCATGGCGTCGGGGATGTTGTCGACGAGCCAGCCGGCCATGTGGTCGACCATGCCGGTGCCCTGGAGGACGCCGGTGAAGACGGCGGCGGCGAAGACCATGCCGGAGACGTTGAGGACGTTCTCGGCGTGGGCGGCGAGGCGGGCCTTCTGGGCGGGCATCTGCGGGAAGTTGACGGTCAGGGCGAGGGCGGCGCCGAGCAGGAACAGCACCGGGATCGGCAGCACCTCCATGATCATGGAGGTGAGCAGGGCGACCGTGAGCAGCGCGTTGAACCAGTACAGCCCGGGGCGCAGGGTCTCGCGGTGCGGGTCGAGGCCCTGGAGGCCGTCGTCGGCCGCGGGCTCCTCGGGAAGGCCGGGGCGCGGGCCGCCGCCGGTGCGCGCGACCGGCCCGCCGGCCGTGACCAGGACCGTCTCGCTCTCCTCCGCCAGCGCCTGGTCCAGGGTGAGCACGCCGAGCCGCTTGCGCTCCCGGCGGCCGAGGACGTAGGCGAGGGCGATCACGAAGACCAGTCCGACCGCGAGGGCCGGGATCATCGGCACGAAGATGTCGCCGGCGTCCAGCTTCAGCGCGGTCGCCGCGCGTGCCGTCGGGCCGCCCCAGGGCAGCGTGTTCATCACGCCGTTGGCCATCGCGGCCACACCGGTCATCACGACCAGGCTCATCTTCAGGCGCTTGTACAGCGGGTACATCGCCGAGACGGTGATCATGAAGGTGGTGGAGCCGTCGCCGTCGAGGGAGACGATCGCGGCGAGCAGCGCCGTGCCGACGACGATCCGCAGCGGGTCGGCCCTGCAGAACCTCAGGATCCCCTTGACGACCGGGTCGAAGAGGCCGACGTCGATCATCACGCCGAAGTAGACGATCGCGAACATCAGCATCGCCGCGGTGGGCGCCAGGCTGGTGACGCCGTCGATGACGTAGTCGCCGAGCCGGGCCCCCTTGCCGACGAACACACAGAACAGCGCGGGGATCAGCACGAGCGCCGCGATCGGCGACATCTTCTTCAGCATGATCAGGACCAGGAAGGTCGCGATCATGGTGAAGCCGAGGATGGTCAGCATGAGTGGAGCACCTAACGTTCGCCCTTGAACTCCCACCAGGGCCGGCGGTGGTGCGACGTTAGGTCCCGTCAAACGCCGTTAACAAGACGTCGACGCGCGAGCAATAAGCGCAGAATGCCAGGTCACAGGGTTGCCGCGGGAGCGGCGGAGGTCGCGCCCCTCAGTCCAGGACCCGGGCGAGGTAGGCGCGCAGCAGCTGCCGCGTCTCCGCGATGATCGTCTCGTCGCCCTCCGGGTCCATCCGGAAGGACAGGTGGACCAGGGTGTCGGCGGCCTCCACGGCCACCAGGAAGGTGCGGCGCAGGTCCTCGTCCGGGACGCGGCCGATGTAGTCGGAGAGCAGGTCGGTGAGGCGGTCGGCGACCCGGCGGTTGGGTTCGGCGTGGCGGGCGCCGACCGGGATCTGGTTGCCGAAGTCGACCAGCGAGAAGCCGGGGGCGGTGCGCTTCATGGCCAGGTACTCGTCCAGGACCGCGTCCATCGCCGCCCGCCAGTCGCCCTTCGGCGCGTCCTTCAGCCGCTCGGCGACCCGTTCGGTGTAGCGCTCCAGGTTGCGCTGGGCGAGGGCGTCGACCATCTGCCGCTTGTTGCCGAAGAAGCGGTAGACGGACCCGATCGGCACTCCGGCGCGTACCGCGACGGTCCGGGTGCTCAGCTCTTCGTAGCCGACCTCGTCGAGGAGGTCGGCGCAGGCGTCCAGAATCCTGGTCAGCCGTTCCGCACTGCGGCGCTGGACGGGAGCTTTGCGAAGCGGGGGCGCTGGGGGCACGGGCTTCATGATGCCTTTCCGCGGGGACCGGGTGAACCTCGCCCCCCAGTACGGAGACGAGTGCCCCATGCACTCATCCGGGCGGCGGTCCGGCCGTCGTCGCCGGTCACGGCGTCCGGGAGGCGGTCGGCGTGGCCGGTGCCGTCTCCGCGCCCGACGCCGTGACGTCGGCCGTGCTCTCCACCGGTCTGCCCCGCACGGCCCAGACCGTGCCGTCGTCCGCGTAGAGCCGGGCGGTGACGTGGTGGGTGCCGTGCGGGACGAGCCCGGCGGGCAGGTGGTAGGCGGGGCCGCGCAACCGGGTCACCAGGCCGCCGTCCACGAAGAGGTAGGCGAGGCCCTGCCCGGCCACCGCCCGGGGCGCCGCGCCGGCCCGGGAGAAGCGGAAGCGGTGCACGTCGAGCCGTACGTCCCAGCCGCCGGCGGCGTCGGGTGTGACCACCGTGCCCACCTCGGGCGCCTGCTTCCCGGCGACCTCGCGGTAGTGGCGTCCGCTCTCGTCCGTGTCGCCGAGCAGCGTGCCCGCCGGTGCGGACGGCCCCGGCTCCCGCCGCCCGTGCGCCTCCCCGGTCCCGCAGCCCGCCGCCGCGGCCGACAGCAGGACGCAGAGCGCGAGCGCGCCCGGCACTCCACGCGTCCACGACATGCCCGGGAGCGTAGAACAGCGGGCCGCGGACCGGATCCCCCTGAAGTCGGGTTCTCGCCGAACCTCCCCGGAATGATCCCGGCCCCCTTGCACCCGCCCCGACTCAATCCTACGGTGATACATAGGAATCAGGCGGACACCGGTCCAGGGAGCGATCATGGGCGATGGGGGCACCTCCCGCACGAGCGAGTCGCGGCGGGCGGCAGCGCGGAAGACCGCGGAGGGACTGGCGTACCTCTCGGGGTTCGGCAACGAGCACGCCACGGAGGCGGTGCCGGGCGCGCTGCCCGAGGGCCGCAACTCCCCGCAGCGCGCGCCGCTCGGCCTGTACGCGGAGCAGCTCAGCGGTACGGCCTTCACCGAGCCGCGGGCCGTCAACCGCCGCTCCTGGCTGTACCGGATCCGTCCCTCGGCCGCCCACCCGGCGTTCGCACGGGCCGCCGACGACGGCCCGCTGCGCACCGCGCCCTTCACCGACGTCGTCCCGGACCCGAACCGGCTGCGCTGGAACCCGCTGCCGGAACCGGCGCCCGGCACGGACCTCCTCGCGGGCCTGTGGACGCTCGGCGGCAACGGCGACGCGACCCAGCGCACCGGCATGGCCGTGCACCTCTACCACGCCGACTCCTCGATGGAGCGGGTCTTCTCGGACGCGGACGGCGAGCTGCTGATCGTCCCCGAGCGCGGCGGGCTGCTGCTGCGCACGGAGTTCGGCCTGCTGCACGCGGAGCCGGGGCACGTGGCGCTGATCCCCCGCGGGGTCCGCTTCCGCGTGGACCTGCTGGACGACACGGCCCGGGGCTACGTGTGCGAGAACTACGGCTCGCCCTTCCGCCTCCCCGACCTGGGCCCGATCGGCGCCAACGGCCTCGCCAACCCGCGGGACTTCCAGGCCCCCGTCGCCGCCTACGAGGACGTGGAGGGACCGGTGGAGGTGGTCAGCAAGTTCTGCGGCCACCTGTGGACGGCCACCTACGACCACTCCCCGCTGGACGTCGTCGCCTGGCACGGCACGCATGTGCCCTACGTCTACGATCTGCGCCGTTTCAACGTCATCGGCAGCATCTCCTACGACCACCCCGATCCGTCCGTCTTCACCGTGCTGACGTCCCCGTCGGACACCCCCGGCCTGGCGGGCGTCGACTTCGTGGTCTTCGCCCCGCGCTGGCTGGTCGGCGAGAACACCTTCCGGCCGCCCTACTTCCACCGGAACGTGATGAGCGAGTACATGGGCCTGGTCGAGGGCGCCTACGACGCCAAGGCGGAGGGCTTCGTGCCGGGCGGCGGCTCGCTGCACAACATGATGTCGGCGCACGGCCCGGACCGGGAGACGTTCGACCGGGCGAGCGCGGCCGAGCTGCGGCCGCAGAAGATCGACGACGGCCTCGCCTTCATGTTCGAGACCCGCTGGCCGGTGACGCTCACCCCGCAGGCGGCGGCCGCCGAGCACCTCCAGCCGCGCTACGACGACGTGTGGCGGGGCATGGAGCGGCACTTCCGGCCCTTGCACTGAAGATCCCCCGACGGTACGGATGGCCCGTGACCTCCTTCGCCCCTGACTCGATCGTCCTGAACCGCAAGCTGCCGCTCTGGTATCAGGTGTCGCAGTCGCTGCGCGCCTCGATACTCGGGCGCTCGCCCAGGGACCCGCTCCGGCTGCCCACCGAGGAGCAGCTGGCGGAGCACTACGGCGTGAGCGTGCTGACCATGCGTCAGGCGCTCAAGGAGCTGGAGGACGAGGGCCTGATCAGCCGCCACCGCCGCCGGGGCACCTTCATCGAACCCGACGTCCGCCGGGCCGCCCCGGTACGGCTCCTCGGCTCGGTGGACGCGATCGTGGCCCAGCAGTCCGGCATGACGGCCGAGCTGCTGGACCACGGCACGGCACCCGTGACCGGCGAACTCGCCGACTACTTCCCGGATCTCGACGAGGTGGCCACCTACCACCGGCTGCGCAGCGACGAGCAGACGGGCGAGCCCACCAACCACGCCCGCAACCACGTCCGTCCCGAACTGGCCGGACGCATCGACCCGGAGGACCTGGCCAGGCGGCCCATGACCAAGGTGCTCCGCGACGTGGTCGGCGCGGACATCGGCCGGATCACCGACACGGTCGAGGCCCGGCTGGCCGACCCGGAGACGGCCCGGCTGCTCCGGGTCCCGCTGCTCAGCCCGATCCTGCACTACACGGGAGTCACCTACGACACCGCGGGCCGGGTCCTGGACCTGGCGGTCATCCACTACCGGGGCGACCGCTTCTCCTTCACGGTCACCCTCGACGCGACCTGAAGTCGTCGTACGATGCCGGGCGTGACGCACGACGACGCTCCGCTGCTGGCGGACCTCATGCCGTGGTCCGTCGCACCACTGCGGCTCGGCCGGGAGTGGCCGACGGCCCCCGATCCGGCGACCCTGAAGGACCGCTGGGACGCGCTCCTCGCCTCCGAGGGCCCCGGCCGCGAGGCCCTGTTCGAACCGACGCGGGCCCGGACCGTCCGTTCGGCCGTGCCCCAGCTGCCGGGTCAGCCGACCGGCACCGAGCGGCTGGCGGGGGCCTTCGGCCCGTGCGCGGCCCCGGTCCGCGTCCTCGCCGCCCCGTTCGACGAGCAGTGGCTGATCCCGGACCACCGCCTGATCGACGCGGCCCGCCCGGAACTGTGGCGGGTGGCCGACGCCCACCAGGTCTTCGCCGTGGAGTCCGCGGAGGGCATGCCCCTGCTGGCGACCTCCCTGCTGCCCACGCTGCGCACGGGCCGGGTCCGCCCGCTGTACCGGCGGCCGGGCGGACGGGAACCGAACCTGGCGCCGGGCCTGCTGGCCCACCTCGGCGGGCGGCTGGGCCACACCCCGGCCCCGCCGGACGTGCTGGCCTGGGCGCTGGCCACAATCCGCCCCGACCACACGGTCCCGCTCACCGGGGACCCCGAGCTGTGGTCCCACGGCGTGCGGCTCGGCCACCGCGCGCTGTGGCTGCTCCGCCGCGACGGCGAACGCCCCAAGCTGCCGGGCGGCCGCCGCCCCTACGTCCGCGCCCCGCTCCCCGCCCGGCCGCTCACCCTGCGCTACGACCCGGACGAGGAGACCCTGCACATCGACGAGGGCCGCGTCTCGCCGGTCCCGCCGCAGGCCTGGAAGTTCTCCCTGGGGGACGTGCGGGTCCTGGAGGCGTGGTTCGCGGCCCGGACGGCGCCGGTCGCACCGGGAACCCTGGCGGGGATCGTCCCGCGGGCCTGGCCCCAGGCGTGGACGTCGGACCTGCTGGAGCTGATCACGGTGCTGGCCCTGCTGGCGGACGTACGGTCCGAGCAGGCCGCGCCGGCGAGCGGGACCCCGATCACGGCGACGGACCTGCGCGAGGCCGGCGTCCTGCCGCCGCCCGAGGCGTCCCGCAGGCCGGCCTCGATCCTCGAACACACCGAGGAGGGTCCGGCGGGTCAGCTGACCCTGCTGTGACCGGCCCGGGGGCGCGGAGAACCGCGCGACCGGCTCCTACCCACCCGCAGACAAGGACGCCCCTATGGACCCCCTGCCCCTCGACGGCATCACGGTGGTGGCCGTCGAACAGGCCGTCGCCGCACCGTTCGCCACCCGGCAGCTCGCCGATCTCGGTGCCAGGGTCGTCAAGGTCGAACGGATCGACGGCGGTGACTTCGCGCGCGGCTACGACACCGCCGCGCGGGGGCTCGCGTCGCACTTCGTGTGGTGCAACCGGGGCAAGGAGTCCATCGCGCTGGACCTGAAGGACCCCCGCGGACAGGACGTCGTGCGACGGCTCGTCGCGGACGCGGACGTCTTCGTGCAGAACCTCGCGCACGGGGCCGCCGCCCGGCTCGGCCTGGACGCGGCCACGCTCTGTGCCGCGCACCCCCGCCTGGTCGCCGTCGACGTGTCCGGGTACGGCGCGACGGGACCGTACTCCGGCAAACGCGCGTACGACATGCTCGTGCAGTGCGAGGCGGGGCTGGTGTCGGTCACCGGCACGCCGGAAGCGCCGGTGAAGGCGGGCATCCCGGCGGCGGACATCGCGGCGGGCATGTACGTCTTCTCGGGGGTCCTGGCGGCGCTGGTGCGGCGCGGGACGACCGGCCGCGGCGGGCCGGTGGAGGTGTCCATGCTGGACGCGCTGGCCGAATGGATGGGACACCCGCTGCACCTCGCCCTGCACGGCGGCACCCCGCCGGAGCGCACCGGTCTCGCGCACGCGGTGATCGCGCCGTACGACGCCTATCCGACCGGGGACGGCGGCCGGGTGCTGCTGTCGGTGCAGAACGACCGGGAATGGCGCCGGCTCGCCGAACAGGTGATCGGGCGGCCGGAGTTGGGTTCGGATCCGGCGTTCGCGACGAACGCCGCGCGGGTGGCGAACCGGGCGCGGACCGACGAGCTCGTCGCGGCGGCCCTGGGAGCGGTCGGTGCGGACGAGGCGGTGGCACGGCTGGAGGCCGCGGGCATCGCGTGCGCGCGGCTGCGGGACGTGTCCGGGCTGGCGGAGCATCCGCAGCTGGCGGCCCGGGGACGGTGGCGGGAGGTGGGGTCGCCGGTCGGGCCGCTGCGTGCGCTGCTGCCGCCCATCACGCTGCCGGGCGGGGACGAGGCGCGGATGGGGGACGTACCCGCGCTCGGGCAGCACACCGAAGCGCTGCTGCGTGCCGTGGGGATGACGGACGCCGAGAGAGCAGCGCTGCGCCGGGACGGTGTGGCTGCCTGAGCGCGAGCCGGACGGTCAGTGTCTGCCGCTGCCGCCGAACAGCGAACGGCGCAGCCGGCGCAGTGGCGCGAAGAGGGAGACGCGGCTGACCCGCGCACCCCGGTCGCTGCGCTGCGCGGGTTCACGCGCGGTCAGCTCACGCATCAGTGACGTCGCCTCGACCGCCTGCTGCTGCGGTATGGCGGGACCCGCCAGTACCGACAGATGGCGGTCGAGGCGCGAACTGGTCGCGCTGCTCCCGCAGGTGATCGCAGGAACCCTCGCCCTGCTGCGTGTTATCTGCTCCATGTCACTCCCCACCCGTACGAGTCCACCCGGCCCGGGCAGGGTAACCCTATCGCCCCGATGGGGCACTCGTGTATCGCGGTCACAGGATTCACCTTCCCCGCAAGGCTGTTGACGACCCCTCTTTGACTACTCTCCGAATCCAACCGATTTCAGGGCGAGTTGGACAACCGGCTGGCTGGTGGGCTGCGGAGAGCCGCCCGCGGGCTCCACGGTCACTGCGAGTGACGTGGCCGATCGGTCGAGACCGGTGGCGACCAAGGGCGTGTCGGCCGCGAAGAGCCCGAGGGAGCGCGGTTGCGCACGGGGGCGCATGAGCCAGAGCTGATGCACGCGCCCGTCGGGCGGAGTGCCGTATCCGCTGAGCGTGACGACGGCCTCTCCGGTCGAGACGGAGACCACCGCCGCGATGCTCCGGCCCCGGGAGTCCTTGCCGGCGGTCGAACGGGCGTCGGGCGCGGCCAGGACGTGGGCGATCTCACGCGCCTGGGCGCGCTCCGCGTCCAGGCGGTCCTGGGTCCGGCCGGCCTGCACCGCGAAGAGCGAGGCGACGACCAGGGCGGCGGCCGCGGTGGCGGTGGCGAACGGCACGAACAGGGGCCGGCGCCCGCCGCGCGACGGCGGCGGCTGCGCGCCCCAGACGTGCGGCGGCAGGCTGGGAACGTGCTCGCGGGCGGGGGCGGGCGCCTGCGGGGTGGCGCGGACGGCGGCCAGGACCCGTTCGCGCATCGCGAGGGGCGGCGGGGCGGCCGTCGACCAGGCCAGCCGCACCGCGTCCTCGGCGAGCGCGCGGACCTCGGCGGCACACCGGTCGCAGGTCGCCAGGTGCTTCTCGAAGCGGCGCCGTTCGCCGGGTTCCAGGGCGTCCAGGGCGTAGGGCGCGGCCAGCGAGTGCGGGTCCTCGCGGTGCAGCAGACGGCCGACCAGGCTCATGCCGCACCTCCCAGGCAGTCCCGCAGCCGGGTGAGTCCGTCGCGCATCCGCGTCTTGACCGTGCCCAGCGGCAGTTTGAGCCGTTCGGCCACCTCACGGTAGGTGTAGCCGTCGTAGTAGGCCAGGGTCACCGACTGGCGCTGGAGTGCGGTGAGGCGGCCGAGGCAGCGGCGCACCCATTCGCGTTCGAGACCGGCCTCCACCTCCTCGGCGACCTGGTCGAAGGCGGGTTCGCCCGCGCGCAGGGCCTCGCGCTGCTCGCGTTCGCCGGCCGCGCGGGCGCTGCGCACCCGGTCCACGGCACGGCGGTGGGCGAGGGTGAGGATCCAGGAGAGGGCACTGCCCCGGTCCGGATCGAACTTGGGTGCGGAGCGCCAGAGTTCGAGGAGCACCTCCTGGGCCACCTCCTCGGACTGGGCGGGGTCGCGGACCACGCGTCGCACGAGTCCGAACACCGGACCGGACACCAGTCCGTAGAGGTCCTCGAACGCCTTCTGGTCGCCGGCCGCGACGAGCACCAGCAGTTCGTCCGCCTCCACCCCGCTCCCCCCTCTGTGGCCGCACCCGGCCCGTCCCCCCACACCAGGCATTCGCAACTGACGCACCTCCGGCAGAAGTACGTACGCGAGGACCGAAAACGCGGGTCGAGCAGGAAGAAAAGATTTTTTTCTTCCGACCAATCCGAAAGACGACCGCGCTCCGTATACCCGTCCGTCAAGCAAGTTGGGATCGAGGGACGGACGGCATGACACCTCTAATCTCCAGGAGCGGCGCGGGGCGCAAGGGCCTTGTCTCGCTCGTCTGTGGGGCACTGGCCACCGGCGGGATCACAGCCGCCAGCGTCGCCGCGCTGGAACCGGGAGCGGCCTCCGCCTCCTCCCACCGGGAAGCCCCGCTCATCTCGGGAACCCCGCAGTACGACAACACCGACCTGTACGCGTTCGTCAGCCCGGACAAGCCGGACACGACGACGATCGTGTCGGACTACATCCCCTTCGAGGAACCGGCGGGCGGCCCGAACTTCTACCAGTTCGCCGACGACGCCCAGTACGACATCCACATCGACAACAACGGTGACGCGAAGGACGATCTGGTCTTCCGCTACACCTTCCGCACGCAGACAAAGAACAAGAAGACGTTCCTCTACAACACCGGAGTGGTCGACAACCTGACCGACCCCGACCTGAACGTCACGCAGTCGTACAACCTGGACCTGATCAAGTTCAGCAACGGCAGGCAGCAGCACACGACACGGCTCGCCAGCGACATCCCCGCGGCCCCGTCGGACGTCGGCAAGGCGTCGATGCCGGACTACGGCAAGCTGCGCGCCCAGGCCGTCTACAAGACGGTCAACGGCGGGGCGACCTTCGCCGGCCAGGCGGACGACCCGTTCTTCGCCGACCTGCGCGTCTTCGACCTGCTGTACGGCGGCAACCTCAGCGAGGTCGGCCGCGACACCCTCAAGGGCTACAACGTCAACACGATCGCCCTCCAGGTGCCGAACTCCCTGATCCGGCAGTCGGCTTCGCGCCCGACCGTCGGCATCTACGCCACGACCCAGCGCAGGAACGCGCAGGGCTACTACACGCAGGTCTCGCGCCTCGGCAACCCGCTGGTCAACGAGGTCGTCAACCCGCAGAAGGACAAGGACAAGTTCAACGCGTCCCAGCCCAAGGACGACGCGCAGTTCCTGAAGAACGTGACCAACCCGGAACTGCCGGGGCTCATCGAGGCGATCTACCACATCAAGGCACCGAAGGAACCACGCAACGACCTCGTCGACGTGTTCCTCAAGGGCGTCAAGGGCCTCAACCAGGAGCAGCCGCAGGCGACTCCGTCCGAGATGCTGCGCCTGAACACGTCCATCAAGCCCACCGCCAAGCCCAAGCGGCTCGGGGTCCTGGACGGTGACAACGCGGGCTTCCCGAACGGACGCCGGCTCACCGACGACGTGATCGACGAGGCGCTGCAGGTCGTCGAGGGCGAGCTGGTCGGTGCGAAGAACGACCTGGGCGACGCGGTCGACAAGAACGACAAGAACTTCGAGAAGTACTTCCCGTACGTGGCCGAACCGACGTCCGGCTCCCGTGGCGCGCTCGCCAAGGCCGCCGGGAGCAGCACCAAGAGCGCGCTGGGCGACGCCCTGACCGGCGCCGACAGCGGCAGCAACACGACGCTGATCGCCGGGTCCGCGGCCGCGGGCGCGGCGGGCGTGCTGCTGATCGGCACGGCGTTCGGCTGGTGGCGCCGGCGGATGCAGCGGCCGTACTGAGCCCCACCGCGGCCGGGGCGGCGGGGTGACCGCCGGCCCGTTCGCGGCTGATCACGCAGCTCCCCGCGACGCCCCGTGAGGGCGCTCGGCATCCCCCATGTACCGGCGCGGCCCGCTTCCCACTCAATCCCCCACGGCAGCGGGCCGCGCCACCCGTGCGACAGCTACTAGGAGAGGGCATGGCCCCGGGTACGAACGACACACAGCCCGCCGACCCGAAGGACGACGAGCGGGTCGCCGCGCTGCGCCGCTTCGCGGCCGCGGGGCGGAACTGGCGGCGCGCCCGACTCGCCGGGTCGGCGGTGCTGCTGGCCATCGCGCTGACCGGCGGAGCGATCGCCTTCGGGGCGTCCGGGAAGGGCGGGGCGCCGGTGGCCGCGTCCAGCGCCGTGTCACCGGCGATGCTGGCGAGCGGCGACCTCGACACGACGATCGCCTCCCTCCAGGCCCATCTCCGCACCCAGCCGAAGGACTCCGACAGCTGGGCCACCCTCGGCCTCGCCTACGTCGAACAGGCGCGCACCAAGGGCGACCCGTCCCGCTACCCGCAGGCCGAGAAGTCCCTCGCCCGCGCGCTGCGGATCACGCCGGGCAACGACCAGGCGCTGGCCGGGCAGGCCGCGCTCGCCGCCGCCCGGCACCAGTTCGCGCAGGCGCTCACCTACGCCGACCGGGCCCTCGCCCAGAACCCGTACAACGCCGGCGCCCTGTCCTCCCGTATCGACGCCCTGGTCGAACTCGGCCGGTACGCCGACGCGTCCAAGGCCGCCGACCTCGCGGACCGGCGCAAGCCGGGCGTACCGGTGTTCACCCGGTACGCGTACGTGCGGGAGCTGCGGGGCGACGTGCGGACGGCCGGGCAGGTGCTGCGGCAGGCGCTGTCCACGGCCACCTCGAAGGGCGACATCGCCTACGTGGCCGCGCAGCTCGGGCTCCTCGCCTGGAACCAGGGCGACTACCGGAGCGCGCTGGACTACTACGCCCGCGCGCTGGCCGCCGACGAGAACTACCTGCCCGCGCTGGAGGGCCGGGCCCGCGCCCAGGCGGCGACCGGCGACCGGGCCGACGCCATCAAGGGCATGGAACTGGTCGTCTCCCGCTACCCGTTGCCCCAGCCCCTGGTCGAACTCGGCGAGCTGTACGAGGACCGGAACGCCGAGGGCGACAAGGCGAAGGCCGAGGACCAGTACGCGCTGGTCGAGGCCTGGATCGCGCTCGCCCGCGCCAACGGCGTCAACGCCGACCTGGACACCGCGCTCGCCGCCGCCGACCACGGCGACAAGGCCGAGGCGCTGAAGGCCGCCCGCGCCGAGTGGGCCCGCCGCCGCACCGTGCACACGGCGGACGCGCTGGCCTGGGCGCTGCACGTCAACGGCAAGGACAAGGAGGCCCTGCCGTACGCCCGCCGGGCCGCCGCCACCGGCTACCGCAACGCCTCCTTCGGCTACCACCTGGGCATGATCGAGCTGGCCGACGGCGACAGGACGGCCGGCCGGGCCGCCCTCACCGGGGCCCTGAAGCTCAACCCCGGGTTCTCCCCGCTGGGCGCACGCGCGGCCCGCAAGGCGCTGGAGGCCACGAAGTGAACCTCCGCCGCGCCGCCGCCCTGCTCGTCGTGACCGGCGGCCTCACGCTCCTGTCCGCCACGGCCGCGAGCGCCCACCCGCTCGGCAACTTCACCGTCAACAAGTACGACGGTCTGGTCGCCGCGCCGGGGCAGCTCCGCGTCGACCACGTCGAGGACCTCGCCGAGATCCCGGCGACCCAGGCCGGACCGGACCTCAAGCGGCTGGGCACCGCCGGATGGGCCGAGCGGCGCTGCGCCGCCGCGGCAGACGGCAGCGCCCTGACCGTCGACGGCAGGGCGACCCCGCTCACGGTGGCCGGCAGCCACGCCGAACTCCGCCCCGGCCAGGCCGGGTTGCACACCCTGCGCGTCGAGTGCCGCCTCACCGCGCCGCTCGCCGAGGGCGGCACGGCCACCGTCTCCTTCCACAGCGCGGGCGCCGACACCGGTCCGGGCTGGCGGGAGATCACGGCACGCGGCGACCGGATGACGCTGACCCGGACGGACGTGCCGACGACGTCCGTCTCCCGCGAACTCACCCGCTATCCCAAGGATCTGCTCTCCTCCCCGGCGGACGTCACGACCGCCGCCGTGCGGATACGGCCGGGCGGACCGGCCCTCGCCGAGGAGCGGCAGTCCGCCCCCGGAGCCGCGATCCTCCCGCGGGGCGTCGACCGCTGGACCCAGGACCTGACCGATCTGGTCGCCCGCAACCACCTCACGGCCGGGTTCGCGGCACTCGCGCTCCTCATCTCGGTCGGCCTCGGCGCGATGCACGCGCTCGCACCGGGGCACGGCAAGACGCTGATGGCGGCGACCGCGGCGGCCCGCGGCGGCCGCGCCCGGCCGCGCGACGTCCTCCCGCTGGCCGCGTCGGTCACGGTCACCCACACGCTGGGCGTGGTCGCCCTCGGCGTCCTGGTCACGGCCGGGTCGGCGGCCACTCCTTCGGTGATCGCCTGGCTGGGCATCGCGAGCGGCCTCATGGTCCTGGCGGCGGGTGCGAACCTGACCCGCAGGGCGTGGCGGACCCGCGCGCACCGGCACGGCCACGGCGGACCCCCGCGTCACGACCACGGACACGGCCACCACCACGGGCACGGAGCGGCCGACGAGCCGGAGCCGGCCCTGGTCGGCGCCCGGGAGCACACCCACGGCCACGACCACCCGCACGACCACGGTCGCGCCCACGACCACCCGCACGACCACGGCCCCGCGCATGACCACCCGCACCCGCACGACCACGACCACGACCACGAGGCCCTCTCCGGTGTGCCGCACCGTCACGGCGGGTTCACCCACACCCACTCCACGGCCCCCACCGTCCGCGGCACCATCCTGCTCGGCTTCGCCGGCGGCCTGGTCCCCAGCCCCTCCGCGGTGGTCGTGCTCGTCGGTGCCGCCGCCCTCGGACAGGCCTGGTTCGGGCTGCTGCTCGTCGTCGCCTACGGCATCGGTCTCGCACTGACCCTGACCGCGGCCGGATTCGCCGTCGTCAGGCTGGGTACGGGAATGAACCGGGTGCTGGACAGACGCCCACGGTGGACCACCCACCCCCTGGCCGCGCTGGTCCGCGGGACCGCACCGCTCGCCTCGGCGCTCGTGGTCGTGGCCCTGGGGGCGGGACTGGTGCTCAAGGGCGCCGCATCCGCACTGCTCTGAGTTACTTTTGTGATGAATCAGCGCGAGCTGCCGTGGGGAGCACCCGTGACCGAAGAGCCGGGCCGTGAGCGAGTGATCGCGGGCCGCTACAGACTGTTGTCCCCGCTCGGCGAGGGCGGCATGGGCACCGTGTGGCGGGCCAGGGACGAGGTGCTGGGCCGCGAGGTCGCCGTCAAGGAGGTCCGCGCGCCCGCCGGGCTGCCCGGCTCCGACGTCGAGCGGATGTACGCCCGCCTGGAGCGTGAGGCCTGGGCCGCGGCCCGGGTCGCGAACCGCAACGTCGTGACGGTGTACGACGTGGCGATGGAGGGCGGACGGCCCTGGATCGTCATGGAGTTGGTCCGCGGGGTGTCCCTCGCCGACGTCCTGGAGTCCGAGGGCCCGATGTCCCCGCAGCGGGCCGCCGGCGTCGGCGCCGAGGTGCTGTCCGCGCTGCGCGCCGCGCACGCCGCCGGGGTGCTGCACCGGGACGTGAAGCCGGGCAACGTGCTGCTGTCGAACGACGGACGGGTGGTGCTCACCGACTTCGGGATCGCCACCGTCGAGGGCAGTTCGGCGCTGACCATGACGGGCGAGGTGATCGGTTCGCCCGAGTACCTCGCTCCGGAGCGGGCGCTGGGACGCGCGTTCGGCCCGGAGTCGGACCTGTGGTCGCTCGGTGTGCTGCTGTACGCGGCGGTGGAGGGCACCTCGCCGTTCCGGCTGGACACCCCGCTGAACACGCTCCGGGCCGTGGTGGACGAGGACCTGCCCCCGTCGTACCGGGCGGGAGCCCTGGCCCCGGTGATCGAGGGACTGCTCCGCAAGGACCCGGCCGCGCGGATCTCCGCCGAACAGGCAGAGCGCGACCTGAGGTTGGTCGCCGCGGGAGGCACCCCGAACACGGCCGCCGCCGTCCCGGTCGCGGCCCGCGACGAGGCTCCGACCCTCGTCGCCGGGCAGTACGGGTCCGCCACCGCCACGCCCGCGCTGCCCACTCCCGTCCCGGCGGACACCCGGCCGCCCGGCTCCGGCCGCGACGGCAACGGCCGGGCGGGCACCGTGCTGCTCATCGGGCTGGTGCTGGTCGTCCTCGCGCTCGGCGGGCTGACGTACGCCCTCCTGAACCAGGGCGGCGGTGCTGCCGGCGACGACGGCGCGGGACCGAGCACCTCGGCGAGCAACCTCAGCTCCCCGGCGCCCAGCCGGAGCGAGGACCATTCCGATACGCCGTCGCCGTCCGCGAGCAGCGGCGCGGCCGCGCAGAGCGTGAAGGTCTCGGTGGCCGGCTCCGGCACCGACTACTCCGGGAGCTGCCCGCCGCCGACCGCGCAGGCGCCCTCCTTCACGGCCACGTTCACGGTCGGGAGGGTGCCCGCGGAGGTGCGGTACCGCTGGGTGCTGAAGAAGGGGTCGCTCGACGACCAGGGGTGGAAGACGCTGTCCTTCCCGGACGGCGGCGGGAAGACCCGCCAGACCAGGGTGACGGTGACGACCTGGTCCGGCGGCGGGACGCTGCAGGACGCGATCTCCGTCGAGGTGCGCGGCCCGGTGACGGCCACGTCCGACTCGGTGCCGTTCTCGGTGACCTGCGCCTCGGCGACGGAGACCCCGACCGACGGGGCCTCCTCTTCGCCTTCTCCTTCGGGTTCGGACTGAGAACGGGCGGGTCCGGCCGGCGTACCGGTCAGGCGTTGCCGGTCAGGACCGGCAGGTAGCCGCCGGAGTGACCGGACGCGGTGGGGTGGTACGACTCGCCGATGTCCAGCCAGTTGACGCTGTGCAGCCAGGAGTTGCTGGAGCAGATCTCGTGGCCGGTGAACGTGGTGCGGATGTCGCCGAAGACGAACCCGTGGTCGGCGGCGCGCTTGGCGATCGCCGCGTCGATGTAGTCGGCGGCGTTGTTGATGGCGGTGCGCTTGGCCGTGGAGAGGCCGAGGCAGGTGGTGCCCAGCTTGTAGAAGCGGGGGTAGCCGAGGACGACGACCCGGGCGTTGGGGGCCCTGGCGGTGATGGCGTCGTACACGGCGTCGAGCTTGCCGGGGAGGGTGGAGTCGACGTAGGCCTCGGCGGTGCCGATCCGGGACAGGCAGGTGCTGTCGGAGCTGAGCACACACGTCGTCATGACGTCGGCGAAGCCCGCGTCGTTGCCGCCGATCGTGATCGAGACCAGGGACGTCGAGGAGGTCAGGGTGCCGAGCTGGCCGGACAGGACATCGTCCGTGGTGGCGCCCGAGCAGGCCAGGAACGAGAACGAGGACGGGCTGTGGGCGGCGTTCCACAGGTAGGGGTAGGCCTTCGTGCTGCGGTCGCAGCTGCCGCTCGAACTGATGTAGCTGCCGGCGCCGACACCGGACGAATACGAATCGCCGAGCGCCACGTAACCCCCGGCGGCCGCTTGTGCGTCGGTTGCGGCCCCGGTGAGTGCCAGGCCGGTGGCGAGGAGGAGTGAAGTCACGTATGCCGTAATTCGGGAACGTCTCATGGAACCTCCCTTTAGCAGGATCTCTGCCACAACCGTCGTACCAACTACGCGTGTTGACGGGAAGTGTCCATGCCAAAACTTTTCGGGACTCAACCGGTCCGCGCCGGACCGGTGTTGTAAAGAAATTGGGCGACTTGTCCCCAGGAGACATCAGCCGCCCCCGGGGAACGGTCAGGTCCGGAGACCCGCTTGACGCTCCGCGTTCGCCTGCGCGACATTGAAGCCCGGCATCCGGCGCCTTGGGGGGCAAAGTCGGCCATGCAGACCATACGACTCAAGACACCGTCACCACCGGGCGAGGAACGGGCACGGCCAGGACCGGGGAGGGCCCTGGAACCGCTGCTCGCGGGCGCCGCGACCGCCGTCGCCGGCGCGGGCGCGCTGCTCGCCCTGACCGACTCGGGCTCGCCGCTGCGCGGCCCGTTCACACTGCTCTTCCTGATCGGCGCGCCGGCCGCGGCGATCGGCCTGGCGCTGCGCGGACTCGATCCGTTCGCGCGCACGCTCACCGCACTCGCGGGCGCCGTCGCGCTGGACATGCTCGTCGCACAGGGCATGCTCGCCACCCACCACTGGTCCTGGCGCGGCGGAGTCGTCGCCGTGACCGCGATCAGCGTTCTCCTGCTGCTGGTACGACCGCGACCGGTGACGCGCATTCTCAAACGAATGTTCCGGCGGACCGGGAATATCCGTTCGAGGTGAAGAGCGGGGCCGGCCGCATCCGCGTAACGGCCCGACCAACAAAAAGCAAGCCGCGCTCGCCGGACTTGCCATACGGGTTCAATCATCAATACCGTCGTACAACTCACCCGCAAGGGAACATCATTCAGCGGCTCCAGGGGAGGGCTCAGGGACCGCGGTGTTCCGGTGCGGGGCGCGGTAGGGGGGTGCCGTGCTCGGCGACCGCGAGGGCCATTGTTTTTCGAATGCGCCCTTTGCTGTTTCCGAGTCGTGCCGCGCGACCGGCTGCCTTTTTCCGGCGGACCGGTTGGCTTTACCAGCTCACCTGCGCTGACGGAGATCCTTGTCTCCGTGCCGCGGGTGATAACCCCCCTTTCGAACCGGACACGGAAGCGGGCCGCCCAGGGGCGGGCGGTCCACCGGACGAGAGGGACAAGACTCGTGAGTTCTGTTCTGCGCCAGCCGGCCTCGGAGCAAGATCCGTTAATGGCTGCCGAATACCGACCGATCTCCTCCCACCTGGCGATCACACCGCCGGTGAGCGTGGTGATCCCCGCGATGAATGAGGCGGAGAATCTCCCTTACGTCTTCAAGACACTTCCCGGCTGGATCCACGAAGTGGTCCTGGTGGACGGGAATTCCACCGACGGCACCGTGGACGTCGCACGGGAGTTGTGGCCCGGCGTGAAAGTCGTCGAACAGAGCGGGAAAGGCAAGGGAGACGCCCTGATCACCGGGTTCGAGGCGTGCACCGGCGACATCATCGTCATGGTGGACGCGGACGGCTCGGCCGACGGCCACGAGATCGTGTCGTACGTCTCCGCCCTGGTCTCCGGTGCCGACTTCGCCAAGGGCTCGCGGTTCGCCAACGGCGGCGGCACGGACGACATGACGTTCATCCGCAAGCTCGGCAACTGGGCGCTGTGCACGATCGTCAACCGCAAGTTCGGCGCCCGCTACACCGACCTCTGCTACGGCTACAACGCCTTCTGGCGGCACTGCCTCGACAAGATCGACCTCGACTGCACCGGCTTCGAGATCGAGACCCTGATCAACGTCCGGGTGGTCAAGGCGGGTCTGAAGGTGCAGGAGATCCCCAGCTACGAGTACCTCCGGATCCACGGCACCAGCAACCTGCGCGCCGTACGGGACGGCCTGCGGGTCCTCAGGGTGATCCTCGGGGAGCGCTCCAACCGGCGTGCGCTGCGCCGCCGGGTCCGGCACTCCCCGATGCTCGGCACCGGCCAGGGAGAGTCGTCTTGAGCGATCCCGGCATCTCCGTCGTGATCTGCGTGTACACCGAGGACCGCTGGGAGGACATCCTCGCGGCGGTCGCCTCGGTGCGCGCCCAGTCCTATCCGCCGCTGGAGACCCTGCTGGTCGTCGACCACAACCCGGTGCTCCTGGAACGGCTCATGACGCAGTACGAACGAGCCGCGCACGTCCGGGTGCTCGCCAACGCGGGCCCCCGCGGCCTGTCCGCCGGCCGCAACACCGGCATCGCCTCCTCCCACGGCGAGGTGATCGCCTTCCTCGACGACGACGCCGTCGCCGAACGGGACTGGCTGCTGTGCTTCGCCGAGGGGTACGCCGACCCGCGGGTGATGGCCGTGGGCGGCCGGACCCTGCCCGTCTGGGCCTCGGGCCGCCGCCCGCACTGGTTCCCGGAGGAGTTCGACTGGGTGGTCGGCTGCACCTACCGGGGACTGCCACCGGGCCGGGTCCGGGTCCGCAACGTCTTCGGCGGAAACGCTTCTTTCCGGCGTACCGCCTTCGACGCGGCGGGCGGCTTCGCCACCGGCATCGGCCGGGACGGCGACCGGCGCCCGCTGGGCTGCGAGGAGACCGAGCTGTGCATCCGGCTCACCCGGGCCCGCCCGGACGCCGTGCTGCTCATCGACGACCGCGCGGTGATCCACCACCGGGTGCCGCGGGCCCGCGAGCACTTCGGCTACTTCCGCACCCGCGCCTGGGCCGAAGGCCTCTCCAAGGCCCTGGTCGCCCGCAGCGTGGGCGCCGCCAGTGGACTGGAGTCCGAACGCCGGTACGCCACACGGGTGCTGCCCGCCGGGATCGCCCGCGGCCTGCGGGACGCCCTCCTCGCGCGGCCGGGCGGCGCCGGCCGGGCCGGGGCGATCGTCACCGGGGTGCTGACCGCGGCGGGCGGTTACGTGGTCGGGACCGTGCGCGCCCGGCGCGGCGGGGCGGCCTTCGCCGTCGCCGGGACCGGCGCGGGCCTCGTGGCCGGCACGGACGGGAGGCGTCATGACTGAGGCACCGGTGCCCATCCTCATGTACCACTCGGTCGCCACCGCGCCGAACCGGGCCACCCACGCGCTGTCGGTGGCACCGGAGGCGTTCGCCGAACAGATGGCGCTCGTCGCGGACCTGGGCCTGACCCCCGTCACCACGGCCGAGCTGGCCGCGGGCTGGCGCTCGGGCGGCCCGCTCCCCGGCCGGCCCGTCCTGATCACCTTCGACGACGGCTACGAGGGCGTGCACCGGCACGCCCTCCCGGTCCTCGCCAAGCACGGTTTCGCCGCCACCCTGTTCGTCTCGACGGGCTGGATCAGGGGCGCGTACGACACCGGAGGCGGCCCGGACGCCATGCTCGACTGGGACCAGGTGCGCGAACTCTCCGACGCCGGCTGCGAGATCGGCGGACACAGCCACACCCATCCGCAGCTCGACCAGCTCGACGACGACCGGCTGCGGGCCGAACTGGTGTGGTGCCGTGACATCGTCGCCGAGCAACTGGGCTCCGCACCCGCCTCGTTCGCCTATCCGTTCGGCTACTCCAGCCGCCGGGTCAGGCACGCCGTGCGGGACACCGGGCACACCCAGGCGCTCGCCGTCGGGAACGGCCTCGCCCACCGCCGCCAGGGTCCCTACGCGCTGCACCGCGTCACCGTGCGCCGCACCACGGACACCGCGGAGTTCGTCCGGCTGCTCCAGGGCCGCGCGATCGCCCGCACCTTCGCCAAGGACCGTGCCCTGACCAAGGGGTACGCCGTTCTCCGCAGAGCCCGCCAGGTCCGCCGGAAGGCCATCCGTTCCCGTGTCTGACACGACGACCACCACGACCGAGGCAACGACCCGCGCGACAGCGGCACCCGAGCGGCCCGGGCGCCGCCTCCGGCTGCCCGGCGGCGGCCCGCCGGGCAGCAGCCCGCTCTTCCGCAACGCCTACGCGCTGATGCTCAACACCGGCATCTCCGCGGTGCTGGGCCTGGGCTTCTGGCTGGCGGCGGCCCGCTACTACTCCGAATCGGCGGTCGGCCAGGGCTCCGCCGCGATCGCCGCCATGAAACTCCTCGCGGGCCTGACCGCGGTGACCCTGACCGGCGCCCTGGCCCGCTTCATCCCGGTGGCGGGCCGGGCCACCGGCCGGTTCGTCTTCCGCACCTACGCGGGCAGTTCCCTGATCGTGGCGCTGGCCGCGGGCGTCTTCCTGACGACCCTCGGGTTCTGGGGGCCGTCGTACCGCTTCCTGCACGGGCCGCTGCCCGGTCTCGGGTTCGTCGTCGCGGTCGTCGCCTGGAACCTGCTCACCCTCCAGGACGGCGTGCTGACCGGACTGCGCAACGCGCCCTGGGTGCCGGTCGGCAACACCGTGTTCTCGGCCGTCAAGCTGGGCCTGCTGGTCGCGTTCGCGGTGGCCGTCCCGATGGCCGGCGTGTTCGTGTCCTGGGTCGCGGCGATCGCCACCTCGGTGGTGCCGCTGGGCTGGCTGGTGTTCCGGCGCCTGGTGCCCCGGCACGTCAAGGCGACCGAGGAACACGCCAGACCGCCCACCCTGCGGGAGATCGGCAGGTTCCTGGCCGGCGACTACACCGGGTCGCTGTTCTCCCTCGCCGTCGTCTACCTGGTGCCGGTGATCATCGCCTCGCAGGTCAGCTCCGAGGACAACGCGTACTTCTACATCACCACCACCATCGGCGGCACCACCAACCTGCTGGCCATCAACATGGGCGCCTCGCTCACCGTCGAGGGCTCGCACGACCCGGCGCGGCTGGCCGCCCACACCCGGGCCGCGCTGAAGCGGATGGCCCGGATCATGGTGCCCGTCTGCTCCCTGCTGTTCTTCGGGGCGCCCCTCATCCTCGGTGTCTTCGGCACGGGCTACGCGGACGCGGCGACCCCGCTGCTGCGCTGGTTCGCGGTCGGCGCCCTGCTCAGGGTCGTGATGGAGACCTACTTCGCGGTGCTGCGCGCCCAGAGCCGCACCGCCGGACTGGCCTGGCTGCAGGGCCTGTTGTGCGTGCTGGTGCTCGGGCTGACCCTGTTGCTGCTGCCCAGGATGGGGCTGACCGGCGCGGGCGTGGCCGAGATCTCCAGCCTCGCGGTGATCGTGACGATCGCGGCGCCCAAGCTGTGGCGGACACTGCACGCGACCCCGGCCGACGTCCCCGAGGACGCGGCACCGGACGGTGACCTCGCCGACCTCGGGGCGCACGAGGTCCCGGCCGCGGCCCCGCCGCACCGGCGGAGCCCGGCGTGGGCGCTGGACTCCGACACGCTCGCCCTCGGCATCCACGTGGACTTCGACCACGTGGAGCGCCGTCCGGACGTCCGCCCGGGTCCCGGCACCCCGCCCACGGGCACACCCGTCGTCCTCCCGGACGACCGGCCGACCCGGGCGCTGCGGGCACCGCGGCACCCCGGCCCGCCGGCGGAGGTGCGGGAGCCGGGCGCGGAGGCCTCGGCCGGTCCTGCCGAGGCCGCGCCGAAGGACACGGCGGCCGGCGCGCCGTCCGTACCGCTGCGGGAGCGGCTGATGCCCACCCGGACCGGCGTCCTGCTCGGCTGCCTGCTGGTCGCCGCCCTGCTCCTGTACTGGGTGCCCGCCGCCCGGCTCGACGACGCCGACCTGGACCGGATGGGCGGGCTCGGGCTGGTCTCGGTGCTGCCGCCGCCGACCCTGGCCGGGGCGGCGCTGCTGGTGGTGGTGTTCGCCGCGCTGCTGCGGCCGCGCCGCGAGCACCGGGCGCTGCTCCTGGTCACCCTGCTGGCCACGGTGGTGTCGCTGCACGCGCTGCCCGCCGTGATCGAGACGGAACCCCGGTTCCCGACGGCCTGGCAGCATCTCGGGTTCATCGACTACATCGACCGCACCGGGTCGGCCGTACCCGACCTGGACGCCCGCTGGAGCTGGCCGGGCTTCTTCGCGGCGGCGGCCTTCGTCGGCCGGGCCTGCGGGGTCACGGACTTCACCGAGGTCATCCGCTGGTGGCCGACGTGCGTCCAGCTCGCCTACCTGGCACCGATGTTCCTGCTCGTGCGGTCGATGCGGGCGAGCTGGCGGGCCAAGTGGGCCGGCGTCTGGATCTTCGTGCTGTGCGGCTGGGTCGGCCAGGACTACTTCTCCCCGCAGGGTTTCACCTACCTCCTCTACCTGATGTTCGTGGCGATCCTGCTCGTCTGGTTCCGCGCCCCGCACGTCATCTGGACGAGGTTCCGTCCCGGCGAGGCGGAGGTCGAGCCGGTCGACCGGCGCCGGCAGGCGGTCCTGCTCCTGGTGCTCACCGGCCTGTACGCGGCGACCGTGCCGGCACACCAGCTGACCCCGTTCGTGATGCTGGGCGTGCTCGCGGTCCTGGTCCTGGCCGGCCGGTCCGAACTGCGCGGCCAGCCGCTGCTGTTCGGGGTGGTCGCGGCCGTCTGGCTGGGATTCATGGCCGAGCCGTACTGGTCGGGGCACTTCGACGACCTGTTCGGCGGCGTCGGCGGAATCGGCAGCAACGTCTCGACCTCGGTCTCCGGCCGTATCCAGGGCGGCAGTCCGGCCCACAAGCTGGTCCTGTACGTCCGGGTCCTGCTGGCCGGCGGCACGATGGCGTTCGCCGTCTGGGGCTGGTGGCGGCGCCGCCTGCACCGGTACCGCGAGCGGTCCCTGCCGATCCTGGCCTTCGTCCCGTTCCTGGGCTTCGGCATGCAGTCGTACGGCGGCGAGATGGCCCTGCGGGTCTTCATGTTCGCCCTGCCGGGCGCCGCCCTGCTGGCCGGTCTCGCCCTGTTCCCGCGCACCGGCGCCACGGCGCAGGAGCGCGGGAAGGACCGCACGGTCCTGGCCCCGGTGGCCGCGCTGCTGGCGGGGCTGCTGCTCATGGGCGGCTTCCTGGTGGCCCGCTGGGGCAACGAGCCCTTCGAGCGGGTGCGTCCCGGCGAGGTCGCCGCGATGGACTACGTCTACGCCCACGACAGGCCGACCGTACGGCTGTTGTGGCTGAGCAACGACACGGTCGCCGACGTGACCCCGGCGCTCCCGTGGGGCGCCCGGGACATGGAGCGGGTCGACTACGTGCCGACGCCGGCGCCGGCCGACCCGAGGCTGGTGGCGGGTCTGGTCAAGGAGTTGAAGGACGCCGGCCCGAACTCGTACCTGATGGTCGGCAGGAGCCAGACCGTCTACCTCCGGATGGACGCGGGCTACCCGGCCGCCTGGGAGAGCCGGCTGATCCGGAGCCTGGACGGCCGGCAGGACCTGACGAAGGTCCTGGTCAACGCCGACGTGACCCTGTACGCGCTGCGTGAGCGGCCCACCGGTGCGGTGGCGCAGCCGGATCCGGGGCCGATCGGGCCGCGGATCACCTGGACGCCGTGGTCGGTGGTCGGCGCGCTCGCCGCCGTGGCCCTGATCCTGCTGCTGACGGCGCGCGAGGTGGTCCGGGTCGCGGTCCGGCCCGGCGTGCGTCAGGTGCGGTGGCTCCAGGGGAGCTTCTGGTTCTCGCTGCCTCTGCTCGCGGTGCTGCTGGCGTCGCTGGCGCAGCGGTTCCTGACGCTCAAATAGGCGGGCGGCGGGTGGTGCCGAAGTGGCTCGTCCGGGCTCACCGGGCGAGCCACTTCACCTCGTACCCCTTCAGCTCCACCCGCTTCCCGTCCACCCGGGCGCCGGCCGTCCGGCCGAGGGTGTTGACGACGAGAACGGTCCGGTCGTCGGCGAGGACACGCACACGGGAGGCGTCGGCACCGGTGACGGGGACCCTCGCGTACCGGGTGCCCGGCGGGAACGCCCTGCCGAACCTCGACACCAGGTCGTACATGGGCAGCGCACGGCCGCCGTCCGCGCTGTCGGTCGTGGTCCACAGGCAGCCGGCGCAGTCGCCGCCCTTCTCGTCCTCCGGGTTCCAGTAGAAGCCGGAGGACGCGCCGCCCTTCACCAGGGCGATCAGGCCCGCGGCCTGGACGGCGACCCGGTGCGGTTCGCTCCAGCCGTCGCGTTCGTCCCTGCCGTCGGCGGGCTCCACGTAGTACTCGGCCCACCACAGCGGCAGGCCGTGCGTCCGCGCGCGCACCCACTGGCTCACGTAGGTGAACTTGTCGGTGGCCCCGAACTCGTCGGGCAGCGGCTCGTCGTCGTTGGTGTAGCTGGAGCCGTCCACGACCACGAAGTCGGCGCCGGCCTTGTGGGTGTTCCAGTAGTCGAAGGCGTCGATCACCCGCTGGTCCATGACACCCCAGGGGCCCTTGAGGGCGGGCGAGGCGTTCTCGGTCCTGCGCGGGTCGAAGCTGTCCATGACGAGGTACGGGCCGCCGACCATGATGTCCTTGTCGACGGCCTTCAGCGCCTTGTAGACGAGGTTGTACAGCTCGGTGTAGCCCTCGTAGTCCCAGCGGGCCTCGCCGTCGTTCCAGAAACCCTTGAACTCGTTCCAGACGATGAAGTGCCGTACGTCCGGATAGCGCCTGGCGACGGTCGCGGCGAGGTCCGCGTAGTCCTGGTAGTGGCCGGGAGTGGGCGCGGTCTCCAGAGCGGCCTGGCTCCAGTCGGTGCGGCCGGCGCCGGGTCTGCCGCCCTTCATCCAGTCCGGGGAGCAGCACAGGGTGATCACCGGGGTGCCGCCCGACCTGCGCATGAAGTCGACCCTGCGGTCCAGTGCGCCGAAGTCGTAGCGTCCCTTCACGGGCTCCGGGTTGTCGGCGCCCCAGCCCATGACGGCCTGGTCCTGGGGCAGTCCGGCGTCCCGGGAGAGCAGCTTCTCGACCCGGCCGGTGGCGGTAGCGCTGCCCTCGTCGGCGCTGTACTGGGTGTGCGTGAAGCCCCAGCCCACGTCCGGCCCGGCGGGGCCCTGCGGGGTGGCCGGGGTGCCGTGCACCTGGTCGCCGTCGCGGGTCGTGCCCGCGGTGCCGCCGCCTCCGGGCAGCGTGCCGAGCAGGGTCACGAGCAGGGCGAGAGCGACCGCGCCCACCCCCAGCAGGGCGGTGAGCCGCCACCGCCGAACCCCCGAATTCCACTCATGACGTCCCATCAAGGACCACAGTAATGGCGGAAATCGCCCCGGGGGCGGGTATCGGGAACAGACCGTCGCGCACCCGGGACAGGGGTGCACTCCGGATACTCCGGAAGCTCGGCGCACACCCGACACTCTGCGCCCACTTCGGAAAACGGGTGCGCCACGGGCCCCGGTGACGGATCATGGCGGCATGTCTGCCAAGCCGCACGAGACGCTGCCGATCCGGCTCAACGTCGACGACTCCGACTCGCCGTCCGACGTCGTCGACGCGCTGTTCCTCGGCCGCTTCGCGACGGGCGAGCAGCCGTACTCGCACGCGGCCAACATCGACCGGGTGCGCAGCGGGGCGACCCTGCTGCCGAAGGAGGCGCGGGTGCTGCGGGTGGCCCGCGACGACGACCGCAGCGCGACGCTCGCGGAGGGCGACGGCTGGACGCTCCTGGTCTCCCGCTGGAACCGGGGCGCGGACATCACGGTCACCGCGACCACCGCCGAGCTGGCCGCGAAGGTGCTGAACGAGGCGACGGACGGCGCGGCGGACGAGCCGGAGCCGCAGCCCGACAACGTGACGATGGGGTTCTGGTACGTCTCCCCCAGGCGCGGCCCGCACCGCACCACCCGGCAGATCTCCGCCGGCACCTGGGACGAGGTCCGCGCCAACTACACGGCTCCGGTCGCGGAGGCGATGGACCGCCTGATGAAGACGACGCCCGAGGACATCGCGGGCCGGCTCCTGCTGCTGCACGGCCCGCCGGGCACCGGCAAGACCTCGGCGCTGCGCACCCTCGCCCGGTCCTGGCGGGACTGGTGCCAGGTGGACTGCGTCCTCGACCCCGAGCGGCTCTTCTCCGACGTCGGCTACCTGATGGACATCGCCATCGGGGAGGAGGACGGAGCGGGCAAGGGCCGCTGGCGGCTGCTCCTGCTGGAGGACTGCGACGAGCTGATCCGCGGCGAGGCCAAGCACACCGCGGGCCAGGCGCTGTCGAGGCTGCTGAACCTCACCGACGGGCTGCTCGGCCAGGGCCGCAACGTGCTGGTGGGCGTCACCACCAACGAGGACCTGGAGCGCCTGCACCCCGCCGTGGTCCGGCCCGGCCGCTGCCTCGCCCGGATCGAGGTGGGCGCGCTGACCCGCGCCGAGGCGGTGAACTGGCTCGGCACGGAGGAGGGCGTGGGCCGCGACGGATCGACCCTGGCGGAGCTGTACGCGCTGCGCCGGGGCACGACGCCGACCTCGGTGCCGGGTGCCCGCGAGGAGGCCGACGCGGGGCTGTACCTGTAGTGCTTTGATGGAGGCATGCCCCTGTTCATCGGGACCTCGGGCCGGCAGTACGAGGACTGGCGGAACGTCCCGTACCCGGCCGGGGTTCCGGTGCGCCGGTGGCTGGAGGAGTACGCGGCGCACTTCCCGACCGTCGAGCTGAGCGGGCCGGGCTGCGGGTGGCGCGGGCACCGGAGATGAGCACGGCCGGCTGACTCAGCCCTCGCCGTAGGCGGCCCGCAGGGCGTCCCGCACCGCGGCCAGCGCCTCCTTCTCGCCCAGGCCCAGCCGGTGCGCCCGCTCCGCGTACGCCTGGGCGGCCGAGGACGCCTCACGTTCCGCGGCCGAGCCGGCGGCGGCCACGAACGTGCCGTTGCGTCCGCGCGTCTCGATCACGCCGTCCGTCTCCAGCGCCCGGTACGCCTTGGCCACGGTGTTCACCGCCAGCCCCAGCGACTCGGCCAGTCCCCGCACCGTGGGCAGCCGGTACCCCACCGGCAGCACCCCGCCCCGTGCCTGCTCGGAGATCTGCGCCCGTACCTGCTCGTACGGCGGCGCGCTGTCATCGATGCGGATCTTCAGAGTCACGGCCCGATTCTCCCGTATCCGCGGGAAAATGAGAGGCACCCCGCATTCGCCTCCGCATAGCGTGCGCCCCATGACAGTGATCGTGCGTGATCTGCGCCCCGATGTCCGTGCGGACGCCGAGGGCTTCGCCCGGGTGCGGCAGCTCGCCCTGCCCTACGTCCTGTTCACCCCGGAGTCACTGGTCCACGACCTGACGCGCACCCACCCCGACGCCCGCTTCCGTCAGCTGGTCGCGGAGCAGGACGGCGAGATCATCGGCACGGCGCAGGTCGGCCTCGCCCACGAGAGCACGGAGCCGGGCCAGGGCTTCGCCAACGTGTACGTCCATCCGGGGCGCACCGGCCGGGGCGCCGGGGGCCTCCTCGCGCGTACGGCGGAGGCGCACCTGTCGGACGCGGGCGCGACCACCTCGTACGCCTGGGTCCTGGACGCCCCCTCCCACCGCGCCTTCGCCGAGCGCCGCGGGTACACGGCGAGCCGCTCCGCCCACTTCCTCCGCCTCGACCTCGCCGGCGGCGCCCTGCCCCCGCCGCGGACTCCCCCGCCGGGCGCCGAACTCCGCACGGCCGCCGACTTCGCCGACGACCCCCGGGCGCTCTTCGCCCTGGACGCGGAGACGACGCGGGACGAACCGAGCGACATCGACACCGAGTTCGCCGACTACGAGGCCTGGCTGGAGGGGACCTGGCGGCACCCCCTGTTCAGTCACGAGCTCACCTCGGTCGTCGTGGTGGACGGCCGCCCGGCGGCGTTCAGCGCGGCACGCACCGACGGCGGCACCCGCTACGGCACCGTGATGACCGGCACGGCCCGTGCCTTCCGCGGCCGGGGCCTGGCCAAGCTCGCCAAGAACGACTCCCTGCACCGCGCCCGCGCCGCCGGCTGCACGGAGGCGTTCACCGGCAACGACAGCGGCAACGGGCCGATGCTGGCGATCAACAAGTGGTTCGGGTACGACATCTGCGCGACGGAGGTCAGGTATGTCCGCGAACTCGGCTGAGGCACCGGTCACGGTGGACGTCGTGCTGGTCAAGGCGGGCCGCACGAAGATCCGTTACCCCGCAGGGCTGCTGGACGACGACGGGAACCGGCTCACCGTGCGCGCGCCCTGGGCCGGTGACGCGCCCCGCGACTTCGGCTTCGTCCGTTTCGAACAGGGCGATGTCTTCACCGAGTTCTACTGGCGCGACCGCTGGTACGCGGTCAAGGAGGTGCGCGCCGCCGACGGCACGCCGAAGGGCTGGTACTGCGACATCACCCGCCCCGCGGTCCTCTCCGGCGGCGAACTGGTCGTGGAGGACCTCGACCTGGACCTGTGGCGCTCCGCCGACGGCACGGACGTGCGCCGCCTGGACGAGGACGAGTTCGCCGAGAGCGGGCTGGCGGAGCGGGACCCGGCCGCGGCCGCGCACGCCGTGGCGGCCCTGGACACCCTGGAGCGGCTGGCCCGCGAGGGCGGTTTCGAGGCCCTGCTGTCCTGAGGCCGGCCCGTGCGGGCCTGTCCCGAGGCCGGCCCGTGCGGGCCTTCACACCGTCGCCACCACCGCGTACCGCTCGTCGTGCACCTCCTTGCCCCACAGGACCGTCTGCGCCGACAGCCGTTCCAGGCGCACGTCGGCGGCGAGCGGCGCCAGCAGCGCGGTGAGCCGCCCGGCGGGTACGCCGACCGGGGCCTGCGTCCCCCACACCCCCTCCACCAGCACGAACCGCCCGCCGGGGCGCAGCAGGCCGCGCCAGTGCCGCAGGACGCGCGCGGGGTCGGGCAGCGCCCACAGCACGTGCCGGACGAGCACGGTGTCGAAGAGCCGCTCGCCCACCGGCGGTGCCGCCGCGTCACCGACCAGGAAGACCGCGTCCCGGCCGGCGAGCTTGGCGCGGGCCCGCTCCACCATCGCGGGCGAGCTGTCGACCCCGGTGACCCGATGGCCCTGCTCGGCGGCGAGCAGGGCCAGGCTGCCGGTGCCGCAGCCGAGGTCGAGCAGGTCGGCGGGGTGTCCGGGCAGCCAGGTCCGCAGCCGCTCCGCCCAGGCCGCGCGCACCTCGGGCGGTCCCAGCCCGTGGTCCGGCTCGGCGTCGAAGGTGGCGGCCTGCGCGTCCCAGTCGATACGCACCGCAGCGGTGCGGTCACTCTCGTTCGTCATGCACCCCAGCGTGACACCCGCCACTGACACTCGGTCCGTGTGACAGCGGCCACTGACAGACCGGCACCGATGAGGAACTCTCGCCGAAAGCGTCTATCTCCGTGACAACACGGAACCCGGTAGGCACTGAAGGAGGCAGCCATGCGCCGCACAACCGTGCAGAAGCCCCTGAAGAAGACGGAAAGCCGCCGGATCCGCGAGGAGGCGGACCAGCGCCCCTCCGGACGCCCCGAGGTGCGGAAGGACATCGCGCGCACCTGGTGGCCGGACGGCTGACCACGCCCGCCCCGCCCCCTTCAGTCCAGCCGCTTGCGGTAGTGGACGCGGTCGTAGGGCCCGTCCACACGCCGCCCGACGACCTCGTAGCCGTGCTTCGGGTACAGCTCCTGGTTCTCCCGCATCAGCGCGTTGGTGTAGAGCCTGACCTCGGGGAGGCCGAGGGCACGCGCGCGTGCGTCCACGAACTCCAGCAGCCGCCGTCCCACCCCCTGGCCCCGTGCGCCGGGGTGGACGGCGATGCTGTCGAGGAACAGGTGGCCGTCACGGGCCTCCACGACGACGAGCCCGGTCACCGGTTCCCCGACGACGAACACCCGGCCCGCGGCCACGTCCGCCGCGTGGTCCGCCTCCATGGGCTGCGGCACCACCCCGATGCGGGCGATGTAGGGGCGGTAGGCCAGGTCGGTCACGGTCCGTACGGCCGGTACGTCGGCGGCCCGGGCGAGCCGGATCTCGTCGTTCGTCATGAGTACGACGCTAACTACCTCAGCGCAGTCCGAACACTCCCTTAAGCCGACCATAAGGATCTCCCCGGTCCGCTCCCGGCGGGCGATTCCGCGGTTTCTCGGGGCTAGTTTTCTGTTCGCCCCCCACGGGATCCAGCCCGGCGGGACCGCACCCGTCCCGAGGACCGTCCGAGGAGTTCCCGCATGCTCGCAGCACGCCGCAGGGCCGCCGTCGCCGTCGCTTCCGGCGTGGGTGCGGTCGTCCTCGCCGCCGCACCCGCGTCCGCGCACGGCACGATGGGCGACCCGGTCAGCCGGGTCGCCCAGTGTTACGCGGAGAACCCGGAGAGCCCCAGGTCCGACGCGTGCAAGGCGGCGGTCGCGGCCGGCGGCACCCAGGCCCTCTACGACTGGAACGGCATCCGCATCGGCGACGTGGCCGGGCGGCACCAGGCCCGAATCCCGGACGGCAGGCTGTGCAGCGCGGGCAACGACGAGTTCAAGGGCCTCGATCTGGCCCGCGCCGACTGGCCGGCGACGAAGGTCGGCAGCGGCTCGTACACGTTCGAGTACCGGGTGACCGCGCCGCACAAGGGCACCTTCGAGGTCTACCTCACGAAGGCGGGGTACGACCCGGCCAAGCCGCTGGCCTGGGCGGACCTGGATCTCGACCACCCCGTGGCGACGGCCGTCGACCCGGTCGCCGCCAGCGGTCTCTACACGTTCTCGGGGCGGCTCCCGGAGCGCACCGGCCGCCAGTTGCTGTACGCGGTCTGGCAGCGTTCGGACAGTCCGGAGGCGTTCTACTCCTGCTCGGACGTGGACTTCGGCGGCAGCGCCTCCACCGGTACGGGTGCCGCCGGCGCGGCCCCGGCCCCGAGCGCCTCCGCTCCCACCGACGAGCAGATCGCCGCCGGTGCCGGCAGGTCGACGGTCGAGCACCACGGCCACGGTGACGGCGACGCCGCCACGTCGGCCGAGCCGAGTATCGCCGCGGCCGTCAACACGCCCGCGGCGGACGGGAGTTCGCGGACGGTTCTCGCCGAGACCGGTGGCGGCGGCAGCACGCCGTACCTCGCGGTCGGCGGGGCGGCCGTCCTGGCGCTGGGCTCCGGCGTGCTCTTCCTGTCCGTACGGCAGCGGGCGAACCGGCGCTGATCCCTCATGGTTCCGGGGCCCGACCGGCGGCTCAGGCCGGTCAGGCCCCGGTGGCGTTCAGCCGGGCGGGCCGCTCAGCTGAACGCCGATGCGCAGCTGGTGGCGGTGGCGTGGGCCGGGTCGAGCGCGTTGGCCACCTCGTGGAAGGCGATCCGGTCGAAGAGTCCGATCGCCACGTGCTCGGACAGGTCCAGCGAACACAGGTCCTGGAGCAGGACGTTGTGGACGTCCGAGCCGGTCAGGAACTGGCTCTGCCAGGGGGTGGCCACCTCGTCGTACTTGGTGGAGATCACCGTGTAGTGCACTCCGGGCACGGTGTCGCCGCCCGCGTTGAGCTTGGTGAGGAACGCGGAGCCGGGGATCTGGTCGGCGAGGCCGGGGGTGGTGGCCTTGATCAGGTCCGAGGCGCCGGGGAAGTACGGCAGCAGATTGGTGAGGCCGCTGATGGTGGCGCCGTGGTTGTCGGGCGCGAGGCCGACGAGGGCGTTCACCTTGGCGGCGCCGCCGAGGAACTTCAGGTAGTAGCGGGGCATCATGCCGCCCTGGGAGTGGCCGACGAGGTCGGCCTTGGCGGCGCCGGTCGCGGAGAGCACCTTGTCGACATAGGCGGAGAGTTGCTCCGCCGACTTGTCGATGGGGCCGAGGCCGTAGAAGACCGGGACGCCGGAGAGCTGGCCGTAGTCGAGGGAGAAGACGCAGTAGCCGCGGTCCTCCAGGTACGGGGCGAGGGAGAGCCAGTTGTCGACGGAGTTGCCCAGCGTGCCGTGGACCAGGATCACGGGGCGGGGGTGGGCGGCGGAGGGGCGGCAGGAGTAGTCGTTCCAGCCGGTGCTGGGGGCGCTCGACGCGTGGGCGGTGGCGGCGGGGACGGTGGCGACGGCGGCGGCGAAGAGCAGTGCGGTCAGGGGTCTGAGCACTCGCTTCCAGGGCAGCATCGTGTGATCTCCTTGCGGCTCAAGGGAGGTGCGACGGCCTTACGCCCTGTGATCCGGATCACGAGGATGCTGTTCACTCATCAAGTTACGGACGAGTAGTGCAAGCGTGAAGTTACGCGTCGGTAAAACTTCCCGGTAACCGGTCGCGCGCCACTCGCCTGACGGGACGTCACCAGCTGGGCCTGAGGGGACCATAGGGTGCGATACGCGCCAAAGCGTCCCGCAACACGCGCACTTCACCCGCCCCCAGCGTCTCGCTCCAGCCCCGTACGACCTCGGCGGCCGCCTCCTCCGCCGCCCGCGCGCACGCCCACCCCCGCGCGGTGAGCACGACCAGCCGGGCCCGCGCGTCCCGGGGGTGCGCCCGCCGTTCGGCATAGCCCTTGCGCACGATGTCGTCGACGAGCTGGCTCGCCGCCTGCTTGGTCACCCCGAGGTGCGCGGCGAGCTCGGTGACGGTCGCGCCGTCCGGGGCGAGCCGCGCGAAGGCGAAGCCGTGGGCGGGCCTGATCCCGTCGAAGCCGCGGGCGGCGACGCCCTCGTCGATGCGCTGGGTCAGCTCACCGGCCACGGCGAGCAGGGCTGCGGAGAGGGCCATGGCCTCGGAGTTCTGCACGGTGGCATTGAAACACCCTTGACGGAATGGTCAAGCTGCTTGACCATAAAGCCCACATAGTCAAGCAGCTTGACCATATTGCCGGGAGGCAGCCATGCCCGTAGTCCGCTCCGTCGAGGCCACCACCCACGAGATCCACGGCGCCCGCTTCGTCTCGTACGCCACTCCCCGCACCGGCAGCGAGGAGCTGTGCGCGTGGCGCGGCGAGATCCCCGCCGGGACCAGGACGCCCGCCCACACCGTCACCCGCGAGGAGATCTTCCACCTGCTCGTCGGCGAACTCCTGGTCTCGCTCGACGGCCGCACCGACCGCGTCCGGACCGGCGACACCGTCATCGTCAACGCCGGTTCCCTCTTCGCCGTCGAGAACCCGACCGACCACACCGCGCTGTCCTGGGTCACCACGTCCGTCGGCCTGGCGGCCGAGCTGTCCGACGGCACCCGGCTCACCCCGCCGTGGGCCAACTGACACCCCGCCCCTCCACCTCCCTCCCACTCGAAAATCGGTTACCCGTTCGATTCCAGTCGCCCACCTGGGCTGATGGGGTTAGAGTAATCGAACGAGCGTACGATGAGCATATCGGGCGCATGAGGCAAAAGGGGTGGAGTGATGGAGGTGCGGCATGGCGGGCTTCGCCCACGTGCACGTCGCGTCCGGTTACTCCGCCCGCTACGGCGCCTCCCCTCCCGAGCAGCTCGTCCGGCGGGCGGCCGAGCGCGGCATGTCCGCGCTCGCGCTCACCGACCGGGACACCGTCACCGGCGCCGTCCGGTTCGCGCGGGCCTGTGCGAAGGACGGCGTCCGGCCGGTCTTCGGCATCGACCTGGCGGTGGCGGCCCTCGCGCCTGCGCCGCCCGCCCCGCGCCGCCGCACCCCGGCGCGCGGCGGCGCGCACGTGGTCGAGCCGCCGCTGCGGTTCGTGCTGCTCGCCCAGGACCGGGCGGGCTGGGCCCGGCTGTGCCGGATCACCTCGGCCGCCCACGTCGGCGCCGTGTCCGGTGTACCGCCGGTGGTGCCGTGGGAGGCGCTGCGCACGTACGGCGGTCCCGGCCTGACCGTGCTGCTCGGGCCGCTCTCGGAGCCGGCGCGGGCGCTGTCGGCGGGCCGGGAGGACGCGGCCGTGAGGCTGCTGGCGCCCTGGCGGGAGATCTTCGGGAAGGACGTTCGATTGGAAGCCGTGGCGCAGAAACGTTCCGGCACCGGACCCGGATCCCTGCGCCTGGCCGCCCGCACCCTCGCCCTGGCCGACCGCACCGGCACCACCGCCGTCCTGTCCAACGCCGTGCGCTACGCCGATCCGGACCAGCACCGGCTCGCCGACGTCCTGGACGCGGCCCGGCTGCTGCGGCCGATCGACCGGCGCCGTCTGGACGGCGGACAGCGCTGGCTCAAGGACGAGCGCGGCATGGAGACCGTCGCCCGCATGACCGCCGAATGCGCCGGAGACGACCTCCGCCGGGCCCGCCGGCTGATGGCGGACACCGCCGCCACCGCCGCCCTGTGCGCCCTCGACCCGGCGGCCGGCCTCGGCCTCGGCACACCGCACTTCCCGGAACCGGCCCTGTTCGGCGCCGAACCCCGGGCGGACGGTGCCGCGCGGCTGCTGCGGCAGCGCTCCGAGGCCGGCCTGGTCCGGCGCGGCCTGGACCGTGACCGCAAGGCGCTCGACCGGCTGGACGAAGAGCTGACGGTGGTCTCCGAGCTGGGCTACGACGCGTACTTCCTCGCCGTCGCCCAGGTGGTGGCCGACATCCGGGCCAAGGGCATCCGGGTCGCCGCCCGCGGCTCCGGCGCCGGCTCGCTGGTCTGCCACGCCCTGGACATCGCCACCGCCAACCCCCTCGACCACCACCTGCTGTTCGAACGCTTCCTCAGCGTGCGCCGGGCCTCGCTGCCCGACATCGATATCGACGTGGAATCCGCCCGACGGCTGGAGTGCTACGACACGATCTTCGAACGGTTCGGGAAGGAGCGGGTCGCGGTCACCGCGATGCCCGAGACCTACCGGGCGCGCAGGGCCCTCCGGGACACCGGCCTCGCCCTCGGTCTCGCGCCCGACGACGTCGACCGGATCGCCAAGAGCTTCCCGCATCTGCGCGCCTGCGACATCACCGGCGCCCTCGCCGAACTGCCCGAGCTGCGGCAACTGGCCGCCGAGGCGCACCGCTACGGCCCGCTGTGGGAGCTGGCCGAAGGGCTCGACTCCCTGGTCCACGGCATGGCGATGCACCCGTGCGGTGTGGTCATCAGCGACGCGACCCTGCTGGACCGGCTGCCGGTGCAGCCCACGCCGCAGGGCGACTACCCCATGGCCATGGCCGCGAAGGAGGAGATCGAGGCGCTCGGCAACATCAAGCTCGACGTCCTGGGCGTGCGGATGCAGTCCGCGATGGCCCACGCCGTCACCGAGATCGAACGGGCCACCGGCAGCCGCGTCGACCTGGACGACCCCGGCCAGGTGCCGCTCGACGACGTCTTCGCCTTCAAGCTCATCCAGGCCAGCCAGACCCTCGGCCTGTTCCAGCTGGAGTCGCCCGGCCAGCAGGACCTGCTGTCCCGGCTCCAGCCCCGTGACGTGCAGGACGTCATCGCCGACATCAGCCTCTTCCGCCCCGGTCCGGTCGCCGGCGGCATGCCCGAGCGCTACATCGCCGCCCGGCACGGCGGCACGCCCGGCTACGCGCACCCGGACCTGGAGCCGGTGCTCGCCGACACCTACGGCGTGACCATCTGGCACGAGCAGATCATCGAGACGCTCTCGGTGCTGACCGGCTGCGACCGGGCCTTCGCGGAGATCACCCGGCGCGCGCTCGGCGACAAGGAGCAACTGCCCCGGATCAGGGACTGGTTCCACCGCCGGGCGCAAGGCCGCGGCTACAGCGCGGCCGTCCGGGACGAGGTCTGGAAGACCGTCGAGGCCTTCGGCGCGTACGGCTTCTGCCGGGCCCACGCCGTCGCCTTCGCCGTGCCCGCGCTGCAGAGCGCCTGGCTCAAGGCGCACCACCCGGCGTTCCTGCTGGCCGGCCTCCTCGAACACGACCCCGGCATGTGGCCCAAGCGGGTCCTCGTCTCCGACGCCCGCCGCCGCGGGGTGCCCGTCCTCTCCGTCGACGTCAACCGCTCCCGGGTGCGGCACACCGTGGAGAAGGCCGACGGGGACCGGTGGGGCGTGCGGCTGGCCCTCTCCGCCATGCACGGCATCAGCGAGGACGAGTGCGCCAGGATCGAGGAGGGGCAGCCGTACGGGTCGCTCTCCGACTTCTGGCAGCGGGCCCGGCCGAGCAGACCGGTCGCCGAGCGCCTCGCCGGGATCGGCGCCCTGAACTCCCTCCACGACGGCCGCCTCACCCGCCGCGACCTGCTGCTCCAGATCGCCGAACTGCACCGCCAGTCCCGCGGCCGGACCGCGCACGAGGGCCAACTGCCCCTCGACGCGGGCGCGGTCGGCGGGGCCGAGCCGAGCGGGCTGCCGGAGATGACCGGGCGCGAGGCCCTGAGCGCCGAGCTGAGCACGCTCGGCATCGACGTCTCCCGGCACCTCATGGAGCACCACCACCGGCTGCTCCGCGAGGTCGGCGCGACCGACGCGGCCCACCTGGCCGGGATGCGGGCCGGTCAGGTGGTGCTGGTCGCCGGGGTGCGGGCCTCGACCCAGACGCCGCCGATCGCGAGCGGCAAGCGGATCATCTTCGTCACCCTGGAGGACGGCTCCGGCCTGGTCGACCTGGCGTTCTTCGAGGACTCCCACCCGGCGTGCGCGTACACGGTCTTCCACAGCGGGCTGCTGCTGGTCCGCGGCACGGTCCAGGTGCGCGGCAGCCGTCGTACCGTCGTCGGCGCCATGGCCTGGGACCTGGACGAGATCGCCGCCGCCCGCCGCGACGACGGTCCCGAGGCCGCGCTCGCCCTGCTCGGCCGGACCCGCCCGCACCCGACCCCCGCCCAGCCGCGGCGCACCCTGGCCGACGGCACCGCGGGCGCCCGCCTGCACCCCTACGCCGACCTCCAGCCGGCCGGCACCCGCTCCGCCGACCTGAAGAAGTTCGGCCACCGGAGCCCGGGGAGTGCGGGATGAGCGGCATGGGTACACGTCAGCGGCACATCGCCCACCTCCACCTGCACGGCTCGCCGTCCGAGGAGCTGTACGCCCAACTGGTCGAACTGATGTCCGGTATCACGCCGCACGTCCAGGCCGTCCCGCCCGACGCCGTGCAACTCGACCTGACCTCGGCGCTCAGGTACTTCGACCTGTCCCCCTACGACATGGTCCAGACGGCGATGATGCGGCTGAAGGCGCTCCACGACGTCGACAGCAGCGCCGGACTCGCGGGCAACCGCATGCTGGCGGCCATGGCGGCCGACGCCTCCGCGCCCGGCGAGACCACCTGGGTGCCCGGCGCGGACGCGGCCGACTGGCTGCGCCCGCGGCCGGTCACCGCCCTGCCCGGGGTCGGCCGCGCCACCGCGGAGACGCTCCGCAGGCACGGCCTGCACACCATCGGGCAGGTGAACGAGATCGCGCCGGCCACCCTCCAGCGGCTGCTCGGAGCCGCTCCGGCCCGGCTGCTGGCCGAGCACGCCCGCGGCCGCGACCCCCGCCCGGTCACTCCTTCGGCGCCGGCGGAGCACCTGCTCGCCGACCTCGTACTGGAGCGGGACTGTCTCGACCCGGCCCACCATCACCGGGCGGTCCTGGGACTCGCCGACGAGATCGGCCGGCGTCTGCGCGGGGAGAGCCAGGTCGCGCGGCGGTTCACCCTCACCGTCCGGTACGCCGACCGCAGCTCCACCACCCGCACCCGCACGCTGCCGGAACCCACCGGCCACTCCCCCGCCGTCGCCGCGGCCGCCCTGGGGGTGCTGGCCTCGCTCGGGCTGCAGCGCGCCCGGGTCCGCGCCTACACGCTCCGCGCCGACGACCTGCTTCCCGCGGGCCGGGCCAGTCTCCAGCTCTCCCTGGATCCCGGCGACGCCCGCGCCCGCGCGGCCGAGGCCGCCGCGGACCGGGCGCGCCGCCGCTTCGGACCCGAGGCCGTGCGGCCGGCCGCCCTGGCGACCTGACGAGGGCCCGTACGGCCCCGGGGGCGGTGTGCCGCAGGTCACCCCGGCGGGGGCGGGGCAGCGGGAACACCGGGGGGCCGCGGGCCGTTCCTCTGTACGTGGCTGCGGAGGGGACAGTGTCCCCGGGCCTCACCTACAGCCCATGGGGACGATCGTCCGGCTGAAGCCCCATGGAGCCCTTCGCCGAGAGGCGACCGCCCTCCGCACGCCACCTCGTACCGCCCCGGCTGGTCTCCCCCGTCCAGTCGGGGCTTTTCGCTGTGCGGCTCCCGGCGTACGGCGGCACGGCCTACCGCCGGGAGCGACGGCGGGCCGGGGCCGGCAGGCTCTGTTCGGCCCAGACGGTCTTGCCGTCGGCCGTGTGCCGGACGCCCCAGTTCTGGGCGAGCTGGGCGACGATGAACAGGCCGCGTCCCCCTTCGTCGGCGGTCTTCGCGTGGCGCAGCCGCGGCGCGAGGGTGTTGCCGTCGTGGACCTCGCAGGTGAGGGTGCGGTCCTTGATGAGCTGCAGCCGGGCGGGCGGGGTGCCGTAGCGGATGGCGTTGGTGACCAGTTCGCTGACGATCATCTCGGTGACGTAGGCCGTCTCCTCGTCGATATTCCACCGGCCGAGCTGCCGGCGGGCGTGGCCGCGGGCCCTGGCGACGGCCTTGGCGTGGTGGCCCAGGTGCCAGGTGGCGGCCTGGTCCGCGGGGAAGGGGTGGGTGCGGGCGAGCAGCAGGATGACGTCGCTGCGCCGGGTGCTCTGCCGCATCCGGTAGAGCATGTCGTCGCAGAGATCCTGCAGGGGCCGTCCGGGGCGGGCCAGCACCCGGGCCAGGGTGTCCGGGGACGGCGAGGCGTGCATCAGACCCGCGGTGTAGAAGGCGAGGACGCTGCCGTCGGCGACGGGGACCGTGGTGGCGGCGAAGGGCGGGCCCGCGGCGCTGCCCAGGGGAGGTCCGCTCGGCAGGTCCAGGATCTCGGTGGTCCCGTCGGGATGCGCGACGACGGGCGGGGGGTGCCCGGCCAGGGCGATGGTGCAGGTCTGGGCGAACGGGTCGTGGACCGCGTACAGGCAGCTTCCCGTCAGGGGGACGGGGTCGCCGGGCGGCAGCACCGAGCGTTCCTCGGCGAGGCTGAGCGCGGTGTCGTTGAGGCGGGCGAGGAGTTCATCGGGCTCCAGGTCGAGAGCGGCCAGGGAGTGCACGGCGGTCCGCATCTGTCCCATCGTGATGGCCGCGTGCACGCCTTCACCGGCGACCTCGCCGACCACCAGCGCGGTGCGGGCGCCGGACAGGGCGAAGGTGTCGAACCCGCCGCCTCCGCCCGCCTCGGACGGCACGTGCAGGTACGCGGTCTCGACGGTGCTCCGCGGCGCGGGCTCGGGCGGCAGCAGGTGCCGCTGGACGGTCAGGGCGATGGTGTGCTCGCGGGTGTAGCGGCGGGCGTTGTCGATGCACAGCGCGGTGTGGGCGGCGGCTTCGAGGGCGAGGGTGATGTCGCCCTCCTCGTAGAGGTCGCCCTGGTCGGTGCGGTACAGGCTCAGCAGTCCCAGCACGGTGCGGCGCACGGTCAGGGGCACCGTGATGAGGAGGCGGGCGCCGGAGGCGCGGATCGCCTCGGCGCGCGGCGGATCGGCCGCCAGCCAGGGCGTGTCGGGGCCGAGGGCGACGAGGCGGGGCCTGAGGTCGGTCAGGGTCTGGGCGTAGGGGGTGGGGAAGGGCAGGGCCCGTACGTCGCCGACCGGATGCGCCTGGGTCTGCTCCTCGCCGCCGCCGTGGCGGTAGGCGGCACGGCGCAGCGGCACCCCGGGCCCCAGCGGGCTCGGCGGGGGTTCCTCGCCGCGTATCACGGCGTCCACCACCTCCACCACGACGATGTCGGCGAGGTCCGGCACCACGGCCTCCGCCAGTTCCTCGCAGGTGGCGACCACGTCGAGGGTCCGTCCCACGTGCTCGCGCACGGAGGCGAGGACCCGCATCCGCAGGCTCACCCGTTCGCACTCGGTGACGTCGACCATCTCCGTGAGCACGCCCCAGGCCTCTCCCCGCGCGTCCTCCAGCCGGGTCGCGGAGACGGAGAACAGGTATTCCGGCCCCGGTGTGCTCTTGCGCCGCACCCCCACGAGCCGCCCCCGCACCGCTTCGCCGCTCTCCAGCACCCCGCCCAGCATCGCCTCCACCTCGCCGGGGTCGGAGAGGTCGTACACGTCGGTGATGTGCCGGCCCTGGACCTGGTCGTACGACGCGCCGTGCAGCTCCGGCCTGACGAGGTTGATCCGCAGGATGCGCAGCCGCGTGTCCAGGATCAGCAGGCCGGTGGGCGACTGGTGGAACAGTGCCTCCAGCACTGCGGCACCCTTGCCCGGCGAGACGGCTTCGTTGTGCGCCACGGCAACCCACCTCCCTAGTCCAGCCTGCACCGGCCCCCGGCGCGCCGCTCTCCCGGCCCGGCCTCGGTGTCGTGAGCACAGCAAGGCCGGGCGGGCCGGTGAACGCGGCCGCCCCGCCCCCTCGACAGGGGCGGGGCGGCTCGGTGTCCGGTGCGGGTCAGCCGATCTGGCTGCCGGTGGCCGACAGCGCCTCCGTCACCGGCTGGAAGAACGTCTCCCCGCCGGAGGTGCAGTCGCCGCTGCCGCCGGAGGTCAGGCCGACGGCGCTGCTGCCCGAGAAGAGGGAGCCGCCGCTGTCGCCCGGCTCGGCGCAGACGTCGGTCTGGATGAGCCCGCTCACCGTGCCCTCCGAGTAGTTCACGGTGGCGTTGAGCCCGGTGACCGTGCCGTCGTGGACCTGGGTGGTGGAACCGCTGCGGGTCACCTTCATGCCGACGGTGGCCTCGGCCGCGCCGGTGATCTTCTGGGTGGAGCCGTCGTAGAGGTCGACCTCGCTCGGGTGGTCCACCCCGGAGGTGTACTTGACCAGGCCGAAGTCGTTGCCCGGGAAGCTGGACTGGGCGTTGGAGCCGATCACGTCGCCGGAGGAGTCCGACCAGCTGGAGATGGCGTCGGTGCAGTGCCCGGCGGTCAGGAAGTACGGCTCGCCGCCCTTGACCACGTTGAAGCCGAGCGAGCAGCGCCCGCCAGACCCGCTGATCGCGTCACCGCCGGCGATGAAGGTCTTGAACTCCCCCTTCGAGTGCCGCAGTTCGGCCTTCTGGCCGAGCCCGTCGACGACCTTGGCGAGCTTGGTCAGCGCGGTACCGGCCACCGTCCTGTCGGCGGTGACGACGACCTTGTTGGTGACCGGGTCGGTCGCCCAGGAGGTGCCCGGGATGGTGGCGTCCTGCTTCAGCGTGCTGCGCGCGCCGTCGAGTTCGGCCAGGGAGTTGGTGACGAGTCTCGCCTTGGCCCCGGCCGCCTCGACGGTCCGTGCGGCGGTGTCGTCGAGCACGTTGACGACGAGGCTCTTCGCCTGGGCGTCGTAGTACGTGCCGGCCGCGCCGGTGCCGAGGTCGGCGACGAGCGTCGAGGCGAGCTTTCCGGCCGCGGGCGCGGAAAGGGCCCGCGGTGCGGCGGTCTTGGCGGGCTCGCTGGCGTTCGCACTCTGGAAGGTCACTCCGGTGCCGACGAGGGCGGCGGCGCCCGCGGCGGCGAGTGCCACCCGGCGTCCGGGTATGCGTCGGTGCTTCAACTCACGTCCTCCTGTGGGGGGTCGGCCCGTACGGTTGTGGGGACCTCAGGGCCGGAAGGCTGGTTGACGGGCGCCCACTATTCCGACACCCACAGGGAGCACACAAGGTCGACTTCAGGACGCGTGTGCGCGGACGGTGCGCGCCCCCGGCTCCCCGGCCGTTCGCAGTCACCCCTGGGGAATTCGCAGTGCAAACACTACGGGCGAGTAACCATCGGCGGAGCGTGACCTTCAGCCCTGGCCGGAATTCGCCCCTCCGGGCTCGCCCGCCTCCCGCGCGACCCCGTTCACCGCCGACCCGGCCGACCCGTCTGTACTCGGCGGCAGTTGCTGCTGCGCCCGCTCCAGGAACCGCAGCAGCTCCACCGGGAAGGGCAGCACCAGCGTCGAGTTCTTCTCGGCGGCGACCGCCACCACCGTCTGCAGCAGCCGCAGTTGGAGCGCGGCGGGCTGCTCGGACATCTCCTTGGCCGCCTCCGCGAGCTTCTTGGAGGCCTGGAGTTCGGCGTCGGCGTTGATGACCCGGGCCCGGCGTTCCCGGTCGGCCTCGGCCTGCCGGGCCATGGACCGCTTCATGGTCTCGGGCAGCGACACGTCCTTGATCTCGACGCGGTCGATGGTGACGCCCCACTCCACGGCCGGGCTGTCGATCATCAGCTCCAGGCCCTGGTTGAGCATCTCCCGGTTCGACAGCAGGTCGTCCAGCTCGCTCTTGCCGATGATGGACCGCAGCGAGGTCTGCGCCATCTGCGAGACGGCGAACCGGTAGTCCTCGACCCGGACGACCGCCTCGGCGGGCCCGGTCACCCTGAAGTAGACGACGGCGTCGACGCGGACGGTCACGTTGTCCCGGGTGATGCCCTCCTGCGCGGGCACGGGCATCGTGACGATCTGCATGTTGACCTTCTGGAGCCGGTCCACGAAGGGCACGATCATGGTGAAGCCGGGGCCGCGCACCTCCGGTCGCAGCCGGCCCAGGCGGAACACCACGCCTCGCTCGTACTGCCTGACGACTCGTGCCGCGGCCAGTGCACCGACCGCTCCGACGGACACGAGAGCGGCTCCGGCCGCCACCAGCGCCTCGACCATGCCGGCCCCCAGGGGGTGACTCCAATGGTCCTTCGACGGTAACTCCGGCACCCCGTCAAAAGGGAGCCCCCGCACGCTGGTTGCGTACGGGGGCCCACAGGGAGAAACCGATCCGGGAGGATCGTCAGCCGACGCTCACGCCGTAGTAGCTCAGCGCCTCGGTGACCGGCTGGAAGAAGGTCGTACCGCCGGAGGTGCAGTCGCCGCTGCCGCCCGAGGTCAGACCGTAGGCCACGGAACCGCCGTAGAGCGGGCCGCCGCTGTCGCCGCCCTCGGCGCAGACCGTGGTCTGGATCATGCCGTAGACGACGTCACCGCTGCCGTAGTTGACGGTGGCGTTGAGCGCGGTGACCCGGCCGCTGTGGGTGCCGGTGGTGGAACCGCGGCGGTACACCGTCGTCCCGACGGACGGGGTGGCCGCACTGCTGATGGTCTGGCTGCCGACCGCGCTCGGGTGCGCGATCGAGCTGTTGGTGTACCGGACCAGCGCGAAGTCGTTGTTCGGGAAGCTGTAGCTGACGTTGGTGCCCAGGACCGTGGTGTGGCCGGAGTTGCTGTACCAGGTCGAGGCCACCTCACCGCAGTGCCCGGCGGTCAGGAAGTAGTACGTGCTGCCGCTGTGCACGTTGAAGCCGAGCGAGCAGCGGTAGGAGCCGCCGTAGATGGCGTCGCCACCGGTGATCAGCTTCTTGAAGGTGCCGGGGGTGCGCTTGATGGTGATCGCGCCGGCGTCGGCGCCCGCCTGGTCCTTGATCTTGGCGATCTCGGCGGCGGAGACCGTGGAGTCGGCGGTGACGACGACACGGTTGGTCTTGCTGTCGACGGCCCAGGCGGTGCCGGGGACGTCCGCCTTCAGAACGGAGCTGTTCACGGCCTTCAGTTCGCTCGTGCTGAAGGTGTGGACGGTACTCGCGCTCGCGGTGGGGACGGCGAACGCTGCCGCGGCCAGGAAACCGGTGCCCACGGCGATCAGCCGGGTCCGTCTCGTGATACCGCTGCGGGGGGTCGTGCGCTTGATCCTCACTTTTCGTTCCCTCCCAGGGGAATCAGGGGGCCCGCGTGGGGTCGGGGCCCGTGAGGCGCAGCCAGGGAGGGCGTCCGGGTTCCGGACACGCAATGCCCCTGACAAGCGCTGTGGGGGAGTATTCGGGCGAACGACCGGTACCCGCAAGGGGGCCTTTCGGCCGTGCGACCGTGTTCGAACCATGCCGACTTTGTGCGAACTCGTCGTGGTCCGGGCGGGATGACGCCCGGTCACAAATCCCTCGAATCCCTCGGGTCACGGTGTGCTCCCCCCGCCCCGGCCGCGCGCTCCGTCCCGTTCCCCGGCGGCGGGAAGGGGCAGATGGCGGGGGCCGCGGCGGCGCACGGCGGCGGGCGCGCCCGGCCGGAGCCGACGGGCGCGGACCCGCCGGCTCCCGGGAGCGGCCGAATAGATGAACCTGAAACGGTGTGCGTCCCCTCCCCCGCGTCCCCCTCCCCCGCGTGCCCGCCCGGTCCGCGACGGCAAGGAGCCCGCGGTCGTCTCAGGGGGCCGCGAGCTGCCCGGCGGGCCGGGCCAGGCCCAGGTGCTCGCGCAGGGTGCTGCCCGGATAGAAGGTGCGGAACAGCCCGCGGTGCTGGAGCAGCGCCACGGTGCCGTTGACCAGCCGCTCCAGATCGCGGCGCGGTTCGGCGGGGACCAGGTGGAAGCCGTCGGCGGCGCCCTCGCCGTGCCAGCCGGCGATCAGCTCCGCGAGGTCCACCGGGCCGCCCCGGTACAGCGGCCCGCGCACGGTCTGCCGGGGCCCGCCGCCGCCGTGCCCCGGCTCGGCCGCCCGCTCCCCGTCCCCCAGGTCCACCAGCAGGCTCACCAGCACCCGCAGCGCGTCCGGCTCCCGCCCCGACTCCCGTGCCCGGCCTCTCAGTTCGTCGCGCACGGCGGCGGCCTGGGCCGGGCTCGCGGCCCGCACCAGGACAACGTCGGCGTGGCGTGCCGCGGTCCGCAGGGCGGGCCCCTCGGTGGCGTCGGCGACCCGGACCGGATGCCCGTGCGAGGGTCCCGGCGTCTCGCTCCACCAGCCGGCCCGGCCCCGGCTGACCCGGTCGAGGTCGGCCAGCGCGGTCTGCGGGACGGCCACCAGCGGCACCAGCCCGATCCGGCGGGTGGCCGGCGCGACCCGCGACAGCACGGCGAGCGGGTCGGTCTCCGCCCACCCGGACCGGCCGTCGACGGTGACGAAGTCCAGGGCGCCGCTCTCGGCGAGCCGCGCCAGCTCCACGTGGCCCTCCGCGTCGGACCCGTCCGCCTGGTCCACGGCGGCGGCCAGGTGCAGCAGGCCCCGGCCGTACGGGCCGGTCATGACAGACCGTCCTCACGGCGCATCACAGCACCTTGGAGAGGAACGTCCGGGTCCGCTCCTCGCGCGGAGCGTCCAGCACCTGCGCCGGCGGCCCGGCCTCCACGATCCGCCCGTCGGCCATGAAGACGACGGTGTCGGCGACCTCGCGGGCGAACCCGATCTCATGGCTCACGATGATCATCGTGGTGCCCTGCCGGGCCAGGTCCCTGATGACGTCGAGGACCTCGCCGACCAGTTCCGGGTCGAGCGCGGAGGTCGGTTCGTCGAACAGCAGCAGTCTCGGCCGGAGCGCCAGCGCCCGTGCGATCGCGACCCGCTGCTGCTGGCCGCCGGACAGCTGCCGCGGATAGGCGTCGGCCTTCTCGGCGAGCCCCACCCGCTCCAGCAGCAGCCGGGCCGCGGCCACGGCCTCCGCACGCGGCCGTCCGAGCGCCGCGACCGGCGCCTCGATGACGTTCTCCAGGACCGTCAGGTGCGGGAAGAGACGGAAGTTCTGGAACACGAACCCGATCCGGGTGCGCTGCCTGCGCACCTCCCGTTCGGGCAGTTCGTACAGCTTGTCCCCGGAACGCCGGTAGCCGATCAGCGCGCCGTCCACGCTGATCACGCCCCGGTCCACCTTCTCCAGGTGGTTGATGGTGCGCAGCAGCGTCGACTTGCCCGACCCGGAGGGGCCGAGGACGACGGTGACCTCGCCGGCCCGGACCTGGAGGTCGATGCCCTTGAGCACCTCCAGCGTGCCGAACCTCTTGTGCACGGACCTGATGTCGACCATCACGCTCATGGAGTGGATCCCTCGGGAGAAGTGGAGGACGGACCGGCGGGCCGGGCGGCGGACCGCCCGTCCAGGTCCCGCAGGAAGGCCAGCGCCGCCCGCGCCGCGCCGTCGTTCTGCCGGAAGGCGGGCCCGCCGGTGCGCGGCCGGGTGAACGCGCCGGGCGTACGGGCGTCGGTGAACGGTCCGAGCGCGAACCGGCGGGGATGCGGCCGGCCGTTCACGTCCAGGACGCGGCCGTCGGCGGGATCGACTCTGAGCAGCCCTTCGGGCGTCTCGGCGGCCCCGTCGGAGAGGAGTTCGCGCAGCAGCGTGTCCCGGGCCCGTCCCACGGTCGGTTCGGGCAGCCGCGCCTCGACCAGCGCCCGCGCCTCGACCACGAACCCGGGCACGGTCTCCGCGGTCGCCGCGAACACGCCGTCCCGCGCCGTCGCCTCCGTCCCGGCGCCCAGGAACCTGACCACGCCCGCCCGGGACAGCGCGAGCAGCTGCCGCAGCCGGGGGCCGGGCGGGCCGGAGGCCAGGTAGCTGAAGAACCCGTGCCACCAGGGTCCTATGTCGCCGAGCCGCACCAACTGCCCGTAGACGGAGAGCAGTCCGAGGAAGACTGCCAGGTCGGCGCTGTACTCGGGGTCGTGACGGCGGCTCAGGTCCGCCTCGACGTAGGCCCGCAGGCCCTCCTGGAACTCCTCGTGCGACCCGAAGCGCACTCCGTCCAGCGGGCGGTCCAGCGCCGCGAGGTCGAGCCGGTCGGCCGGGTCCGGCACGGCGGCGGCCACCAGCGCCCGGATCTCCGCCTCGGTACCGGCGGCGGCGTACTTCTCCTCGAAGTCCCGCCAGGCGACGGCCGTCCGCCCGGGGTGGACGGTGAACAGCCGGTGGTAGTGGGCGAAGCCGAGTTCCTTCTCCACCAGGGGCCACACGTCCCGGCGGAAGTCGAACCCGCCCGGCCTGGCGCGCAGTTCGTCGATCTCCGCGGGGCCGAGGAACCGGGGCAGCGGCGGCCGGGCGCCGGTCCAGTCGTAGCCGATCTTCGAGTGGTACGGCACCCCGCGCCGTGAGCCGACGTAGAGCACCGGCTCCCGTCCTGAGGGCACGTAGGTGTCCGCCTCGTACCGTCCGCCGCGGCCCTCCGTGAGCAGCACCATCAGGTCGACGAAGGCCAGCCCGAAGCCGCGCACCAGCACCGGTTCACCGGGCCGCAGCGCGGACAGGTCGCTGTCGGCGGTGAAGTCCGGGGGCAGGTGGACCAGTCCGTGCGTGCCGGCGTACGCGGCCAGGGCCTGCTGTTCGGGGTCGAGGTCGGCGTCCAGGTGGCCGAGGGCGAGGACGACGAGGTCGGCGAGGAGCGGGTCCGGGCGGCCCTCCAGCCAGACCTGCTGGCGCCCGTCGCGCGGCCCGCTGACCCGCAGGGCCCGGCTCGGATGGTGGTGGACGGTGACGCCGTCGGGCAGGCCGGCCACGGCACGGTCGTACACGTGTCGCAGGTACCGGCCCTGGATCTGCCGGTCGGCGAAGGTACGGCCGTCCAGGCCCGCCCACTCGTGCAGGGTCGGGCCCTCGCGTACCGGGCCGGTCATCCGCACCGTCTCGTCGGTGAACATGGTGACGTCCTCGGCGTGCGAGTTCATCCACAGCAGCGGCGACTGCGCGGCCCGCCAGATCCGGCCGGCGCCGGGCGGGTGCGGGTCGACCAGGTGGATGTCGAGGCCCTCACCGGCGTACAGCTCGGGCGCGTTGGCGGCGATGCGCTCCAGGAGTCCGGTCCCCCGCGGACCGGCTCCCACGATCACCAGCCGGGACCTCATCGGTCCGTTCCCGTGCCGCGGGCGTAGTGCTTCTCGACGTAGTGCTGGCCGATGCCGAGCACCGAGGTGACGACGGTGTACCAGAGGGTGGCCACCATCAGCAGCGGGATGACCTGGTAGGTCTGGTGGTAGATCAACTGGGCCGAGAACAGCAGGTCGTTGACGGCGATGACGCTGACGATCGAGGTGCCCTTGAGGGTGCCGATCAGCATGTTGCCGGCGGGCGGCACGATGGCGCGCATCGCCTGCGGCAGCACGATCCGCCGCCGGCGCCGCCAGCGGCTCAGGCCGAGCGCGTCGGCGGCCTCGATCTGGCCGCGGTCCACCGAGAGGAGGCCGCCGCGGACCACTTCGGCGGCGTAGGCCGCCTCGTGCAGGGTGAGCCCGACGATCGCGACGGCGACCGGGCTGAGCAGGTCGACGGTCCGTACGCCCAGCACCGTCGGGTACAGGGCGCCGATGTTGAACCACAGGAGCAGCTGGACCAGGATCGGGATCGACCGGAAGAGCCAGACGTACCCCCGGCTCACCCCTCGCAGCACGGGGTTGGCGGACAGCCGGAACGCGGCGAGCAGGGATCCCAGCGCGAAGCCGAGGACCATCACCACGGCGGTCAGCCAGAGGGTGAGCCACAGGCCGCGCAGCACGGAGGCGGTGGTGAAGTAGTCGGCGACGACGTCCCATTGGAACGCCTTGTTGCGCACCACCGAGGCGGTCGCGAGGCCGAGCAGGGCGAGGACGGCGACGGCGGCCGTCCACTGTCCGTACCGGCGGCGCGGGACGACTCTCAGGTCTTCCGCGCGCTCGGGTGCGCCGGGCGCGGCAGGGACGGTGACGAGGGTGTCGGATGACATGCGAAGGCTCCGTGACGGATCATTCGAGCACGGTGGACGCGCGCACGGTGGTGCGGCGGGTGCCTTCACACGGAGCGCCGCCGCTGGGCGGCGCTCGCACGGCCGAGCCCCTCAGCAGGGCCGTCCTTCGACTGTACGGCGCCGTTTCCCCTCCCTGTCAAGGGTGTCCGGACTGTGAGCAGCGCGTCTCAGGTCGGTTGACGGGGAACCGGAGACCTGTTCCACTTGGCCCATGCATCCGCAGCAGTGGCTGGTCACCCGCTCCCACATCGACTTCGGTCGCGTGTGGTCCTGTTCCTGTTGAGCTGACCCACTGCGCGCCCCGCCGACGGCGGGGACTCCTCGCGTTCTCCGCCGCGTCGCCCGTTTCGCCTTCACACGCGCACCCCTCCCCTCGCACTCCCTTCCGCGCCGTGCCTCGTGCTCCGCACGCCTGCTGATCCCAGGAGACCGCCCGACGATGCGTACGCCCACCCCTGCCCGTTTCCGGTTCCTGCTCTCCGCCGTCGCGGCCGCCTCGGTCGCGGCCCTGTCCCTCACCGCCTGCGGTTCCGGCTCCGGCGTCCCGTCGGGCGCCGGCTCCGCCCGGGGGGCGGCGGCCAAGAGCGGCGCGATCCCCACCACCGACGTGGTCTCCGCGGTCCGTGAGGACGGCCGGGCCGCCGCGCTGCTGCCGCCGGGCACCACCGCCCTCACCGTCGCGGTCACGGTCGGCGGCACCCCGCCCGGCACCGCCTATCTGCCCGACGGCAAGACCCTGACCGGCCAGGACGTCGATTTCGCCGAGGCCGTGGCGAAGGTGCTGGGCATCAGGCTCACGATCGAGCAGGCCGGTTTCGAAGCGATCCTGCCCGCCCTGGACAGCGGCAAGTACGACGTCGGCGCCGCCAACTTCGGGGTCACCGACGAGCGCCGCAAGGTCATCGACTTCGTCACCTACATCAACGACGGCCAGGGCTTCGCCACCCGCTCGGACAGCAAGCTGTCGAAGATCACCGACCTGCGGCAGCTGTGCGGCCTGAACGTCGCGACCGGCGCGGGCACCACCTTCGAGGCGACCCTGGAGGAGAACAAAAAGGTCTGCTCCGACGCCGGCGAGAAGCCGTACGGCGTGCAGACCTACGGCGAGCAGAGCGCCGTCTGGTCCTCGGTCCAGCAGGGCCGCAGCGATGTCGTGATGTCCACGATCAACGGCCTGCGGTACGCCGTCGCCCACCAGCCGGGCCTGAAGTTCCTCAACGAGTACCACCGGCTCGACGTCGGTTTCGCCTTCAAGAAGGGCACGAAACTGGCGCCCGCGTTCCAGGCCGCCGTGAACAGGCTCATCACCGACGGTACCTACGACCGGATTCTGCGGAAGTGGGGGACGACCGCGTCGGCGATCGACACCTCGCGGATCTCCCCGCCCGAGCTGAAGAACTGACAGTACGTCAGGGCCGGTACGACGCTGAGCTGGGCTGTCGTACCGGCCTATTGTCAGTTCATCGACGCCCGTCGGTTCACCCGGACGCACCTCTCATCACCCATACGCCCGGAACAATCATATTTCACTCACAGTCAGCAGCCGTGTGGGTCAGGACCCTTGGGGTACCTGGGCTCTCGACGTACGCGCTCTGCACCAGTACCGTCACAAACCCCCCGCGCGGCGTCTATCCACTTGGCGCGCCATCCGCATCATGGACGACCATAGGGATGCGGAAGCATGAAAGACCGCTGTGAGAGGAGGCGTCCATGGGATCGGTACGCAAGGCGAGTGCCTGGCTTGGCCTCGTCGACGACAACGATGACGAGCGCTACTACGACGACGACTACTCCGAAGGGACCGAGCAGCCCGGGGATGCCTGGGTCACCGACCCGCGGGTCAAGGTGGCCACGGACACCGCCGAGGAGAAGGGCCGCCGGATCGGCACGATCACCCCGGACAGCTTCCGGGACGCCCGCGCGATCGGCGAGCTGTTCCGCGAGGGCGTGCCGGTCATCGTGAACCTCACGGCCATGGAGGCGGGCGACGCCAAGCGGGTCGTCGACTTCGCGGCCGGGCTGATCTTCGGCCTCCGTGGTTCGATCGACCGGGTGTCCAACCGGGTCTTCCTGCTCTCCCCCGCCAACACCGAGATCGTCAACGGTGAGCCGGCCTCGCGCCGGGAGGACGGTTTCTTCAACCAGAGCTGAGGCAGGGCCGCTCGCCGGCCCTGCCCCCGCGCAGGGGTCACCGGAAGGCGTCGAGCCCGGTGAGCGCCTTGCCCAGCACGAGCTGGTGCATCTCGACGGTGCCCTCGTAGGTGAGCACCGACTCCAGGTTGGTCGCGTGCCGCATCACCGGGTACTCCAGCGAGATCCCGTTCGCGCCGAGGACCGTCCGTGCCGTACGGCAGATCTCGATCGCCTCCCGTACGTTGTTGAGCTTGCCGAAGCTGACCTGCTCGGGACGCAGGCGGCCGGCGTCCATCCGCCGCCCGAGGTGATGGGCGAGCAGGATCCCCTTGTGCAGTTCGACCGCCATGTCGGCGAGTTTGGCCTGGGTGAGCTGGAAGCCCCCGATGGGCCTGCCGAACTGCTCCCGTGACTTGGCGTAGTCGACGGCCGTCTCGAAACAGGTGCGGGCCGCTCCCATGGCGCCCCAGACGATGCCGTAGCGCGCGTGCGACAGACAGCTGAGCGGACCCTTGAGCCCCGTGACCTCGGGCAGCACGGCATCGGCGGGCAGCCGTACGTCGTCCATCACCAGTTCGCTGGTGACACTCGCCCGCAGCGACCACTTGTGCTTGATCTCCGGCGCGGAGAACCCGGGCGTGTCGGTGGGCACGACGAACCCGCGGATCCCGTTGTCGCTCTGCGCCCACACGACGGCCACGCCGGCCACCGAGCCGTTGGTGATCCACATCTTCCGCCCGTTGAGCACCCAGTCGCCGCCGGCCTCGCGCTTGGCGTACGTGCGCATGGCGGCGGGGTCGGAGCCGTGGTCGGGCTCGGTGAGGCCGAAGCACCCGATGACCTCACCGGCGGCCATGGCCGGCAGCCACCGGGACTTCTGCTCCTCGCTCCCGAACCGGTGGACGGCGTACATCGCGAGCGATCCCTGCACGGACACCAGCGAGCGGATGCCCGAGTCGGCGGCCTCCAGCTCCAGGCAGGCGAGTCCGTACTGCACGGCGGACGCGCCGGCGCAGCCGTAGCCGGTCAGCGACATCCCGAGGGCACCGATCGCGCCCAGTTCCCTGGCCAGCTCCCGGATCCCGGGCAGTTCCCCGCTCTCGTACCAGTCGGCGACGAACGGCAGCACCCGGTCGGCCGCCCAGCTCCGCACGGTCTCCCGGACGGCGAGATCCTCCGGCTCCAGAAGATCGTCGATGCCGAGCGGATCACCGGCATCGAACGGAGGCAACTTCCCGGACGCGGACATGCAAACCCTCCTGAAACTAGCACCGCTAGTCGGACCAGGCTACGCGCAGTCCCCCCGTTCGCCCAGCCGCCCTGGGCCGGTCAGGCCGAGACGCGGGACATCTGGGGCTCCCTGGGAGCCGGCACCTCCACCGGGGCCTCCTCGCACTGCATCACCCGGGGCAGCCGCAGCGCCATCACCGCGCCCAGCAGCAGCAGACCCGCGCTCACCAGCAGCGTCACGTGCAGACCGTGCACGAAGGAGTCCCGGGCCGCCCGGCGCAGCGCCGCGCCCGCCGGACCGCCGAGCCGGCCGGCGACCTCGTAGGCCTCGCCCAGCGAATGACCGGCCGCCGCGGACTCCGTCTCCGGCACTCCGGGCACCCGCGCCAGCCCCGGCGCGTAGGCCGCGTTCATCACGCTGCCGAGCAGCGCGATCCCGATGCCCGCGCCCAGCTGGTAGGAGGTCTCGCCGATCGCCGCCGCCCCGCCGGCCTGCGCCGCGGGCGCCTCGCTCAGCATCGACTCGTACGCCCCGAAGAGCGTGGTCTCCAGGCCGAAGCCGAGCAGCACGAAACCGAACAGCAGCAGGCCCGCGTCGTCCGCGCCGCCCATCGCGGTCAGCGTCAGCACCGCGGCCGCGGTCAGGCAGAAACCGAAGCACACCATCCGGCGCGGCCCGACCCGCCGCAGCAGCCGCGCACCCGCCAGCCCGGCCGCCATCGCGGCGAGCGTCAGCGGCAGCAGGCGCAGCCCCGTCTGCAACGGCGACAGGCCCAGCACCAGTTGCAGGTACTGCGCGGCGATCAGTTCAAGACCGACCAGCGCGAGCATCGCGAGCACGATGCAGCCCACCGCCGTGCTGAACGCCGGCCGCGCGAACATCTTCAGGTCCACCAGCGGGAACGTGCGCCGCCGTTGCCGTCGTACGAACAGGAACAGCAGCAGCGCGCCGAGCACCAGCGGTGCCACCGTCAGCGCGTCGGCGGCCGGTTCGCCGCTGCCCAGCCGCTTCACGGCGAACACCACGCCGAACAGGCCGACGGCCGCCATCAGGGCGCCCACGACGTCCCAGGGTCCGTCGCGGTCGCCGCGCGACTCGGGGAGCAGCAGGCGTCCCACCGGCAGACTGATCAGCATCAGCGGGATGTTGACCAGGAAGACCGAACCCCACCAGAAGTGTTCGAGCAGGAAGCCGCCCAACAGCGGCCCGACGGCCGCGCCGACCGCCGCCACCGCGCTCCAGATGCCGATGGCCAGGGCGCGTTCACGGCGGTCGGGGAAGACCTGCCGGAGGATCGACAGCGTGGCCGGCATGATCATGGCGCCGCCGACGCCGAGCAGGGCCCGGGCGCCGATCAGCGCTTCGGCGGTGGGCGCGGCCGCCGCGGCGGCCGAGGCGACCCCGAACAGGGCGTACCCGAGGAGCAGGACGCGCCGCCGGCCCACGCGGTCGCCGAGCGTGCCGAAGAGGATCAGCAGCGAGGCGCAGACCAGCGGGTAGACGTCGACGATCCAGAGCAGTTCCATGGCGCCGGGCTTGAGGTCCTCGGTGACGGCGGGCACGGCGACGTGCAGCACGGTCGCGTCGAGGGCGACCAGCAGCAGGCTGACGCAGAGGACGACGAGGACGACCCAGCGGTTGGCACCGGTACCGGTCGCCCGACGGCGCGGCCGTACGGCTGCCGTGGTCGTCCCGGACATGTACGTACCTCCCAGATGATCCCTCGCGTGCGGCGGATCGGCGGGCGGGGACTCCCCGTCGTACGGCCGGAGAGGAGCGGGGGTCTCCGGCCCGCGCATACGAACGCGAGTGACACGACAGCGTACGCGAGTTCGTTCCGGCGGTGCGTGGCGGACCTCTCACCGGTTCCGCGGAAGTCGTGTGGTGTACGCCACTGACCTCGCGTCCCGGCGGACGGGGCCGGGTCCGCGGGCTCCGCGCCGCGTCGATAATCGAGCCTGTGACCGATCTTGAGACGCCCGTGGCGGCACCGCGCGTCCCGGCCCTGCGCCGGGCGGCACCGGCCCTGCTCGGGTACGCCGCCGTGCGCGCCCTCGGCCTGCTCGCGCTGGCCGTGTGGAGCGGGGCGCGGGGCAAGAGCGCGTACGTCCTGTTGACGGCGCGCTGGGACTCGCTGTGGTACGCCCGCGTCGCCGGGGGCGGGTACGGCTACGAGGTGCGGCTGCCGAACGGTGACGTCCACTCCGACCTGGCCTTCTTCCCGCTGCTGCCCTGGCTGGAGCGGCTGGCGCACGCGCTCACGCCGCTGTCGTACGGCGGTGCGGGCCTCACGGTCGCCCTGCTCGCCTCGCTCGCCGCGGCCTGGGGCGTCTTCGCCGTCGCCGACCTCGTCCACGGCCCGCGGACCGGTGTCTGCGCGGTCCTGCTGTGGGCGGTGCTGCCGGTCGGGATCGTGCAGTCGATGGCGTACAGCGAGTCCCTGTTCACCGCGCTGGCCGCGTGGTCGCTGTACGCCGTGCTGACCGGCCGCTGGGTGAGCGCCGGCGTCCTGGCCGCGCTGGCGGGGCTGACCCGGCCGGTGGGGCTCGCCGTCGTGGCGGCGGTGTGGACGGCGGGCGTGGTCTCGTTCGTGCGGGCTCGGAGCGCGGGCGTGCGCGACCGGAGCGGGGAGCATCCGTCCGGCGCGCGGGACGGCGGATGCGCCCCGGAGGAGTCCGGCGCCGGCCGGACCCGGCGCGTTACGCGACCGCCCGGCGCATCATCCGCGCCGCCCGCCCCCGACGCCGCGGAGGGCGCACCCGCCTGGCGGCGCGTCCTCGGCATGCTCCTCGCCCCCGTCGGCGCCGCCGCCTACGTGCTGTGGGTCGGCCACCGCACCGGCAGGGGCCCGCTCGGCTACCTGGACGTCCAGGCGGGCTGGCGCAACGGCTTCGACGGCGGTTACGCGTTCGCGCGCTTCGTCGCCGACAAGTTCACGTCATTTCCGTCCGCCCTGGCCGGAGCGGGTTTGACCGTCGGCGTCTGCCTGCTCCTGTGGCTCTACGTGACCGGCGTGCGCCAGGGCCAGCCGCTTCCGCTGCTGGTCTACACGGGCGTCGTCCTCGCGCTCGCGCTGTGCGCGTCGAGTTACTTCGGCTCCAAGCCGCGCCTGCTGATGCCGGCCTTCCCGGTGCTGCTGCCGCTCGCCCGGGCCCTCGCCGGCGCACGCCCGCGCAGAGCGGCGCTGGTCACGGCAGCGTTGGCGGTGGCTTCGGCGGTGTATGGCGCGTTCTGGCTGAACGGCTCCGGTCCGCCATGATCATCGGCGCACCGACGGTGAGCACCCGGGGGACTCCACGCCACGCTTTGGTTAACGAATTCATAAGTGCCATAAAACGGCCGCCCGGCATGATCAAAGGAATTGAAGGCCGGGCACCCCGCGGATTACGGAATCCTTAGAATTCGGAGACCTCCTGAGAGGTTTCCCACATCACATCGTCATCACAAAGCCGCTGTTTCGACCGGGAACAGAGCTCACTCGCTGTAACGTCGATTGGGTGCGTACCGAACGAAACCTCACCCGTCTGGACCGGGTGTTCGCCAGGCTGGACCGTGAGCCGGAACGACCGGCCCACATTGATGTGCCGCGGATGAGCCGGCACCGGGTCGTGTTGTTCACCGCGACCCTCGCCTTCTACCTGGCGATCGTGTGGGCCGTCGTGATCACGTCCTGGCTGGTCCGGCTCGACTGGCTGGTCATGTTCTTCCGGCCGTACCAGCAGTGGTCGGAAATCCACTGGTTCGTCGACTACTACGTGGTCCTCGGCCAGCGCGGCCCGACCGCCGTGATGGTCGCGGCCTGGCTGGGCTGGCGCTCCTGGCGGCAGCACACCCTGCGCCCGCTGCTGACCCTCGGCGCGTCGCTGCTGCTGCTCAACATCACGGTCGGCGCCGCCAAGCTCGGCATGGGGCGCCTCGGTCCGCACTACGCGACCGTGATCGGCTCGAACGAGATGGGCCTGGGCGGCGATATATTTCCCAGCGGACACACCGCGAACGCGGTGGTGACCTGGGGAATTCTGGCATATCTGGCCTCCACCCCGAGGGCTCGCCGCTGGCTCTCCGCCGCTTCCGCGGTCACCTCGCTCGGCGTCGGCCTGTCCACCGTCTACCTCGGTACGCACTGGCTGAGCGACGTCCTGCTGGGCTGGGCGGCGGGACTGCTGATCCTGCTGGCGCTGCCGTGGTGCGAGCCGTTCATCGCGCGCGCCGAGACCTGGATCTTCGACCTGCGCGACCGCTGGCGCGCCGGCCGCGGCCGTACGGTTCCGGTCCCCGTGCCCGTCCCGGCCTCCCCGGTGGTGCTCAAGCCGCGTTCGGCGGCCGCCGAGGACGCACCCGCGCCGGAGCGCGAGCCGGTCTCCCAGGTCCGCTCGCCGCGGACCCCGATCCATCTGGCGCCGGGCCCGCACACGGCCCGCTCGGAGCGCACCCCGGTCACCCCGGCCGGCAGCCGCCGGCCGCAGCACCCCGAGCGCCAGCCGCGCGGCGGCACCGCCCAGCCGGCCCGCCCGCTGACGGGCGGCTGACACCCGGACCGGCCCGTGCGCGCGGGCACCCGGTACGCACAGCCGGCCCGCACGCACCGAAGGCCCCGGTTCCCCTGCGGGAACCGGGGCCTTCGCCGTCGCGGGGGTCAGCCCTTCCAGGCGCGCGCCACGACGCCGTCGCGCACCTCGAAGTTGAGCCGCCCCGCCCGGTACTCCATGGTGATGATCGCGCCCGGTGGCAGCGCGCGGACCGTGGGCCACCCCCGCTGCCGGGCGAGCCGCTCGGCGTCGCCCGCGTCGAGGCCTACGTATCCCTGCGGGCTGTCCTGGGGCTCCTGCGCCGGAGCCGGATTCGGTGCCATACGGCCACGCTAGGCGGCTTCCGGCGGCGACGGAAGCCGGGAACGGCCCGCGAAGTCCGACGTCCCTCCCCGGTCACGCTTCTGTCACAGAATCACGACACGCGTTTCGATCGAACTCCGTCACACGTTCGAGCGGTTCGGTACGCCTTCCCGGCTCATTCGCACGCAATTCCCCGACGCCGGTAGGGTCTTCCGAAAAGCGCGCCGGAAAGAACCGGAAGCGGGGACCCGGAGCGCCCGGCCGGGCGCATTCCATTCCGATTCCACGGCCGCCGCGCGAGCTGACACCGCATAAGAGATTCACCGCTTCGGCACGGAACCCCCGCAGGGGCCGGGGCCCCGGACCGGTGGCGGCGCCGCGAACTCGACGCGGTCCGGGCGCGGGTGAATCGCCCTCACCACGCGCCGCGCCCCGCCCGGTCGGACCGGGCGGGGCGTGGCGGTGCGGGGCAGGAGCGCGCGTCAGAGCGCGAGGCGCTGCCCGGGCACGATGAGGTTCGGGTCGCCGCCGATGACGTCCTCATTGGCGGCGTACAGGCGCTGCCAGGTGGTGCCGTGGCGCTCGGCGATCCGGCTCAGGGTGTCGCCCTCGCGGACGGTGTAGTCGCCCCGTGCCGAGTCACGGCCGGTACGGGCCGCCGGGCGCCGCGCCTCCTGGTGCGCCGGGGCCGACCCGGTGCTCTGCCGGGCGGCCGATCCGCCGGTGGAGCGGGTCGCGGACTCGGTGCGGCTCCTCGTGGTCGCGGAGGCCCCCTCGGGCGCCGAGCCGGTCGCTCCGGCCCGCCCCGAGCAGACCGGCCACGCCCCCCAGCCCTGGGCCTGCTGGACCTTGGTGGCGACGGCTATCTGCGCTTCCCTGGAGGCCTGGTCGGCCGTCGACGCGTAGGCGGAGCCGCCGTACGCGCGCCAGGTGGAGGCGGAGAACTGCAGTCCGCCGAAGTAGCCGTTGTGCGTGTTGATGTGCCAGTTGCCGCCGCTCTCGCACTGGGCGATGCGGTCCCACACCCCGTTGTCCGCCGCCGCGGCGTTGCCGGTCGCGGCCAGCAGGCCCAGCGGGGCGAGCAGCGCCGCTCCGGCCAGGGCCGCCGTCGTACGGCCCCTGCGGGAGCCGTTCCGGTCGGCGGTCTCACGGGTGGTATCGGCACACTCGGACATGTATTTCCCTCTCCGCATACCCGGGATCCCCCAAGCGGGACGCGGTCCCCGCGATGGACGCGGTTCGTCGCGGCCGCCCCGTCCGCCGCGGCCGGCACCGTGATGGTGCTCTTCCGGTGCCGGCCGGCGGACGTACCCGAGCGGTGCTCGTTGCACACGGCGGAGGAATCTAGAGAGCGGGAACGCCCGGAATCAACCAACTCCCCGTCGAGCCAGGCCAGTTCCACGTTACCTGGGGTAGCGGCGAATTCCGGCCACCCACTACATACCCTGATTTCATGATGTATCGACCATGCGATCGATGGATCTGTGACCCACCTCACCGCCTCAAACTCCTTTGGCGTGCGCCTAGTTGACGGAGCGTGCCGTTTTCCGCACGCCGGGTGACCCAGTGCGATGGATGGTTGGATCCCGATCCCCCGGGGGCGTGACCACCACCACAGATCACCCGTTGTCTTCTTCATGAGCCCGCAACCCCCTGGGGCTCACGGACCGGGATCCGCCCGGGCCTTCACGTACCGCATCCCGAGGGAGCCACCGTGCCGCGCATGCTCGACGTCAGCGACGAGGTACGCGCCGAGATCGGCGACGAAGAAGCCGACCGGCTGCTCGCCGGAGACAACGCCCCAGGCAGTTACGACTGCACGTCCTGCCGCACCCCGGGCGACTCCGAACAGGAGCGCACCAGCACCGTCCTGTTCATCGGTGACGAGACCGCCGTCCTCGCCTTCGCCCACGCGGGCTGCCTGCCCTCGCAGGTCGTCCAGGTCACCGAGGAGCAACTGCAGGGCGCGGTCCGCTCGATCAGCGGTGACAGCGCGCCCGGCGGACCGCGGAAGTCCGTGCCCGAGCAGGCGGTGCTCGGTGTCACCAGCGGACTGGTGCTGATCGCCGGGGAGCTGCACCCCGCGCTCGTCGTCGAGCCGACCTCGCCGATCGCGCGGCCGGGCACGGACGGGGTGGGCGACGACTTCCTGCCGCTCCTCATCGAGCAGGGCTTCATGCCGGTGACCGCGCTGGCCGCGGTGCCGCCGGTGCTGCACGGCTGGTCGGTGCTGCTGGCGGTGGGCCAGCTGCACGCGGTGCTCCAGCCGGGGAACAACGGCGGCCAGCCGGTGGCCTGGTGGCAGGCGCACCAGCCGCTGCAGGTGACCGACGGCTGGCGGGCGGCCGCCAACAAGCACCAGCAGGTGCTGATGTTCGCGGCGCCGGTCGGGTCGATCGGCCGGCAGCCCCGCGAGGACCTGCTGCGCGACGCGCTCGACAAGGCCGCGGCGAACGGCAAGCTGGTGGCGGCGGCACTGCCCCTCGCGGGGGTCTGAGGACCGCCCGGGGGCCGCGCGGCCGCACCGCGGCGGCGGCCGCGGGCGCGTCATGGCTGGTCGCGCGGCCGGCCGCCCTCCAACGGGGTGCGGGAGAGCCGCATCCCTTTGGTGACCCGGTCGTTTGGACATACGTGCACGCATACGACCTTCCGCCCCGCCGGCCGTCCTTCTCCGCTGTCCCGTCCGCCCGGACGGGACAGGAGAGCCTGGGCGCGCTCTCGGCCACGCCGATCTACGACTCGCTCTACGCGGAGTGGGTCAAGAGCTTCCGAACGCTGCCGGGTGACCGCAGCGGTGAGGAGGAGCTGGGCTTCGTCGCCTTCGGGACGACCCCGTTCAGCACCGGCACGTACGGCTTCGGGATGTACGGGGGAAACTCCTACAGCGCGTACAGCGCGGGCGCCTACAGCGCCCGGAACGGCGGTGACCAGCCGCAGCAGCCGCAGTGGCAGCGGATCGGGCCGCTCGGGCGGTCCCAGGAGACCGGGATGCACCCGGTACCGGCGGCGCTTCCGCCGGGCCCGCGCCGGGGCCAGTGACGAACATGCCCGAGGGGCGGCCACCGATGACGGTGGCCGCCCCTCATTCGTGCGTCTACTTCTTCTTGCCGCGCTTCTCGCGCACCCGCACGGAGATGTGGATCGGGGTGCCCTCAAAACCGAACTCCTCGCGCAGCCGGCGCTCGATGAAGCGCCGGTAGCCCGCCTCGATGAAGCCGGAGGCGAAGAGGACGAACCGCGGCGGCTTGGTGCCGGCCTGGGTCCCGAACAGGATGCGGGGCTGCTTGCCGCCGCGGACCGGGTGCGGGTGGGCCGCGACCAGCTCGCCGAGGAAGGCGTTCAGGCGGCCGGTGGGGACGCGGGTCTCCCAGCCCGCCAGGGCGGTCTCGATGGCGGGGACCAGCTTCTCCATGTGGCGGCCGGTCTGCGCGGAGACGTTGACCCGCGGCGCCCAGGCGACCTGGCCCAGCTCGGTCTCGATCTCGCGTTCGAGGTAGTAGCGGCGCTCCTCGTCGAGGGTGTCCCACTTGTTGAAGGCGACGACGATCGCGCGGCCCGCCTCGACGGCCATGGTCACGATCCGCTGGTCCTGGACCGAGATGTTCTCGGAGGCGTCGATCAGGATGACCGCCACCTCGGCCTTCTCGACGGCGGCCGCGGTGCGCAGCGAGGCGTAGTAGTCGGCGCCCTGCTGGAGGTGGACCCGCTTGCGGATGCCCGCGGTGTCGACGAACTTCCAGGTGATCCCGCCGAGTTCGATCAGCTCGTCGACCGGGTCGCGGGTGGTGCCGGCGAGTTCGTTGACGACGACCCGCTCCTCGCCCGCCACCTTGTTCAGGAGGGAGGACTTGCCGACGTTCGGCCGTCCGATGAGCGCGATCCGGCGCGGGCCGCCGACCGCCGTGCCGAAGGTCTGCTGGGGCGCCTCGGGCAGCGCCTCCAGGACGGCGTCGAGCATGTCGCCGGTGCCGCGGCCGTGCAGGGCGGAGACCGGGTGCGGTTCGCCGAGGCCGAGGGACCAGAGGTAGGACGCGTCGGCCTCGCCGCTCGGGCCGTCGACCTTGTTGGCGGCCAGCACCACCGGCTTGCCGGCCTTGCGCAGCAGGCGGACGACCGCCTCGTCGGTGTCGGTCGCGCCGACCTTGGCGTCCACGACGAAGACGACCGCGTCGGCCGCCTCGATCGCGTACTCGGCCTGCGCCGCCACGGAGGCGTCGATGCCGAGGACGTCCTGCTCCCAGCCGCCGGTGTCGACGACCTTGAAGCGGCGCCCGGCCCACTCGGCCTCGTAGGTCACGCGGTCGCGGGTGACGCCGGGCTTGTCCTCGACGACGGCCTCGCGGCGGCCGATGATGCGGTTCACCAGGGTCGACTTGCCGACGTTGGGGCGGCCGACGACGGCGAGCACCGGCAGCGGGCCGTGGCCCGCCGCCTCGATGGCACCCTCGACGTCCTCGGCGTCGAAGCCTTCCTCGGCGGCGAGCTCCATGAACTCCGCGTACTCGGCGTCGCCGAGCGCCCCGTGGTCGTACTCGTGCTCAGCCGAGTCGCCGGGCTGGATGTGGTCGTTCATGAAGTCCGTACCTCGTCGTTCATCGTGGTGATCGGTGGACTGCCCCCATGACGGGCTGATCCACTACTCAAGTGTCGCCTAGCGTCCGGTCTGGCGCCTGGCGTTTTCCAGGTGGCTGGTCAGCTGCTTCTGAATGCGCTCGGTGGCCTGGTCCAGAGCGCTGCGGGTGCGCCGGCCGCTGCCGTCGCCCGCCTCGAAGGGTTCGCCGAAGACGACGTCGACCCGGGCGCGCAGCGGCGGCAGCCCCTTGACCAGCCGTCCGGGCCGCTCGGAGCTTCCCAGCACGGCCACGGGCACGATCGGCGCCCCGGAGCGCACCGCGAAGTAGGCCAGGCCCGCGCGCAGCGAGGCGAAGTCGCCCTCGCCCCGGCTGCCCTCGGGGAATATGCCGAGCACTCCCCCGGCCTCCAGCACGCCGAGCGCGCGGGTGACCGCCGTGCGGTCGGTGGACTGCCGGTCCACCTTGAGCTGGCCGATCCGGTTCAGGAACGGGTCCAGCGGCCCGACGAACGCCTCCTTCTTGATCAGGAAGTGCGTCGGCCGGGGCGAGACGCCCATGACCATCGGGCCGTCGATGTTGTGGGAGTGGTTCACGGCGAGGATCGCCGGGCCGTGCGCGGGCATCCGCCAGGCGCCCAGCACGCGCGGCTTCCACAGCCCGTACATGAGGCCGACGCCGATGCGCCGGCCCACCTCGGCGCCCCGCTGCGAGGGGATGGAGGGGCCGCTCACTTCCCGGCCCGCTTCTCCTCGACGAGGGTGACGACGCACTCGATGACCTGGGCCAGCGTCAGCTCGGTGGTGTCCACCTCGACCGCGTCGTCCGCCTTGGCGAGCGGCGAGGTCTTGCGGCTGGAGTCCGCCGCGTCCCGCTTGACCAGGGCCTCGCGGGTGGCGTTGACGTCGGCGCCCTTGAGCTCGCCGCTGCGCCGGGCCGCGCGGGCCTCGGCGGACGCGGTGAGGAAGACCTTCAGGTCGGCGTCGGGCAGCACGGTCGTCCCGATGTCGCGGCCCTCGACGACGATCCCGGTCTCGGTGCCGGTGGCCAGCGACCGCTGCAGCTCGCTGATCCGCGTGCGCACCTCCGGGACCGCGCTGACCGCGCTGACCTTGGAGGTGACCTCCTCGGTGCGGATCGGGCCGGCGACGTCCACGCCGTCGACGGTGATCGTCGGGTGGGACGGGTCGGTCCCGGAGACGATCTCCGGCTTGCCCGCGACCGCGGCGACGGCGGTCGGGTCGGTGAGGTCGATGCCGTTGGTCACCATCCACCAGGTGATCGCCCGGTACTGGGCGCCGGTGTCGAGGTAGCTGAGGCCGAGCTGGGCGGCCACGGCCTTGGACGTGCTCGACTTGCCGGTGCCCGACGGGCCGTCGATCGCGACAATCACGGGCTTTACGGCGCCGTTTTCCACGGGGGGACACCTTCCGGGTGCGGGGTGGTGGGTGGTGTGCGGGGCTCCGCGCGCCCCGCACAAGGTTACCGGCCCCCGCGACCGCCTGATTCAGCCTATTGCCGCAGCGCCCAGCCGCGGTCCCGCAGGGCCGCCGTGAGCGCCGGCACCGCCTTGGGCTCCACCCAGATCTGGACGTGACCTGCCTGCTGTCCGGTCGCGTGCTCGATGCGCACGTCCTCGATGTTGACGCCGGCCGCGCCGGCGTCCGCGAAGATCTTGCCGAGCTGGCCGGGCTGGTCGTCGATGAGGACGGCCACGACCTCGTAGGCGCGCGGCGCGGACCCGTGCTTGCCGGGCACCCGGACCTGGCCGGCGTTGCCGCGCCGCAGCAGGTCCTCGATGCCGGCGCCGCCCTCGTGCCGCTTGGCGTCGTCCGAGGACTGCAGGGACCGCAGTGCGCGCACGGTCTCCTCCAGGTCGGCGGAGACGTCGGCGAGCAGGTCGGCGACCGGGCCGGGGTTGGCGGAGAGGATGTCGATCCACATCCCGGGGTCGGAGGCGGCGATCCGGGTCACGTCCCGGATGCCCTGCCCGCACAGCCGTACGGCCGCCTCCTCGGCGTGCTCCAGCCGGGCCGCGACCATGCTGGAGACCAGGTGGGGCATGTGGGAGACGAGCGCGACCGCGCGGTCGTGGGCGTCGGCGTCCATGACGACCGGTACGGCGCTGCAGTGCGAGACCAGTTCGAGGGCGAGGTTGAGCACCTCGGTGTCGGTGTCCCGGGTCGGGGTGAGCACCCAGGGGCGGCCCTCGAAGAGGTCGGCGGTGGCCGCGAGCGGCCCGGACTTCTCCCGGCCGGACATGGGGTGCGTCCCGATGTACGACGCCAGGTCCAGGCCCCGTGCCTCCAGCTCGCGGCGCGGTCCGCCCTTGACGCTGGCCACGTCGACGTAGCCGCGGGCCAGGCCCCTGCTCATCGCGTCGGCGAGGACGCCGGCCACGTGGGCGGGCGGGGCGGCGACGATCGCCAGGTCGACGGGGCCCGCCGGGGGCTGGTCGGTGCCGGCGCCGAGCGCGGCCGCCGTCCTGGCCTGCTCGGGGTCGTGGTCGGCCAGATGGACGACGACGCCCCGCCGGGAGAGGGCGAGGGCGGCGGACGTACCGATGAGACCGGTACCGATGACGAGCGCGGTCCTCACTGGGCGATGTCCTTGCGCAGGGCGGCCGCGGCGCCGAGGTAGACGTGGTTGATCTCGGTGCGGGGCCGTTCGGACTCGATGTGCGCGAGGATCCGTACGACCCGGGGCATGGCGCCCTCGATGTCCAGTTCCTGGGCGCAGATCAGGGGGACGTCGACGATGCCGAGCTTGCGCGCGGCGGCCGCCGGGAAGTCGCTGTGCAGGTCGGGCGTGGCCGTGAACCAGATGCTGATCAGGTCGTCGGCGGTCAGCCCGTTCCGCTCCAGGACGGCGGTGAGCAACGCTCCGACCTGCTCGTCCATGTGACCGGCCTCGTCCCGCTCCAGCTGGACGGCCCCCCGGACCGCTCGTACCGCCACGGCTCTGCTCCTGTTCTGACGTCCTCTTCCCGTACGTCCAGCCTAGTCAGCCCACCGGCGGACCGGTGCGCGGTGCCCGCCCGCTGAGACGGCGGCTCACCGGGACTCCTGGCCGGGACGGGCGGTGGGGCCGGTCCTGGCCAGGCCGTCGAGGAGGCCGCCGAGCGAACCGCCGTCCTGGCCGTGGCTGAGGAATCCGATCAGCGCGCTCAGGAGCCGTGCGTCCTCGCCCTCGCCGCCCAGGAGGCTGCCGAGCATCCTTTCCAGATCGTCGCCTGCCATGACCATGCCTTTCGGAGTCGTCGGGACGGCGTCCGCGGACGCCGTCGAACCCCCAGGTCAATGTCGGCCCGATCGCCGCGTCCCGCTACTCGGGGCCGGACCGCCCGCCGCGGCCGGATCCGGCCGGGCGCGTTGGGCTGTCGGGCGTACGGAAAGGTCGTTTTGCGGCACTCCATACCCGGTTGCTTCGTCCTGGGTGTTTTCAGTGCCAAGATGCTGCTGCTCCGCTCGGAGCGACTCCCTGGCGTCCGCCTCCCGGTTCTTCCGCACGTTCGGAGTGACGACATGACCGACGGATCCACCCGCCGCACGATGCTCACGACGGGCGCGTCGGCGCTCGCGGTGTGCTGCGTGGGATGCGGCAGCAACAGCGGCAGCAGCTCCAGCTCCTCCGCGTCGGCCACCGCCACCGGGTCGGCCGCCGAGTCGGCCCCGGCGTCGGCCTCCGCCGGGGCGTCCTCGGGGTCGGCGAGCGCGCCCGCCGGGAAGGCGCTGGCGCAGACCAGCCAGATCCCGGAGGGCGGCGGCATGATCTTCAAGGACCAGAAGGTCGTGGTGACGCAGCCGAAGAAGGGCGAGTTCAAGGCCTTCTCGGCGATCTGCACCCACGAGGGCTGCACGGTCGCGCAGGTGGCGGACGGCACCATCGACTGCCCCTGCCACGGCAGCAGGTTCCACATCGCCGACGGCTCGGTGGCGCACGGCCCGGCCACCAGGCCGCTGCCCGCCGAGTCCATCACGGTGAGCGGAAATTCGATCACCCTGGCGTGACCGCCCGCGTACGCTCCCCGGCATGCAGCCCGAGGACCTGGTACGCGACCACACCGTCTACACCTGCGTCATGGGGTCGCGCGCCTTCGGACTGGCGACGGAGGGCAGCGACACCGACCGCCGAGGTGTGTTCCTCGCCCCCACGGCCCTGTTCTGGCGCTTCGAGAAACCGCCGACGCACGTGGAGGGTCCGGGCGAGGAGCGGTTCTCCTGGGAGCTGGAGCGGTTCTGCGAGCTGGCGCTGCGGGCCAATCCGAACATCCTGGAGTGCCTGCACTCGCCCCTGGTCGAGCAGATCGACGACACCGGCCGCGAACTGCTCGCCCTGCGCGGCGCCTTCCTCTCCTGGCAGGCGTACGACAGCTTCACCCGCTACGCCCTCGGCCAGCGCCGCAAGCTCGACGCGGACGTCCGCGTGCACGGCGCCCCGCGCTGGAAGCACGCGATGCACCTGCTCCGGCTGCTGGCGAGCGCCCGTGACCTGCTGCGCACCGGCGAGCTGACGATCGACGTCGGCGACCGGCGCGAGGAGTTGCTGGCGGTGAAGCGCGGCGAGGTCTCCTGGCCGGAGGTCGAGGTCCGGATGGCCCGGCTCGCGGCGGAGGCCGAGCGGGCGCTGCGCGGCAGCCCGCTCCCGGCGGAGCCGGACCACGCGCGCGTGGCCGGCTTCCTCTACGACGTCCGCCGCGCGTCAGCCCTGCAGCCGCGCCCGGACCAGGAGGTCGTGCAGGGCGTCGTGGGCCCGGGGCACGCCGGGCAGCGCTGACGCGTCCTGCGCCGTGTCGAGCAGGGTGGGCAGACGGGCCCGCGACCGGGTCCCGCACCTGTACGGCTTCCCGTCCCGGGGCGCTCCGCGACGACGGGCGTCAGGTCGAGGTCCGGGGACAGGGTGTCGGTCATGCGGTCAGGCGTCCCAGAGTGCGCCGAGGGCCAGCAGTTCGCTCCGGTACTCGATCCGCTCGGCCCAGGCGGCGGGCCAGGCGTCGGCGCCCAGCCAGGCTCCCGCGAAGGCGCCGGTCAGGCAGGCGATGGAGTCCGAGTCGCCGGAGGAGCAGGCGGCCCGGCGCAGGGCCGTCACCGGCTCGTCGGGGAAGAGCAGGAAGCACAGCAGTCCGGTCGCGAGGGCTTCCTCGGCGATCCAGCCGGCGCCGGTGGCCAGGCACGGGTCGGCCTCCGGGGAGGCGGTCCGCACGGCCTCCTGAAGGCGGTCGAGGATCGCCAGGCATTCGTCCCAGCCGCGCGCGGTGAACGCCTCGGGGCTCGCGTCGTGGCTCCGGGTCCACAGGTCGCCGAGCCAGGTGTGGCGGTAGTGGGTGCGGTTGTCGAGGGCGTACGACCGCAACCGCCCGGTCAGCGCGGCCGGTTCGGTCCCGGTCGCCAGCAGCCGCACGGCGTGCGCGGTGAGGTCGGAGGCGGCCAGCGCGGTGGGGTGGCCGTGGGTGAGGGCGGACTGCAACTGGGCGGCGCCGGAGCGCTGTTCGTCGCTCAGCCCGGGCGCGAGCCCGATGGGCGCGACCCGCATGTTGGCCCCGCACCCCTTGGAGTCGATCTGGCTGGCGTCCTGCCAGACCCGGCCCTCCTCCTTCAGCAGGTCGCAGGCGCGCAGACAGGTCCGGCCGGGGGCCCGGTTGTTCTCGGGCGACTGGTACCAGTCCACGAACTCCTCGCGCAGCGGCCGTTCCAGCCGCTTCGGCGCGAGGTACCCCCGGTCCATGGCGGTGCGCAGCCCCCGTCCGAGCGCGAGGGTCATCTGCGTGTCGTCGGAGACGAAGGCGCGCGCGGGCAGCTCCATCTCCCGCCACGGGCCGCACTTGGCGAGGATCGAGGGCACGTCGTTGAACTCGGTCGGGAAGCCGAGCGCGTCCCCGAGGGCGAGGCCGGTCAGGGAGCCGCCGGCGGCGCGCTTGCGGGCGGGGTTCGAGGTCATGCGGGGCGTCCTTCCCGGGACGGGCGGAGCAGGGGCGGATGGAGCGCGGCGGCGGTGCCCGCGCGGTAGAGCGCGGCGGGCTTGCCGCGGCCGCCGGTGAGCCGGGCGGCGCCGGGCACCGGTTCGAGGAACCCGGGCGTGGCGAGCACCTTGCGGCGGAAGTTGGGGCGGTCCAGCTCGACGCCCCACACGGTCTCGTAGACGTTCTGCAGCTCGCCGAGCGTGAACTCGGGCGGGCAGAAGGCGGTGGCCAGCGAGCTGTACTCCAGTTTCGCGCCGACGCGTTCGTGGCCGTCGGCCAGGATCCGCTCGTGGTCGAAGGCGAGCGGCCGCGCCGGGTCGTACGGCAGCCAGCGGGCCTCGGCTGCGTCGCCGCCGCCGCGCGGTTCGGGCGCGTCGGGCAGCAGCGCGGTGAAGGCGACGGAGACGACCCGCATCCTCGGGTCGCGGTCCGGTGCGCTGTAGGTGCGCAGTTGCTCCAGGTGCAGCCCCGACACGTCCGACAGTCCGGTCTCCTCGGCGAGTTCCCGCCGGGCCGCCGTCTCGGCCGACTCCCTGGGCAGCACGAAGCCGCCCGGCAGCGCCCACTGTCCGGCGTACGGCTCCTGTCCGCGCTCGACCAGCAGCACGTGCAGGGCCCCCGCGCGGAGGGTGAGGACGGCGAGGTCGACGGTGACGGCGAAGGGTTCGTAGGCGTGCTTGTCGTAGTCCTGCACGGACCCGTCCACCCCCCTTCTGATCACTCCCACTAATAGTCTCTACGACTATAAATAGTGCGAGGCCCGGCACGCAAGGCCCCCAGCGGCCGCTGGAGCCCCGTTCACGGGAACGACGACGGCCGGTCCCGTCGCACACGGAACCGGCCGTCAGGGAAACGCTCAGGGCCTTCTAGAGGTCGACTTCCTTCATGAGCATCCCGACCTCGGTGTTGGACAGGCGGCGCAGCCAGCCCGACTTCTGGTCGCCGAGGGTGATCGGCCCGAAGGACACCCGCACCAGCTTGTCGACCGGGAACCCGGCCTCGGCCAGCATGCGCCGCACGATGTGCTTGCGGCCCTCGTGCAGGGTGACCTCGACCAGGTAGTTCTTGCCGGTCTGCTCGACGACCCGGAAGTGGTCCGCGCGCGCGTAGCCGTCCTCCAGCTGGATGCCGTCCTTGAGCTTCTTGCCCAGGTCGCGCGGGATGGGACCCACGATGTGCGCGAGGTAGGTCTTCTTCACGCCGTACTTGGGGTGGGTCAGCCGGTGCGCCAGCTCGCCGTGGTTGGTGAGCAGGATGACGCCCTCGGTCTCGGTGTCCAGGCGCCCCACGTGGAAGAGCCGGGTCTCCCGGTTGGTGACGTAGTCGCCCAGGCACTGCCGCCCGTCCGGGTCCTCCATGGTGGAGACCACACCGGCGGGCTTGTTCAGCGAGAAGAACTGGTACGACTGCGTGGCCACGGTCAGGCCGTCGACGCGGACCTCGTCCTTCTCCGGGTCGACCCGCTTGCCCTGCTCCAGGACGATCTCGCCGTTCACCTCGACCCGGGCCTGCTCGATCAGCTCCTCGCAGGCGCGCCGGGAGCCGTAGCCCGCGCGGGCGAGAACCTTCTGCAGCCGCTCGCCCTCCTGCTCGGCGCCCGGGAAGGTCTTGGGGAGCTTCACGTCCGGCTTGCCGGCGTACCGCTCCCGGTTGCGCTCCTCGGCGCGGGCGTCGTACTCGCGGGAGCTGGCCGGAGCCGTACGGCCGCGCCCCGTGCCCTGTCCCTGCCGGGGGCCGCCCTTGGCGCCACCGCGGGCCGAGGCGCCGCGGCCCGACTTCGGGCCGTCCTGGGTGGCGTTGGGGCCCACGTCGTAGCGCCGCTCCTCCGGGCGCGGCTTCTTCGGCCGCCCGGCACCCTGCTTGTCGTCGCGGGCGTTCCCGGCGCCGCGGTAGTTACCGCGGCCACCGCTGCTCCCGCCGCGGCCGCCGCTGTTGCCACCACGGCTCCCGCCGTTGTTTCCGCTGCTGTTCCTGCCGCTGCTGCTTCGCATCAAAGTTCCGTCTTGTCGTCTGCGTCCTCGGAATCCGGAGCGTCCGGATCGAACGACGGCACACCCTCCTGGGTCTCGGCCTCGATCGCCTCCGCCTCCGGGAGGAAGGGCGCGAGTTCCGGGAGCTCGTCCAGGCCGCGCAGGCCCATCCGCTCCAGGAAGTAGTTCGTCGTCCTGTACAGGATCGCACCTGTTTCGGGTTCCGCGCCCGCCTCCTCGACCAGACCGCGCTGGAGCAGGGTGCGCATGACGCCGTCGCAGTTGACTCCGCGGACGGCCGAGACCCGGCTGCGGCTCACCGGCTGGCGGTAGGCGACGACCGCCAGGGTCTCCAGCGCGGCCTGCGTCAGCCGGGCCGTCTGGCCCTCCAGGACCAGCCGTTCCACGGCGGGTGCGAACTCGCCCCGGGTGTAGAAACGCCAGCCGCCCGCGACGAACCGCAGCTCGAAGCCCCGGCCCTGGGCGGTGTACTCCTCGGCCAGGGCCCGCAGCGCCTTGGTGATCGTCTGCCGCGGACGCTCCAGGATCTTCGCCAGGTGCTCGGCGGTGGCGGGCTCGTCCACGACCATCAGGACGGCCTCCAGGGCCGGCTTGAGGTCGAGTTCGGCGACCGGGCGCAGCCCGGCCGGCAGCTCTGTCGTGTTCTCGCTCACGCCTTGTCCTCCTTGGGCGGCTCCGGCGGCCGGTCGAACTCGTCGGTCACCATCGGCCGGGACTGCGCGTCCCCGCCCGTCCACCGCACGATCAGGTCGCCCAGCGCGGTCTCCTGGTCCAGGGCGACGGCCTTCTCCCGGTAGAGCTCCAGGAGGGCCAGGAACCTGGCCACGACGGTGAGGGTGTCGTCGGTGTCCTCGACGAGGGACCGGAAGTCCGCCTCGCCCAGCTCCCGCAGCCGGGCGACCACGATCTGGGCCTGCTCCTGCACGCTGACCAGCGGTGCGTGGATGTGGTCGACGTACACCTGCGGCTTGGGCCTGGGCTGCATCGCCTTGACCGCGAGCTTGGCGAACCCCTCGGGGCCGATGCTGATGACGACCTCGGGCAGCAGTTCGGCCAGATGCGGCTCCAGGCCGACGGTGCGGGGCCAGCGGCGCGCCTCCTCGTCCAGGCGGCGGTTGAAGATGTCGGCGATCTGCTTGTACGCGCGGTACTGCAGCAGCCGCGCGAAGAGCAGGTCGCGGGCTTCGAGGAGCGCGAGGTCGGCCTCGTCCTCGACCTCGGCGGCGGGCAGCAGCCGGGCGGCCTTGAGGTCGAGCAGGGTGGCGGCGACGACGAGGAACTCGGTCGTCTGGTCCAGGTCCCAGTCCGGTCCCATGGCCCGGATGTGCGCCATGAACTCGTCGGTGACCTTGGAGAGCGCGACCTCGGTGACGTCCATCTTGTGCTTGGAGATCAGCTGGAGGAGGAGGTCGAAGGGGCCCTCGAAGTTGGCCAGCCGGACCTTGAAGACACCGTCCGCGACGGGTTCCGCCGCGGGTCCCGGCTCCACGACGGCCGGCTGCCGCTCGGCCGGTCCGGGCCCGGACCCGGCCACCGCGGCTTCCGGCTCCGCCGGATCGGGCTCCGGCACCGCCGCCGGGGCGTCCGGCACGACCATCACGTCCGCCGGCTCCGCCGCCACGGGCTCGGGCGCGGCCCTGACGGGTTCCGGATCCGTCGCGACGGGCTCCGGCCCGGTCGCAGCGGGCTCGGGTGCCGACTGCGGTTCGGCGGGCTCGGAAGCGGTCGGGGGCGCCGTGCCCGGTCCCCGTCCCAGCGCACGCCGACGGCCACCGGAGGGGCCGGGAGCGGGAGCGTCGGTCGAGGTCATGGCCCCCGCAGGCTACCTCTACCGGCCGCGCAGCCGTCGTACGAGAATGCTCGCGTCCCCGCGCGACTCCAGGTCGGCCAGGACCACGGCGACCGCCTCGCGGACGATCCGGCCGCGGTCCACGGCCAGCCCGTGCTCGCCGCGGAGCACCAGACGCGCGTGCTCCAGGTCCATCAGTTCCTCGGCGGAGACGTAGACGGTGATCTTCTCGTCGTGCCGTTCCCGGCCGCTCGGCCGCCGCGCGGGGGCCCGGCCGCCGCGCTTGCGGGGCTGGGCCTGCTCGGCGGCGCCAGAACCTTCCTGCGCCGCCTGCCGCCGTCCGGTCCGGTCGGCCGACGGCGTGACCGTCACCGAGGGCCCGGCCGGCGCCGGGGCGTGGTTGCGGGACTCCCCGGCATCGGCCGGCTCGGCGTCCGCCGCCACGTGCTCCGCGCCTTCGCCGTCACCGCCCTGCACCGGCACCGCGTGCGGCGCGTCGCCGGCACCCTCGGCCGCCGTGTCCTCGCTCTCCGCGGGAGTCGCGGGAGCCGGCACCCGGGCCTCGCCGTTGGCCGGGCGCCTCGGGGTGGACGGCTGCAGCGCCATCCCCCCGGTCGTACGGAACAGTTCGTCGGCCCCCGGCAGACTCACTCGGCGTGACACCGGGCGAGCACCTCCCTGGCGAGCTGGCGGTAGGCGGCGGCACCGACGGAGTTGGAGGCGTACGTGGTGATCGGCTCACCGGCGACCGTGGTCTCCGGGAAGCGGACCGTGCGGCCGATGACCGTGTGGTAGACGTGGTCGTCGAAGGCCTCGACGACCCGCGCGAGCACCTCACGGCTGTGCACGGTGCGGGAGTCGTACATGGTGGCGAGGATGCCGTCGAGCTCCAGCTCCGGGTTGAGCCGCTCCTGGACCTTCTCGATGGTCTCGGTCAGCAGCGCGACACCGCGCAGGGCGAAGAACTCGCACTCCAGCGGCACGATCACCTTGTGAGCGGCCGTCAGCGCGTTGACCGTGAGCAGGCCGAGCGAGGGCTGACAGTCGATCACGATGTAGTCGTAGTCGGGCAGCAGCGGCTTCAGGGCGCGCTGGAGCGTCGACTCCCGCGCGACCTCGGAGACCAGCTGGACCTCGGCGGCCGACAGGTCGATGTTGGAGGGCAGCAGGTCCATGTTGGGGACCGCCGTCTTCAGGAGCACCTCGTCGGCCGCCATGCCCCGCTCCATGAGCAGGTTGTAGACGGTGAGGTCGAGCTCCATCGGGTTGACGCCCAGACCGACCGAGAGCGCGCCCTGCGGGTCGAAGTCCACGAGCAGGACCCGCCGGCCGTACTCCGCGAGCGCGGCACCCAGGTTGATGGTCGACGTGGTCTTGCCGACGCCGCCCTTCTGGTTGCACATCGCGATGATCTTCGCGGGGCCGTGATCGGTCAGCGGACCCGGGATCGGGAAGTAGGGCAGCGGGCGGCCGGTCGGGCCGACGCGCTCGCGACGCTGGCGGGCCGCGTCGGGCGCGAGCGTGGCCGCGTACTCCGGATCGGGCTCGTACTCGGCGTCGGGGTCGTAGAAGTGCCCCTCGGGCAGTTCGTCGTAGTCGGCGAACCGGCTGTGGGGCGCGCCACTTCCGTCGCCGGCCATGGCGTTCACGTGATGGCCATCCATGCTCTGGTGTGCTGTCCGCGTGGTCAGCGAACTCTGATGGGCTGCGAAGGTGCGCACCGCGACGGAGCCGACAGCCTCGAACCCCGCGGGACCCTGGTCCCTCACCGGCATTCCTGGTTGACCACCCCCGGGAGAAAATGTCGACTCATTCACAAGTCGTCTTACCTCCTTGGTGACCAGGAAACTTCTAGACAGGTCAGCGTGGCACCATGCCGACAGTCGGCGACTCTATGGCGTGTCGGGCGTCCGCAGCAACACAATCCGCCGGACCCGGCAGGATGTGTCGGCAATGAAACATCTCGCTGTCAAGGGCGTACGGCCGTCGCACAGCAGGTTTCACCGGTGCGCGAATCGGTCGAAGGGTTACGTTCGAGGCGAGTTGACCGAGCGTCGCAAAGTGACCATACACACATCCGGCCGGACCTTGTCGGCAAGGTCCGGCCGGATGGGCGCGGTTGACGCGGCTTGTTGACGTATCGCCTTTACGAAAAGGTGACTTAGCCACCGCCTCGGCGCGGCGGGTCAGTCCAGCAGCGTGGCGAGCTCGACGTGGTCCAGGCCGTGGGCCTCGGCGACCTCGCGGTAGACGACCTTGCCGTCGTGCGTGTTGAGGCCCTTGGCGAGCGCGGCGTCGCGGCGCAGCGCCTCGACCCAGCCGTTGTCCGCGAGCGACACGATGTAGGGCAGCGTGGCGTTCGTGAGCGCGTAGGTGGAGGTGTTGGGCACCGCGCCGGGCATGTTGGCGACGCAGTAGAAGACCGACTCGTGGATCCGGAAGGTCGGGTCGGCGTGCGTGGTGGGCCGGGAGTCCTCGAAGCAGCCGCCCTGGTCGATCGCGATGTCGACAAGAACACTTCCCGGCTTCATGCGGGAGACCAGCTCGTTGGTGACCAGCTTCGGGGCCTTGGCACCCGGGATGAGCACCGCGCCGATCACCAGGTCGGCCTCCAGGCAGGCCTTCTCCAGCTCGAAGGAGTTGGACATGACGGCCTTGACCTTGGTGCCGAAGATCTTGTCGGCCTCGCGCAGCTTGTTGATGTCGCGGTCGAGCAGGGTCACGTCGAAGCCCATGCCGATGGCGATCTGCGCCGCGTTCCAGCCGGAGACACCGCCGCCGATGACGACGGCCTTGGCGGGCAGCACGCCCGGGACGCCGCCGGGCAGGACGCCGCGGCCGCCGGCCGCGCGCATCAGATGGTAGGCGCCGACCTGCGGCGCGAGCCGGCCCGCGACCTCGGACATCGGGGCGAGCAGCGGCAGCGCGCGGCTCGGCAGCTCGACGGTCTCGTAGGCGATGGCGGTGGTGCCGGACTCCAGGAGGGCGTCGGTGCACTCCTTGGACGCGGCCAGGTGCAGGTAGGTGAAGAGCGTCTGGTCCTTGCGGAGGCGGTGGTACTCCTCCGCGATCGGCTCCTTGACCTTGAGCAGCAGGTCGGCCGTGGCCCACACCTCATCGGCCGTGTCCAGGATCTGCCCGCCGGCGGCGATGTACTCGTCGTCCGGGATCGACGAGCCGACACCGGCGCCGCGCTCGATGACGACCTGGTGGCCGTGGCGCACCAGCTCGTGCACACCGGCGGGGGTGATGGCCACCCGGAACTCGTTGTTCTTGACCTCGCGGGGGATGCCGACCTTCACGTCGATCACGGTCCTTGGCTCAGAGGGTGTGGGGGCACAACAGCACATACCCGGCATGGAGGAACACACCAGGAGACACCGCAGGAGAACCGGCGGCAGAGCCAGTCTAATGAAGGCGTTCCGGCTGTCTAGCCTTTCATTGCATCAATCTTCGCCGGACCCGCTACGGATTTCGCAGGCGTTATCTCCCTGTTCCGGGCTGGAGTCCTGGTCGAGGGGCTCCTCACCCAGCATGCGCTCGGCGGCCGAGCGGTGCAGGCTCGCCGCGGTGGAGTCGCCGAGGCGCTCCAGGGTGTCCGCCAGCCGCAGCTGGAGCGCCGCCTGGAGCCGGGTGTCCTCGGCGCGGCGCGCCCACTCGACCGCCTCCTGGCAGGTGCGCAGCGACTCGGCGGGCCGGCCGGCGTACTCCTGGACGCGGGCCAGCTCGCTCAACGCCCGCGCCTGGGCGGCCACATCGCCGTTCTTGCGGTGCCCGGAGACGGCGGCCCGCCAGGCCCGCAGCGCCTCGCCGTAGCGGCCCGCGTAGGTGTGCGCGCCGGCGATGCGGCCGTAGAGCCGGGCGGCCTCGGCGCGCTCGTCGCGGGCCAGGCGCTCGGCGAGGGCGCGGCCGAACCAGTCGGCGGCCCGGTCGTAGTCGCCCAGCTCCTGATACGCGCCACCTACGGATTCCATTGCGCGGCCGGTCGCGTACGGGTCATTTGCACTGCGTCCGGCAGTCAAAGCCGACCGATATCGCACCAGCGCGTCCTGGGTGCGCCCGGTCTGCGCGTCCAGGTCGGCCAGGTTCAGCAGCGCGGCGGCCTGCTCGCGGGGCAGGTGCCGGCGCTCGGCCACGTCGAGCACCAGCCGGTGGATGCCGTACAGGTCGGGCGCGGCCGCCTGGGTGCCGAAGTGCGCCGCCATGGCCTTGACCAGCTGGGACATCAGCCGGCGGGCCAGGGTGTCCAGCTCGCCGTCGGCGACCGCGGCGCGGGCCGCGGCGAGCAGCGCCGGACGCCGGATCCGCAGCCAGTCGGCGGCGGCCCGCGGGGTGGGGAAGCGCAGCTCGCGGGGGAGCGCCTGGAGCTTCTCGCGGGCCTGCGGGTTGTCCGTCTCGGTGATCGCCCGGCAGGACTGGAGCAGCCGTACCGTCCGCTCCAGCATCCGGGCCCGGGCCAGCTGGAGTTCCCCGGCCCGCTCCTGGGTCTCGGCCAGGCCGCGGAGCAGCGGGTGCAGGCAGCCGGGGACCTCGTACTGGGGCAGCGAGGTGGGCAGGGGGCGGACCATGCCGAGGCGGACCAGCTCGTCCAGGGCGCTGCGGGCGGTGTCCACCGAGCAGCCCGCCAGGGCGGAGGCGGTGTGCGGGTCCACCAGACCGGCCGGGGCCAGCGAGAGGAGTCGCAGCGTCCGGGCGGTCTGGGCGGGCAGGTCGTCGTGGACGAAGCGGAAGACGCGGGCGAGCGCGGTGACGTCGTCCGGGTCGGCGTGCAGCCGCTTGGCGAGGTCGGAGACGGTCACCTGGGGGTGGGCCGCCAGCCAGCCGCCGGCCAGGGTGAGCGCGGCGGGCTGTCCCTGGCACACCTCGGCCAGCGCCTCGGCGGACCGCGGGTCGACGGTGACGCGGACCGAGCCGGTGTACCGGGCCAGGAGTTCCACGCCCGACTTGGTGTCCAGGCCGCCGAGGGTGCACGGGCGGACGTCGGAGATCCCGGTGAGCGGACCGCCGGAGACGGCGACGGCCAGGCAGTCCGAGTTGTCCGGCAGCAGCGCGTCGACGTGGTCGGCGCCGGGCGCGTCGTCGAGCAGGAGCAGCATCCGGCGCCCGGCGAGGGCGGTGCGCAGGGCGTGCGTGAGGTCGTCCTCGGCGGCGCCGGCCGGGGTGGGCAGCCGCAGCGCGGTGAGGAGGTCGCGGGCGGCGCGTTCGACGGGGACGGGGGTGCCGTCGGGTTCGGTGAGGCGGGCGCGCAGCACGCCGTCCGGGTAGTCGGCGGCGACCCGGCGGACGAGTTCCGCGGCGAGGGCGGTGCGTCCGGATCCGGGTCTGCCCGCGATGAGCAGGACCCGGGCACGCGGGGCCTTGCGGCCGGCGATGGTGTCCAGGCCCGCGCGCTCGATGTCGGCGCGCAGTTCCTTCAACTCCCTTGTACGGCCCAGGAATTCATCATCCGTGGCCGCGGGCGCCGGCACCCGCGCGCCGCCTGTGTCCACCACCTGATCCGTCACGGGCCACACTCCCGTCCCACCGCACACGCATGCCCGCCGGGACTCCGGTTCGGGCCTTTCGGCTCAATCGCGTCGAGCCTAGTTCACGTGCACGGACGTTCCGGGCGGAGCGCGGCGGGGACGTCGCCCGATCGGATCAGGCGATGGTCACATCAGCACACCCGCAGTGCGGGTCGCCGTGTGAGTTCAGGAGGCGAAGGGGCGGGCCGGCCAGGGCGCGTCGGCCGGGCGCAGCGCGTCCAGTCCGTCGCCGGTGCGGGCGGCGACCAGCGAGAGGACGCCCGTCACCAGGCAGTTGTTGTGCACGTCACCGGCGAGCACCAGGCGCACCAGCTCGTCGACCGGCACACGCGCGTACTCCAGGTCGATCTCCTCGTGCTCGGTCGCGAAACGCTCGCCCTCGGCCTCGGAGAGGTCACGGGCGAGGAAGATCCGCACCGCCTCGTCGCAGCCGCCCGGGGTGGTGTAGAGGTCGGTCAGCACCCGCCAGTCCTCGGCCTTGACGTGCGCCTCCTCGTACAGCTCGCGCTGGGCAGCGTGCAGCGGGTTCTCGCCCGGGACGTCGAGCAGACCGGCCGGGATCTCCCAGAGCTTGTGCCGGACCGGGTGCCGGTACTGGCGGATGAGTAGCACCCGGTCCTCCTCGTCGAGGGCGAGGACGGCGACCGAGCCGGGGTGGACCTGGTAGTCACGGCGGACCACCGACCCGTCGGGCATGACCACCTCGTCCGTGCGGACGGAGGTCTTGTTGCCCACGAAGGGGGTCTCCGTCGTCCGGATCTCCCACTCCTCGGGAGTGTCCTTGATGGTCATGCCGTGCCGCCTTCCGCGTGCGGAGAAGAAAACCGGGGTGCGTCCCTTTGAGGGGATGCGCCCCGGCCACCGTACAACCGGTGTGTTACTTCGCATTCTCCTGCCCGGCGGAGTCCTGCTGGCGCGCGACCGCGGCCTTCACCAGGCCCGCGAACAGCGGGTGCGGGCGGGTCGGGCGGGACCGCAGCTCCGGGTGCGCCTGGGTGGCGACCAGGTAGGGGTGGACGTCGCGCGGGTACTCGACGTACTCGACGAGCTTGCCGTCCGGGGAGGTGCCGGAGAACTGGATGCCGGCCTTCTTCTCCAGCTCCGCGCGGTAGGCGTTGTTCACCTCGTAGCGGTGCCGGTGGCGCTCCTCGACGTACTCCTTGCCGTCGTACACCTCGCGCACGATCGAGCCCTCGGCCAGCTTGGCCGGGTACATGCCCAGCCGCATGGTGCCGCCCATGTCGCCCTCGCCGGCGACGATGTCCAGCTGCTCGGCCATGGTGGAGATCACCGGGTGGCCGGTGGCGGAGTCGAACTCGGTGGAGTTGGCGTCCGGGATGTCGGCCAGGTTGCGCGCGGCCTCGATCACGATGCACTGCAGGCCGAGGCAGAGGCCGAGCAGCGGGATCCGGTTCTCGCGGGCGTACTTGATGGCGCCGACCTTGCCGAGCACACCGCGGTCGCCGAAGCCGCCGGGGATGCAGATGCCGTCGACGTCACCGAGCTGCGCGGCCGCGCCGGCCGGGGTACGGCAGTCGTCCGACGTGACCCACTTGATCTTGACGCGGGCCTTGTTGGCGAAACCGCCGGCGCGCAGCGCCTCGGTGACCGAGAGGTAGGCGTCGGGCAGGTCGATGTACTTGCCGACCAGCGCGAGGGTGATCTCGTGGTCGGGGTTGTGGACGCGGTCGAGCAGGTCGTCCCAGGTCCGCCAGTCCACGTCCCGGAACGGCAGGTCCAGCTTGCGGACGACGTAGGCGTCCAGGCCCTCGCCGTGCACGGTCTTCGGGATGTCGTAGATCGAGCGGGCGTCCGGACAGGCGACCACGGCTGCCTCGTCGACGTCGCACATCAGCGAGATCTTGCGCTTGATGGCGGTGGGCACCTCGCGGTCGCAGCGCAGCACGATCGCGTCCGGCTGGATGCCGATGTTGCGCAGCGCGGCCACCGAGTGCTGGGTGGGCTTGGTCTTCAGCTCGCCCGAAGGGCCGATGTACGGGAGGAGCGAGATGTGCACCACGAACACGTTGTCGCGGCCGACCTCGTGACGGACCTGGCGGACCGTCTCCAGGAACGGCAGGGACTCGATGTCGCCGACCGTGCCGCCGACCTCGGTGATGACGACGTCCACCTCGTCGGTGGCCATCCGGCGGATGCGGTGCTTGATCTCGTTGGTGATGTGCGGGATGACCTGGACGGTGTCGCCCAGGTACTCGCCACGCCGTTCCTTGGCGATCACCGTCGAATAGACCTGACCTGTGGTGACGTTGGCGGAGCCGTCCAGGTCGCGGTCGAGGAAACGCTCGTAGTGGCCGATGTCCAGGTCGGTCTCGGCACCGTCGTTGGTGACGAACACCTCACCGTGCTGGAAGGGGTTCATCGTGCCCGGGTCGACGTTCAGGTACGGGTCGAGCTTCTGCATCACCACACGCAGGCCGCGGGCCTTGAGCAGCATGCCCAGGCTGGAGGCGGTGAGGCCCTTGCCGAGCGAGGAGGCGACACCCCCGGTGACGAAGATGTGCTTGGTCGTCGTAGCTGTGCCCGATCGAAAAGCAGGCGTCGGCATGGCCAAGAGGGTGCTCCCGTGGTCGCGGTCTGTCATGCGGTACGGCCGGCCTCCGGATGTCCGGGGGTGCCGTCGCTGCGGTTCGGGGGTTTCGTACCCACCGGTCCACGGGCTACCAGGGTATCAGCGCCGTGGAGAGATGGCTTCCGGCCACGCTCCGTACACACATCGGCACAGACGTGGTGCCTGGCTTACCGGGTTTTCACTCAGGGCTCACCCATTCGGCCCACACGGGTTGCCCGGAGCGGCACGCAGATCATCTACGTGCGTCGTATCCTGCTCGGACACTCGCTGCCGAGCCGACCGGAAAAGACGGCACACCCCCGCCCGTCACCCCCGGAACACGAGAGCTCGGCAGTTCGTTGAGCTATGACTGTCGTTTTGCCTCAGGGCGCGGCGGGCTGCTTTGCTTCACCGCTTAACGACGCACAACAACAACCCCCCTTGACCGCACTAGCGACAGCCCCCTTTTGCCTGGGGGGTGACGTGGCCGTTCGACTGGAGTTGCACGTGGCCGGGCGCATCGAAGACTACGCACTCATCGGAGACATGCAGACCGCGGCATTGGTCTGCCGGGACGGCACAGTGGACTGGCTGTGCCTGCCCCGCTTCGACTCGCATGCCATCTTCGCCGGTCTGCTCGGCACCGAGGAACACGGCTTCTGGCGGCTCGGCCCGGCCCACGCGGCCGACTCCGAGCCGCCGACCGCGGCCCGCCGCACCTACCGCGGCGACTCGCTGATCCTGGAGTCCGAGTGGGACACCCCGCGCGGCACGGTCCGGGTCACCGACTTCATGCCGCCGCGTGACGGCGCGCCCCAGCTGATCCGGATCGTCGAGGGCGTCACCGGCCGGGTGCCGATGCGCTCGGTGCTGCGGATGCGGTTCTCCTACGGCCGGGTGGTCCCCTGGGTGCACAAGCACGAGGGCCGTACGGTCGCCGTCGCGGGCCCCGACTCGGTGTGGTTCGACACGTCGGCGGAGACCTACGGCAAGTCGCTGACCACCTACGCCGACTTCACGGTGGCCCCCGGCGACCGGATCGCGTTCACCATCTCGTGGGAGCCCTCGCACAAGGAGCCGCCGCCGCTGCCGGAGCCCGAGCAGTCGCTGGAGGCGACCGAGGAGTTCTGGCGGGAGTGGGTCGAGCAGTGTACGTACCACGGCCCGTACCGCGAGGCGGTGGTCCGCTCCCTGATCACCCTGAAGGCCCTGACGTACGCCCCGACGGGCGGCATCGTCGCCGCGCCCACCACCTCCCTGCCGGAGGACATCGGCGGCGTCCGCAACTGGGACTACCGCTACACCTGGCTGCGCGACGCCGCCATCACCCTGTCCTCCCTGCTGCGCACCGGCTACCGCGAGGAGGCCCGTGCCTGGCGCGAGTGGCTGCTGCGCGCGGTCGCGGGCGACCCGGAGAACCTCCAGATCATGTACGGCATCGCGGGCGAGCGCGAGCTGGGCGAGGCCGAGCTGGACTGGCTGCCCGGCTACGAGCACTCGGCCCCGGTCCGGGTCGGCAACGGCGCGGCGCACCAGCTCCAGCTGGACGTCTACGGCGAGGTCACCGAGGCCCTGCACCTGGCCCACATGACCGGCCTCGCCCGCAACGACTACGCCTCCCTCCTCCAGCTGAAGCTCATCCGCTACCTGGAGGACCACTGGGACGAGCCGGACGAGGGCATCTGGGAGGTCCGCGGCCCGCGCCGGCACTTCGTGCACTCCAAGGTGATGGCCTGGGTCGCGGTGGACCGCACCATCAAGCTGATCGAGTCCGGGGACGCGGACGGCCCGCTGGAGCGCTGGAAGGAACTGCGCGACGACATCCACCGGGACGTCTGCGAGAAGGGCTACGACAAGGAACGCAACACCTTCACGCAGTCCTACGGCTCGCAGGAGCTGGACGCGTCGCTGCTGCTGATCCCGCAGATGGGTTTCCTGCCGCCGGACGACAAGCGGGTCATCGGCACCATCGAGGCGATCCAGCGCGAGCTGTCCACCTCGGACGGCTTCATCCTGCGCTACCCGACCTCGGGCGGCGACGAGGGCGTCGACGGTCTCCCCGGTGACGAGGGGGCGTTCCTGGCCTGCTCGTTCTGGATGGCCGACGACCTCGCGATGATCGGCCGCGTCGACGAGGCCCGCAAGCTGTTCGAGAAGCTGCTCGCGCTGCGCAACGACCTCGGGCTGCTGGCGGAGGAGTGGGATCCGCGGTTGCAGCGGCAGGTGGGGAACTTCCCGCAGGCGTTCAGCCATGTGCCGCTGATCGACACGGCGCTGCGGCTCACGGCGTCGGGGGCGTACGGGGGGTAAGGGGGCCAGTGGTACTCCGCGGGTGCGTGGGGGCTGGTCGCGCAGTTCCCCGCGCCCCTACGGGGCGCTCTGCCTAGGCTGGTCGAGAGAGAATCCTCCTTTTCCGGAAGGGGACGGCCATGGCTTCCCCGTCTAAGGCAGGTACGGCGCTCGCCGCACTGCGTGAGGATCTGGTCGGTGCGGTGTTCGCGCCGGGGGACGTCGGGTACGACGACGCCCGTGCCGTCTTCAATGCCATGATCGACCGGCGGCCCGCGGTCATCGCCCAGTGCGCCGACGACGCCGACGTGGTCCGTGCGGTGCGGTTCGGCCGCGAGCTGGACCTGGCGATCGCGGTGCGCGGCGGCGGCCACAGCGTGGCCGGTTCGGCGAGCGGTGACGCCGCGCTCGTGGTGGACCTGCGCCGGATGCACGGCGTCACCGTCGACCCCGCGGCGCGGGCGGTCCGTGTGCAGGGCGGCGCCACGATGAGCGATCTGGACCGGACGACCGAGCCGTACGGCCTGGCCACCACCGGCGGCCGGGCCTCCACCACCGGCGTCGGCGGCTTCGTCCTCGGCGGCGGTACGGGCTGGCTGGACCGCGCCTTCGGCCTGGCCGTCGACAACCTGCTCGGCGTCGAGCTGGTCACCGCGGACGGCGAGCGGGTGCGCGCGAGCGCCGACGAGAACCCCGAGCTGTTCTGGGCCCTGCACGGCGGCGGCGGGAACTTCGGCGTCGCCACCGCCCTCACCCTCGCCCTGCACGAGCTGCCGGCGTTCTCCGTCGCGGTACTGCTGTATCCGCCGGAATCGGGACCGGACGTGGTGCGCACCTACCGGGAGATGATCCGCACCGGGCCCGACGAGGCGGCCGGCGCGGTGCAGTACCTCACCGGACCGCCGCTGCCGTTCGTACCGGAGCGCCTGGTCGGCACGCTGGTGTGCGTGGCCCTGGTGACGTACGCGGGCGGCGAGGAGGACCTGCGGAAGGTCGTCGGGCCGCTGCTGGCGCTGCCGCACGAGGCGGAGACGGTCGGCCGGATGCTGTATCCCGCGGCACAGTCCATGCTCGACTTCCCGCCCGGCCTGCGGAACTACTGGTCGGCCGAGTACCTGGACGCGCTGCCCGACGCGGCGGTGGACGCGTTCTGCGCCTGCGCGGACGGCGTTCCGGTGCCGTCCGGCACCCAGCACGTGCTGTTCCCGCAGGGCGGGGCGATCGCGGCGGGGCCGGCCGAGTACCCGGTGCCCTACCGGTCCGCGTCCTGGGCCGTGCACCCCTTCGGCATGTGGGCGGATGCGGCCGACGACGAACGGGCCGTGGCCTGGGTCCGGGACGTCCGGGCCGCCGTGCGTCCCTGGTCCAACGGCGCGGTCTACCTGAACTTCATCGGCGACGAGGGCGGCGACCGGGTGCGGGCCGGGCTCGGCGCGGGGAACTCGCTGCGGCTCGGCAAGGTGAAGCGGACCTGGGACCCCGACAACGTTTTCCGCTTCAACCACAACATCGAACCTCTCTAGCGGAAGGTGCCGGGAAGGCGTTCGCCCAGGTAGCGTCCGCTCCATGGACGGTACGGGCAGCGGGTTCGACACCCAGGGCGGGATCACGGTGCAGCGGGCGCTGGAGCTGCCCGGGCTGCGCAGCGGGCTTCCGGAGATCCTGGCGGGCGCCGACCGGCTGGGCCGGACCGTGCGCTGGGTGCACGCCGGCGAGGTGCCGAACATCGCCTCGCTGCTCAAGGGCGGCGAACTGCTCCTCACCACCGGGTACGGACTCGGCACCCGGCCGGGCGACCAGCGGGCGTTCGTGCGCACCCTGGCCGAACGGGGCATCGCCGCCCTGGTGGTGGAGCTGGGCCCGCGATTCGCGCGGCTGCCCGCCACCCTCGTCGACACCGCCCGCACCACCGGGCTGCCGCTGGTCGTGCTGCACCGTGAGGTGCCCTTCGTGACGGTGACGGAGGAGATCCACACCGAGATCGTCAACCACCACTACACGCTCCTCCAGCGCGCCGAGGAGGTGCACCGCCGCTGTACCGAGGCCCTGCTGGGCGGCGGCGGGGTCCCGCAGGTCCTGGCGATCCTCGCCGACTTCTGCGGCAACCCGGTCTTCCTGGAGACCACCGACGGCCAGTTGCTGTACGCCGCCGGGTCGGGGCCCGAGGGCGCGGATCCGCTCCAGGTGTGGGAGGGGCTGCGCGGCCAGCACCGGAACGCGCCGCCGCCCGCCGGGACGGTCCTGGTGGACGTGCCGGGCGGCGGTCCGGGAACCGGCTCGGTGCGCGCCCGGCTGGTGCTGCTCCCGGTGCGCGGGCCGCTCGCCCCGGTGCACCGCAACGCCGCGGAACGGGCCGCCGGCATCCTGGCCGTCGTCCTGATGCAGGCCCGCCAGGAGGAGGAACTGGCCGCCCGCGGCCGCGGTGACTTCCTGACCGACCTCGCCGAGGGCCGCATCAGCGCGGCGGACGCCCCGGCCCAGGCCCGCGTCCTCGGCTTCAAGCCCGGCGGCAGCCCGCTGCTGCCGGTGGTCATGCGGGTCGGCGACTCCCTGTCCCCGGGCGGCGGGTGGGCGGTGCTGGCCCGGGCGGTGGGCGAGGAACTGGCGGCCGTGGGCGTGCCCGTGCTGCTCGGGGTGCGGCCGGTCGAGGGCCGGGTGCCGCTCCTGCTGGGCCTGCGCTCGGAGGCGGAGCGCGCGACGGTCGCGGACCGGGTCGCGGCGGCGCTGCGGGCGGGTGTGGAGCGGGCCGGGATGCGGCGCCCCGGGGCCGCCCCGCCGGTCGTGGTGGTCGGGGTGCCGGGCGGCTGGGCGGCGGCCTCGGCGGGGCTGCGGCACGCGGCCGAGACGGCGACGGCGGCCCAGGGCCTCTCCGACCGCCCCTGGTACGACGCCCGGCGCCTCGACATCGACCTGCTGCTGTGGCGGCTGCGCGACCATCCGGACCTGGCGGCCTTCGTCGACCGGGCGATCGGCCCGCTCCGGGACCACGACGACCGGTCGAAGCCGCCGCTGCTGCCGACCCTGGAGACCTATCTCGCGCACGCCGGCCGCAAGGCGGAGACGGCCCGCGAGCTGCACCTGAACCGGCAGACCCTCTACAACCGGCTGGCCCGCATCGGTGAGTTGCTCGGCACCGACCTCGACGACCCGCAGACGGTACTGGCGTTGAGCCTCGCCCTGCGCGCCCGCCGGCACGTCCCCTGACCGCTACAGCGGCCGGGGCTGGGTCAACTCGTCGTACACGCTGAGCACTTGGGTGACCGTCTCGTCCTCGGTCGGCCAGCTCGCGGCCTGCCGGGTGCCCTTCTCGCGCAGTTCCTCGCGGCGCTCGGGGTCGCCGAGGAGGCGCAGCACGGTGTCGGCGAGGGCGACCGCGTCGCCGTAGGGGACGAGCGCGGCGGCGTCGCCGACCAGGTCGGGGACACCGCCGACGGCGGTCGCGACGAGGGGCACGCCCGCGTGCAGGGCTTCCTGGGCCAGCACCGAACGCGACTCCCAGCTGCTGGTCAGCAGGGCCAGGTCGGCGGCCGCGAGCAGGTGCGGGACGTCGTCGCGGGCGCCGAGGAGCCGGACGGGCAGTTCCTCGGCCTCGATCCGCCGCTGGAGCACCGGGCGCAGCGGTCCCTCCCCCGCGATGACCAGCAGCGGTACCGGGTCGAGCCGGCACCAGGCCCGCGCCGCGTTCAGCAGGACGTCATAGCCGCGGTGCCGGTCGAGTGAGCCCACCGCGACGAGCAACGGCCTTCCCATGGCGCCGAGTTCGGCCCGCAGTTTGGGCCGCTGCCGGTCCGTCTCGTCCCCTTCCGGGGGCCGGCGCAGTCCCGGCAGCGTCACCGCGGCGAGCCGCGCGTCCCGCGCGCCGGTGCGGCGGGCCCGGTCCACCAGGTCGGAGGTGGTGCCCAGCACCACGGCCGCGGTGCGCGCCACCCGCCGCTCCAGCATCCGCAGCAGATGCGCCCGCGCCCCTTCGGCCTCCGCCCGGCTGTGCCAGGTGACGACGAGCGGGGTGCGGCGGCCGCTGAGCGCCAGCACGGCACGGAAGGAGGCGTGCAGACCGTGCGCGTGCACCAGGTCGGCGTCGGTGCAGGCGGCACGCAGCGCGGCCACCGACCCCGGGTCACTGCTGCGCGGCACGTGGACGTGGTCGGCGCCGACACCCGAGAAACCGTAGGCGCGATCGGCCTCGGCGGGGGCGCACACGGTGACCCGCACGCCCCGTGCGACCAGACCGGCGGCGAGCGAACGCACGTGCGCACTGCTGCCGGCGTTGCCGCCGCCCAGCACCTGCACGGTGCGCAGCGGCGACTGGCCGTGCGATGCGTTGCTGCTCACGGGGCTCACGCAGCCGGGCTCCTGTGTTCGGCGTCGGGGCGGTCACGAGGGTACGGACAGACGGTATCGGGCCGAGGGGGGCACCGCGGGGCTCCGGGGTGGGGCATACCGGGGCGGGGCGGGGCACGCGCCGGAGTGTGTCACCCGTGAGAGTGACAGTACGGCAAGCCGAGCGGGCGTGGGCGCCGGCTCGCACGCGGCGGGGCGGACGCGTCCTCGCGTCCGCCCCGGACGCACGCTCCCGCGCCCCCGACGGCCCTGTCAGGCGTCGGCCCGCGCGGCGGCGAGCAGTTCCTCCGCGTGCGCCCGTGCCGTCTCCGAGTCCTCCTGGCCGGCCAGCATCCGGGACAGCTCCCGGACCCGCTCCTCGCCCTCCAGGACCTTCACGCCCGAGCGGGTGACCGATCCGTCGTTCGTCTTCTCGACCAGCAGCTGCCGGTCGGCGAAGGCGGCGACCTGCGGGAGGTGCGTGACCACGACCACCTGCGCCGACTTGGCGAGCTTCGCCAGCCGGCGGCCGATCTCGACCGCCGCCTTGCCGCCGACGCCCGCGTCGACCTCGTCGAAGAGGTACGTCGGGACCGGGTCGGTGCCCGCGAAGACGACCTCGACGGCGAGCATCACCCGGGACAGCTCACCGCCGGAGGCGCCCTTGGCGATCGGGCGGGGCGGGGCGCCGGGGTGCGGGGCGAGGAGCAGTTCGACCTCGTCGGCGCCCGAGGGGCCGTACACGACCGTGCGGCCGCCGACCTCCACGCCCTCGGCGTCCTCGGTCTGGCGGATGTCGAAGGACACGCGCGCGTGCGGCATCGCCAGTGAGCCCAGCTCGGCGGTGACGGCGGCCGCGAAACGCTCGGCGGCCTCCGTGCGCGCGTCGGTCAACGCCTGCGCGAGCCCGCCCAGTTCCGCGCGCAGGGCGTCCCGTTCGGCGGTCAGCTCACCGATCCGCTCGTCGTCGCCGTCCAGTTCGGTCAGCCGCGCGGCGCCCTGCTCGGCCCAGGCCAGCACCGCGTCGACGCTCTCGCCGTACTTGCGGGTGAGCGCGGTCAGGGCGGCCCGGCGCTCCTCCACGGCGGCGAGCCGCAGCGGGTCGGCGTCCAGGTCGTCGGCGTACCCGGCCAGCTCGCCCGCCACGTCGCCGAGCAGGATCCCGACCTCGCCGATCCGGTCGGCGAGCGCGGCCAGCTCCGGGTCGTGCGACCGTACGGCCTCCAGGGCGCGGTGGGCGCCCGCGACGAGGGTGGCCGCGTCGATGCCCTCGGGATCCTCGGGGTTGCCCGCGAGCGCGGAGTGCGCGGCGGTCGCGGCCGACGACAGCGCCTCGGCGTGTCCGAGCCGCTCGGCCTCCTCGGCGAGTTCGACGTCCTCGCCGGCCCGCGGCTCCACGGCGGCGATCTCGTCCAGGCCGTAGCGCAGCATGTCGGCCTCCTGGGCCCGCTCGCGCGCCCGGGTGACGATCTCCTCCAGTTCCACCGCGACGGCCCGCAGCCGCCGGTAGGCCTCGGCGTACTTGGCGAGCGGCACGGCGACCCCGTCGCCCGCGTACCGGTCCAGGGCCTGCCGCTGCCGGGACAGCTTCAGCAGGCCCTGCTGGTCGGTCTGCCCGTGCACGGCCACCAGGTCGTCGGCGAGTTCCGCGAGCAGGCCCACGGGCACGCTGCGGCCGCCGAGGTGCGCCCGGGAGCGGCCCTCGGCGGAAACGGTACGGCTGATCAGCAGCGCGCCGTCGTCCAGCTCGGCGCCCGCCTCCTCGGCCCGTACGCCCGCGGAGGCCCCCGGTGGCACGGTGAGCCGTCCTTCGACGACCGCCTTGTCGGAGCCGATCCGCACGAGCGCGGGATCGGCCCGCCCGCCGAGCAGCAGCCCCAGGCTGGTGACCACCATGGTCTTGCCCGCACCGGTCTCACCGGTGACGGCGGTGAACCCCGGCGACAGCTCGACGACAGCGTCGTCGATGACTCCGAGGGACCGTATCCGCATTTCTTCCAGCACGGAGAAGACCTTACGAGGTAGGGCAGGAGAAGCGCGAGGCACCCTGTCACCCGGGCGGGTGGAGATACCAGGGGGCGCGAGGAACAGCGCGACAGGCCCGGGATCATCCGCGGCCGCCGAAGCTCCCCAGGCCCCCCACGAACCGCTACTGCGGCGCCCCCCGCCACCCCGACACCGGCAGCGCGAACTTCGCCACCAGCCGGTCCGTGAACGACGCATGGTGCAGCCGGGCGAGCCGCACCGGCACCGCGCCCCGGCGCACCTCCACCCGCGCCCCCGGCGGCAGCTCCACCGTCCGCCGCCCGTCGCACCACAGCACGCCCGGCTGGATGTGCGGCAGCACCTCCACCGCCAGCACCGAGTCCGGCGAGGTCACCAGCGGCTTCGCGAACAGGGCGTGCGCGGAGATCGGCACCATCAGCAGCGCCTCCACCTCCGGCCACACCACCGGGCCGCCCGCGGAGAACGCGTACGCCGTGGACCCGGTCGGCGTCGACAGCACGATCCCGTCGCACCCGAACCCGGTCACCGGCCGGCCGTCGATCTCCAGGACCACTTCGAGGAGCTTCTCGGCGCCCGCCTTCTGCACGGCCGCCTCGTTCAGCGCCCAGTCGGTGTGCACGATGTCGCCGTTGCGGTGCACGACGACGTCGACGGTCATCCGCTCCTCGACCTCGTACGCCCGGCTCACCACCCGGTCCACGACCTTGTCGAGGTCGTCCCGTTCGGCCTCCGCGAGGAAGCCGACGCTGCCGAGGTTGACGCCGAGCATCGGCACCCCGGAAGCCCGGGCGAACTCGGCGCCGCGCAGCAGCGTCCCGTCACCGCCGAGCACGATCAGCAGCTCGCAGCCGTCGAGGCTGTGCGGCGAGGCCTCCTCGACGAGTTCGACCTCGTCGGGCAGCGGCAGGTCCGCGGCCTCGAAGTCCAGTACCCGTACGCCGACTCCGGCCGCCAGCAGCCCCTTGACCACGAGTTCGGCACTGCGGATGGCCGCGGGCCGCCCGGTGTGGGCCAGCAGGAAAACAGTACGAGCTCGGTTCTGTGTCAACGCGGCCCCTCCGCCACTGCACGGTCAACGTCGGCCGGGTCCAGTCGGGGTGCCCCGGCCCGCAGCCACAGAAAGTACTCGACATTGCCGGACGGGCCCGGCAGCGGACTGGCGGTGACACCGTTCACCCCGAGTCCCAGCTCCCACGCCTTCTCGGCCACCCCCCGCACGGCCTCCGCGCGCAGCTCCGGACTCCGTACCACTCCCCCGCTGCCCAGCCGTTCCTTGCCCACCTCGAACTGCGGCTTGACCATCATCACCAGGTCCGCGTCCGGCTTCACACATCGCGCCAGGGCCGGCAGCACCAGCCCGAGCGGGATGAAGGACAGATCACCCACGACAAGATCCACAGGCTCCCCATCGATCGCTTCAAGCGTCAACTCGCGTACGTTCGTACGGTCCTTGACGGTGACGCGTTCATCGCTCTGCAGAGACCAGGCGAGTTGGCCGTACCCGACGTCGACGGCGACGACGTGCGCGGCGCCCGCGCGCAGCAGCACATCGGTGAAGCCTCCGGTGGACGCGCCGGCGTCCAGCGCCCGCCGTCCCTGGACCGCGAGCCCCAGCGGCACGAACGCCGCCAGCGCCCCCGCCAGCTTGTGGCCGCCCCGGGACACGTACTCGGGGTCGCTGTCGTCGGACTGCACGACGATGGCCGCGGCGGTCTCCACCTGGGTCGCCGGCTTGGTCGCGAGGGTCTTGCCGACGGTGACCCGCCCGGCGGCGATCAGCTGGCTGGCGTGCTCGCGCGAGCGCGCCAGCTTCCGGCGGACCAGCTCCGCGTCCAGACGGCGGCGTGCGACTCCTGCCACGTTCGGTTCAGCTCCTGCTCTGGTGGTACGAGGGTGTGGGCGCCCGCTCGCCGTGCGGTGCGGGCGCCGGGGGTCCGGGGCGGGTGTCGAGCGCGGTGAGCGCGTCGCGCAGCCCCCGGTGTACATCCTCGTACACCTCCAGATGGCCGTCCGTGGCGAGGTGGTCGGCGTCGGCCAGCCGCTCCAGCCGCTCGTCCACCTCGGCGTCGCCGGTGGGGGTGCGGGGGACGTTCAGCGGGGCGGGGGCGGCGGGGTCGTACTCGGGCTCGGCCGGTACCGCTTCCGCGGGCTCCGCCGCTCTGCCCTCGGGCACAGAGTCGGTCATGCCCCGACGCTACCCCGAACCGCTGGGGTACCGTCGATCGCGATGGCCACGATCGAGGAGTGCCGCGCCGCACTCGACAAGCTCTCCCACACCATGGGCGGCGCCGAGGGCGACGTCCGCGCGGCCGCCGCCATGGACCGCACCGTCAGCTGCCACATCACCGACCTGGACGTCACCTTCGCCGGCCGGCTCACCGGCGGCCGGATCGAGGTGGAGGACACGTTTCCCGGCCCGCCGCGCCACAAGGCACAGATCGGGCTGGCCATGGCCGGCGACGACCTGGTCGCCCTGGTCGACGGCGAGCTGAACTTCGCCGGGGCCTGGGGCTCGGGCCGGGTGAAGCTGGACGCGAACCTGCTGGACCTGTTCCGGCTCAGGAAGCTGCTGTGAGCCGCGCCTTCCGGGCCGCGGGCACCACCAGCGGGGTGCCCGTCTCCGGGTCGTCGATGATCTGACAGCGCAGCCCGAAGACCTCCTCGACCAGCTCGGCGGTGACGATGTCGCGCGGGGCCCCCTCGGCGATCACCTCGCCGCCGCGCAGCGCGATGAGGTGGGTGGCGTACCGGGCCGCGTGGTTGAGGTCGTGCAGCACGGCGACCAGCGTCCGGCCCTGCTCCTCGTGCAGCTCCGCGCAGAGGTCGAGGACGTCGATCTGGTGCTGGATGTCCAGGTAGGTGGTCGGCTCGTCCAGGAGCAGCAGCGGGGTCTGCTGGGCGAGCGCCATGGCGATCCACACACGCTGGCGCTGGCCGCCGGACAGCTCGTCGACGTACCGGTCGGCGAGTTCGGCGACACCGGTCCGGGCCATCGACTCCTGGACGACCCGCTCGTCCTCGACGGACCACTGGCGCAGCAGTCCCTGGTGCGGATAGCGGCCGCGGCCGACCAGGTCGCCGACGGTGATGCCGTCGGGCGCGATGGACGACTGGGGCAGCAGACCGAGGGTGCGGGCGACCTTCTTCGCCGGCATCGACTGGATGACCTGCCCGTCCAGCAGCACCCGGCCCTGGCTGGGCCTGAGCATCCGGGACAGCGCGCGCAGGAGCGTCGACTTGCCGCAGGCGTTGGGTCCCACGATCACCGTGAAGGAGTTGTCGGGGATCTCCACCGACAACTGCTCGGCGATGACACGCTGGTCGTAGGCGAGGGTGACGTTCTCGGCGGACAGGCGGTTCACAGGGTTCCTCTTCTTGTTCGTGCTCGCCGGCTCGGGGTTCGTGCTCATATCCGTCCCGCCCGGCGTTCGGTGACGAGCAGCCACAGCAGGTAGACCCCGCCGAGGACGCCGGTGACCACGCCCACGGGCAGCTGGTCGGAGCCGAAGGCGCGCTGGGAGGCCCAGTCGGCGGTGACCAGCAGGGCGGCGCCCATGCACAGGGAGGGCAGCAGGTTGGGGCCGGGCGAGCGGGTCAGCCGGCGGGCGAGCTGCGGGGCGGTGAGCGCGACGAAGCTGACCGGGCCGGCGGCGGCGGTGGCGGCCGCGGTCAGCAGGACCGCCGACACCATCAGCAGTAGCCGTACCCGCTCCACGCGCACCCCGAGGGCGTGCGACACGTCGTCGCCCATCTCCATCATCCGCAGGCCGCGCGCGTTGCCGAGGACCAGCGGGACGAGGACCGCGCACAGCGCGAGCAGCGGCCAGACCTGGCTCCAGTCCCGGCCGTTCAGGGAGCCGGTCATCCAGACGACCGCGCGGGTCGCGTCGACGAAGTCGGCCTTGGTGAGCAGGTAGCCGTTGACCGCGGTGACGACCGCGGAGACACCGATGCCGACCAGGACCAGCCGGTAGCCGTGCACGCCCTGCTTCCAGGCGAGCAGGTAGATGGCGAGACCGGTCAGCAGACCGCCGGCCAGCGCGCCGACCGTGACCTGGGCGGCGCTCCCGGACATCAGCACGATGACGACGAGCGCGCCGGACGTCGCGCCCTGGGAGAGCCCGAGGACGTCCGGACTGCCGAGCGGGTTGCGGGAGATCGCCTGGAACAGCGCGCCGCCGAGACCGAGCGAGGCGCCGACCAGCAGACCGACCAGGACGCGCGGCAGCCGCAGTTCGTTGACGATGAAGTCCTGGCCCGCGGTGCCGTTGCCGGCCAGCGTCTTCACCACGTCGCCGAAGGAGATCGGGAAGTCGCCGGTACCGATCAGCACGACACCGGCGGCGCACGCGGCCAGCACCAGCGCGATCACCACGACCAGCGAGCGCAGGTCCGCCCGCAGCGAGAGCCCGCCGGGCGTGCGCAGGGTCCGCGTGGTCCGTGCGGCAGTCGTCTTCACAGCGGTGTTCCTCACAGCTGGGCCGTCCTCCGCCGTCGTACGAGAAGAATGAAGACCGGGCCGCCGATGATCGCGGTGACGATGCCGACCTGGAGTTCCGAGGGCCGGGCGACGATCCGGCCGAGGACGTCGGCGCCGAGCAGCAGCACGGGCGACAGGACCGTCGCGTACGGCAGGATCCACCGCAGGTCGGGGCCGGTGAAGGAGCGCACCACGTGCGGCACCATCAGGCCGACGAAGGCGATCGGGCCGCAGGCCGCGGTGGCCGCACCGCACAGCACGACGGCGGCGAGCATGGACAGCGCCCGGGTACGGCCCAGGTTCGCGCCGAGGGCACGGGCGGTGTCGTCGCCCATCGCGACCGCGTTCAGCGGCCGGGCGAGGCCGAGCGCGAGCAGCGTGCCGGCCGCGATGAACGGCAGCACCTGCGTGATCGTCGAGTCGTTCGCGGAGGCCAGCGAGCCGACCGTCCAGAAACGCCACTTGTTGAGTGCCGCACCGTCCGTGATCATCACGGCCTGGAGGTAGCCGTAGAGCGCGGCGCTGATCGCCGTGCCCGCCAGCGCCAGCCGGACCGGAGTGGCGCCGCGGCTGCCGCCCAGGAACCACACCAGCGCGCCCACCACGGCCGCCCCGGCGAAGGCGAACCACACATAGCCGTCGAGCGTGCTGACACCGAAGTAGGTGATGGCGGTGACGACCGCGGCCGACGCGCCCGCGTTGATGCCGAGCAGTCCGGGATCGGCCAGCGGGTTGCGGGTGAGCGCCTGGAGCACCGCCCCGGACAGGCCGAGGGCGGCACCGGCCAGCAGGCCGAGGACGGTCCGGGACAGCCGCTCGTCGACGACCACGTCGCCGTAGGTCCCCGTGTCGTGGAACAGGCCGTGCCAGACCTGGTCCAGCGGCAGCTCCTTCGCTCCGATCGCGATGCTCGCCAGGGCGACGAGCATCAGGATCACGGCGGAGACGAGGAGCCCGAGGGTCCGTATCGCCCGGCGGTTCGGGGGCGCGGGGGCGGTCTCCGCGCGCTGTTCGGGGGGACTGTCGACCAACACCCGGTTAGGTTAGCCTACCCTCCCCTCGGCTCTCGATCCCGGTCCGCCGAGCGGCACCGGTTCAGAGCCCGAGCCGCGCCAGCGCCTTGCCCCCGTCCAGCTCGCAGGAGCCGTCACCGGCCGCCGTCCAGGCCGCCGCGCACAGCGCCCGCAGCCCGTCCAGCGCCTCGCCGTCGCCCTCCAGCGCCAGCCGGTCCGCGCCCGCCGTGGCCGTCCAGCCGCCGCACCGGAACCCGTCGCCCGCCGCCGTCACCTCCGGCTGCCCGGTCAGCAGCCCGCGCAGATCGGCGTCCACGTACGTCGGCCGGTGGTGCGGCGGCGCGGCGAGGAGCTGCCGCCCGTCGGTGACGCCGGTCAGCACCAGCAGCGAGTCCACCCCGCCGTTGAACGCCCCCTCGATGTCGGTGTCCAGCCGGTCACCGACCACCAACGGCCGCTCCGCACCCGTCCGCAGGACCGTCTCGCGGTGCATCGGCGGCAGCGGCTTGCCGGCCACCTGCGGCTCGGCGCCCGTCGCGATCCGGACGACTTCCACCGCCGCGCCGTTGCCCGGCGCGATCCCGCGTCCGCTGGGAATCGTCAGATCGGTGTTGGACGCGAACCACGGCACCCCGCGCGCGACCGCGTACGACGCCTCAGCGAACCGCCCCCAGGCCAGGTCCGGTCCGCCGTAGCCCTGCGCCACGGCCGCCGGGTCGTCGTCGGCGGACTCCACCGGTTCGAGCCCCCGCTCCCGCAGGGCGACCCGCAGCCCCTCCCCGCCGATCACCAGCACCCGGGCACCCGCCGGGACCTGCTCGCTGATCAGCCGCGCGACCGCCTGCGCCGAGGTGATGACGTCGGCGGCACCGGTCGGGATGCCCAGCTCGGTGAGATGCCCGGCCACCGCGTCCGGGGTGCGCAGCGCGTTGTTGGTGACGTAGGCCAGATGCATCCCTTCGTCGCGCGCCTTCTCCAGCGACTCCACTGCGTGTGCGATCGCGCTGCCGCCCGCGTACACCACACCGTCCAGATCGAGCAGCGCCGTGTCATACGCCGTGCTCAGAGCCTGTTCACTGGCTTCCGGAGCCGTCCTGACGCCCTGGCTCATCCCCATCGCTCCTCGTCACTCTTCGTTGTCCCGCCATTCCCTGTCGATCATCCCGTACGCCACTGACACACGTACGATGCCGGGATGAACACTGCAGGTCACTCGGAAGCAACGGAGCGCCGAGGCCTGGAACTCAACCCGTTCCGAGGTCTCCGCTACGACCCCGACCGGGTCGGCAGCCTCGCCGCCGTCACTTCCCCGCCGTACGACGTCGTCGTACGCCCCGACGGCGTAACCCACCTCCAGTCCGCCGACCCGCACAACATCGTCCGCCTGATCCTGCCCCAGGCAGGTACCCCGAGCGCCGGGACCGAACAGGCGGCCGACACGCTGAAGCGCTGGCAGGCCGAGGGAATCCTCACCGTGGACCCCGAACCCGGCCTGTACGTCTACGAGCAGCACGACGGCGACGGCATGGTCCAGCGCGGGGTCATCGGCGCCCTGCGGATCTCCGAACCGTCGGAGGGCGTGGTGCTGCCGCACGAGGAGGTCATGCCCCCGGTGGTCGCCGACCGCGCGGCCCTGATGCGCGCGACCTCCGCGAACCTCGAACCCCTGCTCCTGACCTACCGCGGCGACGGCACGGCCGCCGAGGTCGTCGAGGCGGCGGCGAGCCGGCCCCCGCTCCTCGCCACCACCACGGAGGACGGCTTCCACCACCGCCTGTGGTCGATCACCGACCCCGACGACGTGGCACGCGTCCAGTGCGACCTGTCCCACCACCAGGCCCTGATCGCCGACGGCCACCATCGCTGGGCCACGTACCTGCGTCTACGCGCGGAGCACGCCTCTCCGAGCCCCTGGGACTACGGTCTGGTGCTGCTGGTCGACACCGCCCGCTATCCGCTGCGCGTCCGGGCCATCCACCGCCTGCTGCACGGACTGCCGGTGGCGGACGCCCTGACGGCCGTACAGGACCATTTCCGGGTACGGCGGCTCGACGTCCCGCTGGAGCGCGCCCAGGAGGCGCTCGCCGACGCGGCCCGCACCGGCAACGCGTTCCTGCTGGCCGGGGACGGCGCCTTCCATCTCATCGACCGCCCGGACCCGGATCTCCTGGCCCGCACGGTCCCCGCCGACCGCCCGGCCGCCTGGCGCGCCCTCGACGCCACGGTCCTGCACGCGACCCTCCTCGAACACGTCTGGCGGATCCCCGAGGACTCGCACGCGCACATCGCGTACATCCATGACACGGCGGCGACGGTCGCCAAGGCCGAACGGGCGGGCAGCACCGCCGTCCTCCTGCACCCGGTCCGCGAGGAGGTCGTCCGTGACCTGGCCCGTCAGGGCGTGACGATGCCCCGCAAGTCGACGTCGTTCGGCCCGAAGCCGGCCTCCGGGCTGGTCCTGCGGGCACTCGACTTCTGAGCGCGCGTCTCCTCCGACCGGCGGCGCGTACGACGAAGGGCAGGCCCCGGTCGGAGCCTGCCCTTCGTCGTACGCAGTGATCAGTCCTTGTCGGCCTCGGACCCGGCGTCGGCCTCGTCCGTGGGCGCGGGCGCGATGTCGGTCGTGGTCTTGGCCGCGGACTCACTCCCGGTCTCGGTCTCGGTCTCGGCGGGAGAGTCCTCGGACTCGTCCACGTCGTCCGCGTCGTCGGCGAGGTCCGTGTCCGGCTCCTCGTCCCGGTCCTGGTCCTGGTCCTCGTCGTTCAGGGCGTCGACGAACTCGACGCCGTCCAGCTCGGCCAGTCGGTCGGAGGCGTCCGTGCTGCCGTCCCGGTCGGCCTCGACGGCCTTCGCGAACCACTCCCGCGCCTCGTTCACCCGGTCGGCCGCGAGCAGCGCGTCGGCGTAGGCGTACCGCAGGCGCGCCGTCCAGGGCTGGACGGAGCTCGACGCCAGCTCGGGGCTCTGCAGGGTCACGATCGCCGCGTCCAGCTGCCCCATGTCACGCCGGGCGCCGGCGGCGACGAGCCGCATCTCCACCTGGCCGGCCTTGTCGAGCTTGTGGACCTCGGGGGCACCGGCCATGTCCAGCGCCTTCTCCGGACGCCCGAGCCCACGCTCGCAGTCGGCCATGACGGGCCACAGCTCCACGCTGCCGGTCATCCGCCGCGCGGCCCGGAACTCGGCCAGCGCCTCGCTGTACTTCTGGTTGGCGTACGCGGCGAAGCCGGCGGCCTCCCGTACGGCGGCGACACGGGACGCGAGGCGCAGGGCCACCCTGGAGTAGCCGTACGCGCCCTCGGGGTCCTCGTCGATGAGCCGCGCGACCATCACCAGGTTCCTGGCGACGTCCTCGGCGAGCGTCTTGGGCAGGCTCTGCAGCTCCTGCCGTACGTCCTTGTCGATCTCGTCGCCGGTGACGTCCTCCGGGATGGGCAGCCGCTTGATCGGCTCGCGGTCGCGGTCGCGCTCCCGCTCGTCACGCCGTCCGTAACCACCGCCGCGCCGGTCGTCGCCACGCCGGTCGTCGCGCCGGTCGTCACGGCCGCGGTAGCCGCCGCCACCGCCACGGTTGTCGTCACGGCGGAAGCCGCCACGGTCGTCACGACGGTCGTCGCGCCGCGGACCGCGCCCACGGTCGTCGGTGCGGGGGCCGCGGAAGCCGCCGCGGTTGTCGTCGCGACGGTCGTCCCTGCGGTCATCGCGCCGGTCGTCACGGCGGTCGTCACGGCCTCGGTAGCCGCCGCCACCGCGGTTGTCGTCGCGCCGGAAGTCGCTGCGGCCGCCCCGGTCGTCGCGGTCGTCACGACGAAACGCCGGACGGTCGTCACGCCGGTCGTCCCTGCGGTCATCACGCCGGTCATCACGGCGGAAGCCACCGCGGTCGCCGCGGTCGTCCCGCTGGAACGCCGGACGCGAACCGCGATTGTCGTCACGCCGGCCGTACCCGCCACCACGGTTGTCGTCCCGACGGTTGTCATCACGTCGGTCGTCACGGCGGGCGTAACCGCCACCACCGCGGTTGTCGTCGCGCCGGAAGCCACCGCGGTCGCCGTAGCCACCGCCGCCGCCACGGTTGTCGTCGCGCCGGTCGTCACGGCCTCGGTAGCCGCCGCCACCGCGGTTGTCGTCGCGACGGAAGTCGCTGCGACCGCCGCGATCGTCGCGGTCGTCACGACGGAACGCCGGACGGTCGTCACGCCGGTCGTCCCTGCGGTCGTCGCGCCGGTCGTCACGGCCGCGGTAACCGCCGCCACCGCCACGGTTGTCGTCGCGGCGGAAGCCACCGCGGTCGCCGCGGTCGTCCCGCTGGAACGCCGGACGCGAACCGCGATTGTCGTCACGCCGGCCGTACCCGCCACCACGGTTGTCGTCCCGACGGTTGTCATCACGTCGGTCGTCACGGCGGGCGTAACCGCCACCACCACGGTTGTCGTCGCGGCGCTCGTCGCCTCGGCGGTCGTCGCCTCGGCGGTCGTCACGACGGCCGTATCCACTACCGCGGTTGTCGTCACGGCGGCCGTAGCCACCGCCACCGCCACCGCGGTTGTCGTCGCGACGGCCGTAACCGCCGCGGTCTCCACGGTCGTTGCCACGGTCGGGACGGTCTCCGCGGTACCCGCCACGGTCACCGCGGTCACCACTGTCCCGTCGCCGCTGGTCGCGCTCCGGTCGCTCGTCGGGAGAGTTGGTGGACATGGTGACTCCTGTCTTCGGTACCGCAAGCATTGTAAAAACAAAAGGACCCCTGGTCCCAGCTGAACGCTGGTGACCAGGGGTCCTCAAAAATTGTTCGGCGGTGTCCTACTCTCCCACAGGGTCCCCCCTGCAGTACCATCGGCGCTGTAAGGCTTAGCTTCCGGGTTCGGAATGTAACCGGGCG